>JBBRAF010000004.1:0-168775 GCA_038207045.1 Chthoniobacterales bacterium
CTCTCTCCGAGGAAGGTCCCGCCGCCGGATGCAAAATAGGCGACCACGCAGGCGATGAAGGCGATAGCGCCCATGATGGCCGTCCGCGTGGAGCGCTTTTGCCGACGCGCAGGAAGCTGCTGCATGACCCGCGAGGTAAAACCAGCATCGTCGAGATACGGCGCTTCATCGCGCAGTCTCGCGTCGAGCCAATCGACCTTTAGTTCTTCTTCCATCGCGTCAGTTTTTCTCCCAAACAGCCAGCGTCTTCTTCAATTTCTCGCGACCGCGCAAGACATTGGTTTTGACCGTGCCCAGCGGGATATCGAGGACGCGCGCAGCTTCATCGTGCGACAAACCGTTTTGGCAGCAAAGCAGGATAGCGGTGCGTTCGTGCAATGGCAGTGTCGAAAGCGCACTCATAAGATCGTGGCGCAAAGCAGGATTAGTGGTCTGCGGGTCGGCTTGCCTTTGCAGTTGGGCTTCATCGATTCCCACCAGCTCCTTGCGTTTGCGGGCGTGTTCGCGAAAGACATTGTAAGCCACGCGATAGAGCCAGGTCGAAAATTTCGCTTCGCCGCGGAAACTGCGGATGTTTTTGTAAGCGCGAATGAATGTCTCCTGGGCGAGATCGTCCGCCAGCTCCACGTCCGTGCGCGTGAGCTGCCGGAGCAGACCGCGCACGGGCGATTGATGACGGCGCACCAGCTCGCCGAACGCGTTCTGGTCGCCATCAACAACAACGCGTGCGAGCAGGTCCGCATCACTCAGCTCCACATTACTTGTTGAAACCGTTCCCGTGCCGGTTAGCAAGCCGCCAGGCGAGAATGTAACCGAGGCCGATCAAGCCGGGAATTAAGCCAAGCGCCCAAACGCCTTCGTCCCAACCGGCGCTGATGCCGAAGAACATGACGATGCCGACGCCCACCGCGAGGAGGACGATGCCGCGGCGCAGATCATACCAAGGTCGGAGCGGGGCACCGGCGGGCGCAGCGAAGAGTTCTGGCGGCACCGGCTGACCTTTCTCAACCATCATGCGCACCGTGCGTTGCAGCGATCGCGACTTGGCCCAGCTGCTGAACATGATGATGGCGACAATCGCTACGGGAAAGCCGAAGAGGGCGAGGACGCTGATGGCCACCACGGGAAAAACGCCTTCCGGGATCCCACCGTCGCCATGGATCTTGCCCTCGTCATCATCGCCGTCAATGGTGATATCGAAACCCTTGTGCTTGAACCTTTTGTCGACCCTCTGCTTGATTCTGTCCGCGAGCTCATCCGTCGCCGACGGGCTCACCACAGGCGTGTGCGAGATCGCAGGAGCAGTAGCCGGTGTCGCTGTTACCGGCGGCGTTACGCTATCCAAAGGTGTGGCCGACGGCGCGATCGGTGTCGGCGTTTGCGCGCAGAGGGCATACGCGAGAGCAAGAGAAGCGGCGTTGCCCAAGAGGAATGCTTTCATAGTTTTCATTTGCTAATGGGATGCAGCGTTCAGAGCAATTGGATTCAGCAAAATGCACGGACGAAACAGTCTGCCGCATGGCAGCTGCCCGCCTGTCCGCAGTGGCAAAAGCCTCTGGATAACGCAAGGCCCGGCCGCCTGGGACAGGCGACAGCGACAACGCGGGGCGCGAAAGCAAAATTTGTTGCGCATCCGAGTCGCACGGCGATTATTCCCACTCACTGCGCGGGTGTAGCTCAGTGGTAGAGCACCTCCTTGCCAAGGAGGACGTCGCGAGTTCGAGTCTCGTCACCCGCTCCATGTTGGCGCACCATGACGTGCGTTGATGAAGAAGATTGTTATCCTTCTCCACAAGCACGACGCTGGCTTTAGTTCCTTCCACTACCTGGTGAAGCTGTTGATGAGAGAATGGAGCAGCATGGGTTTCGCTGTCGAGACTATGCGCGGCGCTCGTCCTGTTGTTGCGGCTGACCTTCTCATTCCACACGTGGACCTAACGATCATGCCGAAAGCGTATTGCACTTTACTGAACAAGTATCCAAATGTCGTTAACAGACGCGTGACCGATATTTCCAAGTCCCGAATAAGTTCCAACCTACTTAAAAGAGACGATCTCTACTCCGGACCGGTGATCGTGAAAACCGAGCGCAACTATGGCGGCCTGCCGGAAGAACAACTCTCGGGCTGGTGGCATCAGCTCTCGTCCCTGCCAGGTAAAGTACTGGGCAAGACGAATTTTCGCGCGACCGGCCCGGCGGCGGACTGGAAGCGCGTTCAGCGGCTTGCGCCCGGCAGTTATCCGGTCTTTTCCTCGTTACAGGAAGTGCCAAAGGATGTCTTTAGCAATCGGGCGCTCGTCGTCGAAAAATTCCTACCGGAGATCGAAGAAGGTAGATACTTGGTGAGGCAGAATTTTTTCTTTGCCGACAAGGAATTCAACAGCGTCCTGCGCTCCCGCGAAGCGGTGGTCAAACTCGCGCACGCGGTTCAAACGGCAGAAGGATCAACGCCACCCGAAATCCTTTCCTTCCGGCAACGGCTGGGAATCGACTACGGAAAAATCGATTGGGTGCGGCGGAACGGCAACCCTGTAATCTTTGACTTCAATCCCACACCGACCATCCAAGCAGACGAATTCGGTGAAACCGTCGCTCGTCATTTGGCCCAGGGAATCCGCACGAAAATACGGTAACTGGGAAGCTCACCTCAGTTCATTACCGCGTGGATGGCGCGCACTTCGCTCGCCATCTTTGCGAACTCCTCCGGCGTGAGCGCTTGCGCGCCATCGGAGAGTGCCTCCTGCGGCTTGCAATGCACCTCGATCATCAATCCATCCGCGCCGACGGCCACGCCCGCGCGCGCCAGCGGTGCGACCATGTAGTTGCGTCCCGTGCCGTGCGAGGCATCGACGATCACCGGCAGATGCGAGATGCGGCGGACCGCGGGCACGGCCGCGAGATCGAGCGTATTGCGCGAGTGTTGCGCGAAGGTGCGCACGCCGCGCTCGCACAGGACCACGTTCCCATTGCCTTCCGCCATGATGTATTCCGCCGCGAGCAACCATTCCTCCAGCGTCGCAGCCATTCCGCGCTTAAGCAGCACCGGCAAATGTGAGCGGCCGACGCGCCGCAGCAGAGAAAAGTTCTGCATGTTACGCGAGCCGATCTGGATCATGTCCGCATATTTTTCGACCAGCGAAACATTCTCTTCATCGAGCGCTTCCGTGACAATGTTGAGGCCGAACTTCGCGCGCACTTCCGCCAGAATCTTCAATCCCTCCTCGCCGAGTCCGCTGAAAGCATAGGGTGAGCTTCTGGGCTTGAAGGCGCCGCCGCGGAAGAATTGGGCGCCGCTCTTCTTCACCGCCTCGGCCACAGAAAAAGCCTGCGCACGGTCTTCGATCGAGCAAGGGCCGGCGATGAGTGTGAGAGGACCGCCCCCGATTTTTGTCCCATCGACAGCGACCACGGTCCGCTCCGGTCGCGCGTCGAGTGAAGTCAGCTTGTAAGGCTTGCTCACGCGAATCGCCTCGGCCACACCCGGCAAGCTCTCAAAACGGCTGCGGTCGACCGCTCCCGCGTTGCCGGTGATGCCGATGGCGGTGCGCGTCGTTCCAGCCATCACATGTGGACGAAGGCCGAGCGATTCGATCACCCCGACGACGCTGGCGATTTGCGCATCGGTAGCAGTGTTGGTCATCACAATAAGCATGCCGCTTAATTCTTGCTATGCGATGGCCAAGCTCGCAAGCCAATCACGGCCGCTCTTCAGGTCAGCTTCGATCAATTCGTGGCCGGCGGGCTGCGTCACCACTTCGATATCGGCGCCACGTTCGCGCAACAAATCGGACAAGGCATTCACCTGAACGCTGTTGGCGATGGGGTCGAGCCCTCCGGCGGAGATGAGCGCGCGTTGATCGCGCAAAGTTATCTCCGGCGGTTGGGACAATGGCACCATGGGGCGAAAAAGAATGGCGCCGGAAAACTTTATCAAGCCGAGCAGCATAATTGCGGAGGCGATGTTCGCGCCGTTGGAATAGCCGACCGCGGTGATATCGCTCAACCGATGTTCGCGCGCTGCATCCTGGACGAACTGCGCGAGCTCTTCCGCGCGGGCGATCACGTCGGCCTCGTCGAACACTCCTTCCGCCAGACGGCGGAAAAAGCGCGGCGCACCATTCTCCAAAACCCGACCCCGCGGGCTGAGCAAAGCGGCCGTCTCATCGAAGGCGCGGCCCAGCGGCAGCAGATCGTTTTCATCGCCACCGGTTCCATGCAGCAAAAGCAAAGCCCGTGCGCTGCTGCGACTCGGGACAAACTGATAGGTAAAACCAAAAGCATTCATTTCAGCTCAGTGCCGCAGCTTCCAACTGCGGCAGCACGCCCTCGATTTCGCTGCGCATCGGTTCGTATGCGGCCGGTAGTTTCAACGTCTCCCCCAGCGCGTCGACTGTTTCGTCAATCATGAATCCGGGCCCATCGGTGGCGATCTCAAACAGTATGCTGCCCGGGTCACGGAAATAGATGGAGCAAAAATAATTGCGATCCATGACCGGGCTAACGCCAAAACCAGCCTGGAGCAACTGCTCACGCCAGCGCAGTTGCTGCGCCTCATCGGTCGCGCGAAAGGCAATGTGATGAACGTTGCCCACGGCAATGCGAGCGACCGGTGCTTCCGATTCCAGAACGTCGATACGAGAGGAAGCGGCCCCAGCTTCGCCAGCCTCGTAACGGCGACGATTGCCTTCCATCCCAAAGAAGCGAAACCCAAGGTTTTCGGTCAGCAGTTTTTCCGTCAGGTCCGGCTGTCCCACTTCCAGCGTCGGCGCCGCGAAACCACGAATGCTGTACTCCGGCGGAATCGGGCTTTCGCCCCAAGGTTCAACCTCACCCCGGGCGGAGGTTGCGATCAGCTCGAGCATCAGACCATCCGAATCAGTAAAGCGCACCACCGCTTCTCCAAAACGCGATGCTGATTCCTCGATCATCATCCCGCGTTCGGCGAGATGTTGTTTCCAATAATTAACTGAATCGACCGCAACGGCGAAGCTAACTGAGGCAACTTGCGCGCGGCCGGCGGTTCCGCGGGCCGCTCCCGGCCAGGAAAAGAATGTCAGAATGGACCCGGGCGTCCCGACGTTGTCACCGAAGTAGAGATGGTAGCTGGCCGGGTCGTCAAAATTGACGGTGCGCTTCACCAGCCGCAGGCCAAGCACATCGGTGTAAAACCCGAGATTCCGCGACGGATTGCCTGCGATGGCGGTGAGATGATGAATTCCGGCGGTACGCATGGGGAAATACGAAAGGCCAAACCGTAACGCGAGGGAAAAGTTTCGCGATGAATTTCTGCGCGAATTGGAATTGGCGCGCGCGGGCGACGGATCGCAAGTTTGTTGAGATGAAAACGTTCGCGCGCAGCGTCTTCAGCCTTCTCCTCGGCTCTGTCACTTTCGCCCACGGGGGAGAGGCACCGGCCAAATGGAAAATTACGGGCCAGCTCGAGGAAGCTTGTTCCTGCAATGCTGCCTGTCCGTGCTGGTTCGAATCGAAGCCGACCAAAGCAACCTGCAGCGGAAATCAGGTGCTGTTCATCGAAAAAGGAACATACGGCAAAGTGAAACTCGACGGCCTGGCTATCGCCAATTACGCGCAAAGCCCGCAGAACCAGACCATGATGGAATCGTTCGGGAATTGGAACTTCTCGACGAATTATATCGACGAAAGCGCGAATCCAGAGCAGCGAAAAGCGCTTGAGGCACTTGCCGGGGTCGTCCTCCCTTCTGGCCAGGCGTCACCCAATTTTAAGACAGAATACGCGCCGATTACGCGCAAGATCGAAGGCAAGGAGCACATCATAACGATCGGCAAGCTCGCGATCTTCAGCGGACGGTTAGTCGAAGGTGGACTAGGCGGGAATTCCAGAATCACGAATCCGCCCGGAGCGGATCCGATCCACCACCAATATACGCAGGGCAAAACTTCCCAGATGATCTACAACGACGCCGGACAGAATTGGGATTGGGCCGATTCCAATTACATGTTTGGAACATTTACGATCGATAGCGATCAATACGCGGAATTCACAACCGGCCTCGCGCAAAAGCTGGCCAAAGAAAAGCCCACGTCGCAGCCGTAGCCACAACCGGCGACAGTTAGATGTTCGTCTGGCGAAAACGGGCCTCGCCGCGTTGGCTTGCAGTCAGCGAACTCAAGCTGCGCGAAACAGCGCGAACCCAGCTCGCCGTCATTCAGGAACCGAATCGAAAGACAGCACTTGCGGAAGTCGCCGGACGCCGGCGGCGCGATCTGGAAAAGCTCCAGGCCCGTTTTGGCGGCAGGATTGAACGCTTACCCCGCGGCTGGTTGAAGCGAGCACTTGACCGAACCAGCAAGCCAATCAAAATCGGCAAGCGGCTGATTATCGTGCGCTCGCGTTCAGCGGCGCGCGCTGTTCGCCTGCCAGCGGCGCTGATCATGCCCGCCGGAACGGCATTCGGAACGGGCGAGCACGCGACTACTGCGATGTCGCTGCGCTTGCTCGAACAAACGACCAGAGAAGTTCCGAATGGCTGGAGCATGCTCGATCTCGGCACCGGCACCGGAATTCTCGCCCTGGCAGGGAGACGACTAGGAGCAAAGAAAGTGATGGCGATCGATTCGGATCGGGTCGCGATTTCTGTCGCGAAAGAAAATGCGCGCTTGAATGGAATTGCGGGAATCGATTTTCGCGTCGCCGACGCGCGGAAATTTCCCGGTCGAGCCGACTTCCGCATGGTGACAGCCAACCTCTATAGCGAACTGCTCATCGAGATTTTGCCGAAACTCAAGGGGAGTCAGTGGCTCATTCTTTCTGGAATTTTGCGCGAACAGGAGCCGGATGTTGTGCGGGCGTTAAGGCGAAACAAATTCGACATTGTTGTAAGGCGACGGCGAGCCAAATGGGTCGCGTTATTCGCGGGTCATCCTGAGCGAAGTCGAAGGATCCCGAGGCGTCAACTTTAAGGTAACTTCACGGGCTCCCTCGACTTCGCTCGGGATGACGGAGTGTTGCAGCCGAAAAAAATTTGACGCCACCCGGCCATGCCAGCAGTTTCCCCGCACTCGGGCGACTTCGATTTTACCTGCACGTGCGGCGGTTGATCAGGGCCGCCGGAGCGGATTATGCCCGAACTTTCCTACGCTATTGTCACGCCTTATTCGATGGGCAAATCGCGCACCGGCGGAATCGTCGCGCGTTTGATTTCGCGCACCGGGCTCGACGTGGTGGCGGCGCGGATGTTCGCACCGGGCGAAGAGCTGACGCGGCGCTACGCCGAGATGATTGTGACGGAAACGGAGCCGCGTCACCGCGCCATACAGGAGCTGATCCGCGAGTATGTCCGGCGCAATTTTACCGGAGTCGTAAAAGGACAGCGACCGCGCGTCATGTTTTTGGTTTTTCGCGGCGACGATGCGGTCGCGAAAATTCACCATGCGGTCGGACACATCGTGAACGAACGCACGAGCGGCGAAACGATTCGCGATACCTTCGGCGACTACATCACGGACGAAACTGGCAAAGTTGTTTACTTCGAACCAGCGGTGCTGACCGGCGTGCGACCACAGCAGGTCGAGCGCGAGCTCAAGTTGTGGGCGGAATTTTCAGATAGCGACGGCGGGATTCTCGAGAACGTGGTGCAATTTCCAGACGGCGCAAAAATTGAGAAGACGCTGGTCCTGATCAAGCCGGACAATTTCAAATTCCCAAACGCGCGTCCCGGTGGCGTGATCGACGTTTTCTCACGCACCGGTCTTTACATTATCGGCTTCAAAGTGCACCGCATGAGTGTGGCGCAGGCGGAGGAATTTTATGGGCCGGTGTTGCCAGTGCTTGAGGAAAAACTTGGCGCGGAGAAAGGAGGCGCGGCCTGGGAGGACATTGTGGAATTCATGTCGGGGGCGCGACCCGGTAAGCTTGCGCCCGACGGAAAAAGCGCGCCCGGTTCGGAGAAATGCATCGCGATTGTTTATCAAGGCGAGGAGGCGGTGCGAAAAATTCGCGATGTTCTTGGCCCGACCGATCCAAGCAAGGCTCCGCCGGGTTCAATCAGGAAGGAATTTGGCCAATCGATCATGGTGAACGCGGCGCATGCGTCGGATTCGGCCGAGAATGCCTTGCGCGAGATGAAAATCGTGCAGGTTAGTGAGAACAATTTTAAACCGCTCATTGAACAATTCTACACCTCGAAATAACCAACTATGACTACTGCCATGGAAATCTCAGAACGTGCTGCTCAACTCACGCCTTCTCTCACTCTCACCATCGACGCCAAAGCCAAGGCCATGAAGGCTGAAGGCCTCGATGTCTGCGGTTTCGGAGCGGGCGAACCGGACTTCGACACGCCCGAGCACATCAAACAGGCGGCGATAACCGCGCTGCAAAGCGGCTTTACCAAATACACGCCCAGCTCCGGCATTCCTGAGCTTCGACAGGCTATCGCGGAGAAGCTGGCGGCCGACAACGGACTGACTTATAAGCCGACGCAGGTGATCGTGAGCAACGGCGCTAAGCACGCCTGCTACAACTCCATCCTCGCCACCTGCCAGCCAGGCGATGAAGTGCTCATCCCGGCGCCTTACTGGGTGAGCTATCCCGACATGGTAAAACTTGCGGGCGCCGATCCCGTCATCATTCCAACGAGCGAACGCAACGGCTGGAAAATGCGCGCGGAAGATTTCGAAAACGCCATGACGCCGCGCACGAAGATGCTGATCCTGAATTCGCCAAATAATCCGAGCGGCTCGGTTTACACGCGCGAGGAATTAGAAGCAATCGTCGAGATCGCGGCGGCGGAAGACATCTACATTCTGGCGGACGAGATTTACGAGAAACTCGTTTACGAGGACACCCAGCACGTCAGCATCGCGTCGCTTTCGAAGGAGGCCTACAACCTCACACTCACCGTCAACGGTTTCAGCAAATCCTATGCGATGACCGGTTGGCGGCTGGGATATTTGGCCGCGCCCGAGGCGGTGGCGAAAGCAGTCGACTCTATCCAAAGCCACAGCACAGCCAATCCGTGCTCGTTCGCGCAAAAGGGCGCTCTCGCCGCGCTCAAAGGCGACCAGCAACCCATCGCCGATATGCGCGAAGAGTTTGATATGCGCCGCAATTATATGTTCGATCGCATCTCGAAAATTCCCAACATCACCGCGGTCAAGCCGCAAGGAGCGTTTTACGTGCTGGTGAACATCAGCCAGCTTGGGCTGACGTCGCAAAATTTTGCAGATCGGCTTTTGAGCAAAGCGAATGTGGCGGTCGTCCCCGGCGCCGCTTTCGGAGATGATCGCACGGTGCGGTTGAGCTACGCCACCAGCATCGACGTGATCAAAAAGGGGCTCGATCGCTTCCAGGATTTTTGTCGCACCCTTTAGGATTTCAGATCGCAGAATGCAGATTTCAGATTGAGCATTGCCCGCTCAAGCAAATCTGAGATCTAAAATCTGAAATGTTAGCGCTCATCCTGCACGCGCATCTTCCATTTGTCCGCCACCCGGAGCGAGAATGGACGGACGAAGAGAACTGGCTTTTCGAGGCCATCACGGAAAGCTACGTGCCACTGCTGCGCGTGATGCAGCGGCTGTACGCCGAGGCGGTGCCTTTCCGCCTCGCGCTTTCCATCTCGCCTACCCTCGCGGCAATGCTAGCCGATCCGCTTCTGCTCAAGCGCTACCGCCGGCATCTCGAGCTCTTGGTCGCCCTCGCGGAAAAAGAATGTGAGCGCAACCGCGGCGATGACGATCTGCTCCCGCTCTCGCAGTTTTACCGCGACTTTTTTTCCGAAACACACCGAGTGTTTTTCCAGGATTGGAATGGCGCCCTGCTTTCCATCGTTCGAGAACTGCGCGACGCCGGTGCGATCGAGTTGATGGCGAGCGCGGCGACGCACGCCATCCTTCCTATTCTGGAACAATCGCCACCGGCTGCGCGCGCGCAAATTGCGAGCGGCTGTGATTATTTTCGAGAAGTTTTCGGCGGCGAACCGGCTGGATTCTGGCTGCCTGAGTGCGCCTACTCGCCAGGGTTGGACGAATTGCTGCAGGAACAAAACATTCGTTGGTTCGTGCTCGACGCGCACGGGCTGGAACACTCCCGCCCGCAGTCGAGGCGTGGAACTTTCGCGCCTTGCTTTACTCCAGCAGGGCCGGCCGCGTTCGCCCGCGACATGGAGCTGAGCGCGCAGGTTTGGAGCGCTGAGTCGGGTTACCCGGGCGATTTCGCCTATCGCGACTTCTATCGCGACATCGGCTTCGATCGAGCCGAAAAAGAACTCGCCCCGCTCTCACACCTTCACGGAAGCTTCACCGGCATCAAATATCATCGCGTAACGGGGCAGAGCGTTGCCAAGGAACCGTATGATCCCGCGCTCGCAAACGAGAAGGCGCGGACACATGCGCAGCACTTCGTCGAACTTTGCCGGGAACGCCTGAACAACGATGACAACGCTCAACACGATATACGTGAGTCACGTATATCATCCTCGCCACTCTCTTCCAACGCGCTTCTGGTCGCACCATTCGACGCGGAGCTTTTCGGGCACTGGTGGTTTGAAGGGCCGATTTTTCTGGAACAGCTCATTCGCAGGGCGGCTGACGACGGATTGCCGCTCACGACGCCCGGCGATTACCTGCACGAGCACGCCACACTTCAAGTCGTGCAACCCGCCACCTCGAGCTGGGGAGACAAAGGCTATCTGGATGTCTGGCTGGATGAGAAATGCAGCTGGATTTACCCGCATCTCCACGTCGCGAATCAGCGCATGATCACGCTGGCAAATCGCTACGCCGGCAGCGCTTCCAGTGAGCAAGAGCGAGCTTTACGCCAGCTCGCGCGCGAGCTTCTTTTGGCGCAGGCCAGCGATTGGCCGTTTCAAATCCGCAACGGGACTGCGGCAGACTACGCGACGCGACGAATGCGAGATCACCTTTTTCGTTTTGGTCAATTGGCGACTTCGCTGGAGCAAAACCAATTGAATTCTGATTTCGTCTCGCAATGCAAAGAGCGCGATAATCTCTTTCCGCATCTCGAATGGATCCATTTTGCTAATTGTCATTCCGAGCGAAGTCGAGGAATCTCTAATTCTCCGCCCGAAGGATCAGAGATGTCTCGACTTCGCTCGACATGACAACAAGCAGCTGGCTCGCGCTATTTTTGTTCCCAGTAGCTATTTTGGCGCAGCAGCTATCCACGATGCCGCCTGCGCAGACCCGCTCCGTCCGCATCAGCTTCCTCCCGCCGCCTCTCGAGGGAAGAATCAGCCTCGGCATTTATGATGAGAACGATCAGCTCGTGCGCGTTTTGCATCAGGAAGCCGCCCTTGATGAGTTCACCGCTGGGGCCGATGCACTCGTGACGAAGTGGGACGGCAAAGATGATTTCGGCTACGATCTGTGGCCTGGCACTTATCGCGCGCGCGGATTTTTGGTTGCGCCGATGAAGGTGGAGGAAATCAAAACGAGCCAGACAGAAACGCAGGTGGAAGCGCAATCATTGCGGATTAAATTAATGGCCAATCCGCTGGAGAATAACGAGCGCCCCACACTGCAACTCGCGGCCGGGATCGACGACGAAGATGTATTATTGAAAACAGCGGATGGACTTCCGTTGATGACGGTCGCTCAGACGCTTGAGGCGAAACGCGTCTCACTGATCGCTGGTCGCGAAAACAAGGACGTGATTGTCCTGGTGGAAACTGGAAACGACCTGCGACGTTTCGCCATCGTGGATGTTGGGAAGATGATGGCTTTTGATTGCGGGGAGTTCGAGCTGAAATGAAGGCGTGCTAGTCAGCACGCCGATTCTTTGTTAGGTAGCGCGCGTGGCGGAATTTCAACAGACGCTGGCGAAATCAGCCGGCCTCAATGGGACGTCGTTGCACACCGGCGGGAAAGTCACGCTCAAACTGCAGCCGGCGCCGATCGATCACGGGATCAAATTTAAACGCAAGGATCTGACGGACGAACCGACGATCGATGCGAACATTGCCAACCTAAAGACAGTCGAGCGCGCAACCACCATTGGGGAAGGTGCGATGCGGGTGCATACGGTTGAACATGTGCTTTCAGCTCTGAGCGCGATGGGCGTGGATAACGCCATCATTGAGATGGACGCGAACGAGCCGCCCATCGGCGATGGCAGCGCGGCACCGTACGTAGAAGCGATCAAACGCGCCGGCACCTCCGCGCAGGAGGCGCCGCGGCGATTTTTCGACGTGCGCGAGCCGCTCCATATCGAATCGAAAACGGGGTCGCTGCTCGTGCTTCTCCCGGATGAAAAGTTTCGCGTTTCCTGCACCCAGGCCGGCCCGAACAACCGCTTTACTCAATTCTTTTCCACGGAGATAACGCCAGCGATTTTTGAGCGCGAGATCGCGCCCGCGCGTACGTTTGTTTATTACGAAGATGTCGCGCCGCTGATGGAGAAAAACCTCATCAAAGGCGGAAGCCTGGAGAATGCGATCGTCGTGCGCGGCGAATCGGTCTTGAGCAAAGAGCCTTTGCGGTTTCCCGACGAGTTCGCGCGGCACAAAATCCTCGATATTATCGGCGACCTCGCGCTCGTGGGCACGCGCATTCGCGGTCACGTCATTGCGGTGAAGCCGGGGCACGGCACGAACGCGGAGCTGGCGCGTGCGATTGTGAAGGAGCTGGCAAAATCAATCGCGCTCTCCGTCCCTCGCGCCATGCCGCAGGGCGAAGGTGCGCTCGACATCCAGGAAGTGATGGACATTCTTCCGCACCGCTTCCCGATGTTGATGGTCGACCGCATTCTTGGCTTCGAAGGCGAAACAAAGTGCACCGGGATGAAAACGGTCTCGATCAATGAGCCTTATTTCGCCGGTCACTTTCCCGCTCATCCCGTGATGCCCGGCGTGCTGCAAGTGGAAGCGATGGCGCAGGTGGCGAGCATTTTGTTGATGAAACTGGCCAAGAGCTCGAGCCGCATTGGCTATTTCATGAGCGCGGATGAAGTGAAATTTCGCAAACCGGTTTTTCCCGGCGATACGCTTTTTATTCACGCCGAGTTGATCAAGGCGCGCAGCAACCGTCTGGCGAAGGCCCACTGCAGTTGCGTGGTGAACGGCGCCGTCGTCTCCGAAGGCGATCTCATGTTCACGTTTCTCGATAAGTGAGCGACGCGCAGATTCACCCGAGTGCAATCGTTGATGCCAAAGCCCAGCTGGGGACCGGCTCAGTTATCGGACCGTATTGTGTTGTCGCTCCTGAAGTCGTCATTGGGGAAAATTGCTGGCTGCAACATCATGTCACTCTGGCCGGGCCAATGCGGGCCGGAACGGGCAACAAGTTCTTCGCTTATTGCTCAATCGGGCAGCAGACGCAGGATTTAAAGTACGCCGGCGAGCCGACCTACCTTGAAATCGGCGACGAAAATACGTTCCGCGAATTCTGCACGGTCAATCGCAGCACGAAGGCTGAGGGCAAGACGCGCATCGGCGATTGCGGAAATTTTCTCGCTTACAGTCACATCGGGCATGACTGCATCGTCGGGAATTCAGTTGTCTTCTCAAATAACGGCACTCTGGCTGGGCATGTGCAGGTGGGCGATCACGCCACCATCGGTGGGCTGACGGCGGTGCATCAGTTTTGTCGCATCGGGCGCTTCGCCATCACTGGGGGCTGTTCGAAAATTGTGCAGGACGTTCCGCCGTTCATGATCGCTGACGGAAATCCAGCCGAGATTCGCGGCATCAACTTGGTGGGGCTGGAGCGGGCCGGCTTTGACGCCGAAACCGTCAAAGCGATCAAGGAAGCCTTCCGGCTTATTTACCGGGCGAATCTGAACACGAGGCAGGCGATCGAGGCGATCCGCCGCGACTTCGCGCCGCGTGTGGAAATCACGCAGCTAGTCGAGTTCATCGAGCAAAGTGAGCGCGGTATCATCCGCCGATAAACGCCCGGCAATCTCCAGCAGCTACGCCGCCTGCGAAAACTTGGCCAGGGTTTGACGCAGGATGGCGCGCGTGACCGGCTTGCCAAGCACTGCGTCGACTGCATGGGGGCGAGACCCAGTCACTTCTATGAGCGCACCAAAGCCGGTCAGCATGATAATGGGCAGCTGCGGTTGCAATTTCTTGATGAGTTCGGCTGTTTGATCGCCGCTCATTTCCGGCATGGCGCGATCGAGGAAAACGACGTCGAATGTTTTTTCTTTCACTTGCCTGACGGCATCGCAGCCGCTCATGGCGACAGCAACCTCATGACTGTCGGCGCGTAAATATTCCGCCACGACTTCGCAGACGCGCTCGTCATCGTCCACGACGAGAACGGCGAGCCTGGCGGTGCCGGCGCTGGAAGGCATGTCGATTGTGTTCGAGGCCGTAGTGCTGGCCAGCGCGCGCGGCAGGCGAATGATAACGGTCGTGCCCTTCCCGAGAACGCTTTCGATTTCAAGCTCACCGCGATGACGCTCGATGATCCCGTGAGCGACGGAGAGACCAAGACCAGCGCCGCGCTCTCCTTTGGTCGAAAAGAATGGCTCAATGCATTGCCGCAACGCCTCCTCGGTCATGCCCGTTCCGGTATCGCGCAGGAAAAGAAGAGCCTGGCCGCCCTCCGCCATAGTTTCGATGCTGATCCGGCCACCATCGGGCATGGCGGCAGTGGCGTTGAGAATCAAATTGGTGAGCGCTTCGCGCAGCGCGGCTTCGTCGCCGAAAACATACGTGGCATCATGAAAGACCGGGGAAATATCGATGGTCACGCCATTGGCCTGAGCCTGCGTTCTCCAGCTTGGTTCGGTGAGCGAAATGGCGGCTTGAACAATTCTCGTTAGATCGAGCGCGGGAAATTGCGCGTTCGGTTCGACCGGCCGGTAGAAATCGCAGAGACGGGTGACCTGGGCCGCGGCGTCCTGTGCGGAAGCGTGCAGCATTTCGAGGAAGCGACGAGCCTGCGCCGGATTTCGCAACAAGCCTTCATTATTCAGGAGCAACTCACTGAAGCCGAGGATGGGCGTCAGGGTATTATTAAAATCATGCACGATGCCACTCGCCATTTGCCCGATGGCGCTGAGGCGTTCCTGCTGAATCACCTGCTTTTGCGCGAGCCGTAATTCGCGGAGCGCTTTCTCCAGTTCCTGATTGGTGGCGCGCAAATCCTCACCCCCGTCTCGCTGGCCGGCGAAATTCTTGAGCGCCGCGAGGAAAGGTCGGTGCGGCTTCATCACGATGAGACGAAGCGAGATCGATGCCAGAAAAACGCCGTCTAAATCATAATGTTCTCGGATCGAATCGACAATGGTCCGACAGCGGCGAGAATGCGGGCTTCTGTTCCCGAAGAACGGACGGCAGCGACAAGGCTTACACGCAAAAATCGATATTATGAAGACGATTGTTTTCCTCACGCTGATCTGCGCGGTAATTGCGCAGGCGCAAACTCCTTCGCCCGCACTGGAGGGCGCACGGCCTGGAGCGCCACAAGCTATGCCCAGCGCCACAGCAGAAATGTCACCCGGGCCAGCCGCCACGCCCGCGGCTGAAGCGGGGGCGCCGCAGCTCACGGAGGTTTTGTTCAAGAATCTCAAGGCGCGATCGATCGGGCCGGCGGCGATGGGTGGACGCGTTTCCGACATCGCAATCGATCCGCGCAATCCGGCAGCATTCTTCGTGGGACTCTCAACGGGCGGCCTGTTCAAGACAGGTGACAACGGTGTGACCTTCGATGCGGTTTTCGACAAGCAGCCGGTGATGTCTATCGGGGCGGTGGCAATCGCGCCGAGCGATAGCGACGTCGTCTGGGCCGGTACGGGAGAACCGACGGATCGCAATTCGGCGGAATGGGGCAATGGAGTTTATCGGTCGACTGACGGCGGGAGCACGTGGCAACACGTGGGACTGGATAACAGCCGCGCCACCGGTCGCGTGCTCGTGCACCCGAAATCGCCCGAGATCGCTTACGTAGCCGCCCTTGGAAATTTGTGGGGCGATGGCGGCGAACGCGGGTTGTTCAAAACGACGGATGCGGGAAAAACGTGGAAGGCGGTGCTGACCGCCGCTTCACCGCATAACGCGCGCACCGGCTGCGTGGACGCGGCCATGGCGCCGGACAATCCCGAGTTGATTTACGCGGCGATGTACGCGCGGCAGCGGACGCCGTGGAGTTTCACTTACGGCGCGGCGGCAACGAACGGCGAAGATGCTGGCGGGATTTTCAAGAGCACGAATGGCGGTGCTACTTGGAAAAAGTGCGGGAACGGTTTGCCGACGCTGACGGGAAAGATCGGTCTCGCGGTCACGCCCGTGAACTCGAAGATCGTGATGGCGGTGGTTCAGAGTGATGAGGGCGGCACCAGCGCGCTTGACGATATCCACAGCAAACGTGGCGGCGTGTTTCGCTCCGAAGACGCCGGAGAAACATGGAAGCGGGTGAGCGATCTCGACCCGCGCCCTTTTTACTTCAGCCAAATCCGAATCGATCCGGCGAACGACCAGCGCGTTTACCTGCTTGGTTTCGCGCTCCTCGTTTCCGATGATGGCGGCAAAACCTTTCGCGAAGATCTCTCGGATAAACTTCATCCCGATATGCACGCGCTCACCATTCAAACCGGCAGCGCGCCTGCGCCCAAGCCACCCAAACCGGAGGATAAAAACAAACCGCCTAAGCCGCCGATCTCACTGCGCCTGCTCATCGGCAACGACGGGGGCGTTTACCAATCTTACGCCGGCGGAAAAGTCTGGGATCACCTCCAGCGCATCCCGGCGGGCGAATATTACCGCATTTCCGTGGATGATTCGCGCCCGGTTTACCGCATTGCCGGCGGTTTGCAGGACAATTCCAATTGGGTTGGACCGAGCGCGGTGCCGAGTAAGGAAGGCATTCGCAATTGCGACTGGACGCCGTTTACGGGCGCGGACGGATTCTACGTGCTCTTCGACCCGAGCGATCGCGACGTTCTCTATGGCGATAATCAGGACGGAGTTGTGCATCGCTTTAACATGCGCACGGGCGAGTTGCGCAACCTCAAGCCGCAGCCGCCGGAGGGTCGACCAGCCACGCGCTTTCATTGGAATTCGCCCTTGATCATGAGCCGGCATAAGCCGGGCGTGTTGTATCTGGGTGGCAATTACGTTTTTCGATTAACCGATCGCGCTGAGCATTACGCCGTCATCAGTCCCGACCTCACGAAGAATGAAGCGGGAAAAACCAACACGGTGGGTAGCGGCGCAGAAAACTACGGCGTTGTTTACTCGCTGGCGGAATCGCCCGTGCGCGCGGGCGTCCTTTGGGCCGGAACGGACGATGGCCGGCTCTGGGTAACGCAGGACGACGGCGGCAAATGGATGGAGCTGACGCAAAATTTACCCGAGCCCATTCGCAATCAGTGGATCGTGCGCATCGAGCCGGGCGCGCAGGATGCGAATGTGGCTTACGTCGCGGCAAACGCTTACCGTTCTGGCGACGATCGGCCGATGATCGCGCGGACGGGTGATGGTGGGAAGACGTGGACGAGCCTGGTGGGTGATTTGCCGGCAAACGCGCCGGTGGAAGTAGTGCGTGAAGATCCGGTCAATCCGAAGCTGCTTTACGCCGGCACACACTTCGGCTTCTTTGCGTCCTTCGATCAGGGCGGACACTGGGTCCGCGTGGGTGACCTGCCGCCGGTGCGAATCGACGACGTGCAGATCCATCCGCGCACGGTCGATCTTGTCGTCGCGACACATGGACGCAGTCTTTATGTGCTGGATGACGCACGCGCATTCCGCGAGTTCACACTGGAGATTGGGGAAAAGCCGGCGCATCTCTTCGGCGTGCGTCCCACGAACGGCGTTTACATGCCATCCGGTTTTTCCGATTGGAACGGCAAAGGCGTATATCGTGGAGCTAATCCCGCTGAAGGCGCGCTTTTCACCGCTTGGGTGAAGGAATTCACCGGAGAGGAAATCAAAATCGCAATCAGCAACGCCGCCGGTACACCGGTAGCGACTCTAAAAGCACCCGGAGTCGCCGGCTTCACAAGGTTGAACTGGGACCTGCGGCCGACAGAAGATGTGCTAACGAAGTATGGTGGCGATGATCCGAAGAAGATCATGTCGAGCGGTGATTACACGGCTGAGCTCACTTTCGGGCAGACGAAAGTGAAGCAGAGTTTTCACGTCGATCTGGCCGAGGGCATTATTCCGCGCGGCGGTATTAGCGAAAGCGACTAAGGTAACAGGCTTGTTACCTATTTGCTCTGGCAGGTGAATCCGATCTAGGCAGAATGTGCCGATCCCTCGTATGTTTGTGAATGGTATCATCATTTACACCCGTTGGCTGACACGTTTTCGGCAGCGCAGAAGAGCACATCTTATCCGTCTATGAACAACCTAACGACTCGTGGTTACTATCGCGATCTTCCCATTATTTTTTGCCTCTTTTTCGTTGCGGTTGTGGCACCGGAAGCTTTCAGCCAGTCGCTCGCGGCAACTCCAGCAACAACACCTGCCAGCTGGCCGACGCACTCTCACGATGTCCAGCATAGCGGAGTCTCCTCTGTGCCGTCGCAGCCGCTGGCACGGATTCACTGGCAGACTCCGGTCGACCTTCAGCCTCCGCTGGATTCGGGTGCGATCTTCATCCATTACGGATCTCCGCTGATCACGACGAATAACACGGTCGTGGTTCCGGTAAAGACTGGGGCCAATGATACCTTCCGGGTGGAAGGTCACGATGCCAGGACCGGGAAACTACGATGGTTCATAAACTCCGACTACAGCGTGCCCTTGGCTGGTTTTATGCCGGGCTTTGGTCCAACTCTGAGCAAGGACAAAGTCATCGCCCCGGCCGCAGGCGGCACTGTTTTAGTTCGTCAGGATGATGACAATCCTCGCGCCGCAGTCACGCGCGTTGCCTTCTACGGAACCGATAACTTCAAGGCAAACCGGCGGGCTTTTAGCGATAACGTCAAGATCAATACGCCGATTACCGCTGACCGAAATGGGAACTTGTACTTCGGCTTTATCGTGCTCGGCTCCACGCCTGTGCCGTTGGAAAGCGGACTGGCCAGGATCGGAGCCAACGGAACCGGCTCATGGATAGCAGCCTCGGTCGCCAGTGGCGATCCTGGGATTACCAAAGTGGACATGAGCTGTGCGCCGGCATTGTCGAAAAACGAGAGGCAGTTATACGTCGGAGTAAATAGCTCTGACTTCGGCTACGGATATCTCCTTCAACTTGATGCGACGACGCTTCAACCGATTAACAAGGTGCTGTTAAAAGATCCAGCTTCCGGCAACCTCGCTCTCATTCCGGATGATAGCAGCGCGACACCGACGGTCGGTCCAGACGGCGATGTCTACTTCGGCGTGCTGGAGAACCCATTTCCCTCACATAACGATCGTGGCTGGCTACTCCATTTCAGCGGTAACCTGAAGCGGACAAAAATTCCGGGAAGCTTTGGTTGGGACGATACCGCGTCAGTCGTCGATGCCTCGCTCGTTCCCTCCTACCATGGAACCTCGAGTTACCTGCTCATGACCAAGTATAACAACTACGCCGGCCGCGGCGGCGATGGCGTAAATAAACTCGCCATCCTGGATCCGGCCACGTCCATGCCGGACCCTGTGCTGGGCAATCCCGTCATGACCGAGGTATTGACTATCAACGGCGTGACGCCGGACTCGGAGTTTCCTTTTTTGCCGAACGCCGTGCGCGAATGGTGTATCAACACTGCCGCGGTCGACCCATTTACCAGATCGGTAATGGCAAACAGTGAAGATGGCAGGCTTTATCGCTGGGACCTAACGACAAATAGTTTTTCTCAAGTCATTACTTTGACGGGAGGTATCGGGGAAGCCTATACGCCGACGGTGATCGGGAATGATGGAACGGTCTACGCCATCAACCGCGCGGTTCTGTTCGCTATTGGCCGGTAGATTGACGGGCTCGTTGTGTTTGGCGAAGGTGCAACGAAGCACCGTCCCAGGGAGATCAAGAACGTCCGCGAGGCATCCAACGCACGGGCCAGACAAGCACTCGTCGTTAATAGAGTGGGTGCTACAGCTACGCCGCCAGCAGCGGCGCGATAGGGGACGGATTGCCGCCAAATTTCGGGTAGAGAAAGCGGGCTGCCGGCGAACCTTGGCGCGTGATGGCACAAGCGCGAATGAGACCGGCCTCGCGCAGTTGTCGTAAGGCCGCGACGAGCAACAAAGTTCCAAGCCCGCGGTTGCGGTATTCCATTAGAATACAAGGGCCGGGCACGAAATGCTCGGTCGCGTTCGCCTCTGGCACCAACAACGTGCCGCCGATAGTGCGGGCGCCGTGCCGCAACACTAAACGCAACGTCGGCTCCGCCGCAAACGCGCGCGCAAGGGAAGCGGTCACCGCCGCACTAACGTCGGGCAAAGTGGCATTCCAGCTCGGATCGAGAGCGAGCGATTTGTAGATGACGCCCTGCATTAGCTCCTGATCTTCGACACCGGCCAGAGCGATGCGATATTGGCGGGGCGGCAGAAGCTCCGGCAGCTCCACTCTCTCCAAGTCCCAGGTGAAACTCACCCACCTCGTGCTTTTCATGCGATGTGCGAAACAGGTTTGCGCTCGAGCCCCGGCTGGAGACGCGTTGTGTTCCGCTATTACATCGCCTGAACGGTCTTCAACGTCGAGTGAAATGCTGCATACATTTCGCGGTGTTGAGTCATACCGCGGCGCAAGACTGGTTTTAAATTAGCGAGGTCCGCGACGTTGAGAATTTGATCGACGCTCTGCACGAACGCGCTCATGGCGTCATTCGTGGTAAAGCGATGGGTGAGCAGGACGACGAAATGCTCGCGTCGCTGCCCGCCCGGGCGCCGCGTCATTTCCTTCAGGATCGGATTGGTCGCCGGGGTCGAGCCTTTAAAGTTTTCGTAAACCACCACCAGGTCATACGAATAAGTGCGCAGCTTGAGCAGTACATCTTCCTCGTGCAAACCGATGTGCACCTTGAAATTCATGTCGATCAATTGCGGTGCGACCATTTTTTGAAATTGCTGATGATCGACACAAACGAGCGCGGTGGTGTCGCCCGCATCGAAACCGAGATCTTGTTCTTCCAAGTTCATCGAAATGCGTTCACCGGAACATCGAGGCGCAGGCCAGAGTCGAGCTCGCGTTCGGCCCCACGGGTCTTTTGAATGATGTCGATCCCGCGCGTGACGCGTCCCGTGCGCGTGGCGTAGAGGTTTGCCGTTTCTTCGCTGATCAAGCCAGTTTCGTATGCGCTGAGAATCGATTGATCAAACGTCATCCAGCCGAGCTGTGAGCTGGCTTCGATGATTTCGTAGAAACTGCGGTGCTCTCCTTCCCCAATCGCGATCGATTCCTTTGTGCGCAGATTGTTGCCGAGAATTTCCGTGAGCAGCTGTCGCCCGCCCCCGAGCTTGGGCGCGAGCCGCTGGCTGATGACGTAGCGCAGCACGTCGGAAAGACGTATGCGCAATTGCTGCTCTTCGCCTAACGAAAATAAACCGAGGATACGATTGATCGACTGCCCGGCATCGACGGTGTGGAGCGTGCTGAGAACGAGATGGCCGGTTTCAGCCGCCATCAACGCCACCTCCACAGTAGCGCGATCGCGCATTTCGCCCACGAGGATAACTTTCGGAGCCTGCCGAAGCGCGGCGCGCAAGCCGTTCGGGTAATTGTTAAAATCCTGCCCGAGTTCGCGCTGGTTGAAAGTCGCCTTGCGCGTCGGATGCACGAATTCGATCGGGTCTTCCAGCGTGACAATGTGCACTGGCATGGTCTCGTTAATCTCGTTCAGAAGCGCCGCCAGCGTCGAGGTCTTGCCGCTGCCGGTGGCGCCGGTGACGAGAATCAATCCGGTCTTCTCCCTCGCCGCCTCGCGCAAGACAGCGGGAAGCTGGAGCGAATCAACCGTGGGAATATTTCCTTCCAATCGCCGCAACACGATGGAAAAGTTTCCGCGCTGTCGGAAGATATTGACGCGGAACCGCGCGTTATCGTCGAGAGAGTAGCTGCAATCGCAGGAGCCGCCGGTTAGATAATCGTACACCAGGCGCTTGTTCCCCTGCATGAGACAAAGGGCGAGCTGCTCGGTCTGGTAAGGAGTGAGTGCTTCGATGGGAGGATCGAGATGAACCGGCTTTAATTCACCGAAGTCTTCCACCTGAAGTGGGTGACCGACGGAAAAGTTCAAGTCGGAAATGCCGGAATTGCTCTTCAGCATTCCGGTCAAAATCCTGTCGAGATCGGGAGGTCTCACCGGTTATTCCTCGGTCCAATCCTCCGGCGGATTCTTCAGGAAGGGCCGGAACTTTTTCTTATCGCTCGCCTTGTCGTATGCCTCCTCTGGCGAAATGCGGGCATTGCGGAGGTGATCGAGGATGGCGTCATCGAGCGGTTGGTTGCCTTTCTTTTTGCCGACCTGAATCATGCCGGGGATCTGGTGGGTCTTGGCCTCGCGCACAAGGTTGGCGATGGCCATGTCGACGACGAGAATCTCAAGCGCGGCCACGCGACCGGGCTGATCGATGCGTTTGAAAAGATTCTGCGCGATCACGCCCTTGAGTGACTCGGCCAGGGTGGCGCGGATTTGGTTCTGCTGGTTGGTGGGAAAAACGTCAATCACACGATCGACCGCTTTCGACGCGCTGGAAGTGTGCAGTGTTCCGAAAACAAGGTGACCAGTGGCGGCGGCGGTCAACGCCAGTTCGATGGTCTCGTGGTCGCGCATTTCACCCACGAGCAGAATGTCGGGATCTTCGCGCAGAGCGCCGCGAAGGGCGTTGGCGAAGGAGCGGGTGTGCACACCCACTTCGCGATGCTGCACGAGACAATTCTGACTGCGATGGACGAACTCGATCGGATCTTCCACCGTGATGATGTGATCGTGCCGTTGCAGATTGGCGTAATCCATCATGGCCGCGAGCGTGGTTGATTTGCCGGAACCGGTCGGGCCGGTGACGAGGATGAGACCCTTCTTCAGGAGCGGGAATTTTTTCAGCACCGGTGGCAGACCAAGATCGTCAACCGTGAGAACATTGGAGGGAATCAATCGAAACACGGCTGAGATACCGTACTTTTGCTGGAAAAAGTTTGCGCGGTATCGCGCCACGCCCGGCACTTCGTAGCCGAAGTCGACGTCGAGACTTTCCTCGAAGCTCTTGATCTTTCCTTCCGGGGCGATTTCGTAGACCATGGATTTCAGCTCGTCGTTTTTGAGCGCTGGATAGTCCACGCGCACCAAATCGCCGTTGATGCGCAACATCGGCGGATTATTGGTCGAGAGATGAAGGTCGGACGCCTTCTGTTCCGACATCAATTTGAAAAAAGCGTCAATGCGAGCCATGCCGTCTCACTTTGATCAGCTAAATTGATGCCATTGCGCTGGCATTCCGAGCGGCGTCGCCTAGCCGAGGAATCCAGCTGCGAGATCTTAAAAATGATTTCCTCGGGAGCCCTGGAATTCGCTCGGAATGGCGTTAGCGAATTGGCCGGCGCGAAGCGTCGAGCGTCGAGCGTACTTGCTCGAGCAGTTTTGCGCGCGTGTACGGTTTCGGAATAAACCCGCGCAGACCTTGCGCGAGCATGGCGCCGATTTTGTTTTGCTCCGCGAAGCCGCTGCTCAAGACGACGTTCACGTTTGGGTTGAGCGCCTTGAGTTCCTCAAAAACCGCGTCGCCGTCCATCACCGGCAAAAAATAATCGAGGATAACGAGACCAATTTGTCGGTTCACCCGCTGGAAAATCTTCAGTGCCTCGAAGCCGTCCTTGGCGATGACAACTTTGTAGCCCTCTTCGGCCAGCATTTCCGCCCCCAGCTCGGCGATCTCCGGCTCGTCGTCGACGAGTAGAATGTATTCGCGCGCGCCCTGCGGGTTCTTCACCGCGATGTCCGTCGGAATCTCCGTAATCTCGGTGGCCGGTGCAGGAACACTCGCTTTTTTTTCCGCGGGCGGAACGCCAGTTTTAGCGCTCGTGGTTTGAAGAATCTTTTTGGTGACGCGATCGAACAAAGCCTGGCTTGATTGGGAAGCAACGTCGACTCGCTCGCGGAGCATTTGCAGGTAATCGTGGTCGCCGCTGTGATGCTGCGCCATCTCAGCGTAGCGCGAGATTTGCTGAAGAACAGTATGCAGCTCGGTGGATGTTTTCGCGATCCACTTCAGATCGTCTTGATCGAGCATAACATCTATGTCTGGTCGCCGTCCTTGGAGCAGGCCCACACCACGCAGCCGAAGACGGCGAGGCAGGCGAACGCGAAGGAACCGAGCGTGAGCATAGAGTGATTTTCTCGGAAGTCAGCCGGGTTCATCTCGCTCTGGGAGCAAGTCTGAATCCGACCTTTTCCAGAATTACCATAGCACTTTACTTGCCCAGTTTTTCTCTGAGTTCCCCTTTCGCTCCCTCAACCTCTTTCGCCGTCCCGCCCGAGAGCAGAATGCCGCGCAGACGTTCGCCCTGGAAGAAGCGGGCACGGAATTTCTTTTTCGCATAGGTGCCCGTTAGGTCGACGCGACTCGGCGTCATCGTAAAATCGCCGATAAAATCCAAGCGCAGGTCGAACATTTCCGTCCAAAAATAAGGAACCTGCTCGTACCGAATTCGTTTTTTCCCCGTCATGTTTGCACCTGCGACCCGGCCTTGATCGCGCGCATTTTCCCAGTGTGTCTGCCGGCGCATCCCGCCCATAATCCGGTCCGGATAAAAAGCCAGGTCGCCGATGGCGTAAATCCCCTTTTCCTCTGTCTCGAGATACTCCGTGACCGGCGAACCCAGCGGTCCGGAAAGGGGAGTATTGCGCACCAGATCGAGATTTGGTTCCGCCCCGCACGCCACTACCGCCAGACCAGCCGCGACCCGATTGCCACTCTTCGTTTGGATATTGCGCAGCACAGTCTTGCCTTCGAATCCGTTCAAGCTTTCACCCAGGAGCAGGTTGACTCCATTTTTACTGAAGTAACTCGTCAGCCACGCTCCCGTATCGCCGTCGAGATAGCGATTGAGCAGGTTGGGGTGACGGTGCATCACGCTCACCTTTAGTTTCATCTGGCGCAGGCTCGCCGCCGTCTCACACGCAAGCAGCCCGCCGCCGACGACGATGACATTCTTTTCGCGCTCGGCCATTTCACGCAGGGCAAACGCGTCGCGCAAAGTGCGAAGGTAAATGACATTGCCCAAGCCTACTCCGGCCACAGGCGGACGGACCGGGCGGCTGCCCATGGCGAGACAAGCTTTGTTGAACTCGATGCTCTCACCATTTCCCAGCACGGCGACGCGCCGATCAATATTGAGCTGCGTCACGACGGTGCCGAAACGCGCATCGATCTTGTGCGTCTGATACCATTGCTCGTTGGCGTGGGTAAGCTTGTTCGCGGTGGCGTTTTTCTCGCGCAGGAAATTTTTCGAGAGCAGCCAGCGTTTATAGGGCGAGAATGCTTCTGCGCCGATCAGCATTACGCTGCCACGCTTATCGTGCTGCCGAATGCCTTCGCAGGCGCTCGCCCCCCCGATTCCTGCCCCAATCACGAGATAATCACGCTGAATCATTAAGAGCGGGACGATAGGAAAAGAGGCGCGGTGCTGGCGAGGGAAAAATTTGCGGCCAGTGGCGAAAGGGCAAAAGGACGACAAAACCTGCCGTCATCCCGAGCGCAGTCGAGGGGATCCCGTTGCGACGGCTTTGAGGAAACTTCGCGCAAATCCCTCGACTGCGCTCGGGATAACGGGAATCAAGCAGCACTGCCGGGATTAGTATTACCTGCAATCTGCCTGACAAACTCGCTAATTACCCCTGCGATGCGCCCGTCGACCTCCTCTTGAGTTTCACTTCGCGCGGCCAACTGCCGTTTTGAGACGCGCAAGGAATGATCGCCACCATCGACCAAGTGCAGCGAATTCGGAGCTTTCATTTCGTTGCGCACGGCGTCGAGAAGATCGAGCGGGCAAAGCGGGTCGCACGTGCCTTGCACAAACAACACGGGCGTATCGAGCGAACGCAGAACTTCATCGCGCATCCGGGCGCGATCTCCTCCGCCGCAGAGCGGATATCCGAAACAAACCAAGCCATTAATTTTCTCTTCCAAGGCGACATGGCAGCCGACACGTCCACCCATGCTTTTACCGACAAGGAATACCTGTTCCCCAGGTCGCCGGGATGTTGCCAGGGCCCGGCGGTGGGCCGTCATCAGCTGCGGCAGAAAATCAGGACGCCTTCGCCTTTGCGTCTGATAATCGTAATCGAAGCATTGCACCCGACCGATGGCCGATAATCGTCGCGCCCAATCCTGCATCCATGGATGCGACGAGGGTGCCCCAGCGCCTGGCGCAAAGAGGAGAAGCGGTTGGTTCAAACCACGGCTAACGATTCCTGCAACCGGTCGAGGAACGCGACCTGAGCAGGGTTGATCTTTCGCGCGGCCGCGCTGATGGAGAAGAATTCAGCCCGATCGATCTCGGGAAACTCAGTCATCCTGCCGCTGCGCGGCGGCCATTCCATGGTGAAGGTGTTTGAAACTACGCTTCCCGCGAACTCTCCTTCAAACGCCCACGCGTACACCGTCTTTCCCCCCTTCTGCTTTACCGAGCCAAGTTCGATCCACCCGCCCTCCGCCGCAATTCCAAGCTCTTCTTTGAATTCGATGATCGCGCGATCAAGTAGCTCTTCCCCAGGTTCGCTTTCTCCTTTTGGAATAGACCAGCTACCTTCATCTCGATCGCGAAAGAAAGGTCCTCCCGGGTGCACCAGCAATACCTCAAGGTCGTTATCTCGCCCTCTGAACATCAGCAACCCGGCGCTTGCTTTCATTCTTCTGCGCTTCCTAAGCGAGTAAATAGATCGCAATCAGGGTGAGGAGAAAGTAGGGTACGAGCACTGCCGCGCCCGCATACTCCTTGGCCAATCGTTGGCCGAAAAAGAGCGCCAGAATTGCGAGGGCTGCCAGTAGCGCGCCGTAGAACGCAAGGGTCGTTTCACGACGTAGAAGAGTAACAAAGAAACCGAGGCCACTAAAGATGCCGGCCACCAGCTCCAGGACGGTAATGCTCGTGAGCAGAAGAGGAACGGACGAATGTAACGGACTCTTGGCAAAATGTCCGGTAAGCCACTGCCGGTTACCCTGCCGGTCGATCAACTTGTCGATTCCCGATTGCAGAAAAAGGATGGCGAGAAATGCGGAAACAAGACACTGCAAAAGCCAGATCGCTCCCGCAGGACTGTGCAGAATTGTCATGCCAGCAAGTTAGCACGAGAGAGCCACACCTACGCAAGTATGTCGTGGCCAAGCTGGAATCGGCACCAAGACGGCGACACGAACGAGCCACCGCTAACCAGTGCCTAACACGCGATCTTGCTCAGTGAAGGTGAAAATCGACCGGTAACCGGGCTTTGGCTCCTTCACGGTCGCCCCCCGTTTTTGCAGCAACAGAGAAGTGCGACGTCTCCTCCTGCTCGGCCGCCAATTTCTCCGGCGGGATCGCGATGGGCGCCTGACGTTTGCTTTTGAGAGCATCATTGAGTGCCGGCAAATCTTTGGTTAGCAGATTGTTGAAATCGCCGACCGCGTCGCCCAGCTCCTTCCTTAAGGCGTCGATGTAGGCCAGTTGATATTCACCCGGTTTGCCTTCGTAGCTAAGAAGCGCGCCGTAAAGCTGATCGGTATGTTCACGCAAGCGTTCTTCGCCCGTGATCGCGCCGCCTTCCTTCGTGGCCACGATTTGCTTGCGCACCGCATCGACTTTGCCATCGAATTCAGCGACATTCTTCTTTAACGGATCGGAATCGGGAATGCCGGCGGCGCCTTTGGCCAGTCCCGCGCGCAGGAACAATATGCGAGCCATCAACGCACTCTCGTCACCAAAGAGCGCGTGCACTTTCATGGCCGCGTCGAACTGTTCTTTGCGGTCCGCTTCACTGAACTTGGCGCGCGTATCCAGCCCTACGGTCAGCTTCGTCTCGGTCGCCTGGCCATTTTTCGTTAGCCGGACAGTGTAAACACCAGGCAGCACTCGCGGCCCGCGCACTCCGTTAAACGCCACCTGCGCTGCAGGCGGCACGCGCGGCGGTTTCATGCGCATGCTCCAGATCACCCGGTTCAGACCGGGCCGCTTACTGGCCGGGAGTTCATCGATCACCTTCCCGGAAGCATCGAGAACTTCGAGGTTAAGTTTGCCAAAAAGATGCCGCGACCGCTGGTAGTAGGTAATCACGGCCGCATCGGGTGGATTATCACCGACAAACACGGCATCGCCGTTGGCCCAGCCACCGTTGCCTTCGATGCGTTGCTGCACCGGCCGAGCGGAGACGAAAGCGGCTTCCTGCGGGAGTAACTCCGGCGTGAGTGCGCGCCAGGGAGTGATGTCATCGATGATCCAGATCCCGCGACCGTGGGTCGCGAGCACAAGATCGTTATCACGAGGCTGCACCGCGAGATCGCGCACCGCCACGGCGGGGAAGCGGCTGCCTTTGTATTGCGCCCACGATTTCCCACTGTCGATAGAAACATAGAGGCCGAACTCGGTTCCTAGAAACAGCAAACTCGGTTTAACTGCGTCTTCCTTGATGACGTGGGCATAACCACGAACGCCTTTGACTTCGTCGGGGGAGACGAGCGGAGTCCAGGTCTTGCCGAAGTCGGTGGTTTTGAAAACATAAGGCTGCATGTCGCCGAAGGTATGACGGTCAAATGCGGCATAGGCAGTCCCGGCCTCAAAGTTTCCTGCCTGCACCCAGCTTACCCACGAATCAGGCGGCAGACCGGAAACATTTTTGACGACATTCTCCCAGTTCCTCGCTCCGTCCCGCGTGACTTGCAGGTTGCCATCATCCGTTCCGCACCAGATAACGTTCTTGTCCTTGGGCGACTCGCTAATGGAGTAGATCGTCGTGTGCATTTCCGCGGCGGAATTATCAACCGTAATCCCACCCGACTGCTCCTGCTTCTGCTTCTCCGGATCATTTGTCGTTAGGTCGGGTGAGATCCGCTCCCAAGTTTGCCCATGATCGCGGGAACGAAACAGAAACTGGGCGCCAATGTAGATCGTCCCTTTCTCGTTAGGTGACAGCGCGATGGGTGTGTTCCAATTCCAGCGCAGCTTCTCCTTGTAGTTGGGCTTGGGCTGAATATCGCGAGCTTCGTGCGTATTGCGGTTGACTCTCCCGACGTAGCCACCCTGGAACTCGGCGTAAATATAGTCTGGATCGGCCGGATCCGCGAAAGTGAAGAAGCCATCGCCGTTGAAGACATTCTCCCACTGCGCATTCGTGATCCCGCCGGGATACTGCGACTGACCGACCCAGCAGCTGTTATCCTGCAGTCCGCCATAGACACGAAAGGGATCCTTGTCGTCGACGCTGACATGATAGAACTGCGACACGGGAAGGTTCTCGCCTTTCCACCATTTGCTCCCGCTATTGAAGGAATACCACATGCCGCCATCATCGCCGGAGAAGACAGTCTGCGGATTCGTCGGGTCGATCCAGACGCAATGGACATCGCCATGCATTCCGCCAAAGCCGCCGACGGTGGCGAAGCTCTTGCCGGCGTCGTCGCTCACGATCATGGCCCCATCCGTCTTAAAGACACGGTCAGGATTTTTCGGATCAACGATCAGATTCGCGAAATAGAATGGACGCCACACCATCCATTGACTTTTGTCGCGCTTATCCCAGGTCGCGCCGCCATCGTCCGAAACGAAAAGGGCGCTGTCCACACCTTCCACCGCCGCGTAGACGCGCTTCGAGTTAGAAGGCGCCACCGCCACAGCAATGCGGCCATACGGCTTCTTCGGGAACCCTTTGCTGTTCTCCGCTGTAATCTCTTTCCAGGTCGCACCGCTGTCGCCCGATCGAAACAATCCGCTGCCCGAGGGCGCAGCCGGCCCGTCGCCGCCGGAGCGGAAAGTCCAGCCCTTGCGCCGGAAATCCCACAGCGCGGCGAACATAACATTAGAATCGTTAGGATCGATTAGGACGGTCGAGCAGCCGGTGGAAGCGTTTGATCCTTTGAGAATCAGATCCCAGTTTTTCCCGCCATCGCTCGTGCGATAAAGACCGCGGTCGCTCGAGTCACTCCAAAGCGCGCCGGGCACGGCCGCAAAAACGGTGTCGCTATTCTTCGGGCTGACCGTGACCTGTGCGATTCGCTCGGACTTTGGCAGGCCTGCTTTCGTCCAAGTCTCACCACCGTCAGTCGACCTGTAAATACCGTCGCCAATGGAAACGCTGTTACGCGTCCAGGATTCGCCCGTTCCGACCCAAATATTTTTCGCGTTTTTCGGATCGACGGCAATGGCGCCGATGGATTGGACCGGCTGCTCATCGAAGACCGGGCGGTAACGCGTGCCGCTATCATCGGATTTCCAAACGCCGCCGCTGGCCGCGCCGACAAAAAGCGTGATCTTCCCGGAAGTCTCCTTCGTTCCGGCCAGGGCCGAGATACGGCCACTCATCCTGGCAGAGCCAATGTTACGCGCTCCCAGTCCCGAGATTGTAGCCGAGTTGAAAGGCGCGCTCTCGGCCAGCGCGAGATTACTAACTAGAATAAAACTGGCGAAAAGAAGTTTATTGAGAGGCATAGTTTACTTGGTGGCGGTTGCGGGAAAGTGGAAGAAAGAATCATCGACGGTCACGTTAGGCTCCGCCTTCTCGATAACGGTCTTTTGTTTGTCGGTAGAGCCTTTTGGTCCGCTCTCAATCGAGAAAGGAATGAAGACGCCGGCTATTTTCTCGTAGTCGCCAATATCCGTCTCCACTTCCATTTGCGCGCCGTGCTCGATACGTTGCGTCACGGTGCGGATTTCGAGGAAGTGATCGGGATCAAGGTAAACAAAGTTCACGTCGCCGTTTTTGCGGGTAACCTTGAGCTTGTGCGCCGCGGTGCCATCGACGTCTTCCGTGCCAAGATATTCCACGGTGCTGCCTTTTGTTTTGTAATCGACGAGCGGTCCATCCATCTCGGCGTCTTCCACAAGTCCCTTCGTATCGTCGGCTGACATCTTCTCCGGATCTTTCCGTCCTTGGAATGGCGAGACCTTCCAGCCCTCTTTGCCATCATAGGCTTGAATTCCCGCCATCCCCTGCAAGCTCGCTTCCGTGCGGATTGCGCCCGGCCTCTTCTTCGTTTCCACCAGCCCGAGCTGGATCTGGCCGTCGTTGACCAGCAGCTTCCCGGTCAGCCTTAGTGATTGCAGCGCGCGCAAGGCGTCGGCGCCGCCTTTCGCTTCCACATTTTTTGCGACCAGATCATCGACGGTTGGCTGTTGTTTTTCCTGCGCGAGAACGGCCGAAGCAACGATGGCTCCCGCGATGAAGCAATAAGTGATGCGTTTATCCATAAGAGAAGTCATGTGAACGAACGTGTTCAACGACCCTTACGCAGCGCACGTGCCAATGACAAGTGGGAGTCATAAACACTGATGAGCCTTGCCCTTGCGCCCGACGCTGAACTTGATCGAGAGCGAGACCGTCCCGGAACTGGGATTTCGTCGCGCCAAAATCGGGAAGCAGTTGAATCCAAATCGCAGGCTTCCCGCATCCCACCGGGAAATTATGATACGCGATTTTCGCTTTGCTTTTCGCCAGCTGATCAAAGCGCCCGGTTTCACTCTCGCAGCCGTGCTCGTGCTCGCTCTCGGAATCGGGGCCAATACCGCCATTTTTAACACCGTTTACACCATGCTCTTCGCCCCGCCCGGGTACGCGCGGCCGCACGAGCTCGTGCAAATATTCTCGCAGGACACAAAAAACCCGAAAACCTTCCGCGCCTTTTCTTATCCAACACTGAATGATATCCGCGAGCAGAACTCCATCTTCTCCGGCGTAGCGGCCCATAACGTGGCCATGGTCGGCCTGGGTGAAGCCAACAATACTCGGCGCACCTTTGCCGACATCGTGACGGCCAATTACTTTGACGTCCTCGGCGTCGCGCCGGTCATCGGGCGGACGTTCACCAAAGAAGAAGAGTTACCGGGCCGCGCCGCCTCCGTCGCGCTCGTCAGCTTCGGTTACTGGCAAAAGCACAAACGCGACCCTTCCGTTCTCGGCTCGCAGATGAAAATCAACGGCCGCTCATACACGATCATCGGTGTATTACCGCGAACATTTGCCGGCACTCTGGCGATGCTTTCGCCAGAGGTATGGCTGCCGCTGAGCGCATATGAGTTCGTCATGAACGACTTCGCCGATACTCACCACGAAGCGATGTCGAGTCGCAGCGGAGACCAACTCCTGCTCATCGGTCGCTTCAAAAATGGCGTTACCGCGCCCACGGCGGAAGCGGCATTAAAGACACTCGCCGGTAGTCTGGAAAAGGCCTATCCGGTCGAGCAAAAAGACCAGACGTTTACGACGCGACCGGTCTCGCGGTTCTCCATCAGCGACGGTCCAGCTGATGACAGCAACGTAGGCGCGATCGCGCCGTTGCTGATGGGAATGGCTGCGGTGGTGTTGCTGGTGGCGTGCTTGAATCTCGCCAATATGCTGCTCGCGCGCGGCACCGCCCGGCGCAAGGAAATCGCCATCCGCCTCGCCCTCGGCGGCAATCGCTGGCAGATCGTGCGTCAGCTCCTCACCGAAGGCTTCTTGCTCGCGCTGATCGGCGGTGCGGCCGGTCTCTTGCTTGGGCTTTGGTCATCGAGCTTGCTTGCGGCTTCGATGAGCAAGTTGCTGCCGCTCGACTTCGTCTGGAGCGCCGGCCCGAACGTGCCCATTCTCCTTGCGACTCTCGCGTTTTGCGTCCTCGGCACCCTCGCCTTCGCTCTTGGCCCGGCGTTGAAGGTATCGCGCAACAGTGTTGTGACCGATCTGAAAGAACATGCGGGCGAGGACACGGTGCGGCGGCGATGGCGTTTTCTCCCGCGCAATCCACTGGTGGTCGCGCAGATCGCCTTCTCTCTTGCGCTGCTGACCGCGGCCGCGCTTTTTATCCGCGGCGCGAACAAGGCCGCATCGGTCGATACCGGGCTGGGGGTTAACAGCGATGTGCTGCTCGAAGTTGATGGCAGCCTGGGTGGCATCGACCAACCGCGTGCGCAGCAACTGTATCGCGAGCTGAGCGACCGGCTGGCCGCTTTGCCCGGCGTCGAAGGCGTCAGCATTTCGGCGACGGCGCCATTTGGAATGGTCTCGCTCGGCAAGTCGATTCAACGCGCGGGCGTACACGTGAGCAAGGAGGACAAACCGGCCACAGCCGCAGAGGGACTCGCCTTTTCCTCGCGTTACAACAGTGTGGGCGCAGATTATTTTTCAGCGGTCGGTCTTTCGCTCCTGCGCGGTCGCGCCTTTACCAGCAACGAAGCGACCGAGCCGGCAAACAACGCCGTCGCCATCATCGACGAAGCGCTCGCGAAAAAACTGTGGCCTGAGGGCGACGCCCTCGGACAGCACATCCAGGTCGCGCCCGACAACGCGCCCCGCGCTAGACGCGATGACGGCGGTGGAGGGATGGGAGTGCAAAGTAGCGGCAACAGCAACATCAAGCCGGAAGAACCGATCGAAGTCGTCGGCATCGCGGCGAACTCGCGCGGCGCGCTGTTCGAGAAACAGCCTCGCGGGACGATCTACGTGCCATTCGCGCGGGGATTTCAGTCGAACGCGTTTTTCTTTATCAAATTTGCCGCGGTGAATACGGCAAACGTCGCCAGCATCACCGACGCGGTTCGTCGCACCGTTCGCGAAGTCGAGCCAATGCTGCCAGTTCTCTCCCTGAAAACTTTTCCGCAGCATCTCGACGCTAACGTGGAACTGTGGGCCGTCCGCGCCGGGGCAACATTGTTTTCCATCTTCGGCGCGCTCGCCTTGTTGCTCGCGGTCGTCGGTGTTTATGGCGTGAAAGCGTATTCGGTGGCGCGGCGCACGCGCGAGATCGGCATCCGCATGGCCCTGGGCGCACGGCCCGACACGGTGCAGTGGATGATCATCCGCGAGGGCGCATTCATGCTCGGCGGCGGCGTAGTCATCGGGCTCCTCCTCGCCTTCGCTACGGCGAAACTTCTTTCCGGCATGTTATATCAGGTCGGACCGCTCGATCCCGTCGCATTCTCCACCGCGCCGCTGTTGCTGGCCGCTGCGACCTTGATCGCGACCTGGCTTCCCGCCCGCCGCGCCACCCGCATCAGCCCGATGGCGGCGCTACGCGCAGAATAGCATCTAATTCTTGTTAGCTCGCTCGCGGCGCAGGCGGCGCCGCTCCATCGCGGCCTGGCGCAATAGATATTCGATCTGCCCATTCACACTGCGCAATTCATCCGCCGCCCATTTCTCCATCTCCCGCCAAAGATCGGGCGGGAGGCGCAATAGGAAGGGCTTTCGCTCACTTCCTGCCATCCTCAGGTGTAGAGCGTGCCGGTGTTGACCACAGGAGTGACTTCGGTTTCTCCGCAAAGCACCACCAGGAGATTACTCACCATGGCCGCTTTGCGTTCTTCCATCTCGATGACTTCCTTTGCGCTCAGTTCATTCAACGCCATCTCTACCATGCTGACCGCACCTTGCACGATCTTGGTCCGCGCCGCGATAACCGCTTCCGCTTGCTGCCGGCGTAACATGGCCTGCGCGATCTCGGGCGCGTATGCCAGATGAGTCAGACGCGCCTCGTCGATGGTCACGCCCGCCTTGGTCAGACGCTCCTGCAATTCTCGCTGTAAACTTCCGGCGACTTCATCAGCACTATCGCGCAGGGTGAGCTCGGTATCTTCGTCGGAACGATCGTAACTATAAAGACTGGCGATGTGGCGAATCGCAGACTCGCTTTGAATTCGCACGTAGCTCTCGAAGTTATCCACATCGAAAGCCGCTTTGGCTGTGTCTTCCACCCTCCACACGATCACGGCCGCGATCTCGACCGGATTGCCGCGTTTGTCGTTCACCTTCAGCTTTTCGCTGGTGAAATTGCGCGCGCGCAGAGAAATCTTCGCGCTCAACGTCCGCCACAGCAGCCCCCCGCCGCCAGGGCGCTTGGGATGATCGCGGTTGGAGTCGGAGGCATTCAGCGGGATGTGGGCGCGACTGCGCGAATAGAAGGGATTAGCCCAGAAGAAACCGCTCCGCCGCACCGTGCCGTGATATTTGCCCGCGAGAAGGAGGACGCGCGCCTCGTTCGGTTGCAGCGCGAAATGGCCGCCTAAGAAAATCACCGCCACCAACTGGATAATCAGCGCGAGGACAATGCCGGAGTCGCCGCCTCCTCTGACTTCCCTCGCGTGAATGCCGGAGATGAGCAGCGCGCTGCCGCCGAGCAGAAGCGCGATGTTAAATGCAAGCATAAACCAGCCATTGAGAGCGCTGCGCACAATTTCCCGGCTGGGTCCAGTGTTGTTCGTATTCACAACTTTGCTCTGATACTGAAATGATATCATTTTAATATAATCACGGTCAATTGCTTTTTTCGCGCGCCCCGCCCGACCCGGCCTTAGGTTGAAAAGGTGCCGTTCCTGATCCTTGGCCTGCTTTTTTGCGTGATGCTGGCGCTCGGCGCCGGCATCGCCTTGTCGATCGCGCTGCGCTACCGCGCGGGCACGGCGCGGCGTGAGGGACGGCGCTGGGTCGCGACTGTCAACGTCTGGACGACCGCATTCGGCGCCGGGTTCTTTCTTCTCACCGCGGCGTGCATGACTTTCTGGATTCATCAGGCATTTTTTTACGCGTTGACGGGGATGCTGGGCGGCGCCGTTCTTGGTGTATTGGGTCTGGCCCTGACGCGTTGGGAATTGGCGGAGGAGACATTTTACTACACGCCCAATCGCTGGCTGGCGTTGCTCGTCGTCTTCGCGGTGGCGGCACGCCTCGCTTATGGATGGTGGCGAGGTGCGCACGCCGGTGTAGCGCCTTATCCCTGGTTCACTTCATCGGGGACGGCAGTATCGCTCGCCATTGCCGCTGGCGTTATCGGTTACTATTTAATTTATGCGCTGGGAGTACGTCGGCGGCTGACCCGGCATCTACACCGCCGCGCGCTTTAGGGGATGGCAACGGTTGTTTCTCCCACGCGGCACGGATTGCTCTTTCACGAGGAGTTGGACCGGCCAATAGGCAAGTCGCTTCGAGTTTATGGGGAGTGGGCAGAGGAAGAACTCTACCTTCTTTCCTCCTTTGTCCGCGCCGGCGCAGTTGTGATCGATGTTGGGGCTAACATCGGGACACACGCGCTCGCATTTAGCCGCTTCGTCACCGCAAAGGGTCATGTCATCGCCATTGAGCCGCAGGAAGCCATTTTCAGTTTGCTCACTGTCAACACGCTTCTGAACGACGCGGGGCATGTTCGTTGTATCCGCGCTCTGGCAGCGCAGGAAAGTCGTGTCCGATTTCTGCCGGTGGAACGACGCTCGGACAATAACTCAGCCGCGGTGACTTTCTTGAACGCCACAGAAGCGGATACGAGCGGCTTGCAGCAAGGGCCTCTATTTCCGACGCCGACGTTCGCTCTCGACGATCTCGCCTTGACGCACTGCGACCTCATCAAAATTGACGTCGAAGCGATGGAACTGGACGTCCTACTCGGCGCGCGCGACCTGATCGGGAAACTCCGTCCCACCGTTTACTTCGAACAGACGAGCCCGCGTCGCTTCCCCGAAATTTTTCGCTATTTCGCCGACGCCGGCTACGCGCTCTTTTGGCACGCGGCAGATCCATTCAATCGGAACAATTTTCGCCGTCACACGATCAACATCTTCGGAGGAAAAAGAGAGATAAACGTGCTGGCGCTGCCACGAGAAAACAGAAGCCAATGGGAGAAACCGACCTCGCAGCTTTACAAAATCGAGTCACCGAATTACGACGCTCCACCCTGCCAGGATTCCGAGTCAGGCTGGAGTTTACCTGAAGCCGCCTATGCTCATCTCCCCCTTCCTCGCTTGAACCCCTCGTTCGCTCAGCTCGGGCAGGATTTGATTCAGGCAGCGGCCGCGCCAAAGGCCAAACCAAGCCCGTAGGTGACGACGGCTTCGATGACGCCGACGAGTGTCATTTCGAAACCGGAAGCCCACCACGAGCGGATGGTGATGAGTGATTTCACCGCACCGACGGCGAAGTGGGCGATGATGCTGATGATGAAAGCGGCGATAACGGCCGCGAAGCCACTCATGAAAAAGAATGGAATGATCGGGATGAAGGCGCCGATGGCGGTGGAAAGTGAAGCGGAAGCAGCCGATTTCCACGGATTGGGAAAACGATGTTCGGAAAGACCGAGTTCGTTTTGGGCCATGGCTTGGACGAGCTGGTCCGGATCTTCGGCCAGCCGCTCCGCCATTTTCTGCGATTCCTCTACGCCAAAACCCTGCAACTGATAGAAGAGCGCCATTTCTTCGATCTCTTCCTCGGGATTCTCTTCGACCTCGGCCTTTTCGCGCGCGATTTCCGCTTCGTAGACCTCGCCCTCGCTCTTGCCCGCGAGATACGCGCCCGCGCCCATGGAGAGAGCGGAAGCGAGCATTCCGGCGAGACCGGAAATCAGCACGTAATGCTGCTGGTTATTCGTCGCGCCAGCCACGCCCGAGACGATGCCGAAGACGGCGCCAAGACCGTCATTCACGCCGTAAATGGCGTCGGCGACCCAGCTTCCGCCGCGACCGTGCCAGCGTTCGCGTTTGAGGATGCTCTCGAGAAGACTCTTTGGCGTCTGAGGCGGCCCCGCCATGGCATTAAGCGCGCGGGCGTGCGCCTTTTCTTCAAGCGCACTGGTGCGCAAAAATTCCTGTACGTCGTCCTCGCCGGAAAGGGCGCGGTCGCGCTGCGCGTTGAATTCGCGCTCGTGCTTTTCCTCGGCCGCTTCCATGCGGCGAATGGCGATATCGGTGCCAAGCGAGCGCGTGAATTTTCGCTGAAAGCGCGTCCAAATATTGTCGGCCAGTTGTGGAACGGGCTGGCCCATGTCGCGAAGTTTTTGCTCCCAACGCTGGGCATGGCGCTCTTCCGCTTCGGCCATGCGAATAAGAATGCCTTTGCGTTTCTCGTCCGGCTCACGTTCCGCCAGATCGCGATAGACCCGCGCCGTCTCGACTTCGGCCCGCCAGTTTTTCTGGACCACTTCGATGGTTTCCCTTTTCGGCGGGCCGCCTGCACGCCGCTCGCCGGTTGGCGCTGTCGATTCCAATGCCAGATACTAGAGAGTGCTTAAGGCAAAAGCCAAGCGTTGTGGCTGGCGCGAGCCGCGGAAGACGTGCGCCTAATCTGCCTCAGCCATTGCAGCCGACACTTCCGGGCCTGCTCTTGAACTCAATTGCTGCGCCGTGATGACGATGGCGACCGATCCGACGATCAATGCGGCGGCGATGATGGCGCGCGCACTCAGGGTTTCCCCGGCAAAGAGCGTTCCGAGAATCACAGCGACGATGGGATTCACGTAAGCATAGGTCGCGACCCTGGCCGGATCGCAATGTCGCAGGAGGAAAATATAAGCGCTGAAACCGATGATCGCGCCGATGAGAACAAGGTAAACCCAGGACCAGATGGAGAGGGCGCTAATGCCGTGCCAATGGAAACGCTCGCGCGCGATCACACCGGCGAGCAGCAAGAGCGCACCGCCGCAAATCATCTGCTGCCCGGCGGCGAGAAAGGGCGAATCGGCGTTTTTGGCACGGCGGGAATAGAGCGAGCCGGCCGACCAGAGGAATGTCGAGAAAAGCAGAATCAGCATTCCGGTCCCGGGCGAGCGCGTCGCGTTAGAGACAAAATGCAATGATGGCGCCATCAAAATTCCAACGCCGACAAATCCGCCCGCCAGGCCGATCAGGACCGGCAATCCCGGCGGGGAGCGAGACCAGTCGCCCACGACAACAGCACAATATAAATCGGCACGATTGCGACTACGACGGCAGCGAGACCGCTATCTATGAACTTTTCGGAAATGGTCACGCCGCCATTGCCGCCGAGGAGAAGACAGCCCCCAATGATGGCCGCGCTGCGCCAGGTGACGAGGCTCGGCCGTTCTACGCCCTGGACGCGAGCGATGGCATACAGAATGAGGCCGGCGGTGAGATAACGCGAGCCGGCCATGAGAAACGGCGGGATGGTGCGAATGGCGAAAAGGATGCCGAGATAGGTCGAGCCCCAGACAAGGTAGAGGGCGGCAAAAGCCACAATGATAGCAAGCCGGGTGGGCGGACGCATCGTCGAGGGCGCAGCAAAGAGCGCCCTCCGAGCAGCGCAACCGAATTTCGCGCAATGGCTCTCGTAGGCGCATGGGTTGCTGCAAAAAACAGGGCCACGTGCCGACAGCAAAGGAATTCATGAACGCACGCTCTCCTCACAATCCTTTGCCGACGTAAAAGGGTTGGCTAGTATCATTACCAGTATTGGCGGCCGGTCACAGCTATTCGCGAGGCGAACCCAGGCACCGGACCTACCGGCAAGGGCGATCACAACCCGCAGACGAAAGCCGATCCCGACTTCACGCCTTTGGGCGCTCCGGCCAGCAATCTCGTTGGATCGGATTTTACCCCGCCTTTTCCCTCATATCCCTCCGGGCACGCTGGCATTGGCGGCGCTCTTTTCGAGACGCTACGCCGTTTTTATCGCACCGATCGCATCCCGTTCAGCTTCATCTCGGATGAATTCAACGGCGTCACACGCGACAACGATGGAATGGTGCGCCCAGTTATCTCGCGCAGCTTCACTTCGCTTTCGCAGGCGGAAGAGGAAAATGGCCAGAGTCGAATCTATCTCGGCATCCATTGGGCCTTCGACAAGACGGAGGGCATCGCGCAGGGGCGCCGCGTAGCCGACTTCGTTTTCGCCAACGCTTTCGCGCCGGCAGGACGGCCCGGAAAGTAAAACTTAAAAACCGAAGGAGCTGCTAAGGCGAGTTGCGTCCTCGAATCAACCGATAGATCAAGAGCAATAACATTGCTCCAATAATTGACGCAATGAGACCGGCCGGCTGACCCGGTTCATACCAGCCGACGACGCGGCCGAGAAATCCCGCCACAAACGCGCCCGCGATGCCGAGCAAGATGGTGATGAAGCAACCACCTGGATCGCGCCCCGGTATAAGAAATTTTGCGATCGCGCCGACAACGAGGCCGATGATGAGTGTGCCGAGAATTCCAGTCATGGATCTCCAGGGTTGTGAAAACAAATCGGTCGCAACGTCCAATTCGGCCTTGCCGATGGTGGCGACGGCTTTACGCCATTTTCTATCGCCCGACCGGCTTCGATTCGTCCAGCGACATGATCACGTCACGGTCATCGAACGGCACGCGCGTCGACGAATCGAACCGATGCAATGTGCGCCCGCTGCGAATTTCCTTCACCGTGAAATAAACGACCCGCTCACGAATTTCGAATCTCAGCGTCAGGCCAACTTTGCGGAACTTTCCATCGGTGTCTTTGATCCAATGCTTGAATGCATCGGGCATGAAGGTCGACATGTCGCGCGTCAGCACGGTGTAGACGAGCTGGCGCACGGCTTCGCGCTGCTCCTTCGTATGCGAATGCATTCCCGGCATGCCTGACTTTGGGAGCACAATAAGTGCCGAAGCCGATGCACAAGCTCCCTCATCGCGTTCCAGTCACCGCTATCTCAGTGGCAGAGCGCGCACTTTGCGTAGCTGAATCTCTCTCCGGCGAAGCTCGTTCTGACGCCGCCGACGGACCGCAGCTACAATTATTCTTCCACGGTCCGCAGGGACTCTTCGTGTTCCTGTTTCCTGATCAATTGAAGGATCTCCCCCAGCAGTATTTCATTTTTTAAATTCACCTGGTAATCGAGATCGGCCCGCAGCCGGTCCTTCTGCGCCTCGCGATTTTGCGACATCATGATGATGGGCGCCTGCAGCGCCGCCATGACACCGAGCACGAGGTTCAAAAGAGTGAATGGAAACGCGTCGAAAGGATGCGCGCGAAGCAGCAGCACGTTCGCCGCCATCCAGAACCCGAAAAGCGCCATGGAGAAAATGATGAATTTCCAACTCCCGCCGAAGCGTGCGATTTTGTCCGCCGCGAGATCGGCGAAGGTGAGGCTGCGCGCGTCTTCTTCATTGGCATTGCGCGAAATGCGATGACGCAGCAGCTCATCGGTGCGGCGGAGCCGATGAGTCATCGTGCTCAACATGCGCACGGCAATGGCGGCATCGCTGCGGATGAATTCGACAAAATTTTGCCGCGTCAACACCGCCAGTTGCGCATCCTCCACCACCACCGCATCGGCGGAGCGGCCATGTCCATCGAGCATCGCCATCTCGCCGAAGAAATCGCCCGAGCCGAGCGCTGCCAAAATGATTTCGCGCCCATCGGTATCGGTCACGATAATACGGACGCTCCCGCTTACGATCACATACATCGCCTCCCCCGGTTCGCCCCGGCGAAAGACATGGCGCGCCGATGCGAAATCTTCGAGTTGGAGAAAATGGCAAAGCTTGCTGATGGCTTCATCATCCAGTCCGGCGAAAAGCGGGACGTTGCGCAGCGGAATAGTGCGGTCCAGGCAAAGACTATCGGCTGCTACGGCGGGGTGGACGCCGGTCGACATAGGGAGAGTCTACGTTGTTCGCTTCGGTTTTAACAGCGGGAAGAGAATAACATCGCGGATCGACTCCGCCCCGGTCAGCATCATGGTAAGCCGGTCGATGCCAAGCCCGAATCCACCGGCCGGCGGCATGCCGTGTTCGAGGGCGAGCAGGAAATCTTCGTCGAGCTGCTGCGTCTCTTCGCCGGCCTGTTCCAGCAACCGCTCTCTTTGCGTGATCGGATCGTTCAGCTCGGTGTAACCCGGCGAAATTTCTACTCCATTGATAATAAGCTCATAAACGTCTACCAGCCTGGTATCGTCCGCGTTTTGTTTCGCCAGTGGCACCAGCTCCTTGGGGCAATGAGTGACAAACAATGGATCGAACGTTTTCTCCTCCACGAGTTTTTCGAAGACATGCTGCGTAACTTCGAAATCGGCCAGCTGCGGCAGGATCTCGACGCCAAGCTCACGCGTCGCCCGTTCGCGCCGCTGTTCGCTGGAAAGCTCGAACCAGTCTGCACCGGTTGCTTCTCGTAAGAGATCGTGGTAGCGCGCCCGCCTCCATGGCCGCTTCAAATCAATCGTTCGCGTCACATTCCCTTCCGCATCGCGATGCTCGATCTTCAACCCGCCCGCAACCGTCTCCGCCACGCGGCAAACCATCTCCTCGACCAGTTCCGCGATGCTCTCGAAGTCAGCGTAAGCCCAATACGCCTCCAGCATGGTGAACTCCGGATTGTGCCGGCGCGAAATTCCTTCGTTCCGGAAATTCCGGTTCAGCTCAAAGACCTTGTTCAGCCCGCCCACGAGCAATCGCTTCAGATAAAGCTCCGGCGCGATGCGCAAATAGAGATCGATCCCGAGCGCCTTGTGATGCGTGCAAAAAGGCGCCGCCGCCGCCCCGCCCGCCACCGCTTGCAGCATGGGCGTCTCCACTTCCACAAAACCGCGCTCTTCCAGAAAGCGTCGCATCTCGCGCACGATGGCGAAGCGCTTGGCAAAAACCGCGCGCGATTGTTCGTTCGTTATAAGATCGAGGTAGCGCTGCCGGTAGCGCGCTTCCACGTCCTGCAACCCGTGCCATTTTTCGGGAAGCGGCCGTAATGATTTTGCCAGCACTTCAAAGCAACGCACCTTCAGCGTCGGCTCGCCTGTTTTGGTCGTGAAACAATTTCCTTCCACGCCGATGAAGTCGCCCAGGTCGAGTAAGGCGAAGATCTCCATCGCCTCCGCCCCAACTTCCTTTGCCTGGAGGTAAACTTGCATGCGTCCGCTCGCATCGCGCAGATCGAGGAAGTGACTTTTTCCCATATCACGATGGGCCGTGACGCGCCCGGCCACGCAAAAACTTTCGCCTTCAGAAAACTTCCCCCGCACTTCCGCGATGGAGCCGCTCGTCGGAAACGCGCGGCCGAATGGTTGGACCCCGCGTTGACGCAACGCGTCCAGTTTTGCTCGCCGCAACGCCAGCAGCTCACTCTCCTCCTCCATGCCGGAGCGACTTTAAAACAGAAATCGCGGCAGTTGTAGAGGCGTTTGTGCCCAACGCCGAATGTCCTCACCGCCCCGCCGCAACAGCGGCTGAAACAACGCGACGGTCAGGGGCGGCTTCCACCCTGCGCCGCGTACTGCTTGGCCACGTTGTGAAAACTCAGGAGGAAATCGTGCGCCAGGGATGCCGTTTTCACAGTTATCCCTTCCTCTAAAATCGTGGCCCACGCGCGCGGCAAACTCCAGGCTTCGTCCACTTTTTCGAAGCCCATCGTCCAATCCGGAAAATCGCGCTGCTCGCGTGTCTGCGTCAGTAGCACCTGCACAGACGTATGCCGCGGATCGCTTTGCACTAGCTTGAAACAGGACAGCACCGCCCTTTCTGGACCCTCCAGAAGTTGAAGGAAATTGCCTTCATGAAAAAGCAACATCCCGGTGATATCGCGCATCTCATTTTTGCGTCGGCTCTTCTCCACCAGGAGGAACAAATCGTCCGGCCAGAATGGTTGCGTTGCCTTGCTGGAGTAGACGAGCTGAAAGATCATGCCTGAAAGAGAGAGCAAAGTTCACGCCGCCTATCCGAAATTATCAGTGATCAGAGCCGAAGGAATCAACCGCACGGTCGCATCGAAGCCGAACTCCGAAACTTCTTGGTCGCCCGCTGTAAGCATGCGAAAATGCGCGCCGCTTTTCTTCATGAAGCAAGCATCCGGTACGCGCATCAAATTCTGGGGGGTGCGCGGCTCCATTCCCACGCCGGGACCCGGCACGGTGCGCTATGGCGGCAATACCAGTTGCGTGGAAGTGCGTGCTAATGGTGAAATCATCGTTCTCGACGCCGGCTCCGGTATTCGACTTCTCGGCCAATCGCTGCAGCATGAGTTCGGGGCCAAGCCCATTAATCTTGCCCTCCTCATTTCCCACACGCATTGGGATCACATTCAAGGTCTGCCCTTTTTCCTGCCTGCCTACAGTCGACAAAATCAACTTCGCGTCCTCGGCTACGACGGCACCCGCGCCCGCCTCGGCGAAATCCTCGCCGGCCAGATGGAAACGCCATTCTTTCCCGTGAGCATGTCCGAATTGCCGGGGAAAATCGAAGTGGAAGAGCTTAGGGAAAACGATTTTTGGATTGGCGACGTGCGAGTGCGCTCGAAGTTTCTGAACCATCCCGGTGTCTGTGTCGGCTATCGCATTTTCACGAGCGCGGGATCGGTCGCCTACATGCCAGATAACGAGCCTTTCGAGCAGCTCGATGTGCAGCTGCGCAATCGCGGCGCGGAGAACACAGGCCACTATTACAAATCGCCGGCCAAGGAGCGCGCCGAACTGGTTGAATTTTTGCGCGGCGCCGACGTGCTCATTCTCGACGCGCAATACACCGACGAGGAATATCAGAAACACATCGGCTGGGGACACGGCTCCATCAGCAGCGTCGTCTCCCTCGCCGTCGCCGCCGATGCAAAACGTCTGATCCTGTTTCATCACGATCCCAATCACGACGACGCCATGGTGGACAAAATCGTTGAGATTGCGCGGATGCAGATAGCTCAAACCGGCAAAACCATCGCGGTTGAAGCCGCTCAGGAAGGAAGCGAACTGATCCTCACTCGCGAAGATCGGGCGTAGCAGTCAAGCGACCGGCGAAAAGGCATGATATACGTGAGTCACGTATATCAGAGGTGGTAATGGCGTTGAAAAGAAGTGCGCAGACGACGGAAGAGAAAGTTCCGGGCTATCTCAAGCAGTCTAACCTCTAATCTCTCACGCTCCGCCGCGCGGTAGTTGAATCGTGGCGCGTCGGGCCTAAATTCCCGCCTTTCTTGCCTCGTGGTGTAATGGTAGCACAAGAGATTCTGGATCTCTTTGTCTAGGTTCGAGTCCTAGCGAGGCAGCCAATGGGTCTCGACTGAGGTGTGTAAGGGGTTTACGGCCAAATCACGAGATAATGTCTATTTGGCAGTTTAAGCCAACGCTGTCACCACGACTCCGCAGAACAAAACCAGTCCGGCTCGGACCAAGGGCGTGACCCGCGGAGTGTGGGTGCTCGAGTAAAGAGAGATCCTTCGCCGTCTGCGCGGCTCAGGATGACAAATGGGCGCTGGCCGCGCCTGACAAGGCGAATTTATTTCTCGTTAGCGCGTCGAGACTGGAAGAATCCCTGGAGCAATGCGGCGCATTCTTCTGCAAGCAGACCGCTGTTGATATCGCAGCGATGATTGAGGGAAGGCATTTGCAGCAGGTTGATGACACTGCCGGCTGCCCCCGCCCGCTCGTCAGCGCAGCCGAAGACGACCCGCCGCAGCCGTGCGTGCACCGCCGCGCCCGCGCACATCGGGCATGGTTCCTTGGTCACGAACATCTCGCAATCGGTCAAACGCCAGTCGCCCACCGCGGCCGCGGCCTGGGTGATAGCGAGGACTTCCGCGTGCGCGGTGGGATCTTTGAGCATCTCGACCTGGTTGTAACCGCGGCCAACGATGCGCCCGTTCATGGTGATAATGGCGCCGATCGGAACTTCGCCGGCGGCGCCGGCTTTCGCTGCCAGGCGCAGAGCTTCGCCCATAAGGGAACGATCATCGCGTGCAAGCAAATCCACCGCGCAACATAGGTGCTCCGAAGCGAGGCCGCACCACGCCTTTTGCTTTACAAAAACGCCGCGAAAGGTCACGCTCGACGGATGCGTTTCGCTCTCGTAATCGCGCTTTGTCTTGCCGCTCCCTTCGCGCGGGCCCAAGAGCAGGAACGCAAGCTGGTCAATCGACTCCTCGAGCCGAACACGACTTTGGAGAACTCGCAGCAGGATAAAAAGTTCAATGGTGCGAATAGCGTGACGACCGCGGCCGCGTCGAGCCACCGGTTTTACGTGACGGAAAGAAAGCTGAGCCAAGATTTTGCCGGCACACGTCAGTTCGTCACCGCGGCGGCTTCCTCACGTTCCTTCGGGACGCGATCGGCCAATTTGCCGCCGCCGTCGCGGACAAGGACGTTCCCCGCGGGGGATGCGCGCGATGTTTCCTCCGCCCGCGAAAGCTCCAGCAGATACGATACGCGATCGTTCGCCGGAAACCGGCGCTTCCTCGGACGCGGCAAGAGTCAGAAATCGTTGCACGCGCAGGACCATCCGCTTTCCATTGATGACATCCGGGAGCTCCTGAACAAAAACAAGTAAGTTGTTTCTGCACGCGGGCCGCTTTTAACTGGGCCGGAGATGTCGCCCACCGAGTCCCTCGCACGCCTGACTGGCGGCGCTGCTCAGATCATCAGCGAAGCAGAGCTGTCGAAAAAACTCCACAGTCAGTCGCCGCTCCGGGTTAAACTCGGCGTCGATCCCACTAGCCAGGATATCCATCTCGGCCACTCGCTGCAGCTACGCAAACTGCGCGATTTCCAGGAGCTCGGTCATCAGGCTGTTCTCATCATCGGCGATTTCACCGCGCTCGTGGGCGATCCAAGTGGAAGGTCTGTTACGCGTCCGCAACTTTCGCGCGAAGAAGTGCAAGCGAACGCCGAGACCTACCGCGAACAAGCGTTTAAGATATTGGACGAGAGCCGCACCGAGATCGTCTACAACAGCGCGTGGCTAGGAAAGCTCACTTTCAGCGAAGTGATTCGACTGAATAGCACTGTCACGCTTCAGCAACTTCTGCAGCGAGAAGATTTTCGCGCGCGCTTGAAAAACGAGCAGCCGATCCATGCGCATGAGATTCAATATCCCATCATGCAGGCCTGGGATTCGGTGATGGTTCGAGCCGACGTCGAACTCGGCGGCACCGATCAGCTATTCAACATCCTTCTTGGGCGCGAGCTGCAAAAGGACAACGGACAATCACAACAGGTCGTGATGCTGATGCCGATCCTGGAAGGACTGGACGGCGAGAAGAAAATGAGCAAGAGCCTCGGTAATTACGTCGCTTTGAAGGATTCGCCTGCGGAAATGTTCGGTAAGCTCATGAGTATTTCCGATGAGCTGATGGCGCGCTACTACAACCTTCTGCTCGGGCGCCAGCTATCGCCGGAAGTGCATCCGCTGGAGGCGAAGAAGCAACTCGCCTTAGAGATTGTGGAAACGTATCACTCACGCGGAGCAGCAGTGCGGCAAAGAGATAACTGGGTTGCGCGATTCAGCGAGCGGCAACTATCGAAAGCAGAACTTCCCGAATACTTGCCGCGCGCAAAGGTAGACGCTGATAGCGCCGTCACAATCGTGCAAGATGCCTATTCTAACTGCTTCGGCATGACTAAATCCAAAACAGAGGTCCGGAAGCTCATCACTCAAGGAAGCGTCCAACTTGATGGTGAGAAGATTCTAGAGCCTCAATCAGCCCTAAGATTGGCGGCGGGGCAGACTTTGCGTCTGGATAAAACGCACGCCGTTCGTATCGGATGATCGGTACAGAATAAGGGCGCGATTTGTCCCAAATCGCGCCCTCTTCCCTGACCCCTACGCTGTTGCTGCCTCGAGCATCGGCATAACGGGCACCGGCTCGGGCGAAGGCGCGGCAATTCCCTCGAAATGCGAGCGGATACCGCGCAGCTCTGAATTCACAAAGGTATCGACAAAATGGAAACGGCGGTCGAGCCAGGCAAAAAATTTGTTCTTAATCTCGTAATTCACCGCCAGCGTGATTTCCGTGCAGCTCGGGCGTACCGCATCAAATTGCACAAACCCCATGACGTCGAAATTGCCGCCTGCAGATTCGAACGCCACCTCATCTGGTGAATCGGTTTCGACTTTGAGCAACACCGTCTGCGCTTGAAACCCAAGCGGACCGCGGAAGCAAAAATCCACCGTCTTGGATGAGGTAACGGTGGCCTTGGTCACCATCAAAAACTGGCGGCGGTAAGAATGGATGCTGGCGAGGCGGGCTTTACAATCAGCGGGAGACTGAGCCAAGTGGAGAGTTTTTTGTAGGAGCATAGCGGTGGGATTGATCTGCTGCTTCGCTCTAGCATTGTAGATGCCAGACATTTACACGAGGGCACAGCTTCGTCTCCTTATGCTGACGCCGTCATTGACTCGACACTTGTGTAAGTTTTTCGAACAGCGCACCGGTATATGCAATCCTGTAAAAGCACCCCCTCTACAGGTTTGCCCAAGTCGGTCTCCGCCGGGATAAGACACAGAATCACGCGGCCGCGCGTGCGGTTTGCTTGGACACCGTCTTGGCCATGGAAAGAAAAATCCTCGCGCCATCAGCGCTGCCGAGTCGCCCATCGCAAGCCCGATCCGGGTGAGGCATAAGGCCGAAAACATTGCCCGCGCGATTGCAAATGCCGGCAATGTTCTCGATCGAGCCATTGGGATTTGCCGCCGGAGTGATGGCGCCGGTTTCGTCGCAATAGCGCAAAATGATTTGGCTGCTTTCATTCAGTTCGCGCAGCGTGGCGGCGTCGGCGAAATAACATCCTTCGCCATGTGCAATGGGCATGCGCAATAAGCTTCCGCGCGCGCATCCGTGAGTGAAAGAAGAGTCGGGCACTTCCACGCGCAACGTCACCAGATCGCAGACGAAACGCAGCCCGCGATTTCGCACGAGCGCGCCAGGCAGCAACCCCGCCTCACACAAAACTTGAAAACCGTTGCAGGTGCCGACGATCAGTCGGCCCTCGCCTGCGGCGCGCACAATTTCTCTCATAATAGGCGAGAACCGCGCAATGGCTCCGCAGCGCAGATAGTCGCCGTAGGCAAATCCTCCCGGCAGAACGATGGCATCGAAACCAGCCAGCGACGTATCCTTGTGCCAGACGTATTTCGCGCTGAGGCCGGCGAGGGAGTTGATTGCGCGGAGGCAATCCTGATCGCAATTGGACCCGGGGAATTGGATGACGGCGAATTTCATGGTCAGACGCGCGGCAACCGGTGAGTGCGCTGCTCCTGGTGGTAATCGTTTACGACAAGGCAGGCGTGAATCACGCCCGGAATCCAACCCAGGAGCGTAAGCAAAATACTTAGGAAAAAACTGGCGATACGCCCGGTCAGCAGCACTGCGAGCGGCGGGAAAATCACACAAAAAAAGTAGCGTAGCGCTTTCATTGCACGAGCAGCTGATAGTCTTCGATCACGGGATTAGAAAGCAAATCGCGGCACAGATTTTCCAGCCGCGTCTTTGTGTCAGTCCCATCGCGATCCAGTTCGATTTCCAGATACTTTCCGATTCGCACCGATTTGACTTCACTCATGCCAAGGTGACGCATGGCATCCCGCACGGCCGCGCCCTGGGGATCGAGCACAGCCTCTTTGGGCGTAACGATGACTTTAGCCTTCATCGCTGCAATGTATGAACTAAGCTGGCTAGAACAATGAGGAACTGCCGCGTCGCAGACTGGCTGGCCAGACATTTGTTCCCAAGCCCGACGGCCACCATTCTGTCCGCTGGAAAGCGGGAGGGGACGGGTTTAATGGTCCTGTCGATTCAATTTTAGTTATGTGGAATTTCGATTTTGACATTAAATCAGCGGGAGCGAATAGGCACCTATTGCCAAGTTTGTTTTACAGCCCTGGATTGAGCGCTCTTTCAATTGCAGCTTCAGCGATAGCCACCATCGGGAAGCGTGCGGGCGCGCTGACGATTGGCGCCGCATCTTCCGTGCAAAACGACAAAACTCATCGTGAGAACGCGCGCTCTCTGAGCTAACGCGTTATAGGATGAATGCTTTTGACAAGCTCGTAGCCGACGCGAAGAAGAACATTACGGAGATTTCGCCCGCGGAAGCAGCCGCCAAGCGAAAAACAGACGCGGCCGTCATTATCGATGTCCGTGAGCAGGACGAATGGGATGAAGGTCACATACCCAATGCGGTGCATCTCAGCCGCGGCACAATCGAATTAGAAATCGAAAAGAAGATTCCCGATCCTAATGCGGAAATCATTTGCCATTGCGGCGGCGGAGGACGGTCAGCGCTCGCGGCCGAGAGTTTGCAGAAGATGGGCTACAAAAACGTGCGGTCCATGGCGGGAGGATTCAAAGCATGGAAAGTAGCGGGTTTACCCACGGAGACGCAGCAACGGCGTTGACCTTCAACTATCCCCCGACAGCCTGATAGTGATTTAGGCCGCGTTTCCACATGAACCGCGCGATAGCCCAACTCACGAGCAGCCAGCCGGTTTGAATAGCCAGGGCTTCGAGCAGCTCATGGCCGCGCAACCGCTCGAGAAATACCGCGATGGGACAGAACAACTCATAGTAAAAGGGTAGCCACTTCATTACTACCTGCACCCCGACCGGCATGATGTCGATGGGGAACATTTGGCCGCCGAGGAAGTATTCGAACGAATAAACAATGAATACGATGGTGGAAATCTCCAGTACCCAAAACGCCATCAGGGCGAGGGCATAGGTGATGAAGAACTGGATGAACGCTGCCATGACCAGCGAGATGGCGGCGAGTAACCAGGTGAGAAGATTTTCCGGGAACTGAATATAACTGCGCAGAAAAAAGAAGATCAGTGCAATGGGAAAAATTGTTACCGCAGTGTAGACCAGGCGACCGGCGAGGAAGATACTGGTGCGATAGCCAAGGTAACTGAGCGGCTTGGTCAGGAACGAGTTGATCTGACCGTCGCGAATATCGGCAGCAATTTGAAAATCATCCTCGGTCGGCGTGACCAAGTTGGAGACCAGAATGGTAAGTAGGTAGTAATAGATCATCGACCCGTAGTTGTAACCGCCAAAGCCGCGACCGCCGGGTTCCTTGAAAATAGCGCGCCAGAGAAAGATTGTGCCGGCCAGCGGGATGAGCCCGAAGAGGGCGCGAAGAAAGTAGTTCCAGCGATAGACGAAGGTATTCTGAAGTCCGAGCGAGAATACCGTTCCGTATTTTGCCGCGTTCATGTTTGTGCCAATTCCGCTGCGAGGTTGATGGCGGCAATCATGCTGCCCGGTTTAGCTATGTTCTTTCCGGCGATATCAAAGGCGGTCCCGTGATCGGGGCTCGTTCGCGGGTAAGGTAACCCAAGTGTGACATTCACTCCGCGGTCGAAGCCGTGCAGTTTAAGTGGAATAAGTCCCTGATCGTGATACATGCAGACGGCAGCGTCCCATTTACCTTGAGCTAAGTGGTAGAAGAGGCTGTCAGGGGAGATGGGACCTTCTATGGTTGCCGACCGCTCATTCCCGAACGCTGATTGTAATTCGAGCACCCCGGGGGCAATGATTTCAATTTCTTCGCGGCCCATTTTTCCCGATTCGCCCGCATGTGGGTTTAGTCCAGCGACGGCGATGCGCGGAGCCGAAATTCCGCGGCGGCGAAGAAAATCGGCGAGGAGTTTCGCTACGCGAACGATTTCGGAGCTTTGCAACGCGCCCGGAACATCGCGCAGTGGGACGTGCGTTGTGACAAGAGCGACGGTGATGCTGCCGGCGGTGAGGAGCATGGCATAGTTTGTCGTGTGGGTGCGCGCGGCGAAGAATTCGGTTTGACCGGGATATTTGAAACCAATCTCCGCCAGGCGCGCTTTGTGAATCGGACCCGTGACGACACCATCGATTTGCCCAGTACCTGCCAGTCGGGCGGCCTCTTCCATCGCAGACAGTGCGGCGGTGGCGGAGGAGACCGTCGGGCGGCCCGGTTCACTGTTAGCGCGATCGCCAATGATTTGAAAGTCAGTCGAGGCCGGAAGTTTGCCGGAAGCCAACGCGCGCTCGATTACTTCGGGGCCAATACCGGCCGGATCGCCGAGTGTGATGCCGATGCGAACAGGCATCGCGCAGTTTCTCGGATGTTGCGACGTTGCGCAACGGGCGGGTCAGCCTAAAAGGTTTTGATGTACGCTTTCTGGCGCAAGCTGGCCAACCACTGCTCCTGCTTCTTCTGCGCCTCTTCCTGAAGGAGCTTTTTCTCGATTTCCTCGCGCACTTGCGCGAACGGGCGCGTCTCCCCGCCGTGTTTGTCCTCTACTTTGAGGATGTAATAGTTGCCACCGAGATCGATGATGTTGCTGACCTTCCCGACTGACAGGTTGAAGGCGATTCTCTCCAGCGGCGCCGCGAGCGTGCCGCGGTCGACCCAGCCCCAATCGCCGCCCAGATCGCGCGTGCTGTCTTCCGAATAAATTTGCGCCATCCGCTCGAATTCGGCGCCATTGACGAGCTTGCTCAGGATTTCCTCCGCCATCGATTTCTGCGCCGCCTGATCGGACTCGCGCGCGGGGATCATGATCATGCGCAACTTTATCTGCTCCTTGCTCGTGAAATCGGCGCGATGGTGGTGATAATAATCCTGAATCTTGTTAGGCGAGACCAAAGTATCCAGCTGCACATTTTTGTGCCGCATCGCCTGCACGATCAATTTATCCGCTTCCAGTTTGCGGAAGTCGCCGATGGTATAATTCTGCGCTTGCAGGGTTTTAATGAAAGTGTTTCGGTCGCCGCCGAAATTTTCCTGGATAATATCTTTCACGCGCTGATCGAGAAAGTGATCAGGAATCTGAAAGCCTTCCTTTTTAAAGGCCTGCACGATGAGCTGGCGATCAATCAAATCCTTGACCGCCGCGGCTCGTGCTTCCTTGATTTTAGCGTCGAGTTCCGCGCCGCGAAACTGCGTGCGCAGCAGCTTCTCTTTCGGTGCGGATAGAGTGCGCACCTGAGAATAAGTGATGACATCACTGTTAACCACAGCGGCGATGCCATCAATTACTTCCGGCGCTTCCCCGACAGCCGCGCCGCGTGAAAGCGGAACAGCAGATGAGAGGGTGAGAACAATCAGCAGCAGACGAACCATACTTCAGAGTTTACGGAGCAGCTCGACAATTTCCTTCAGCCGCTCTTCGCTTCCAGCGGCAACTAAACGAGGGAATCTGCCAGCGACAAGTATAAAATCCCCGCGCCGCGTCAGCATTAGCTTGTCCTCGCGCGTTTCGACCCGTGTGATCGCCTGGCGGGCTGCGGCCAGTTTAATTTGCGAGAGAAGAATAAGGTTCTTTACTGCCTCGGCAAAAGGGCCGAACCGATCACGCCATTCTTTTTGCAAACGGTCCAGCTCTTCGGATGTGGTTACCTCCGCGAGCCGACGATAGGCTTGAATGCGCAGCGTAGCGTCGCTGATATATCCGCGCGGAACAAAGGCCGGAACGAGGTTTGATCGCACAAAATCGGCTTCGTTGCTGGCCACGAAATCGAGACGCAATCCCACTTCCAATCGCGCACGCGATTTGCGCCCTTTGATCTGCGAGACGGCTTGCTTGAGCAGCTGACAATAAAGATCGAATCCGACGGCGATGATGTGACCGCTCTGCGCCGTGCCGAGAATACTGCCGGCGCCCCGAATCTCCAGGTCGCGCATGGCGATGCGGAAGCCAGCGCCGAGCGAACTGTATTGCTTGATGGCGTTGATGCGTTTGCGCGCCGCGCCCACCGTCATCATCTCGCGCGGCAGCAACAGATAGGCGTAAGCCTTGTGCTCGGCCCGGCCAACGCGGCCACGCAATTGATACAGATCGGCAAGGCCGAAGCGATCGGCGCGATCGATGATGATCGTATTGGCGTTGGGAATATCGAGGCCGCTCTCGATAATAGTCGTGCAAACAAGCACGTCGATCTTCCCCAGCACGAAACGGTGCATGACCGTTTCCAGCGCGTCCGAATCCATCTGCCCGTGTCCGAACTCGACTCGCGCGTCCGGGCAAAGTTCCGCGACGCGATCTCGCATTTTCTCGATGGATTGCACGCGATTGTGCAGAAAATAAACCTGTCCCTGCCGCTCCAGTTCACGGTTTATGGCATCGCGAATGATGCGCTCATCGTAGCCGCAAACCACCGTCTCCACCGGCAGCCGATTCTGCGGCGGCGTCTCGATCGTCGACATATCCTTCACCCCAACGAGTGAGAGATAAAGCGTGCGCGGAATCGGCGTGGCGGAAAGGGTAAGCACATCGACGAGCTTGAAGAGCTCCTTGAATTTCTCCTTGTGCAAAACGCCGAAGCGTTGCTCTTCGTCGATGACGACGAGGCCGAGTTCCTTGAAGATGACGTCGCCGGAGATGAGCCGATGGGTGCCAATGACGATGTCGACGCCGCCTTCACGCAAAAGTTGTAGAACTTTCTTCTGCTCAGCTTGCGTGCGAAAGCGACTGAGCATCTCGATGCGAACCGGATAATCGAGCATGCGTTGACGGAATGTTTCGAAATGTTGCTGCGCCAGAACGGTCGTGGGCGCGAGCAGGGCGACTTGTTTGCCTTCCATGACGGCTTTGAAAGCGGCGCGAATGGCCACCTCGGTCTTGCCAAAGCCGACGTCGCCGCAAATGAGCCGGTCCATCGGCCGAGGCTGTTCCATGTCAGCTTTGGTATCGATAATGGCGGTGAGCTGGTCCGGTGTTTCGCGGTAGGGAAAGGAATGCTCAAACTCCGCCTGCCACTTCGTGTCGGCGCCGAAGGCATGACCGGAATGAGCCTGTCGCTCGGCTTGGAGCGCCAGCATTTTGCCCGCGTAATCGTAGATGGAGGCGGCGGCACTTTTTTTCGCGCGCGCCCATTTTGCATCGGCCAGGGAGCTGAGCGGCGGCGATTTTTTGCCGACACCAACGTAACGCGCGACGAGATACGCCTGTTCGAGTGGAACGTAGAGTTTCGCCTCTTCGGCGAATTCCAGAGCGAGGACCTCGGGCGTGCCGTTCCCAACCTGCCCGGGGCGGAGATCCTGAACTCCGAGAAACCTGCCAATGCCATGTTCGAGATGGACGACGAGATCGCCTTCGTTCAGCTCGCTGAAGTCGATTTGCGCGCGGTTACGCCGGTCCGCCCGTTGCAAACGTCGCCGCCCATGGACGGGAAAACGGCCAAGCAATTCGTTCGCGGAAAGAACGACAGTGTTGGAGGCGGAAAAAGTGAACCCGCGGCTGAGTGTTCCTTCGATCAGCTCGACTCCATTCAGGGCATCGGCCGGAATGATTTCCCGGAAACGCTCGATTTCGCCCTCAGTTTGGAAATAGATCGCGACGGTGGCATTTTCCTCGCGCCACTCTTTCAGCCGCGCTGCGAACTGCATGCGTTTCGCTTCCGCGAGCAGGAAATCGCCCGCCCCGATCTCGCCGATATCGCATTGATTGAACGCACCGGCGAAATCCTCGGGAATCGCTCCCTCGCCAAGCCATCGTTCGCTCAGTTGTATTTGCGCCGATGATTTTTCTTCCGGTTCGAGCTCAAGCAGGAGATCGCGCGGACCGATGTAATCGCGGACCCGTGCGCTCGCATCGTGGGCCGCACTCAACAAGACCGTCGCCTGCTCGCGCGTGCGGACTGATGTTTGCGTATCGAGATCGAATTCGCGCAGTGATTCGATATCATCGCCGAAATACTCCACTCGCAACGGCAGCGCCGACTGCCACGAGAAAATGTCGACGATGCCTCCTCGGACCGCGAAATGGCCGCGCGTGCTCACTTGCGGAACGCGTTCGTAGCCGGCCTCGGCCAGCGCGGTGAGCAGCGCCTCCATGGTTGTTTTGGAGTCGCGACGAAGCTCGATTGACGAGGAATTGAGCGCATCTTTTCCTGGTGCTGCCTGATCGAGCGCGGCGCCGGTGGTGACGATAAATTGCCGGCTCGTTTGTTTTTCGATCTGCGAGAACAACGCCAGCCGCTCAGCTGCAATCTCCGGATCGGGGAGAATATTCTCGACGGCCGCGAATTCCGCTTCAGGCAGAAAGGATGCGGCCGGCGCCCAATTGGTGACGCTTTCAAAAAACAATTCCTGCGAGCGCACGGTCGGGCAAACGATCCAAAGCGTTTGCGAAATCCGCCGGGCGATCAGCGCAGCGAGAAACGGTTGCGCGCTTTCAACGACGTGGGAGAAGCGAACGGGAAAATCGGTCGCGGCGATCTGGCCTATTTTCCGCGCGATCGGTTCGGCCCGAGCCACCAGTTCGAGAAGGAAAGCCTTTTTCTCCACTCGAAGCTGTCGCCGAAAAGGGCCGCCACTTCAATTTTGCCGACGCTTGGGTGACGCCGAGGAGCACGGCAATTCCACCTTTTGTCCGCGCCCGTGCGGAGATCAGTTCGTGATCGTCACTGGAGTACCTACGCTGACGGATCTAAAGAAGTTCTCAGCCATGAACTCCGGCATCCGAATGCATCCGTGCGACGCGGGGTAACCGGGCAGATAGCCCGCGTGCATGCCGACGCCACCCGTGATACGCATGAAGTAAGGCATGGGCGCGCCTTTGAAATGGGTGCCCGGCGGTTTGGGATCGACCCCGAGCTCGACGTTCGGCTTCACCACATTGTCGGCCGCGTCTACATAATCGCCGTACTTGCTCGAGACGTGGCTCACGTCTTTCTGCTGGATGCCGTATTTTCCCATGGGCGTATTGAGACCTTCGCGGCCGGTGGATAGTTGTGAAATGCCTACCAGTTTGCCGCTCCTAAAAAAGTAAGCGCGCTGCTCGCCCAGGCTGATCTTCACGCTCGGTTTGCCTTCCAGGCTGTCGCCGTCCCAGTAGGAGACGTTATCCTGTGGCGCGCCGACCGAGACTGGGCCCGGTCCGTAAACGCCGCCCAAATATTGCGTCTCGCTAGAGAAGCGCGCGTCGTCCGAACCGCAGCCAACCAACGTAAACGCCGCCAGCCCCAGAATAAAAATTGAGAGTTTGCCCCTGTGTTGCATGAAAACGGGAGGACGTTCCCTATCGGTTGTTCAAAGTCAACTCCTCCCACTGAGCAGGAAGCGGGCACGGAGGGCTTGAATTTTGCTTTGCAACGAATCTACTTTGCACCTTCTCAATCTTTCCATGCCGACTTACGAGTACACCTGCGCAAAGTGCGGGCAGAATTTCGACGCTTTTCAATCGATGCGGGACGAAGCGTTCCGGGAATGTCCGCAACAACTCTGCCGGCTGCCGGAATGGGGACACGGCAAGGTCAAGCGACTGCTCGGCACAGGGGCAGGGATTATTTTCAAAGGCTCAGGCTTTTATACCACCGATTATCGCAGCAGCTCCTACAAGGAAGGCGCCAAGAAAGACGCGCCCGCTTCCGACAAACCCGCCGGCGACAAACCGAAAACCGAAAGCAAGGGCCAGACGCCGCCTCCTGCTTCCAAACCGGAAAAACCTTCATCGTGAGCACGACCGCTCCCGTGAAAATAGTGTGTCCGGAATGCCGGCGCGAAAATGAACAGGAGCGAATTTATTGCCACGATTGCGGAGCCCGGCTGGATCAGTCCAAGCTTGCCCCCCGTCAGGCCAGCTCGGCGGAGACGCCCGAGCAAATGCACAAGCGCGTTTCGCAAATGTTCGATCCGCGGCGCGGTCGGGCAATTCGAATCACTACCAAATGGGTCAAGCTGCTCGCAGGCGCCGCCCTGGCCGCCGTCCTGGTTTTAATTCTGTTGCCACCTTCCCTGCCACCGGCGAAAAAATCGGAGACGCTTCCACCCCAAATCAGTTTGGATTTGGAAGGAATGACGGCATACGGCAAGCCGGCAGTGCTTCGCTACTCAGAGGAGGATGTGAATGCCTACCTCGCCAACGTTCTGAAGAAGAAGGACAGTTTGAACCACCCTCTGCTCGATTTCGATCGCGCCGTGATGCAATTTCATCCCGGCTACTGCGACTTCACCGTGGGTCGCTCAATTTTTGGCTACACAGTTTACAGCGGCGGGACGTTTGCTGAGCATTTGCAGGACGGCAGGCTCAATGCGTCGGGATCGAGGGGAGCGATCGGACGCTTACCCATCCATCCCGTGCTTATGCGCTATGCTGGTTTTCTTTTTGGCGATGTCGTGAGCGCGTTGGAACGCGAGCGCAAGTTCATCGGGCGAGCTGGCGGGTTGGAACTGCGCGACAAGGAAATCGTCCTCACCAAGTAAGCTGGCGGTCATTAGACCGCCGCTACAGAAAAGAAATGCCGGCGGGCCGCTTACGCTACCACCCGCCGGCTGCCCCAAATTCAAAAAATTCAGGCGAGCCCCATTGTCGACAGCAATTGACGATCTATGACTCCGTCGATCGGCAGGCCGTGACGACGTTCGTAAGCACGAATGGCCGAACGAGTGCGCGGTCCCATTAACCCATCGACCGAACCGGCGTAATAGCCGCCGCGAGCGAGACGTTCCTGCACCCGGGAAACAACCGATCCGCGATAACCGCCGCCATCCACCGGCCGACTCGCATAGTAACGCGCCCCCTGCGCGTAGCCACCTCCGTAGCCATAGCCGCCGCCACCATACCCATAACCGCCGCCTCCGTAGCCATAACCGCCGCCGTACGGATAGTAGCCGTAACCGCCGTACGGGTAGCCACCGTAGGAATAACCACCGTAGTAGGGGTAACCTCCGAAATATCCGCCGTAAAAGGGAAAGCCAACCCCAACTGACCACGAAACACCGCCGCCGTGACAGGAACGTCCCCGAAAATTGTTTCCGGCAAAGGTACGGCCGCCATTCGTCACTGGCCGATGTTGAGCCTGCACGGGCAGGCAGAGCGCGAATGATATGATCGCGAGCGGGAGGAATAACTTTGCTCTCATAAGGTTTGGTTAGACGACAGGCGTTCAGGATTTGTTTCCGCTTTCGCGCCGCCTTCTCGCCTGTCCGACAATTAAACAACGCAACCTCCGGTAAGTTGTTGCGGCTCGCCAGACCCCGGCGCAATCGTCTATTCTCCGCGCGTGACTTTTCAGGTCGCCTTTCGGCTCAACGCACCCTTTTTTCTGCTCGCCGCCTACGCTTCGGCCGCGCCCCTTTCGCGCAGCGTCAGTACCTCGAAGCAATTTGTTATTTTCGGTGAGGATACGCACTTGCGCGCCAGCGCAGCCCAAGCGGCCGAAAAAACGAAAAGCGATCTCCTTGCCTTTTTGCATATGCGGGATCGCTGGTCGGTCCCTATCCTCCTCAATCTCGCGCAACCGAAGGCGAATTTGCCGGAAGTCCCAGCCGTCGCGTTAAATTTCAGCCAAACCGGCGCCGGGCTAAAAATTCAGCTCGACCTCCTCATCGACCGTGCTTTTGATCCCACCGTTCTGCGCCGTGAAGTGCTGCGTGCCTTACTGCTGGAAATGAGCTACCGCACGTTGCCGTCATTGCCTGCGGGAGAAGTTTTTAATGCTCCGCCAGATTGGCTGGTCGATGGTTTGCTGACGTTCGACAGTCAATCAACCGCGCTCCTGCATGCCCTAGATAGCGCCGATCCTCCGCCATTAAGAACTTTCCTCGCACTCCGCCCCGCGCTGCTGGATTCGCAATCACGTGCCCTTTACCGTGCCTGTTCCGGAGCGTTGGTCCGGCTACTGGTCGCGCCAGCCGACGGTCGTGAACGGCTCGCGCGCTACATCGCCGACTGGCCGCATTCCTCAACGGAGACAATGAAGGATTTGCGGACACACTTTCCCATGATCGGAAGAGATGAAGAAGAAGTGGAAAAAAACTGGCATGCGGCGGTGGTCCATCTGACGACCAATGGTCAATTCGCGCTGCTTGGCTTTGAAGCGACTTCGCAGCAGCTGGACGAATGTTTGGGTGAAAACATCGCCCACGATGCCGCCAAAAAGAACGCGCTCGCTCTCGAGCAGGTAATCGGCGCAGCCCACGTCACCATTGATAAGGAAGCGGCGCGCGTTCTCAGTCAGCACCTCACGTTGCTCGGAGCACAGGCACATCCGCTGCTGCGCTCGATTGTCGCTGACTATCGAGGTTTCGCCGAAGCGGTTTCGCGCGGACGTGCCAAGAGTCTGCAAAAACGCCTGGGAGCGACGAGGGCGTTGCGGCAGCGGGTCACCGACCGCATGGGTCAAGTGGATGATTACATGAATTGGTTCGAGGCGACTCAATCGCAAACATCGAGTGGCACGTTTCGCGAGTATATTCGCGCGGTCGAAATGAAGGAATCGGCGTCGCAACGCCATGATCCGATTTCGGTTTATCTCGATGCGATGGAAGCGCAGTTACAGTAATCCCATCCCGAGCGGAGCGAAGTTGAAGGATGCCGTGGAAGTGACCCCTTCTTCTCGCTACGGGATTCCTCGACAGGCTCGGAATGACGAGAGGAACTGGGCCCATGAGTTGCTCGACTCGCAGTTGCCGCTATCGTCCAGCGCGCTTTGAGCGCATTCATTCCAGCGCGCTTTGAGCGCATTCATAACACCGATGCAGAAAATTGGATTTACCGAAGCGCTCGACTCGATTATCGCCAGTGATGCGCGCTACCAGCGCGAGGCCTACATTTTCCTGCGCGACGCGCTCGACTTCACCACCAAACAACAGAAGAAATTGAAGGGCGCCACCGTGCGCCACGTCGCCGGGCCCGAGTTGCTGGAGGGCGTGCGACAATACGCGCTGAAAGAATTCGGTCCGATGGCGCTGAGCGTGTTCTCATTCTGGGGAGTCAAACGCTGCGAGGACATCGGTCGCATGGTTTTCAACCTCATCGCTGCCGGCATCTTCGGTAAGACCGACGAAGACTCGATGGATGACTTTAAAGCGGTTTACGATTTTGATGATGTCTTTGTAAAACCGTTCAAGCCGCATCGCGAACTTTCCCTTCCCCCCAGCCTGCCCGCGCCCAAGCCAGTATGAGGCTCTGCCGGGCGACGGGAATCGGGCTTCTTCTCATGATAAACACTGCGAATCTCAACGCCGGCACGGCAGCCGATCCAACCATGCTCACCCTTCCGGCAAACAGGGCACAGAAATGGACCCTGCCGAACGGGCTGACCATCATCGTGCAGGAAGACCGCAGCGCGCCGGTGGCGAGCGTGCAAGCCTGGTGCAATACCGGCAGCATTACCGAAGACAGGCATCTCGGCGCAGGGTTGTCGCACATTCTCGAGCACATGCTCTTCAAGGGAACGAAGACGCGTTCGACTAACGAGATTGCACAAAAAATTCAGGACGTGGGCGGGTACATCAACGCTTACACCTCTTTTGATCGCACGGTTTTTTGGATCGATGTGCCCAAAGACGGCGTTGCCACCGCGCTCGATGTTCTCGCCGATGCCATGATGAATTCGACGCTGCCCCCGGCTGAGTACGCCAAGGAGCAGGAGGTCATCCGGCGCGAATTCGCCATGGGTCAGGACGATCCCGACCGTATGCTCACGCAGCTACTCTTCGCTACCGCCTACCAGCAGCATCCCTATCGCCTGCCCGTCATTGGATTAATCGACATCTACAATCAGCTCACGCAGCAGCAGGTGATGGACTATTACAAGGCGCGCTACGTCCCGAATAATCTCACCTTTCTTGTCGTCGGCGATGTCGACGCCGCCAAAGTGCGTAACCAGCTCGAGACGTTTTTCAAAGCCTATCCGGCGCAATCAATAGAGCCGGTTTTCATTCCGGCAGAGCCGGCTCAGCTTGGCCGCCGCGACGTCGACGACGAATTTGCCACCGAACTGACTCATCTCGCCATGGCCTGGCACGTGCCCGGCATCAGCGATCCCGATGTGCCCGCGCTCGATGTGCTCTCGGTCATTCTGGGCGAAGGACGCAGCTCACGCCTGTATCGAAAGGTGCGCGAGGAAACCGGGCTGGCATTTTCCATTTCCGCCTTTTCCTATACGCCGGGCGAAGCTGGACTTTTGGGAATAGACGCCACCCTGGACCCGGAAAAGCGCGACGCGGCGAAGAAGTTGATTTTGCAGATCATTGACGACGTGCGGCAGCACGGAATCAGCACGGAAGAGCTGGCCAAAGCAAAGAAGATTGCGCTCTCGCATGAGCTGGGCTCGCTCACAACCATGAGGGGTCAGGCTTCCGACCTGGGCACGAACTGGTTCCTCGCTCGCAACCTGAACTTCAGCCGCGAATACCTCGACAAGGTGCAAAAGGTGACACTCGACGACGTCAAACGCGTCGCCAATAAATATCTCACCAACGAAAATCTCACGCTTGTCTCGCTCAATCCCAAAGGTTCGCTCGCAAGCGAGAAGGGCGTTTCCGCACCAGCCACCGCCGGCGAAATTCAAAAATTCGAAATTGGCAACGGTCTGCGTGTGCTTGTCCGGGAAGATGCGCGTCTGCCCCTGGTCTCTATTGCTGCTGTCTTTCGTTGCGGGCTGCTGGCGGAAACGCCGGAGACAAACGGCATCACAAGGCTCGCCGCAAAGACGCTTCTCAAAGGAACCAGGACGCGCAGTGCCGAACAGATTTCCGGCCAGCTCGAAGCGGTCGGTGGGGGAATTAGCGCCGACGCAGGTAACAACAGCCTTGCTGTCAGAATAGGCGTGACGCAGCCCGATCTCGCGCTCGGCATCGATATTCTTGCCGATGTACTTTTGAACGCCACCATGCCGCAGGGCGCGGTCGACCGCGAAAAACAAAACCAGCTCGCTCGGATCAAGGAAGAAGACGAGCAGCCCACATCCGTCGCTCGTAATCAACTCAAGGCGGCGCTTTTTCCGCAGCATCCTTTCGCGCTTCGCTCAGAGGGAACGCCCGACTCGATCGGTCACTTGGGAACAAAGGAGCTTCTCGCCTTTCGCGATCAATATTTGGTGGGAAAGAATTGCGTCATCTCTGTCTTCGGAAACGTCAAAGCCGGCGATGTAAAAAGAATGCTCGAGCAAAAACTTGGTGCGATGCGCTCGGGTGAATTGGCACTGGCGCGCGCACCCATTTCTCCCGAAATCAAAACTAATAAGACCGTCACGACCGAGCGGGAAAAAGCGCAGGCTGTTCTCATGGTCGGCTATCGCGGTGGCGATATTTTCAATCCCGATCATTACGCGCTCGATCTCATCGACGAAGCCAGCAGCGATCTCGGATCGCGTTTCTTTATTCGTATCCGCGAACAAATGGGACTGGCCTATTTCGTCGGCGCCGCGCAGCTCGAAGCCCTCGTGCCGGGGTTGTTCACATTCTACCTCGGCACCGATCCGCAGAAGGTCGAGCCGGTGAAAACGGCATTCCTGGACGAGATTCATAAACTCTCCACGGAAGGCCTGACAGAAATAGAGCTCGATCGGGCGAAAAAGAAAATCATTGGTCAGCAACAGATACAGAACCAGAGCAACGACGCCTTTGGCTACAGCGCCGCGGTCGATGACCTACTCGGCCTTGGCTTCGATCATTACAAGGAATTGGAGCCACGGTTAAATGCGGTGACCCTGGCCGATATCAAACGCGTGGCTGAAAAGTATTTCGGGCAACAGCCATATGTCCTTTCCATTGTGCGACCGCCGGCCACCGCCCCAGACACGAAAGGAAAGTAGATGGCTGAAGTTCAAACCAGCACAACATCGGGCGCGATGACGCAGCGTTTTGTCGAGTTCGTCATGATGCACGCGCAAAACGCCGCGCTGTTTCTTGGTCAAATACCTAATCCGCACAGTGGCGAATCCGAAGTGAACCTCGAGCTGGCCAAGATGTTCATCGACCAACTGGCCATGATTCAGGAAAAAACGCGGGGCAATCTGAGCAACGAAGAATCGACGGTGCTGCGCAATGCGCTGTCGAATCTGCAAATGGCCTACGTGGACGTTTCAGGAACTGGTGGAGTAGCAGCGCAACCCGCGCCAGCCATGCCGCCCGAAACCAAACCGGAAACGGGCCCTCTTCCCGCCGAGCCACCTGCCGCTGGAGAAAGCGACACGCGCAAGAAGTTCACCAAGAGCTACGGCGCGTAAAGCAGGTCACGCTCCCTTTCGTTTCTGCCTCTTTCGCTTGACCACCGATGCAACCGGAGGCTTAAGCGTGCGCGCTTTTTTCCTGTCGCACGCGTAATACAGACGTGGTTAGTAAAAACAAGAAGCGAAAACTGGAGATCGTCACCGATCCGCAGGAAGCGGCGGAGGAAGCTGGACTTCGCTACGTCAGCGACGAGCAGCCGGGGTATGCCCGTAAGCTCAAAGGTAAGGCTTTCCAGTTCTTCGATACCGAAGAGAAGCTGATCAAGGACGAGACACGGCTGCTTAGGATCCGACGGCTGGCGATTCCACCGGCCTACAAAGATGTCTGGATTTGCCCTTCTCCCAACGGCCATATCCAGGCAACCGGGCGCGACGATCGCGGGCGCAAGCAATATCGCTACCACGAACGCTGGCGGAACCTGCGGGACGAGAACAAATACGACCGTATGCTGATTTTCGGCGATGCCTTGCCGAAGATTCGGCGACGCGTGCGGTCGGACCTGGAACTAACCGGGCTCCAACGCAACAAGGTGCTCGCTACTGTCGTGCAACTACTCGAGCGAACTTTCATTCGCGTCGGCAATGAAGAATACGCGCGGGAAAACAAATCGTTTGGCCTTACCACCATGAGGAACCGTCACGTGCAGGTCCAAGGTTCGCAGTTGCGTTTTCAGTTTCGCGGCAAGAGCGGTATAAAACACGAGATCGATGTCGAGGATCGCCGCGTAGCGAAAATAGTGCGCAAACTTCAGGATTTACCCGGCCAGGAGTTATTCCAGTACGTCGATGAAGAAGATCACGTGCGTGAGATTACTTCCCAGAATGTGAACGAATATCTCCGTGAGATCACGGGACAGGACTTTACGGCGAAAGATTTTCGGACATGGGCCGGGACCGTGCTGGCGGCACTGGCACTTAACGCGCAGGAGGCATTCACGACCAAGAAGCAAGCCAAGGCGAACATTAAGGATGCGATTAGCGCCGTCTCCAAAATCCTTGGCAATACTCCGCCGATCTGTCGCAAATGCTATGTCCACCCGGCCATACTCGAAACATATCTTGGCGGTGATCTCATCGAAGGACTGAAAGCCAGAACCGAAGAAACATTGGCCGAGCAATTGGACGATCTGCGCGGCGATGAAATCGCGGTGTTGACGTTTCTGCGGCAGCGGTTGGAGCAAAAGGCTGCTTAAAGCAAAAGAGCCGCGGGCATAACACCACGCGGCTCCTTTAAAAACTTAATGACCTGGGATTTCTAACTACCTGATTTCCGGCGTGCGGCCCAGCGCGCTTTCATCATATCACTCAGCTTCTTCCGTCCTGCCGCTGACATGCGGCCGCGCCGCCGAGGTCCCTTGCCGCTCGATTTGGCCGCGGCTTGCGCACCGCCACGTCGAGTGCCTTTGCTGCGCGCCCAACGAGCGCGGGCGGCCGCGGCAATCTTGGCACGAGTAGCAGCCGACATGGTACGGCGGCGTCCACGGCGGCCGGTGCGGCTGGGGGAACTAGCGGGTCGACTACCTCCACCGCCGCCACTACCACCAACTATATTAGCCAGTCTTTGTGAGAGAGAATCGATTTGGCGACGGATACCCACCGCTTCTTCCAACTGCTTAAGTGATAAGTCCATGGCGAGTTCCTAGCAGCCTGCCAGCTAACTGCAAACTAAATTCGCAACTATTTTTTAAGTAGTTATAGCCCGAATGCTTTCAGGATTGTAACTTCGAACATTTCGGACCTCGCCAAGCTATCGCCGCGTCGTGCGAGCGGGACTTGGAGTAGTACGCGAACGCTTTGTCGAGCGGGTGGTAACTTGCTCAATCGGAGCGGCGTCGCTGGCATACTTCTTGGTGCTGGGCCAGACCAGGCGCCATGGTTCGCTGCGCAAGGTCGCAGTCGCGTCCTTCACATTGCGGCCGGTCTCTTCCAGCGAAGGTCCGACTGAGTCTAAGGTTGATTTCAACTTTTCCGACGAGGCACGGAAGTTTTTCAGAGTGACTTCGATATTATCATTCCTGGTCAAATCTTCCGTAACTCGCTGAAGGTTTCCGAGCGAGCTGGAGAGCGGACTGTTCGGCCCGGTAAGCTGATTGAGGTTCTCTCCCAAAGTGCGGAATTGTGTCAGTGCCAGATTAAGCTGGGAATTGTCATCCGTAATGTGACTAAGATTTTGCGCGGTTGATTCTAACTGCTTGAAAGTCGCCGTCGCTTCTGTCGCCACTGGCCCCACCACATCGAGCAGGCTGGCAATAGCTTCACCAAAGTTTGGCACACGTTCGCCCACGAAAATCTCGCCCGAACTGGCGCGGCCAGAACTTTCCGTTCCTTCCGTAAAATCGATGGCCTCCTCCCCCAAAAGACCAAGCGTGATCAGGCGTGGCTTGGCGTTACGATAAAGCATCGATTTTCGATCTACGTGCACATCGATGCGCACTTCGTAACGCGGCGGTTTGGCATTAGGCGGAGTGGGCGTCGCGTCCGGTCCATGCACAGATTTGTCCACTTCGACGGCGCGCTGACTTTCTTCTTTCGACACCGGCGAGTAGAGTTCCGAGACCTGCCCGATCTTTCGCCCGGCCAGCAAAACCGGCGCCCCTAACTTAATCCCAGACGCATTATCGAAGTAGATGCGGTAGGTAACGAGTGGGCGGAACAAACCCGGCGCTCCCAATAAAATGAGGACGCCGGTGAGAACCGCGAGTGTCGCCACCACCAGAAGGCCGGTTAGTATTTCGTTACGCCTTAATTGCATCGGGTGTTCCCTCGAGGATAGGACCTTGCGTACTTCCGCTCAAGAATTGCGACACGACAGGATCATTCGATTGCTTTAGCTCGTCCGGTTTACCTTCGATAATGATCTTGCCCTGATACAACATAGCCATTCGCGTGCCGATACGAAAAGCACTCTCCATTTCATGCGTAACAATAACGGAAGTGACCTTCCCTTTTTGGGTAAGATCAATGATAAGCTCATCAATGACGGAACTGATAACCGGGTCGAGACCGGCGGAGGGCTCGTCGAATAAAATCAGCTCAGGCTCCATGACGAGGGAGCGCGCCAGGCTTACCCGTTTGCGCATTCCTCCGCTCAGCTCGGAGGGCATCTGATCGCACGCCTCCTGCATTCCGACTAACTCCAGTTTGGCTTCGACGATCTCGTTAATTTCTTTGGCAGTTTTATCGGTCAGTTCTTCCAAAGGCAGCGCCACATTCTCCCGCACCGTCCGCGAACTGAGCAGCGCGGAATATTGATAGACCATCCCAATGTGCCGGCGCACCTGCTGCAGTTTGCGACGGTTCAGCCGTGTAATCTCAAATTGTTTGAAGAACACTTCGCCCGCGTCGGGTTGGATAATGCCAAGGATAAGTCGCAGGATGGTGCTTTTGCCGCTGCCGCTTTGGCCCATGACGACAAGGCGATCGAGCGGATCGACTTTGAGCGAAACACCCGTCAGCACTTTTTTATCTTCGAACTGGAGCTCGACGTCACGCAGCTCCACCACATGGTTAGCTGGCGGATTCACTGGAAGAAAACGATGTAAACAATGTTAAACAAAGTGTCGAAGGCGATCACGGTCGTAATGGCTGTAACCACGCTCGAAGTGGTCGCAGTGCCGACGCCAGCCGCGCCGCCTTTCACCGTTAGTCCGCGGAAGCAGGCGATCGCGCCGATCAGGAGTCCGAACATGAAGCTCTTCATCACGCCGGTTACGATATCGCGAATGAGCAAGGCATCTTTGACCAGGTCGACGAAGTAAACGAAAGCGATGTTGAAATAGAGACGTGAGATAAAACTGGTAGCCAGAATAGCGGCGATACTCGAGACGGTGGACAGGCATGGCGTCAGCGCGAAAAGCGCGATCATGCGCGGGGCCACCAGAAAACGCAGCGGCGATATGCCCATGGCTTCGATTGCTTCCACTTCTTCGGACACCTGCATGGTTCCAAGTTCGGCGGTGAACGATGCGCCGATGCGCGCCGCCAGCATGATGCCGGTGAGCAGAGGCCCGAGCTCGCGCGTAAATGCGATCGAGACAAGACCAGGCACGAGACGCTCGGTGCCGAAGCGTTGCAGTTGATAACCGGTTAGCAAAGCCATCGTTAGCCCGAGAAAAAACGAAACCATTCCGACCAGCGGAACGGAACCGACGCCGGCGCGTTCGCTAAAGCGGAAAAAGCTGGCGGAGCGAAAAGGTGCGCGCCCTCGCCGGATGCGATCGAAAGTTTCGCTGATCGTCTGCGCGATGAACCAGAAAAGACTGCCCACCTCGCGCATGAGCTCGCGACTAAAGTGCCCCACTCCCTGCACCACCACGACGGGATTGGCGGGAAGGGCCGGTGAAGAGTTTTCCGAATCGGCCACGGGGCTGGGCATGGTTGGGAAGGTGCCTTACTTCGGCAGCGGCAAAAAGAAAATGTTAAGCTACAAACGGGCCAGGAATCTCTCAATACTCTCCCGGCTCACCAGCATGTCGTCGTTTTCCGCCGCGTGATGCGAATTTAAGGAACGGTGGACCGCTGGCGCAGCTTCAATGCAGTTGTAGCGAAGCTCCGCCGCCGCGGCCAATTGCAGATACCAATCGCGATATCCTGCTCGCGTGCTGATTTCCGTGATGCGTGTGCCGGGCGCACAGAAAACAGCGTTCGCCAGCGCTGCCCCATGCGGCGCGATGACGACCGTCGCCTGCGCGAAGAGTAATGTCTGTTCGCGCCACGAGAAATCTTCCAGGGCAAGTATTTCGAAACCATGTGCCCGCAAAAGCGGGGCCACCTCGTTTTCATTGATCACGCGGCGAACAGCGGCGCGAGCGCGGGAAATATAGAGACGACGCTTCGCGCTCCCTTCGCGCACAAAATGGCGAAGCGCGCGAATCTTCCACGGGGCGATAATTTCCGCGTCGTGATCCATCGATGGAATAACGGCCGATGCGATCTCGAAACGATGGCGGGAGTCGACGTAACGAATCTTATTGTCTGGAACTTCGAGCACAGCGAGCGATTCCCCTTCGTAGGGCGCGCCCGTGCCGCTTAGCAGGATCGAGTCGTAGTTTGCGAAGTGGCCGGTGGCATGCTTGAGCAGAAGGAGCCGCGGAAGTGCGTCCAATATCCAGTGATAGTAATTTGTCCCCGCCTCCGGCGTGACCGCAACGCCGATGCGGCCGGGAAGCAGCTGCGCGTCCGGCAATCGCCAGCGCGAAAGGATCGGATGGTTGCTGACACCCCACACTTCCGGCGAGAGATCAGCCAGCAGCGCATTGTCCGCAGTGACAACGGCGCCGCCGTAGTGCGCCCAGAAGTTCACGTTGGGAATCTCGAAAACGAACGCTGGTTGCGATCGTATTTCAGAGGTAATCGCATTTTGCGTGAATGGCGTGGGCGAAACCTCGATCGTTTCGGCTGGGTAAATTTCGCGGACGCTGATCTCAGGGTGGGCGGCGGTATAGGCCAGCGTCGAATTCTCGATACGCGGCCGCGTTGAAAACAACCGCAACAGGCCCCGCTTCGCGAGGCGAGCAGGCACAACAACGCGCTTCAGCGGACGAAAGCGCCACTTGTGACGGCGAATAAAATTCCGAGATGCCGACGCGATTGCGCGCAGGTTAAAAACGATCACGCTTATCCACCATGATGAAGTTGACTTCCGTGGCAATCGGCTGTCTTGCTTTTGCTCTTTCAGCCACGCTCTCCCATGCTGAGGACCGTACGATGAACCCGATCGCGCTGGCCGTACATGGCGGTGCGGGCACGATTGAGCGAGGCAGCATGACGCCGGAACGTGAAAAGGAATATCGCGCCGGAATTGAAAAGGCTCTGCATACAGGTGCGACTATTCTGCGCGAGGGAGGAAGTGCGCTCGACGCGACCGAGGCGGCTGTGCGCGTAATGGAGGATGATCCGCATTTTAATGCTGGCAAAGGCGCAGTCTTCACCAGTGCGGGGACGAATGAAATGGATGCGGCCATCATGGATGGAAAAACGCTTGGCGCCGGTGCCGTCGCGGGCCTTCAACATGTTCGCAATCCCATCGTTCTCGCACGCACGGTGATGGAAAAATCGAAACATGTTTTCATGATCGGCGCCGGCGCGGAAGAATTCGCAGAGCAAAACGGAATAATTCTAGTCGATTCGAAATACTTTTTTACCAGGGAACGCTGGGATGCGCTAAAGAAGCTCCAGGCGGCGCCAAAACCGGGTAGCAGCGGTGGAAAGCAATTCATCGTATCCGATACCGAACATCACGGAACTGTGGGCGCGGTCGCCCTCGATCGAAACGGAAATCTGGCCGCGGCAACTTCCACCGGCGGCGACACCAACAAATTGCCAGGGCGCGTAGGAGATTCCCCCGTCATCGGCGCCGGCACCTACGCGGACAATGGCAGCTGCGCAGTCTCGTGCACGGGCGATGGCGAATACTTCATTCGCGCCGCCGTCGCGCACGAAGTCAGCGCGCTTATGTTCGCTGGCGGAATGGGATTGCGCGAAGCGAGCGAGGAGGCGCTGGCGAAAGCAAAAAGACTCGGGGGAACAGGCGGCCTCATCGCGGTGGATAGAAAAGGCAATGTGGCCCTGCCGTTCAATACCAGCGGCATGTACCGGGGCTATCTTGCCCCTGACGGCAAGCTCGTCATCGACATTTACAGAGAGCGCTGAATCTGTTTCGCTGCAGTGCCGTCTCTGTGCGCGGCACCTGTTCTCATGTTGCCCGCGTTTTCTGTCGTCATCCCTGCGTTTAATGAAGCCGACCGCATCGGGGAAACTCTTCGCGCCACCATCGATTACCTTCGGGCCAATACTTCCGGCAGCGAAATCATCGTGGTGAACGACGGCTCGTCCGACGACACCGGCGAAGTCGTGCGCAAAGTTCTCGCAATGAATACGACCTTTCCTTTGCGTTTTTTGGATCACTCCCAAAATCGCGGCAAAGGCGCGGCCGTGCGGGAAGGTTTGTTAAGTACGACGAAAGCGATCGCCGTTTTTTTCGATGCGGACCTTTCCACTCCCATCGACGAGCTACCGAAGTTGATCGAGCCGATTGCGAAAGGCAAAGTTGACGTGGCGTTCGGCTCGCGCGCGCTCAATCGCAGATTAATTGGAAATCGGCAACCCTGGCGACGCGAGCAGGCTGGGCGCGTTTTCAATCTGGTCGTGCGCATTGCCACCGGCTTGCCATTTTGGGATACGCAATGCGGCTTCAAAGCCTTTCGCATGGCGGTGTGTCGGCAGTTCATCGCCGCTGCGAAAGTGGACGGATTTGGATTCGACGTCGAGTTACTCCTGCTCGCAGACCATGTCGGACTGCGGCTGCAGGAAATTCCGGTACGTTGGAATCACCACACCGGAAGCAAAGTCCACTTCGTGCATGACAGCATACGTATGTTGCGTGAAGTCATTCTGCTGCGGCGCGATCTTTGCAGCGACACCCTCGATATCGTCCAAGGTACGCCGCATGGCGGATAGCGCGGCCTTGAAAAAGGCGCGAGAGCTTGACGGTCCAATCATCCCGCTGAAATTCGCTCATGTTTAATTCCGAATTCCCGCAAATATTGAAAGTGGCGGTCACGGCCGCGTTCGTTTCCGCTGTCGCGCTCTCGCCGCTGGCGCGCGCAACGGAGCAGGGCAAGGACAGTCTGGACGCGTCAGCCGTAAAAGAAGTGACTGGTGAAGTCGTCGATATGATGTGCTACGTCGATCACAACGCCATGGGCGAGAAACACGCCGGTTGCGCGGCGAAATGCATCAAAGGCAACGGACCGGTCGGCATCGTTACTGAGGGCAAAGCTTATCTCGTCGTAGGCGAGCACAAACCAATCAATGACAAGCTCGCCGATTTCGCCGGCAAGACGATCACGGTGAAAGGGAAGATGGCGGAACGCGGTGGCGTGGCAATGATCGAGAACGCCGAGATTGTAAAGAAGTAAGCGCACTGTCATCCCGAGCGAAGCGTCAGGTGGAGTCGAGGGATCCCGTCGCGCTAATTAAAGGTCACTTCCACGGGACCCTTCGACTTCGCTCAGGATGACTTGAAGTTCTGGAAAGCGTTGAACTCAGGTCTTCCCGGTCTCGATTAGCTCCGCGAACTGCTCAAACAGATAAGACGCATCGTGCGGCCCGGGCGCTGCTTCCGGATGATATTGCACGCTGAAGATCGGCAGCTCTTTGTGCCGCATTCCTTCCACGGTACCGTCGTTCAAATTGACATGCGTCACTTCGATTTCCTTCGGCAGCGACTCCGCCTCAACCGCGAACCCGTGATTCTGCGAGGTGATGGCAACCTTTCCCGAACGCAAATCCTTCACCGGCTGATTCGCTCCACGATGTCCAAACTTCAGCTTGAATGTGCGCCCACCGAACGCGAAGCCGAGCACTTGATGGCCAAGACAAATCCCGAAGATCGGTTTTTTTTTCATCAATTTGCGTACGTTCTCGTGCGCATAAGGAAGCGCTTCCGGGTCACCCGGGCCGTTCGAGAGAAAAACGCCGTCGGGATTCAACTGCAGAATCTCATCCGCCGTCGTCCCCGCCGGCACGACCGTCACGCCGAAACCGCGCTGGCGCAGTGAGCGCAAGATGTTTCGCTTCATCCCGTAATCGAACGCGACGATGCGATAACGAATTGGCGGAAGTGGAGGCGCTTCGTCGCCGCTTCGGAGTGACCACGGCTGGCTCAGCTCATCGGTGGGATCCCACTGAAATACCTGCGAGGTCGTAACCTCGCGCACATAATCCATTCCAATCACGCCTTCTCCCGCGATCGCGCGCTGCACGGCCTCCTCCGTGGATAATGACTCCGTGGTCAGGCAGGCTTTCATCGCGCCGCGGCTGCGCAGATGGCGTGTGAGCGCACGGGTGTCGATTCCTTGTGCGCCCGGGATCTCCCATCGCTTCAGGTAATCTTCGAGCGATTCCTCCGCTCGCCAGTTGCTTGGCATGTCGCTTAGTTCTTCAATGACGAACCCGCGCACGTGCGGTTGCGTGCTCTCCTGGTCGCTCGCGTTCGTGCCGTAGTTGCCGATGAGCGGATAAGTCATCGCTACGATCTGCCCGCGGTAGGAAGGATCGGTCAGCACTTCCTGGTAGCCGGTCATGGAGGTGTTAAAGCAAATCTCACCGACACGAGTGCCGGCTGCGCCAAAGGATTCACCTTCGAATGTTCGGCCGTCTTCCAAGGCGAGAATCGCGCGCATCAAATAGAATCATTAACACTCAAGCCTGAGCCAGTCGACCTCGTGCTCGTAATCGTTCCGGCGCCGTTTCGATTATGAGCACGAGCACAAGAAAAAAAGCTCGAATCGCTTACGCGATTCGAGCTTTAAAATCTACCCCGCAGATGCCGTTTAGGCGGATTACCCGTCCCTTTCGGTAACGGGCGGATGACCGTCGCGAGAGCGTCTGACTTCCTGTTTAAGGCGTGCCATGTTCCCCAAAAACGCGACCAAGCCTCCTTGGTTGTGAAGTATCGGTTCGGGAATCTCACCTGCATCTCGAACACCGCAGGGTAAAGTGCCGTCGGATTGCCGGTTCAGAGCCGAGAGAAAAGCACTGGTTTCCTGCTCGACTCTCAACCAACAACCCGCAGCTATTTCAAAAGAACTATTCCCGCAACTCCGCTCCGACTTCCTTTCGCAGCCGCTCGCGAATTCGCGCGTGCGCTGCGTTCACTTCCTCGTTTGTCAGTGTGCGGCTTTTGTCGCGGTATGTCAATGAATAGGCCAGCGACTTCCGTGCCTCCTGCGCGTTTTCGCTCTCGCTAAATAAATCAAAAAGCTCCACTCGCTCCAGCAGCCGCTCCTTCGCCGTTGTGAGGACACGGGAAATTTCCTCATGCGTAACATGAGGCACCACGAACATCGCGATGTCGCGCCGAACCGCGGGGTAGCGCTCGATTTCAGTGAAACTCGCACCGCTGCGTCGCGTTCGTGCGACTTCCGCGAGATCAAACTCTCCCATCAGTACAGCGCCGGTTGCATCTAGCGCGCGCGCTTCAGGCGACGACAACTGGCCGAAAACCCCAATAACTTTTTCCCCGATAAAAACTTCCGCTGCCAAAACACACGAACGGTGCTGCGCGCGCCGAAATTGTAACTTCTCTCCGGCAGAAACCAGCGACTCCACCACTCCCTTCAAATCAAATAAATCAAGTCGGCGAGTTTTCTCTCCGCGCCAGCTCTTTGTCGACGCGACCGGCCCATGCATCACCATCGCCAGCTTGCGTCCCTGTTCGCCGGAAGCGGCAAAAACATTCCCAAGTTCAAACAATCCGATCCGCTCCGAGCCGTGGCGAACATTGCGCGTCACTGCGCCGAGCAATCCCGGAATCAAACTGGTGCGTAAGGCCACGTGATCTTCACTCAGCGGATTTCGCAGAACGATCGCGCCCTTACTGTTACCCAGCTCGTTCCGCGAAATGAGAGCGGGGGTGCGGGCCTCGGTCAGGCCCACGGCGATCAGAGTGCGCCGCACCTCCATTTCGAAATCGTAATCGTGGTCGGCAGCGCTCGAGGGCGTGAAGCGGCTCCGATCCGCGCTTGGGACTTTTTCGATTCCGTGTGCGCGAATGATTTCCTCGATAAGATCGACCTCGCGCTGCAGATCGCGTCGGTAACTTGGAATTCTCCACCTCGTTTTCGATTTCTCTTCTGTTTTCAAACCGAAACGTTCCAGGCTCGCCGCGGCCGTCGCCGGCTCGACATGCACACCGAGTAGTCGATCGATTCGCTCGTAACGCAGCGACACATCCGGTGGATTCGCTGGCAACTCACCGGCAACGTTAATTCCATCCGCCGCTTTCCCGCCGGCGATTTGGGAAATCAATTCGGTCGCCCGCTGCGAGGCACGCCCAATCATCTGTGGATCCACTCCGCGTTCGAAACGATAACTCGCTTCGCTCGGCAGGTTAAGAGCGCGCGCCGTGCGGCGAATGCTGCTCGGCAGAAAGTATGCGCTCTCCAGCAGCACTGTGGTTGTCGTCTCGCTCACGCCCGACTCTTCCCCACCCATCACGCCACCAATTCCCAGCACGCGTTCTGCATCCGCAATGACGAGATTATCCGACCCGAGCGAATACGTCTTTCCATCGAGCGCGAGGAACTTTTCTCCCTCGCGCGCAAGCCGCACATTGATGTCGCCGCGCAGTTTCGCGGCGTCGAATGCATGTGTTGGTTGCCCAAGTTCCAGCATCACGAAGTTCGAGATATCGACGATGTTGTTGATCGAGCGAATACCAACGCTTTCAATCCGCCCGCGCAGCCAGTCTGGGCTCCGCCCGACGCTAAGGTTCTCGATGCGACATGCCGAATAAAATGGACATTCGCGCGGCGCGGAGATCGTCACGCCGTGTCGTAAGGCGGGCGCTTCGCCTGCCCTGTTCAAACTAGGCGACCGGAGCGGTCGCCCTACAAGTGCGCTAATCTCGCGCGCCAAACCGAAGTGGCTTAACAGATCACCGCGATTGGGCGTGATCTCGACATCAAAAATTGCATCGGCGGGAAATAAGTCGCGAATAGCCGCGCCGATTTTCGCATTGGGCGACAAAATCAATAATCCGCTCGCATCATCACCAAACCCAAGCTCTTTCGCGCTGCAAAGCATCCCCTGGCTTTCGACGCCGCGCAGTTTACTCGCGCGGATCTCCAACCCACCCGACAACTTCGCGCCCGGAAGCGCCAGCGGAACTTTGTCGCCAACTTTGTAATTGCTCGCTCCGCAGACGATCTGGCGTGGTTTGTCCTCACCACTGTTAACGTTGCAGACGCTGAGTCGATCAGCATTCGGGTGTGCCTTCGATTCGTTGATCTGCGCGACGACGATTTTATCGAAATCGGCGCCGCGTTTTTCGATGGCCTCGATTTCGATGCCGGCCATGGTCAAGAGCTCGGCCAGCTGTTCTGTGCTTTCCGGCAGCTCGACGAACTCGCGCAGCCAATTAACGGAGAACTTCATTTTTCAACGCTCGTCATCCGGAGAGTTCGTTGGGGTTGTCCTCATGCGAACTGCCGTAGAAAACGCAAGTCGTTCTGCGCGAACAAGCGAATGTCGGGAATATCGAACAAGATCATGGCCAGCCGGTCCATGCCGAGCCCGAAAGCATAGCCGGTCCACTTCTCCGCATCATAGGCATCATCGCCGCGCGATTGATTCACCGCTTCAAACACCGCCGGATGCACCATGCCGCACCCGCAAACTTCGATCCATTTTTCGCCGGATTTCAGCGCGGCCGATTTCACATCGATCTCGAAGCTCGGTTCGGTGAATGGAAAATAATGGGGACGGAAACGAACGGCGGCATTGGCGCCGAAAAGTTCGCGCAGAAAAAACTCCAGCGCCCCTTTCAGATCGGCCACGCTCACGTTTTCATCGACATAGAGGCCCTCGATTTGATGGAACTGCGCGCCGTGGGTGGCATCGACTTCATCGCGACGAAAGGCCGCCCCGGGCGCGATGACACGAATCGGTGGCGGTGCGGATTCCATGGTGCGGATTTGCACCGTGGAAGTGTGTGTGCGCAGCACTCGGCCATCGGGCAAATAGAATGTGTCCTGCTCGTTGCGGGCGGGATGATCGGCCGGCGTATTGAGCGCATCGAAGCAATGCCATTCGCTCTCGATGTCGGGCCCTTGCGCCAAAGCGAATCCCATGCGGCGGAAGATTCCGATGGCGCGGTCGAGCATTTGCGTGAGCGGATGCAGCGTGCCGCGCTCGTGCGATATGCCCGGAAGCGAGATATCGATACCCGCGAGGGAGGCCGATTCTTTTGTTGCGCGCAAATCCACCGCTCGCGCATCGATCGCTGAGGTGAGTGCGAGCCGGGCCTGATTCAGCAACTTACCAACGACCGGCTTCTCCTCCTTCGGCAACGTCTTCATTGTCTCTCCCCACTCCGAAACGCTGCCGCTGCGCCCGAGGTAACGCACGCGGACAGATTCCAGCGCGCGCTCGTCCTCCGCGGAGGCGATCTGTCCCAGTGCCTCCTCGCGCAACTGTTCGAGAGGATGAGTCATTGAAAGTGAAGGTTGAACCGTGAGCGTAATGCGTTCAATCGCGAAACCTGCAGCGGCGCTTTGTGAGCGCCGATCCACAGCGCACCGTAAACGGCCATGGGCACTTCGAAGCTTCCTGCTTCCGGCGGTCATAGACCGCCGTTACAGAGATGCACTACGCCGCCTTCTTCGATTTCTTCTCCAGTGCGCTCTTCACCTGCGCGAAAATCGCGCCGAACGTTTTCTCGTCGGTCACCGCCAGCTCGGCCAGAATCTTGCGATCCAAGCCGATCCCCGCCACTTTCAACCCCTCCGCAAATCGGCTGTAGGTCATGCCATTGGCGCGAACGGCTGCGTTTAAGCGTTGTATCCACAGCATGCGAAAATTTCGTTTACGTGTTTTGCGATCGCGATAGGCCCAATATTGGCCCTTCATCGTCGCGTCCTTGGCATAACGGAAAAGCTTCGACCGCCGCCCGCGATAACCTTTCGCCTTTTTCAAAACCCGGCGCCGCCGTTCACGGCTGGCCGGTGCATTCGTAGCTCGTGGCATTTTGCTTTTCGCCCACCGCGGCGGGCGACTCCTTCAGCACGCTGTTTCTTTTTTAATATGATCTGCGCGACCTCGCGTGCTGCTGCGACCGCCTTTTGCGCGATCAGGTGTGCAGATGTCGGTCCAACGGCGAACCGGGACGAGGAAATTAAAGCGGATGAGCGAAATTACAACCGCTGCGCATCGTCTCGCGTTCTATGCAGGCATGGATCTGTGGTCAGAGACGGAAGCTTCAGTGGGGCGATGAACCAAAAAGAACACGAGGCCGACCGCCGCCCCACCGAGATGCGCGAAAGATGAGACGGCGCTGATGCCGATCTTCTGTTCGTAGGCCCCGATTATCTGGAACAAAATCCAGAGAACAAACACGAACCACGCCGGCAGGCGGATCCAACGAAAATAGAAAAAGGAGCGCCAGAGGAAGGCGATCTTGGCCCGCGGAAAAGCCAGCGCGTAAAATGTGATCACGCCCGCGATGCCGCCGCTTGCGCCCACGCATGGAACTGTGGACGCCGGATTGGAAGCAATGTGAACAAGATCACCCACGAGGGCGGCCAGGGCGATCAACATAAAGTAGGGCAGCGGTCGCAGGAAATTTTCCACGTCATCGCCAAAAACGAGCAGGAAATACATATTGCCGACGAGGTGAACGATGCCGGCGTGCAGAAAGAAGGAAGTGAGGAACGTCAGTCCGTGCAGGCGCATCGCCTGCGCGGGGATCAGGCCGAAGGTCTGGACAATATTTTGCAGATCGAAAAAAGCGTGAGTGCTGACCATCACGATCAACCCCGCGAGCAGCCAGGTAATAACAGGCCGCCGCTGCGCGACGGGTGCCTCGAACTCCACCGGCAGACCGCAAAAGGCGGCGATCTGTTTCCACCATTCGTCCGGCGCCGTGCTATCAAAGTCCGGACCGCGCGCCTCCTCGGCCAGCGCTGTAATTTTGGCGATGGCGATGGCTTCCCGTGCAGATTGCGGCAAGGAAGCTGGCGTCTTCGGCAACGGTCGCGGTTGGAGCGATTGCGTTTCGCCCGCGTCAAACCAGACAAATTCGCAGATGCGGCAGACTTCGACTCTGATTCCGCTACTACTATCAACGTCGATCATCGCATTCCCGCAGGAAGGACAAGGGGGGGCGCATCGTCCTTCGTCGTGAATGGCGTGAAGCCAGAGGGGATTGATCGATTCGGGGGTAAAGGTTCGGCGCAGCAAGTGCAATCCGACCGCGCGTCCATCGCATTTCTCGCAGCGCCAGATGACGCCGTTGCTCGTGTGGACTTGCAATAGGGCAACACGGCACGCGGGACAAAGCAGATCATCCACTTTCGCCAGAATGGCCCTGCCTTAGCGCAGCGCCAAGAGAGAAGAGTTTTGGCATTGGCCGCGCCTTCACAGTTTCATAGAATCGCGAGGTGAACTGGATCGCGCGGCATCGCCTTGCAGCATTTGCCGCCATCTGTGCCTTCGCGGCCGCGATTGTTTTAGCAGGACATTTCTATTGGAACGTGCCCTTTATTTCCGCGCCCTGGCGCGGCGAGCAGCGGTTCGAAGATTTTCTGCGCTTCGAAGGACGCAAAACGCCGACGCGAGCCGACTTCGTTTTTATCGGGATCGATCAGCAATCGCTCCAACTCGACGCCATCGGGCCGGATGAGATTGCCGGTAACCGCGCCTTCGAGTTAATGACGGAGCGGCCATTCCCCTGGTCGCGCGAACTGTGGGCGCTGCTGCTTGATCGCCTCTACGGCGCGAGCGCACGCCTCGTCATGTTCGACATGATTTTTAATCCGCCGAACGACGGCGATGCCGCGTTCCGCCTGGCACTCGAGCGCTACCGCGATGGCGTTGTCATCGGCTCAAACTTTGATATGCAGCGCGACAAGCAACTCATCCAACCAAACACACAGCTCATCCCCGCGCCGGAAAAGGACGACCGTGTCGGGTACGTGAATTATTTTGCCGACCCGCTCGACGGCATCCTTCGCTCCGCCTCTTTCAGCCTGACTGATTTCCAGCTCGCGGGCCTCGCGCCGCACGCAGGCGAAACCGTTTACACGTCGATGGCGTCACGAGCGCTGGCCAAGCTCGGCCACGCGGACGACGCGCCGCATGACCGCAGCAATCACTTCTTCCGCTTCAGCGATCCCGCCGCTTATCCGCCCCGACCGCTCTACGAAATTTTCGACCCCGGAATGTGGAAAGCGAACTACGCCGGCGGCGCATTCTTCAAAGATAAAATCGTCATCGTGGGCGCGTCTGCGCAGGTCTTGCACGACGTTCTCGCTACCCCGTTGGAACCGGCCACTCCCGGACCGGCCATTCACTTGAACGTGATGGCGGCGGCGATGGCGCACGAGTTTCTCCGGCAGACCCCGCTGCGCGGCATGTTTGCGCTTGTCATCAGCGGAGCCGTGGCCGCCTTTGCCCTCTCCGCGCTGGTGCGCCGGCCGCTCTTTTCCGTTCTCACGCTCCTGAGTGTGTCGGTGGTCTATCTCTTCGCCGCGCGTGTCATGTATGACCGCTTCGGTGTCCTTCTCGTCACGGTGCCGGTGCTGACAACATTTCTGCTCAGCGGCATTCTTACCATCGGCATCGACTACGCCATCGAGCGCATGGAAAAGCTGCGCACCCGCCGCACGCTTGAGCGTTACGTTTCGAAAAATCTCGTCAAAGAAATTTTGGAGAACCCGGGCGGCTTTTACTCCAGCATGCGTGGCGCGCGTAAACCGGTCACGGTATTGTTTAGCGATCTCATCGGCTTCACTACATTGAGCGAGAAGGCCGATCCCGAAGAACTCGTTCGCCACCTTAACGAATATCTCAGCCGTATGGTCGGCGTCGTTTTCGAGAATGAGGGCACGCTCGATAAATTCATCGGCGACGCCATCATGGCGGTATGGGGAAATGTGAAGAGCCAGGGCGTGGCTAAAGATGCCAAGGCGTGCGCGAACGCGGCGCTCGGAATGCGGCGCGAACTGAAAAAGCTAAACGACCACTGGGAAACAGAAGGTCGCATGAAGCTGGGCATGGGCGTGGGAATCAACCAGGGCGAAGTGCTCATCGGCAACATCGGCTCCTACGAACCGCACGAAAGGCTCGACCCAACCGTGATCGGTGACGCCGTGAATCTGGCCTCGCGTCTGGAAGGACTCACGCGCATTTATGGCGTGGATATTCTCGTGGGGGCGAGCGCGGCGGAGTTGATTCGCGACGAGTTTCATTTGCGCTCGGTCGCGCGCGCGCAGGTGAAAGGGAAAACCGAGCCGGTAGATGTGTTCACCATCGTGGATGCGCGCGAGGGGCTGGCCGATCAGGAGCTGCTCATCTGGCTGGAAACGTACGAAGAAGGCATCCGGAAATTCCGCGACCGCGATTTCACGCAGGCCAAGATATTGTTCTCACGTTATCTCGAGTTTTATCCCGAAGATTTCCTCGCCAAGATGTATCTCGAGCGCGCGCTCGAATACGAGCAGGCGCCGCCCGACGGCGCCTGGAATGCAGTTGAAGTATTTCAGAAAAAGTAAGAGCGAAATCCTACGCGTGCGGAACGGACCCTTGTTGAGCCGGTGAGAAACTACGCCGAGTCCTACCGGAGCGTGGCGACGCTCGCGCGATCAGAGGCGTTTAGGGAAACTTGCACTGTAATTTTCATTTTTGCGCTGGCGACGGCGATGCTTTCCCCAGCGTTACGAGGAGACTGGCCGGTCGGTCACGACCACTCGGTGCATATTTTTCGCATCTGGCAGCTTGAGCAAAATCTCCGACTGCATCACACGCCCTGGGCTTGGACCAATCGCTGGTTCACCGGCTGTCCAACCGCGGTGGTTTACCCTGTGGGCGCCGACTTCTTTGTCCTGACCGTGCGCACCGTTTCGTTAGGCAGACTAACGATTCCCCAGGCATACGGGATAGCCTTTGCGCTGTTCTACTTTCTTTACGGATACGCGACCTTTTACTTCACCTCTCGGGCTTTTGGGTCGCGCATGGCAGGGATCATTGCGGCCGTGCTGTTGCTGAGTGATCCCGGAAATAATGACATCGGCGGCTGGTTTTGGATCATTGACGCCGGAGTCTGGACTGCCGCGCTCGGGATGGTGCCGGCCCTCATCGGCACGATTCAGATCGCGGCGCTTCTGGAAAGGCCGACGGCGAGCAGAGCGGCGGCGGCGGGCTTGTGCGTCGGCCTTGGCCTGCTCTGCCATCCCCTCATTTTTGTCTATTTCGCGTTGGCGGTGGCGTTACTCTGTGTCTGCCGCTTTGTCACCGGCGAAAGAACTCCGTGGTTACCCGCGCTCGGCTGGCTGGGAACCGCATTCGCGTGCGGACTCCTCATCGCGAGTTTCTGGCTCGTGCCGCATCTTGCCGCCCGCTCTTACATCGCGACTATCGGAGCAGCCGGAATCACTTTGGAGGAAATCGGCAACAGGATTGCCGCCGGAACGCTCTTCCCACGAATGTGGTGGCTGGGTCTGAGCTTTGGCTTTGTCGGCTGTTTGGTCCTCATGCTGCGCGCGCAGCGAAGCGTCGCCTTGTTCGTCGGCAGTTTCGTCTTCCTCTGCATCATGTTGTCCAGTTCTTCCTTCGTAGGGCTATTTGGGAACGAAATTAAAAGCTGGGCGGATCAGCGCATGATTTTTGCCCGCCTGCTGATGCTAATAAAACCATTCTGGTATGCGGCCGCCGCGTTCCTCCTGGTTCATGCAATGCAAAGCATGCGTCGCGACCCACATGCCGTGAAAGACTCACCTTGGGAGAGACCGGGAAATAATTGGCACGCAATCACCGCCAAATTCGCGATGGCGATTTTCCTCTGCGGGTTTGTTGGACCGATTCTGTTCTATTCGGCAAAGGCGTACCTCCGGGACGAAGTGCTGCGCCCGATTCAGTGGCATTCCCAGCAGCCAGATCTTGCCGATCGGGCCGCTTTCGTAGCCTGGGCAAAGGCGCAGCCGCCTAATGAATTTTTCCGCATCTGTCACGGTTTCGCGCAGGACGAGCATAACCTGACAGATCTCGGCATGGATATTCCGCAGCCCCTTTATAAGAACTGGGACACGCCAACGGGCGATCATTTTAAATATGACGTGAACGCCTCCTCGAACGCGGCTCTTCGCGCTGTGAACGTGCGCTACGTTATTGCGGAACATGAGCTCGACCGGCCCGATCTCGTGCTGGATCGGATTTTCGGCCGTGACCTGCGACTGTATCTCTTTCGCGATTGGAAGCCGCAACCGTTCGCTGTCCAAGGCACGGGCGAGGTGAGGGTGGAGCGATTCAGCGACGAGAGCATCGTCCTGAGAGCGATGCCGGGGTGCAATGGTTTGCTCCGCGTGAACGCTACCTACTTCCCCAAGTGGCATGCAAGTCGCGACGGCAAAGCAATCCCAATCACATCCACACCAGCCGTTGACGTGGAGAAATCCGCCTTCATGCAGGTTCAATTGTTGCCGGGACTTTATCGCTTCCGCTACGAAAGGGATTTCACAGATTATTTCGGAACCATATTGTGCTTCATCGGGCTGGTGGCATGTCTTTGCCTTGCCCGCTGGAAGTCTCGTCATTCTGAGCGAGCGCAGCGGAGCCGAAGAATCCCGTGAAGTTACCTTGAAGCCATCGCATCGGGATCCCTCGACTTCGCTTCGCTCCGCTCGGGATGACGGCGTTTCGGCTTTCGGTGGCAGAATCATTTGCGCATCGTAAAGGATCGTCATGAATCAGGCTGAGCCGCGCCATTTCCATTTCATAGGTATTTGCGGCACGGCCATGGGTTCGGTGGCGGCTGCCATGAGCGCGCGCGGCTTCACCGTCACCGGCTCGGATGAAAATGTGTATCCGCCGATGTCGACGTTCCTGGAGAAACGCGGCATCGCCCTTACCGCGGGCTATCGCGCAGAAAACATTCCAGCTGGCGCCGATGTCGTCGTCATCGGCAATGCCATGCGGCGCGGTAACGCCGAGGTTGAAGCAGTCCTCAACCGCAAACTCTTCTATCTTTCGTTGCCGGAAGTCTTAAAAAATTATTTCCTGCGCGGCCGGCATAATCTTGTCGTCACCGGCACTCACGGGAAAACGACCACCACCGCCCTGCTCGCCTGGATTATGGAAAGTGCGGGCGAAAAGCCGAGCTACATGATCGGCGGCATCCCGCGCAATCTCGGACAGGGCGCCCAATTTAACGACTCTAAGTTTTTCGTCATCGAAGGCGACGAATACGACAGCGCTTTCTTCGACAAGCGCTCAAAATTCGTCCACTACCTGCCCGAGCTCGTCATCGTCAACAACATCGAATTCGATCACGCCGACATCTTTCGCGACCTCAACGAGATAAAGACCAGTTTCCGCCATCTCCTGCGGATCGTCCCGCAAAACGGCATGGTGCTGCTCAACGGCGACGACGTGAACTGCCGCGCGGTGGCAAACGAATGCTTCGCCCAAATGGTTGAAGTCGGCTTCGGACCAAATTGCGCCGCGCAGATTCGCGACGTCGCCTACTCCTCCGACGGTTCGCGTTTCACACTCGCCGATGAAGTTTTTGAACTGCCGCTCATCGGCGAGTTCAACGTCCGCAATGCCGCCATGGCGATTTCCGCGGCGAAGTTCTACCGCATTTCCGCCGACGCCATCCGCATCGCCCTCGCCAGATTTGAGGGCATAGCGCGCCGGCAGGAGATTCGTGGTGAAGCCAGTGGCGTGAAGGTCATCGATGATTTCGGACACCATCCAACGGCCATCGCGCAAACGCTTACGGCCATGCGCCATCGCTACCCGAAACAGCGCCTCTGGGCCATCTTCGAGCCACGCTCGAACACCACGCGGCGCGCCGTTTTCCAGAATGAGCTCCCGGAAGCGCTCAAGCTCGCCGACGGAGTCTTTATTTCCCAGGTAGCAAAGCTCGAACAGATTCCAGCAGGCGAGCGTCTCGATCCCGCAGCGCTGATGCGAGAAATCGCGAGCTCAGAGCGCCCCGCATTCTACGAGAAGGATGCGGATACGATCGTCGGGAAAATCACGCCACTGTTAAAGAAAAACGATATCGTCATCGTGTTCAGCAACGGCGGCTTCGATGACATTCATGAGAAGTTGCTGGCGAGCTTGCGAGAAGAGCGCGCCACTCCGACCGAACGTACACCTCGTCATCCCGAGCGGAGCGCAGCGAAGTCGAGGGATCCCGCCGCGCCACCATGAAGTACCCATGCAATCCCAGAACTACTTCGTCTACATCACGACCAATCCCGACCGCCACACTGTCCTCTACATCGGCGTCACACGCGATTTGGAGCACCGTCTGTGTCAGCACTCACTCAATGAGGGCAGCTCCTTCGTGAAACAATACAACGCAACCAAGCTGATCTACTACGAAGCTTTCCCGATCCTGAAAGCGCAATTGCTCGCGAGAAGCAGCTGAAAAATTGGCGCCGCGCGAAGAAGGAAGCGCTTATTGCACGAGCAAATCCTGATTGGCGCGATCTCTTTTCGGAGATGTACGCGGTTAAGCCCTGTCATCCCGAGCGAAGCGCAGCGAAGTCGAGGGATCCCGCCGCGCAAGCTTCAGGTGACTTCCACGGGATCCCTCGGCTCCGCTTCGCTCCGCTCGGGATGACGGGAACGAACGCCCTCTCTCGCAAGAGCGAAAAAAGAACCTTTGCCACGCCTACAATTGTTGACCTTCATCGCCGTTCCCGCTAGGCTGTCGATCCCTTGATCTCGCGTCTTCGCCATCTCGGTTTCGCGCTGCTCTTCACAGCCGGCCCGGCGTTAGGGCAAACCCTCCACCCCGTCGCCCAAGCCAGCGCTCCGCCCCGCCGCATCGCGCAGATCCAGGCGCTCGCCACTCCACCCACCGCTCCGCCCGCGCCCGGCGCTCAAGCGCCGGCCGTGGGTCAGCCCGCGACGCCTGCTGCCACCCAGGACATGGTTAAGCTCCAATTCCCAAACAGCGACGTGCAGGATGTCCTCCGCTTCTACGAGCAGCTCACGGGCAAACGCGTCATCACGGACAACTTCGTCCAGGGCAAGGTCAACATTTCCGTCACCGGGCAGGTGCCGCGCGACGAGGCCATTAAAATTATTCAGACCAACCTGCTCATGAACGGCTTCTCCCTCGTGCCGGCCGAGCCTGACATCATCAAGGTCATCGGCACGAACAAGAACCCGCGCGCGGCCGGCATTCCCATCATCTCCGACCCCGCTGAAATCCCACCGGGCGACCAGGTCATCTCTTTCGTTTTCAAATTGCGCTACGCCGATCCGACCGAACTTCAGAACGTCCTTACCCAATATCTCGCGGGCGGCGCGGCCAATCCGTACACATCAGTCCTTGCGCTGCCGAAATCCTCCAGCCTCGTTGTCACGGAAAATTCCACCGTCATCCGCTCCATCGCCAAGATCATTGATCAGATCGACGTCGAACCGGCCGAAGTCGTGAGCGAATTCATCCCCTTGCAGCGAGCGGACGCCAGCAAAGTGGTGGAAATGCTTAAAGACATTTTTGAGAAAAACGATCAGAATCGGCCGGGCGGCGGCGTCAACCCGGCCGGCATCCGCGCCGTCCGCGGCGTGCCGAATCCGAACGTGCCGCAGCCCCAGGTGGAAGGCGATTTCACCGTGGCCGGACTTTCTGAGGAATCGATCATCGTCGGCAAAATCAAAATCGCGGCTGATGTACGCACAAATCGCATCCACGTCATCACGCGGCCGATTAATTTGCCTTTCGTACGGCGATTGATCGCAGAGTTCGACGCCAACGTCGAGTTCGCCAAACCGGTCACAAGGGCGCTGCGTTACATCTCCGCGAGCGACGTGCTCCCAGTGCTAGTGCAAGCATTGACTGAGCCCGGTCAAAACGAGCAAGGCGCCGCCGCCGGCGGAACTGCGGGCGGGCCGCAAGCGGGACCAACACCGCAGCGTACCAACAACACCGCGGCGACGAATTCCTCCAACACTGCATTGGGCGGCACCGCCAGCGACAGCACCTTGAACATTTCCGAAGAACTCTCGACCCAGCCGGTAGATACGACGCCGAAAGCCGTGATAGTGGGCAATTCCAAGATCATCGCCGACCAGCGCGCCAACACCATCATCATTCTCGGGAATCGCGAGGTCGTAGTGAAGGTGCAGAAGATTCTGGACGAGATGGACGTGAAAGCGCCTCAAGTCGCGCTCAGCACAGTCATCGGCGAGCTAACTCTAAACAACGAGGAGGACTTCGGGATTGACTATTTCGTGCGATCAGGTGGGCGGTCTGTGGCCGGCACCACTAATCACACGGGAATACCGCCATTCGCCGGCGGTGGCACGATCGTTCCGTCTTCGAGTCCGGGCGGCTTATCAACCACAAGCGGAGGAAGTGTGTTTGATCCCGGCAATCTTCTCAGTTTCACGCAACTCGCGACCGCAGCTGCCAGTGGAACAAATGTTTATCTCGCAGCCGGCAGTACTTTGGCGGCAGTGGTTCACGCTCTTGATTCCACCGGCCGCTTTCGAACTATTTCGCGGCCGACCGTATTTACGAGTAACAACAAAAAAGCAATTATCGCGAACGGCACTGAAATTCCCGTCCCAGTAAACACCATTTCGTCCGCGACCGGTGGCGGCATTATCAATACCGGCCTTGCGCAGCAGACGAACATTCAATTCAAGAAAGTCGCTCTCCAGCTTGAAGTTGTTCCCTTGATCAATTCGGACAAGGAAGTGTCACTCGATATCCTACAAAAGCTCGACAGCGTCGCCGGCACGACACGTGTCGACAACAACAACATTCCCAATATCGCAACGCGTTACATTCGCACCAACGTGTCGGCCCCCAACTGTTCGACGATCGTCCTCGGAGGCTTGATCACAGACGACAAACGAATCACGAAAAGTGGTATTCCGTATCTCGATCGGCTGCCACTTGTGGGCGGGCTATTTCGCAATACAAACAAGACAAAGACCCGGACCGAGCTCATCATTCTCATGCGCCCCGAGGTTTCACTAACGAAGCTCGATCTCTATCGCTTGCGGCAGAAGAACGAAGACAAGACCCATTTCGGACCCGAGCTCGAACAGGACGATTGTCCAGACTGCCCAAAGCCCGGTGATGGCAAACAGCTACCGCCGCCGGATGTGCCATCGGTTAAAGGCTTATGAAAAGGTGGGCGAAAGAGTTGGCGATTGTTGCCGTTGCCCTGCTTATCAGCACGGGTGCTCATGGGTTTGTCTTTGACGAGGAAATCTTCGCGCAACCGTCGATTGATTCACTCGCTGCTCGTGATGAGTACGGCGTTCTTCACCAGAGCCCGAGGCCGAATCAAACCGATTTCGATGCGCGCCATCATTGGCGCTTGCCCTATTACCTCAAAGCGCCCGAGCAGCTTGTCACCGAGCCAGCATACGTCGGCGCCTTACAGCGAGACCTGCTTCGGCTTGGTTACTATTGCGGGCCGATTGACGGCGTCTTTTCGGTCGATGTTTCGTATGCCATCGCCAAGCTGCAGAAAAATTATTCCATGCGCGTGACTGGAACTTTGACCGTTCCGGTACGGCGGGCGCTACATTTACCGTAGTCACATGGAAACACAGGGGCGCGGAATCATTTCGGCCAATGGCGACCGGACGCCCGTGAGCGCACCGGCCGAGCCGGCGCCTGCTCCCGCGGCGCCTCCTCCGGCGGCTTCTTCTCACCAGCGCGCCATGACCTCGGCCGCGAGCCAGTCCCTCATCAATTTGCTCCTTGAGGGTGGCGTGGCGTCGCGCGAAGAAGCGATGCAACTGGCGCAGAATCTCAATGGCGGCTCCTGGACGACGCAGGTACTCGATTCGGGCAAGGTAGACGAGCAGCGTTTCCTCGCCGCCATCGGCAAGTTCTTTCGCGTGCCATTTCGCCCGCTTGATGCCAAGACCATCGACCGGCAGACGCTTTCCATACTGCCGTCGCGGTTTGTTTTTCAGCATCACATTTTGCCGATCGCGGACAAGGAGAAGTCGGTCGTGCTCGCGACCTATGATCTTTTTAATTCCGCCGGTCGCCAGCTCGTCGGACAGCTTCTGAAGAAGCCGGCGGAATGGGTGCTGGTGCCGCGTCAGCAGCTCCTGCGCGCGATGAAGAGCCTCTATGGAGTGGGCGCGGAGACGTTCGACGAAATCCTGAAGACGAATCGCGCCTTCGAACCGTTGATGGAAGGCGAGACCAGCACCGATCTGAACGCGGACGATCCGGAAGCTTCCGTGGTCAAGTTCGTTAATCAGATCATTCGCGAAGCGATCGTCGAGCGCGCGACCGATATTCACGTCGAGCCGCTGGAGAACGATCTTCGTATTCGCTATCGCATCGATGGGATTCTGCACGAGGTGGCGGTGCCGCCGCAGCTGCGCGTGCTACAATCGGCCATCATCTCGCGCCTCAAGGTGATGGCGCATATGGATATCGCCGAGCGCCGGCTGCCGCAGGATGGCCGCATTCAACTCCACGCCAACAATCAGGATATCGACGTGCGTGTCTCCACGATCCCGACGGTAAACGGCGAATCCATTTCTCTCCGTTTGCTCAGCCGGACCGAGCAACAGTTCGGCTTCGACCGGCTCGACCTGAGCGAGAGACAGCAGAACATCGTGCGCAATCTGCTCAACCAGCCGAACGGGATCATCCTCGTTACCGGACCGACCGGCTGCGGTAAGTCCACTTCGCTTTACTGTTTTCTTTCCAGCATTAATTCGGTGCAGCGCCGTATTATTACCATCGAGGAACCGGTGGAATATCGACTGCCTGGCGTTTCGCAGATCGATGTGAAACCCGAGATCGATCTCACATTTGCCAAAGGTCTGCGTCACATTCTGCGGCAGGACCCCAATGTGGTGATGGTGGGCGAAATTCGCGATACCGAGACGGCGGATATTTCCATTCGCGCTGCCATGACCGGGCACCTCGTCTTCAGTACGTTGCACACCAATGACGCCGTGGGCGGGATTACGCGTTTGCTCGATATGGACGTCGAGCCGTTTCTGCTGGCCAGCGTGGTGAAAGCGTTCATCGCCCAGCGACTGGTGCGCACGATTTGCCCCGATTGCAAAGCACTCGCCGGTTATCCCGTGGAGTATCTTAAGGAGTTGGGTGTGACCTTTCCGCCTGACATGAAATTCTACCGCGGAGCCGGCTGTGATTACTGCCGGCAGACGGGCTATGTCGGGCGCGTTGCCATTTACGAAATGTGCATCGTAACCGAGCCGCTGCGGCGACTGATTTTGCAAAAACGCGACGGCAGCGAGCTAAAGCAATGCGCCATCGCGCAAGGCATGGAGACGTTGCGGCACGACGGCTGGCGGCGTGTCATACAAGGCATCACCACCATCGAAGAAGTGGTGCGTGTGACGCAGACCGATGAAGTGATGGCGGAAACGACGCCGGAAGCCGAGCCGGTGGTGGCGCGCTAATTTTTTGTCGAGCGCGGCGCGTTTTGTAGCGGCGGTCTGCGACCGCCGAAGCCCCCCTGCAATTGACACTTAAACGGCGCCATAGAGGGTTCGCTAGAGAGACGCACACGCCGGCGGTCACTGACCGCTGCTACAGAACGCGCAGCTTAGCGCGCCAGCACGACGTCTTTTTTCGTCCAGGTATGAACCTGCCGGCAGTGCGGGCAGGTGAACTTCGGCGTCTTGACCTTAGCCGTGGCCCAGAGTTGTTCGTCGATGGTCTGCCCGGTCGGAGCGAGCTTGGCCGTTGATTGACAACGAACGAGCAAGCGCTTGATAACCGGGCCGGTTTTTGCTTTGCGCACAACAGGTTTGCCGAAGTAGTTCATAAATTTCAGAGCCGATAAACAATGCGCGCCTTGTCCGTATCGTAGGGAGACATTTCCAGTTTCACGCGATCGCCAATAGTAAGCCGGATGAAACGTTTGCGCATCTTGCCTGAAATATGCGCGAGAACGAGGTGCTGATTAGCAAGAGCGACACGAAACATGGTACCGGGGAGGACTGATGTAATTGTTCCTTCTAGTTCAAGAGTCTTCTCTGTACTCATGGTCGCGCGAGGCGTTCGGCACAGGAAAGATACCACGACAGTCTCCTTACTCCGGGGAATCGGCCGAAGGAGAAATTGCGGAGTTTCATTAGATCGATTGTGGGAGCAATACTGCGAGCTACAAAGCCATCGCGCGGACCGGATTTAGATCGGCGGCAGAAAAATCTTAGCTACACGGTCTGGCATGCAACGAACAGACGTCCAACCGCTCGTAAACTCGCTTATTCCCGGGAAAAACACAAGCGTTTCGTGGAATAGACTGATGAAATGCCGAGGAGAACAAAGCGGAGTCCACAGTCGCCTTTCGGGGAGACAAACTGTTGCTGAGTGCAGAGACCGTTTGCGGGCCAAAGACCTGCCGGCGTCGCAAACCTGGCGGGGCAAAGCACTGCCTACAATCAGCGACTAACAGCTGGGAGAAATTTCATTGTGCCTGCCGCTATGAAGGTGCTAGAAGAGCGTCGTTATGAAAACTCTCGCTCGTCTGATCAGCACCACCGCCATCGTCGTCGTTCTAACTGTTTCTTTATTCGCGCAAGGCGAGCCCGCCACGTCGGCTAGTTCAGCTTCGCATCATACCCTTATGAAGGTAGAGGACTTAAAGTGGGGAGATGCGCCCCCGGCGCTTCCCCGCGGCGCCAAGCTCGCAGTCTTACAAGGCGACCCGATGTCGGGAGCATTTACTATTCGACTCAAAGTGCCCGCAGGTTACAAAATTCCCCTGCATACTCATCCGAGCGACGAAATGGTGACAGTGATTTCCGGCAGCGCCGATTTTGCCGTCGGCGGCGGTGTCAACAGCCCCGCCGAGTCACTGCGTGCCGGCGGCTTTGCCCTCATGCCGGCAGGGATGCAGCACTCCGCATCGGCGACGAGCGATACGATTTTGCAGGTGAGTTCGCCCGCAGCCTTCATCATCACCTACGTTGATCCAAAGGATGATCCTCGGCAGACAAAGTAGGATTAGTGCAGCGAACACTCAGTTTTGCTAGCCTGGATAAGCCTCGTTAGAGGCTACTAGCCTCGCAGGTCACGGGGATAAGGAAGATAGCGAGTAGCGTTGGGGGCAAGCCTTCTGTGCGCGTGAAGCGTTGATGACAAACTCTCGACGTTTCCGTGCTACGCGAGCAGCTCGTAAGAGAGAACGCTCAGGCAGTAGATGGCGGCAGTTTCTACTCGAAGGATAATTGGCCCAAGCGTAATCGGCTGACAGCCGTGGCCGCGCGCCACGTTTAGTTCGGCCGGCGTGAAATCGCCCTCCGGACCGATGCAGATCAACACCGAACGCGGTCTTCGCGCGTGTTCGCGCTCGTAATCGGCAAGCAGAATCTTGAGATGATGCGCATCCGATTGCAGCGAACCGATAAGCTGAAGATCGGCCGTAACGGTGCGCGCGAAGAAATCGCGGGGCGTCTGCGGCAGCTGAACATCGGGCAGCCAATTCTGGCCGCATTGCTTTGCCGCTTCGATGGCGATGCTCTGCCATTTTCTTTGCTTCTGTGCCGCGTCGTCCGTCTCGAGATGAACAACAGTGCGCTCGGAGATGAGCGGAACGATCTCCGACGCCCCGATCTCGACCGCTTTTTGCACGATCAGCTCCATGTTTTTTCCTTTCGGGATGGCCTGGGCCAGCGTGATGCGGCAAGGAAGGGACGGAGTGCGCGCCTCGTGCAGCTTCCGCAGCGAAATGTGCGCGCGGTCGATTTCAGCAATTTCGGCAGTCACTTCGTGGCCGTGGCCGTTGAAGACAACAAGCCGTTCGCCTGTTTTCATGCGCAGCACATCGCGCGCGTGATGGGCTTCCGTTCCGCTTAGGTTGAGCGCAGCAGGATTCCATTCCGCCGGCGCGATGTAGAAACGGTGCATGTCCGACTCTATCGGAGGGACGACCTCCGTGTCGTCCAACTTCGCATGCGCGGCTTTTAAATAGCGAGGGCCCTGTAGCGGCGGTCTATGACCACCGACGTGGAGACGGGACGCGACGAACGGCGGTCATAGACCGCCGCTACAGAGCTAGCGAAAAAAATCCCGCGCCCGTTCAAAAAAGCGCTTGTGCAGCGGCGAGTTGTTATCGTCGCAGAGCGCAGAAAACTCCTCGAGCTTGCGCCGCTGTTCGCCGTTCAAATGTGTGGGCACTTCTACAATCACACGCGCCATGAGATCGCCGCGACCGCGTCCATCGAGATTACTGATACCCTTTCCGCGCAGCTTGAAAATTTGGGCGCTCTGGGTACCGGCAGGGATTTTCAGATTAGCCTTGCCCTCCAAAGTCGGCACCGGGGTTTCACCACCGAGCGCGGCGAGTGCGAATGAGATCGGCACTTCGCAATAAAGGTTGTCCTCATCGCGCTGGAAGACCGAGTGCTCTTTAATATGAAGCACGACGTAGAGATCGCCGGGCGGGCCGCCGCGCACGCCCGCTTCTCCGTTGCGCGATGAGCGCAGACGCGAACCGGTGCCGATGCCCGCGGGAATTTTCAATTTGATGCGGCTCGTTCTCTCGACACGTCCTTCCCCCTCACATTTTGGGCATGGCCGGTCGACGATCTGGCCGAGACCGTGGCACCGTGGACAGGTCTGCGAGACCTGAAAAAATCCACGGGCGCTGATGACCTGGCCGCGGCCACCGCAGGTGGGACAATTGATCGTGCGCGAGTTCGCCTCCGCACCGCTGCCATCGCACTGGTCGCAAGTGTCGAGCTTGCGCACTTCGATTTCCTTTTCCACGCCGAAGGCTGCTTCTTCCAGCGTGATCTGCATGTCGTAGCGCAAATCGGAGCCGCGCTGCCGGTCTTCGCCGCGCGCACCGGCGGCGCCGCCGAAGAATGTCTCAAAAATTCCACCGCCGCTTCCGCCGAAAACCTCGCGGAAAATATCGAATGGATCATGAAAACCGCCCCGGCCGAAGCCGCCACCCTGGGCAAAAGCGGCGTGACCGAAGCGATCGTAGGCCGCGCGTTTGTCGCCGTCGATTAGCACGTCGTAGGCTTCGCCGAGTTCTTTAAATTTTTCTTCCGCGTCCGGATCGTCCGGATTTTTGTCAGGATGAAACTTGACCGCGAGCTTGCGGTAGGCGCGCTTGATTTCCTCTTCCTGCGCGCCGCGCTCGACGCCCAGGACTTCGTAATAGTCGCGTTTGTTACTGGTCGCCATTTGTTCAACCGCGGATTACGCGGATTTCAGGGATAAAAGTAGCAAAAAACACCCGTGCCATCTGCCGGCAAGGCCGCTCTTGTCATGTCGAGCGAAGTCGAGACATCTCGGGTCATTGTTTTCGAACAGATAGCGAGGGATTCCTCGACTCCGCTTCGCTCCGCTCGGAATGACAAAAGCGGGCGCGCCGCGCTCGACGCCGAGCACTTCGTAATAGTCGCGTTTGTTACTGGTCGGCATTTGTTCAACCGCGGATTACGCGGATTTCAGGGATGGTTGAATTTGGTAGTCTGCTCAGAATTATCTGCGCCATCCGCGCTTCACTGCTTCCCACTTGAGACCACAACCGCCGCCGGCCGCAACAAACGATCTTTCAAGCGATAGCCACGACGCGTCTGGCGAATGACATTGCCTTCGGCTATCTCGTCGCTCGGCTCATGACCAATTGCTTCGTGCAGATTCGGATCGAATTTTTTACCAACAGCGTCGATCGTTTGCAGGCCGTAGTCGGAAAGAAAATCTGTCAGTTGCTTTAGCACCATGCTCATGCCGGCAAAGACGGGCGAGCGTTCTCCTTCTTCGCGCGCAGCAGAAAGGCCAAGCTCAAAATTATCCACAATGGCGACGAGCCGCTCCAGCAGCGAACTATTGGCGTACTTGATCGCATCTTCCCGCTCACGCGCAGCACGTTTCTTGTAGTTTTCGAAGTCCGCCTGCGTGCGCAGCGCCAAATCGCGAAACCGATCCAGGTCTCCCTGTAAATTCGCCACCGGGTCGTCCCCATTTTCACCATCAATCGACGCACTCGGAGTTTCCGAAATCGGCGGGGGCGGAATCTTGTCCTCTTCCCGCGGCTCAGTTTTTGTCTTCTTCATGTTTTACGAATGGCAATAAGGGTGATGTCGTCGTTTTGCGGTTGCGCGCCCACGAAGCTGCGCAAATCATCGATCAAGCGCGTGAGAATGGCCGAGGCGCCCTGGGCCGCACTCGCGCGCACCGATTGCGTCATGCGCTCGAAACCGAATTCGTCGCCGTTGCCATCCAGCGCTTCAGTCACTCCGTCGGTATAGAGGACAAGACAGTCATCTCGCTCGAGCGGGATGTCGAAATCGTTCGTGACCCTATCGAACACGCTCCCACTGTCAATGCCCAGCACCATACCGGGCGGCTTGATTACCTCGACGCTTTCCTGCGCATGCCGGTAAAGCAGCGGCGCATCGTGCCCGGCGCGCGCGAGCGTGACTGAGCCATTCGCGTGATCGAGAACCAAATACGCCATGCTGATGAACATGTCTTCCTTGATGTCCGGGTAGAGCTGGCGGTTGACTGCATCCAACACCGCGGCCGGCGAAGAATTCTGCGGCGCCTGGCTGCGCAACACGCTGCGGCAGATCGCCATGATGAGCGAGGCTGGCACGCCTTTGCCGGAGACATCGGCGATGGCCACGCCAAGCCGGTGTTCATCCACGCGAATGTAATCAAAGTAATCGCCGCTGACCTGGCGCGCGGGAATATTCAGACCTGAGATTTCAAACCCGTCAATGACCGGCGATTTATCTGGCAAAAGGATGCGTTGAATGTCGCGCGCAATTTCGAGATCGTGATCGAGGCGCTTTTTTTCGTTCGCTTCGGAGTAGATGATGGCGTTGTAGAGGGCGAAGGCTGATTGCTCCGCGATCGATTTGAAGACGACGAAATCACTTGAGGAAAAGGCCGCTCCCCTCGGCCCGTTGCCCAGGGCGAGCACGCCCATGTTTTGCTTGCCATAAAGCAGCGGCGTGGCCATGACCGAGGCGGTGCCGAGCGCGGTCTTGCGCAGTCGCGCCAGCTCCGGCACTTCGCTCACGTCCGTGAGTAAAACCGGCTGGGTGCTCTGCCACACCGCGCCGAGCAGACCTTCGCCGGGTTTCACCGTGTGGATGCGCAAATAACCATCGAGTGCGGCCGGCGTCGCTGCCGATTGATGGAGGATGTTTCCCGGAATGGGAACAAGCGGAGGGCAACCTTTGGAGATGAAAGCCGGCTGCAATTTGCTACCGGAACGATCCACCAAATAAAGCGCGCCGCCATTGGCATCCAGCACGCGCGTGGCGCCTTCCACGATCAGCCGATGCAAGTCCTGCGATTTGATCGTCTCGCGAAAGGCTTCGCCGAGTCCGTGAAGGAAGTCGAAGACCAGCGTTTCTTCGACCTGAATCTCTTCTTTCGACTTCTCGAGCTCGCGAATGCGGCGGCGCTGCTGCCAGGTGGTGAAAAGCCAGCCCGCGATTGCGGCGGCGAGAAGCGCGAAGAGAACAGGCGACCACATGCGAATCGCGCCAGTTTACTTCGCGGCGCTCTTTTCGTGAAGGTCTTGCTTGAGGTACTCGAGAACGTCTTTGAACCGCGGGAGATTTTCCGGCGCCGCTTCACACAACGCTTCGTGCGCATCGAGCATCTGTTTCGCCTGCTCCCGCTTGCCGAGATCGGATTTCTGCAGCGTCTCACACTGCGGAGCGCTCGCACCGTTGGCCGTAATTTGGAAAAGTTGATCGAGGCCCAGACCGGAAAGAAGATCGCGGCTGCGTTGCCTGCAATGCACCACCTGGAGATGGCCTTCGCCGAGTTCGCGTAAGCGCAAGGCGAGGCCGGCCATTGTTCCCATGAAGGTGGAGTCCATCATGGCGCACTCGTTCAGATCAACCACGAATTCGCGATAACCTCGCTCTAACATTTCGCGCCCGAACTGCTTGAAATTGCCGCTGTTCAGAAAAGTTCCTTTGCCCTCCACTCGCACCCACACGGAAGGGCCGCTTACGCCGACCTGAATCGATGATTCCACAGCTGACATTGGAAATATAAAAATTTGCCGGGCCCAGTCAAACATCCTTGGCCCACAGGAAAGAGCGCTTCTCCGCCACAATGTGTCCGTTGGCAATGAGCAGGCAACGCCAGGCCAGGACGTGACCATCATTGGCAAACTCGTCGCCGATGACGCGAAACTCGCTCTGACAAGTGCCGCGCGCGCCGGTGTAGGTGAGCTCTTTCGCCTGCACGTAGGCGCGCAGTTTTTCCTGTTTAAACTCAAAGCGCACCGTGACATTTGAGCGCTGTTTCGAGCGCCAGAAAAAGTCAAAATATTCGCCGAAGCGCTGCCGTTGCTCGTATGGCGTGACTGCGCCGTAAAGCCGGTAGGCACGCTCGAACAAGAGCGACTGTTCCTGCGTAATCGTGCTCGGCGTGGTGGACTTGTTCGAGTCCGTGGTTGAGGCTGAAACATTCGTAGCGGCGCGCGCGCGTGCCAGGCCCTTGGTTAATTGCGCCTCGAGCTTGTAGATTTTCGTCTTGCGAAACTGGAAGCTCGGGTCGGGCGCGACCGGCAACGAGGAAGTATTCGGCCGAGGGCGTGCATCCTGCCCAGCGGCAAGCGCACAACAAAACAGCCAGGCGATCACGCCGGTAAATCGCATCGGGTCACAGAAGCGGCACGTGCGGGCGGTGTCAATGCACGGAACGAAGTCCGTCATCCCCAACTAAAGCAAAGCGAGTCGAGGGATTCCGGGAATTTAGCCTAACGGTCGCGCGACGGGATCCTCGACTTCGCTCGGGATGACGGGATGTTTTCGGCGTGATCGAAGTCCGTTATACACGCGGAGTCTTACTCCCAGGACAAGGTCTTTGGCTCGATCCCTGGGACGCCAAGGACTTCGCCTTCGTTTCCCACGCTCACAGCGATCACATTGCGCCCCATCGCGAGATCATCGTCTCCGAACGCACCGCGCGCCTGATGCAAGCGCGTATGCCAGGCGAGCGCTGCGAGATTATCCTGCCCTTCAAGCAACCCACATCCGTCCATGGAATGGAGGTCACGCTTTTCCCCGCCGGCCACATCTTCGGGTCCGCGCAATTCTTTCTTCGCACCGAGGACGACACCCTCCTTTACACCGGCGATTTCAAACTGCGCCCTGGCCAATCGGCCGAGCCCACGGAATGGACCAACGCCGGCACGCTTATCATGGAGACAACCTACGGAATTCCCCGCTACCGTCTGCCGCCGACCGCACAGGTCATCGCCCAAATCGTTGCTTATTGTCGCGACGCAGTCGATGACGGCGAAGTGCCGGTGCTGCTCGGGTATTCACTGGGCAAAGCGCAGGAAATTCTCTGCTCGCTCGCGGGCGCCGGACTCACCCCCATGCTGCACGGCTCAGTGTTCCAAATGACGCGCATCTACGAGCAATTCGGCCAACAGTTTTGCCAATACCTTCGCTACAACGCGAACGACCTTGCCGGCAAGGTTCTCATCTGCCCACCAAGCGCGAACCGATCGCGCATGCTCGAGAAAATTCCGCGCAAGCGCGTCGCCATGATCAGTGGCTGGGCCGTGGATCCCAATGCCATTTACCGCTACCAGGTCGACGCCGCCTTTCCGCTGTCCGATCACGCCGACTACGATGATTTGCTGCGTTACGTCGAGCTGGTGCAACCGAAGCGTGTGCTCACTTTGCACGGATTTGCCGCCGAGTTTGCACGCGACCTGCGCGAGCGCGGCATCGAAGCCTGGGCCCTGAGCGAGCAAAACCAGATGGAGCTTGGATTGCGCCCTTTGGGTAGAGCACCCGGTGCGCGTCCTGATGCCAGTCCCACTCGGAATCTCGGCGTCGCGCCGAATCGGACTTCTGATGCGCAGGGAGTCGGTGAGAGCGTTGAAAAGGTCCGCGAAGACGAGGACACCCTCGCCAGCACGCGGGACGCATGTGCTACCATATCGGAACTCGCGACCTTCGCCGCTGTGGGCGAATCGATTGCGGCAACGCCGGCCAAGCTCGAGAAAGTTCGATTGCTGGCGCAGTACCTTAAAACGCTCGACGATTCCCAGCTGCCGATCGCCACGGTTTACTTCACGGGGCGCGCTTTCGCGCAAAGTGACTTGCGCACACTGCAGGTGGGCGGCTCTGTTATTTACCGGTCTTTATCCGCGGCCACCAAACTCAACGACACAGAATTTCGCCGGATCGCTTACAGTCATGGTGATGCCGGCAAAACCGCCTTCGAAGTTCTTGACGGTCGAACCAAACCGGAGCCGTTCCGGTTACTGGATTCCTATTTGTTTTTCGAGACGCTCCAAAAACTCCGTGGCCCGGTCGGCAAGACAGAGTTTTTGCAGAATCGTCTCGCCCGACTCACCGCGCGGGAAGGTCAATACATTGTCAAGATTCTGAGCGGTGATCTTCGCATCGGTTTGCGCGAAGGGTTGGTCGAAGAAGCAATTGTCTCTGGTTTCACGGCGCCGCTCGATGAAGTGAAGGAAGCAAACATGCTGCTCGGCGATATCGGCCGCACGGCCGTGCTCGCAAAAAACCAGGAGCTTTTTCGGGCGGAACTTTCTCTCTTCCGTCCAATTAAATGCATGCTCGCCAGTCCCGAGCCCACGGCCGAGGCGATCTGGAAACGGTTTGTTAGCTCCGACCCGGTCGGCGACAATGCCGGTCATCCCGAGCAAGGCGAAGCGGAGTCGAGAGATCCCGTGGAAGTTAACTTAAAGGTCGCGCCACGGGATCCCTCGGCTCTGCTCGGGACGACCATCTACGTCGAAGACAAATTCGATGGTATCCGCGCCCAGGCGCACGCCACGCCGGGACGCGCGGAAATTTTTTCGCGCGATCTCAAGCGCATCACCGATCAATTTCCCGAAATCGCCGACCACGCGCGACAGTTCGCCTCATCGGTCATTCTCGACGGCGAGATCATCGCTTTCGCCGAAGGGCGCCGGCTTAGCTTTTTCGACCTCCAAAAAAGACTCGGCCGCAAAAACGACAGTGGGGATTTATTTGCTGCCGCCTCGGCCGACGTGCCGGTTATTTTCGTTGCCTTCGATCTGCTTTTTCAGGACGGGAAATCGCTTTTGAAAACTCCGCTACGCGAAAGACGCGAGCGTCTGCGCGCACTCAAGCTACCGCCGCAGTTTCAGATTTCACAAGTGGCGTCCGCCCGATCCGCCGACGAAATCGAGCGCGAATTCAAACAGGCGCGGTTGCGATCCAACGAAGGCCTGATGGTGAAAGACCCGGAAAGCTTGTACTCGCCTGGACGGCGCGGAATGTTTTGGTTCAAGCTCAAGAAAGAATTGGCCACGCTTGATGTCGTGGTCGTCGCGGCCGAGCTCGGCCACGGCAAACGCAATCACGTGCTGAGCGATTACACCTTCGCCGTGCGCGATGAAAGCAGTGGCGAACTCTTACCCATCGGCAAGGCCTACAGCGGACTGACCGATGTCGAGATCGCCGAGCTGACAGAACATTTCAAAGCCAATACAATTGTCGATCGCGGGCGTTACCGCGAAGTAAAGCCGGACATGGTGCTGGAGATCGCGTTCAATTCCATCCAATCAAGCACGCGACACGCCAGTGGTCTGGCGCTGCGTTTCCCGCGCATCAAAGCCATTCGCCGCGACAAAACGGTCGAGGCCATCGACACCTTGGAATATGCGCGTCAGCTCGCCGCCGAGCAGGCACACGCGGACCGCACCGTTTCCGGCAGGGCATTATAAGGTAAGCGCTCCCGCTTGCCTGGGCGACAACCGCCTACTGCGGTGTCGCCGAAGGTGTAGCGGCAGGTTCCCCTGGCTTCGGCCGTCGCGGTATTTGCCTCGGCTTCCCGCCTCTGTGCGGTCCATTTGGCTCGCCTGGTCGAGCAGCGATCGAGGCGGTTGGCGGCGGCGGAGAGGACTCGGGCGGCTGGGATGCGACCGAAGGGGACGGAGAAATTGCCGGCGTGGCTGTCGCGACCGAGCGAGCTGGCGGAAGCGGGGCCGTGGTCGCCGTCAGCGCAGGCTGAGATACCGCGGTTGGTTGCGGCGTGGTTGAGGGAAGCGGTGTCAGATGCGGACGCGGCGCTACAGGTTTCGTCGGCGGCGGAGTTGTTGCCGGGTTTGTTTGCGATCGTGCCGCCGGCGGCGGCGGAGCCACCTTTTGAGGTGGAGCAGTGGCAACCGGAGCGTTCGGCGTCAGCGGCCTGGCCGGCGCAGTTGCCGGTTTCACAAATTTCTTCTGCGGCGCGTTGGGCGGCGGCGTCGCTTCCGCTTTCATTTTCGCGCGCGCTTGCTCGGTCTCTTTCCCGCTCGCAACTGCGTCCCAACCGCGATCGGTCGCGACCTGTGTAATCGTTCGCTTCACTGCGCGTGGCCGTTCTGCCGCACGCGCCTGCGCAACGACCGGCGCCGGAATCGTGACAACATCGCCGCGCACCACCGCCCGCACATTTTCGCCAGGAACACCCGTCTCGCGTTGCAAGCGCAGCCGCTGAATGGGCGTGCGGCTTTGCCCACGCAGTTCATCGTAGCTGGGCCCCTGATTGACGATGATCGTATTGTTGTACGAGATGTTGGTGACGTTCGTGGTTTGATTAACGATGGTAACGTTCTGTTGCGCGGGCACGATGGCGCGCTCGATCCGTTGCTCGCCCAAGTCCGGAATGGAGACGAAGACATACTGATCCGGACCTACGTCGTAATAGCTATCCGACCAATTGCGAATGCCGCTGGCGCGATCGAAGCGCGCCTCCGGCGGCAACGGCGCCCAGCCTACATACTGCCCGCCCTTGCGCCAGGAAACCCAGGCCGCAGCCCACTCATTTCCCGGCACCCATACCCAGCCGGCACCGCGGATGCGTGTCCAGCGTCCGTAATGGTACGTCGCCCAACCGAACGGTTCGTCTGATACCCATGTCCAGCCGGCATCGGTATAGGTCCACTGGCCATTGGTGTAGGGACGCCAGCGGTTGTTCTCAGCCGCGCGTGGATGGTAAACGTAACCGTATTGATCTGTCTCGATCCAATCGCCGTATGGCTCCAGCTTGGTATAAAACACTTCATACGATCCACCCACGTCGTGCTCGCTCTCTTCCTGGCGTGCGATGGGCGCCTGAGGAAGCGGTGTCGCAGCAGCTGCCGAAGCGGCCGCGTCCCGATTGTCTTTCAGCGCCTGCTCGCGGGCGCGCAAATCTGCTTCCCGCTGAGTCAGCTCCTGCGCCTGCTGCTGTTGATGTTCAGCCGCGAGCCGTTCCTGCACCTGCTGGTCCACTTCCGCGCGACGTTCTTCATCAGTCTGTTGTTTCTGGCAGGCAACAAAGGAGGCGCTCAATACCAGCGCAATCATCGAGACAAAGATTTTCATTGGGTGGTTAGACATTCGCTTCATCCAGTTATTCGAAACAAAGGCTCGGTTCAAGGCGTTACAGAAGCGGACGGAGAAGGCGCCGGTGTGAAACGCGTCACCGTCACAGACTCGATTCTCGAACGATGCGCCTTCTGCGAATTCGCATAGATCGCGACAAGCAGCAGCGCCACGACAATGGCGCACATCGCGAGCACCGCGCCCTTGGAAACGCGCCCCGAGTCGTCACTCATCGATTTTCAACTTTGCAATTTCTTCCATTACGCGCTCGCTCAAGCGTTGGTAAACATCTTTCCCACCACGCGCGATTTCCGTTTCCGTAAATCGCATCGGCTTTCCCACCACCACCGTGATCGGATGTAACCGGATCTTATTTCCCCCGCGCGGCCACGCTTCATGCGCGCCGAAGATGCGCATGGGCACAACCGGGGCGCTTGTTTTGGCGATGACGAAACCGAGCCCGGGCTGGGCGGGCTGCAAATTCCCATCCAGCGTGCGCGAGCCTTCCGGGAAAACCAGGGTCGCTTCGCCCGCGCGCAGAATGCGAATTAAGGCTTTAAGAGCGCTGCGATCGGCCGATTCCTGGTTCACAGGGATGACGTTGAGCTTTGGTAATATCCACCCCCAGAACCAGTGCTCGAGCAGTGTTTTGCGGGCGAGGAAATAAATATCTCGGTCGCAGGCGATACCGGCCAGCGGGGGATCGAGGTAGCTTTGATGATTCATCGCCAAAATCACAGGGCCATTCTGGATCATGCGCTCCCGATGCAATGCGCGGTAACGGAAAAAGACTTTGCCGACGATTTTCGACAGCGTATACCCGCACCAATACCAGAAGCTCATGAGCGCTGGGGCAGACCTTTGGCGCCAAGGCGGCGCAGAATGTCCTCGACGACGCCGTCGATGCTCAGATGCGAAGAATCGACAAATTCCGCATCGGTTGCGACGACGAGGGGCGCCGTTTCGCGGGAGGAATCGAAGCGATCTCGCCAGGCAATTGGGTCGCGCTCGCCCTGCGCGGCACGGCGTTGCGCGCGCAGTTCCGGAGAGGCGTCGATATAGAACTTGAAAGGCGTGTCGGGAAAAACGACGGAACCGATATCGCGACCTTCCATCACCACATCGAGTTCTCGCGCGTAATCATGCATTTTCTCGCCGAGAATTTCGCGCACGCGCCCCACGCTGCTCACAAGCGAGACGGCGCTGTTCACGCTATCATCGCGTAAGTGATCGATCGGATTAACTCCGTCGAGCAAAATACGCGACTCGCCATTGCACAAATCGCAAACGAGCCGCGCCTGGTCGATCGCTGCTCCGATCACGACCGGATTTTTCACATCGATGCCGCGAGCGAGAATGTGCCATGTTACGGCGCGATAGAGCGCGCCGGAATTCACATAGGCAAATCCAAGTCGTCGCGCCAACGCTCGCGCCACGCTGCTCTTACCGGAAGCAGCCGGACCATCGATGGCGATGAGATGAGGCACGCGCACTCATATCTGTCCTGCCGAGCGAAGTCGAGAGACGAGCGCCTTCATCAACTTTCCGACATGGGCGCCCCTGAAAATGAACCGATCACGCGCGTGCTCATTTGCGCACGTTTCGGATTCATAATTTCATCCAATGCCGCTTCGAACCCCGGATAAGAGATTTCCACGCATTCGGCGTCCTGCACCACCGTATCGCCATCCGCGAAAAGCCCCGCCACGGCAAAAGCCATGGCGATGCGATGATCGCCGAAACTGGCAACACGCGCCCCGCGCAATGGCGCCGGTCCGTGAATTTCCATCCCGTCACTCAGCTCTATGACCTGCGCACCCATCGCGCGCAGATTGTGCGCGATGGCGGCGATGCGATCGGTTTCCTTCACACGTAATTCCTGGGCGTGCTTGATGATAGTGGTGCCATTGGCCAGAGCGCCGGCCACCGCCAGCACCGGCAGCTCGTCGATTAACCGCGGCACTTCTTTACCTTGAATGACCGCGCCTTTGAGCATCGCTCCCGTCACTTCGACCACACCGCGCGGTTCGAGTTGATCGACATCTTCAATCGCTTCGCGCACCTGCGCACCCATGCGCACGAGCACGCCCAGCACCGGGGTGCGGCTCGTGTTCAAACCGCAATCGCGCACGAGCAGATGCCCGCCCGGTTGTGCCGCCGCCGCCGCCAGCCAATATGCCGCGGAGGAAAGGTCGCCCGGGATATGAAAATCACGCGACTCCGGCACCTGCTCGCCGAAAATAGTGATGGCGCCCTTCTCGCTGCGGGTCGTGCGCACAAAAAAATAGCGCAGCATGCGCTCGGTGTGGTCACGCGTGGGGGCGAGCTCGGTCACGGTCGTTTTTCCTTTCGCGAAAAGGCCGGCAAGAAGTATGGCGCTTTTCACCTGCGCGCTGGCGATGGGCATTTGATATTTGATCCCGCGCAGATTTCCGCCACGAATGCGCAACGGGGGCGTGTTCTCCGGTCCCTCCGCAACAATGTCCGCGCCCATTTCGATCAGCGGAGCAATGACGCGATCCATCGGTCGCCGCGAAAGTGACGCATCGCCGACGAGGCGGCTCTCGAAGTTTTGTCCAGCGAGCAATCCTGCCATCAGCCGCATGGTGGTAGCGGAATTTCCGCAATCGATTTCATCAGCCGCCGGGTTGAGCACGTGTTTCTTGCCGTGCACGCAGAGAGTATTCGGTTCCGGTTCGTCAATGCGAATGCCGAGCGCACGCAAGGCCGCCACCGTGCGCATGCAATCGTTGGCAGCGAGGAAACCATCGAGACGGCAGACGCCGTTTGAGAGCGCGGCGATGATGACGGCGCGATGAGAAATGCTTTTGTCGCCGGGAACAGTGATTTCGGCGTCGATGCGGGGAGCGCGTCTTATCCGAAGGTCCATGCGGAAGGCGTAGAGTGCCAGCGTTAAAGAGGGAGAGCAAATCGTGTCGGGCGCATGCAGTTATCCCGAGCAAGGCGAAGTCGAGGGAGCCCGTAAAGTTACCAGCGCGCTGCGCAACGGGATACCCCGACTATCGCTCGGAATGACGGGCGATCAGGGCACGAGAAAGATTTTGTTAGTGTACGGATCTTTCACTTCCGTCCCCGGTGGGAAACCGCGCACATCCACGTAGCCCTGGTTCGGGGCGTAAGGACTGGTAACGAAGCCTGGTTTGTTCGGGACAGGAATACCATAGGGCAAATCGCCCTTGGTCGTGTGCGGGGCTGGCGAGGCGGAGACTTCCGGCGGAGCGGTTTCGGTCACATCAGGCGGAGGCGGGGGCGGCTGATTCGGATTGTAAGGCTGGTTGATTGGCTGTTCGCTCTCCGGATTAGACGGATAACGCGCCACGCGATGACGCACCGGCGGCTCGTCTTCAGCGCAGGAAACAAACGCCAAGAAAGTAAGAAGGCTGAGCCACGTTGAATATTTCATAGGATGGGTGGAGTTCGACGCGAGCTACTCTCTCTAATTCAACGCTAATGCCCTGACAACCCGAAAACGTTCCCGCCTTTCGGCCTGTTCCCTGCTCTGAGTAAAACAATACATGTCCGCCACGTTCGGCCGACGAATCTACTGTAAAAATGGCCGCTGAGGGCAACCCAATTCTCGTGGTGGACGACGATGCCTCCAGCCGGCACCTGCTCGCGCGGACGTTGAGCCTGGCCGGTTACTCGTGCGGAGTTGCGAGCAGCGGCAAGGAAGCGCTCGAACGCGTGCGCCGCGAATCACCGTCCCTCCTCTTGCTCGATTACGATATGCCAGATCTCGACGGCGCGGCCGTGCTCAGACAACTGCGAGCCGATCTTTCACCCGCCGTCTCGCAGATCCCCACCATTATGTTGACTGGCCACGGCGGCGAAGAAAGCGAAGTGCATTGCCTGGAAGCCGGCGCGGACGATTTCGTGACGAAACCGATTCATCCTGCGGTCCTGAAGGCGCGAATCGAAACGCAGCTGAGACTGCGCTCGATGCGCGATCAAGTGGTAAAACAAAAAGAGCAGCTGGAGGAATGGCGCGAGAACCGTGAAGAAGATCTCGCCGCGGCGCAGCGCACGCAGCGTTCGCTCATTCCGCAACGGCCGCCCACTCTCGACGGATGGGAAGTGGCCGCGTTTTACTGTCCAGTCATTCAGGTAGGCGGAGACATTTACGATTGGTTGCGTTTGCGTGATGGCCGAACGCTGTTCTGGATTGCTGATGCCACCGGACACGGCGCGGCGGCGGCCCTGCTCACCACGTTGGCGAAGTTACTCTTTCACCACGCCAGCGTCGAAAACGACGCGCCGGTCGAGATCATGCAAGCGGTCGATCGCGATTTTCGCAGCGTTCTCGGCGCGCGCGCGTTCATGACAGCGATGTGTGTGGCGCTCGACCCCCAGAGTGGCGACGCCAGTATCGTGGGTGCGGGTCATCCGCCGCTGCTGATCGCTCGGCGTGACGGCACGACGGAGGCCATCGCCTCCGAATCCCCGCCGTTGGGGCTGGTTACCGCCTCCAACTTCCGCGAAACGTCGCTGCGACTGGGGACGGGCGACTTATTTTTGCTCTACACTGATGGTTTGTATGCATCGGCCAATGGCAATCTGCGCCGTCTTACGCCCGATCATTTAGCGCAACGTTTGCGCGCAGCCACCGGCGACGCCGAGGCGCTGTTGCGATCGCTTCTGCACGACGTTATGCCAGAAGAGAACGGCCGTGCACTCGCTGACGACGTGGCCGCGCTGGCTGTTCGTCGCCAAAATGGCGCACGTTAATTTTTGTCATAGGCAAAAATTAATGTTGCCCTGCTGCGTCCTTAGGTATTAATGAGCGTTCATGCCGACAACCAAAGCCAAAAAATCTCCTTCCAAACGCAAACCTAACGCCGCTTTCATGCGCCCGATGCAGCCTGATGACAAACTCGGCAGCATCGTCGGATCGAAGCCGATTCCGCGCTCGGAAGTCACCAAGAAAGTCTGGGACTACATCAAGAAGCACGGGCTTCAGGACAAAAAGAAACGTACCATGATCAATGCTGACGATAACATGCGCGCCGTCTTCGGCGGCAAGAGCCAGGTCAGCATGTTCGAGATGACTAAGCTGGTGAACCAGCACATGAAGTAATTGCTCAAGGGCGGATGCTCCGCCTGACTGACCCTGACAAATTTTGTGAAAAGGCTGGTGTTCCCGCGCCGGGCTTTTTCTTTGGCTGCCGTCGGTCCTCGGCGGCACAGCCTATTTAGCCGCTTGATTACCGCCGCGGACGGCGGCAGCTCAAAGTTTGATCGATCCGGACGAGTTGCGCTCGAGAGTTCTTCGGCGGACGTTTAGGCGTGAAAAAGTTTCTCCTTCTTGCCTGTGCGGTTTTGATCTTTGCCGGGCCAACTCGTGCCGAACTCAACTGGCTGACCGATTACGACGCCGCTAAATCCAAGGCCAAGAGCGACAATAAACTGGTTCTCCTGGATTTTACCGGTTCCGACTGGTGCGTTTACTGTAAACAACTAGGCGCGGAAGTTTTCTCTAAACCGCAGTTCCAGGAGTATGCCGCAAAAAATCTCGTTCTTGTTGAGCTCGATTTTCCCCGGCGCAAGGAGCAGAGCGATGCGGTAAAGAAGCAAAATATGCAGCTCGCGAGTGAGTACGAGATCCAGGGTTTTCCCACGGTCATCGTCCTCAACGCCGCGGGGAAAAAGGTCGGCGAGCTTGGTTACATGCCCGGCGGACCGGACGCGTTTATCGCCGCATTAGAGAAACTGCGTAAAAGCTAACGACACTCTAACGGAAGTCGCACCCCTTATGATGAAGGGATGAGCTCGGTGGCGTCCCCTGCTTCACGCAGCGGTCGTGAATCGGAGACAGGACAGGTCCGCGCTACCTCGCAAGCGACGGCTCGTTCTTTGCCCCGGCCAATGCACGCTGCAAAACATCCCCCAGATCGCGCCGGGTAAATGGCTTGGGCAACGCCGCGCAAAAACCGTAACGCAGAAATTCTGCCAGCGCCGCCTCATCCGAGTATCCACTGCAAATAATCCCGATGACCTGCGGATCGAGGTTGCGCAGGCGCTCGATCGTAGCCAGCCCGCCCATGCCACCGCGGATGGTCGCGTCCAGGATCACCGCCTGAAAGTTTTCACCGCGTCGCATCGCGCGTTCGTAGCTCTTTATGGCCTGGGCTCCGTCCGGCACGGCCGTCACTTCGTAGCCCAATGAGCCGAGTAATTGCGAAGTGAGATCGCGAATACCCTCTTCATCATCCATCAGCAAAATGCGCTGATTGTTGAACTGAAACGTCTGGGGCGTCACTGCCGGCTTGGGTGCGACAACCTCGGTCTTTGCTGCGGGCAGATAGAAAGTGAAAACTGCGCCCGCCTGCGAAGACTGCTCCAGATGCAGCATGCCGCCATGTTTTTTGACGATGGAAAAACAGATGGACAGGCCCAGGCCACTGCTGGTGGGCTTTGTCGTGAAATAGGGATCGAAAACGCGGGTGGCGATATTCGCGGGAACGCCACCGCCCTGGTCTGCGACTGCGATTTTCAAATAACGACCGCCAGGTAAGAGCGCGCCCGTCTTATTTTCGAGGTGCACATTGCGCGCGGAAACTCTCACTGTGCCGCCCGCCGACATGGCTTCCCGCGCATTCAACATTAGCCCATTAATCACCTGCTCGATCTGCCCGGGATCGACTTCCGCCGGCCACAGGTTCGTGGGAATTTCGGTCTCCGCGCGCACGTTCGAACCATGGAGCGCGAACTCACTCGCTTTCGTCAGCACCTTCGAAATGTCGATGACCTTTTTCACGGGCGCGCCCCCTTTGGAAAAAGTGAGCAACTGGCTGGAAAGATGCGCCGCGTGCTGCGCCGCCTGCGCTGCCTTACTCAGACAGATGAGCAAGTCTTTCGCGTCGCTCGGAGTTTCCAGCTGGGCCAGCCCGATGTTGCCGGAAATGACGGTGAGAATATTGTTCAAATCGTGCGCGATCCCGCCGGCAAGAGTGCCAACCGATTCAAGCTTGCCGGTGGTGAGACGCTCGTCCTCGGCGCGTTTACGCTCGGTCACGTCGCGGAAAAATGCCGAGACGCCGCCGCCGCTGGGATAGCAGTGGACCTCAAACCATTTCGTTTCCGCCGGATCGGACGCTTCAAATTCGATCGACTCCTGCTGCGCCATGACGCGTCGATAGTTCTTCTCGAACTCGGTGCCGCAAAGCTCGGGAAATTTTTCCCATATTTCCCCGCCGATGAGCTCCTCACGCGTGCGGCCGAGCAATCGTTCCGCTTCCGGATTGACGTAGGTAAAACGCCAGCTGAAATCGAGCGCGACAAATCCGTCGGTGGTGTTCTCGAGAATGTCGCGCAGAGTGCGCGCTGATTCCTGGAGCGCGACGCGCGCTTCGTTGCGCTCGGTCAGATCGCGAATCTGTCGCTCTGCTACCGCCAGTCGCACGTCTAAGCGCGATAGATCGATCGGTTTGGTCAGGTAATCATTAGCGCCTGCCGCCAGCGCCTGCTCAAGATCTTCGCGGTCGCCTTTGGCCATGACCAACAGAATGAACATCTCGTCGCCGTCGGTACGCGTTCGCAACTCCCGGCAGAGATCTAAGCCGCTCTTCCCGGGGAGCATCCAGTCGAGAATCAGAAACGGGAAGCTCTCTTCCGCCAGTGCGCGTTCGGCTTCTTCTGCCGTCGCCAGCGCCGTGACCTGATGACCGCGCAGCTCAATCAATCTGCGGAGCGCTTCCCGGTTCTCCTTCTGGTCCTCAACAAGCAGAATTTTCATCGTGCAATAAACAGGCGGGACTTTCGGCTTGGGCGCGGGAAGTCTTCCCCCAACCCCAAAAAATCCTCAGCATCCCTGAACCAGCAGGTTGATTGCCATGGGAAGACACCAGTTCCGCCACCGTCATCCCGCGGAGCAATGCGAAGTCTAGGGATCCCGCGAAAGCCACCTTTTAGCGAGCACGACGGACGGACACCCCTTGACTGCCTTCGGGATCAAAGACCGGCGGCGCCTTCCTTGCGCTGGCCTCGCCTCGGCGTAAATAAGCGCATCTCTACCACATCCGGCCTGATGTTTCGTTCTCCCGCTGTTGTTTTCTTCTTTCTTTCCACTGCGTTGCTGGCGCAGCCTCCCGCGGTCGCTGAAAAATCCGCGGCATCTCCGCCGCCGCAGGCGGCAAAAACGACAGTCAGCTCCGTTCACGTCGACGGTCCCTTTATCGCGCTGACGTTCGATGACGGGCCTCATGAAAAACTGACACCGCGCCTGCTCGACTTGCTCGCGCAACACCACATCCACGCCACTTTTTTTGTCGTGGGCGAAAACGCCGCGCAGTATCCCGAGATTCTCCAACGAGCCGTGCGTGAAGGTCACGAGATCGGCAATCATAGCTGGTCGCATCCGAACTTCGCCAAGATGTCGGAAGAAGCGGTCCGCTCCCAGGTGAAGCGGACCGGTGACGCCATTACGAGCGCGACGGGCGTGCGCCCCACTTTGCTCCGGCCGCCCTATGGTGCGATCACGCCGCGACAGAAACATTGGCTGCACGACGACCTCGACTACGAAATCATTTTGTGGGATGTCGATCCGCTCGATTGGAAAAATCCAGGACCGAGTGTTGTCACAAATCGCATTCTGAAGGAAACGCGGGCCGGTTCCATCGTGCTGTCACACGACATTCACGCTCAGACTATCGAAGCCATGCCGGAAACTTTGCGCGAGCTGGAAGAAAAAGGATTCAAATTTGTCACCGTCTCGGAATTGATGAAGATGGAAACACCGCTTCCGCCGAAGCCGGTCAGTGCCGCGGCGACCTCTCCTGCTCCCGCGCCCTCACCGAGCGGCTAGCATGATCGCCCAGCATTACCTGCAGCTTCGAACCGATCTCGAAACTGCGGTGATCGCGCTGCTGCGGCTGGCCGCGGACGCGCAGCGCAGCCCGGTCTCGCTCGACGCGTTGCAAGGAGTTCTCGCCAATATTCGCGAGCCGCTCCTCTTCGTTGTCGTCGGCGAAGTAAAAGCAGGAAAGTCTTCCCTCCTCAACGCCCTCTTTGGCCGCGAGTTTGCCAAAGCTGATGTGCTGCCCGCGACCGATCGCGTCTGCATATTTCGCTACGGCGAAGAGGAAAAAACGATCGATGTCTCGCCCCAGCTGATCGAGCGCTTCCTTTCCATCGAGTTCCTGCGCGATTTCAATATTGTCGACACTCCCGGCACCAACACCATGGTGGCAGAGCATCAGCGCATCACGGAAGAGTTCGTTCCGCGCGCTGACATTGTGCTGTTCGTGTTTTCAGTAGTGAACCCATGGACGCAATCCACCTGGGATTTCCTCAGTTTCGTTCAGAAACGCTGGCTCAAGAATGTTGTTTTCGTCCTGCAGCAGGCCGATTTGCGCGACGTGGACGAAGTCGCGGTCGTCCGACGCCACCTGGAGCAGACCGCGCAGCAAAAACTCGGAATAGCGCCGCCCATTTTCGCCGTCTCGGCCCGGCAAGCGTTACTGGGGAAAACCGATGTGGCTAATGCTCGTGAATCATTGGAGCGCAGCGGAATTCTTCCGCTCGAGGAACATATCGATAAGACTGTCTCGGATAGCGGAGCCCCCGCGATGAAATTGCAGTCCGCCTGGCAAACGGCGCAGCTCGTTCTCGACGAAATCGCGTCGGAAATACGCAGCGCCTTCGATACCATCGCGCGCGATGAAGAGCGACTTCAGCAGGTCAAGCTCTTCCTTCGCGCACGAAAGGAGCAAACGCTCCGTCAGGTGCATGGATTTATTCGCGGAGTCGAGCAAGCTTGTCGGGAATGCGCCACTCAGGGAACTCGCCTGCTCGAGCAGCGGCTGACGTTTTGGACGACGATCAAACTCATTTGGCGCCGCGCCGACTGGCAGCGCGATTTTCAGGGCGAGATGGAATTGAAGTTGCGCGAAATCGTGCAGCCGCAAATCGAAAATGCGGTGCAATTGCTCGAGACCGATCTGCGTGGAATTTGGCCGCAATTGCAGGACATGATCCAGGCGCAGTTCGCGCGCGACGTGCAATCGCATGCCCCGCGCACGCCGCCCGATTTCGCGCTGCAAAGGCGACAGCTGCTCGACTCGATTCAGCTGACGCTGGCCGAGCGCATCAGCGGCCGCGCCATTGAGGAACAGATGGCGGAAATTTTTCGTGAAACGTCAGACCGATTGCGTATTCCCGCGGGCGTGGTCGCTGCCGGCGGCATCGTCGCGATCATCGCCGCCATGAGCAGCGCCGCCGTGGCCGACGTTACCGGTGTGCTCGCTATTTCCGCCGCCGTCCTTGGCACGCTTGTCGCCGAACGGCAGCGGCGAAAAATTCTCAGCACCTACGCGGAGCAAATGGAGACGAAACGCGACGAGCTGGTGCGCGCCATCGAGGAGCAAATCACGCACGCCATCGACGTGTTCTATGCCGAAATCGATGCGGCCTTTCGCCCGCTCGCGGCCTTCTGCGCCGCGCAACGCCAGCGGCACGGGCCGTTGCTCGATCGCGTGGATGAGTTAGAGAAAACGTTCGCGCTGCTGCGTTCGCGGGTACAATAAGAGCGTGGCCATTCCCGGCGCAGCGGGATCCCTCGACTTCGCTCGGGATGACCGGCGCGCGCTTCTAATGAGCCCCGCCGTTTTGCTGCACCATACGCTGCTCGGCCTGGCGCTTGGCGATGACGAAATGATTATTATCACCGTAGTTTCGCCAAGGCCCCGGAGGGACATCGCGCACTTCGACGAACTGCCAGTCGGTCACGTCCATGGGACCGAGACCGAGATAATCGCGCACCGCCGGCGAAACATCGAGCCCAGCGCCGTGATTCAAATTCGGTTTCGGGCGTTCGTTCTGAAAGACATACTGGAAATGATCGGTGCGAAACGGACCGCAGTCTTCCCATTGCGCGTAACAAATGCGATTGCCTTTGCGAATCGCGATCCAACGATCTTTGCACACGGATCGTCCCGGCTCCGTATAAGCGCTGCGGAACCACGGGATCACGAGCGGGGCTTCAGGCTTAAATTGGCCGTGCGTCACGTCATTGTAAGGCAGCGCGTAATAAAATGGATTCTGCCGTGGCGTGAACGAGATCGGCAAACAATTGCGGCGCGTGCCTGGGTCAGGATTGTCGAATCCGCCATAATTTGCCGTCCAGTTCGCATCCCATGAACTTTTAAAATTCGGCACCGGATTGTTCCCGCTCGCCTGCTCGCCCACCCAAAACACCGTGGTCACAATGGTCGTCTTCCACGGGTAACGCGTGGTCGTGTTCGTGCGCGAAGCTGTCGGCACGAAGACCTGCGGCTCCACTTTGAGCAAAGCCTGCTCCCGCAGCTTTCGCGCGTACTTGGCAAAATCGGCCGCACTTTCATAAGGCGATTGCGCTATTAGCGCCGTCACTCCGGCCAGGGCGAAAGTGACGACGATAGGGCTTTTCCTCATGGGCGTTGCAGTTTTATCCGAAAATTATGGACCGGGCAAGCGGTTTCCCTGTGCCCTTCGCCGCTTTACCCTCACTGAATGCATCCCAAGCAGCATCCGTTCCAGCCTTTTACCATCGCGATAGCCGCGTGTCGTGCCGGAAGTGCAATTCATCCGCTTGCGGATAGTCCAGGGTGTAATGCAATCCCCGGCTTTCCTTCCGCAGCAAGGCGCTATCGACGATCAGCGCGGCCACTGTGGCGAGATTACGTAATTCCAACAAATCGACGGAAACCTTAAAATTCCAATAAAACTCGTGGATCTCGCGCTGCAAATTGCGTAATCGCGAGGCCGCGCGCTGCAACCGTTTATCCGTGCGGACAATGCCGACGTAATCCCACATCAGCCGTCGGATTTCATCCCAGTTGTGATAAATGACGACGAGCTCATCCACGTCCTGCACGTTGCTCGCCTCCCATTCCGGCAGCGAGATTTTGTGGTTTTGCTCGCGGGGGAATTCCCGCAGCAGCGCGGCGCACGCCCGCGGCGCCACGACCACCCCTTCCAAAAGCGAATTGCTCGCCAGCCGATTCGCCCCGTGCAATCCCGTGCACGCCACTTCGCCGATGGCATACAATCCACGCAGGCTGCTGGCGCCATTCAGGTCGGTCTTAATTCCACCGCATTGGTAATGCGCGGCTGGCACAACCGGGATTGACTGACGGCTCATATCGATTCCTAGCGCGAGGCACGTTTCAAATATGTGCGGGAAACGCTCGCGCAAAAACGCCTCCGGCTTCTGCGTGATGTCGAGGTAAACGCATGACGCTCCGCTGCGTTTGATTTCCTCGTCGATCGCGCGCGCCACCACATCGCGCGGCGCGAGTGAGCCGCGCGCGTCGTGCTTGCGCACAAAATCTTCGCCCCGTGCGTCGCGCAAAATTCCGCCTTCGCCGCGCACTGCTTCGGTAATGAGGAACGAGCGCGCCTGCGGATGAAATAAACACGTGGGATGAAACTGGACGAATTCCATGTTGGCGATGACCGCGCCCGCGCGCCACGCTATGGCCACGCCATCTCCCGTCGCTACCGCTGGATTCGTTGTGTAGAGATAAACTTTGCCGCAGCCGCCGGTCGCGAGCACGATGCGATCGCTGCGAATCGTTTCCACCTCTCCCATTTTTTCATCGAGCGAGTAAAGCCCGAGACAACGATCTTCCGTGGCGAAACCGAGCTTGGCCGCGCTGATCAAATCGATCGCGGTGTGATTCTCCAGTAACTGCACATGCGGCGCTTTGCGCAGCGCTTCGAGAAGTGCGTTCTCGATTTCGCGTCCGGTCACATCCTGCACGTGCAAAACGCGGCGCTTGGAATGACCGCCCTCACGTCCCAGGTCCAGCTCGCGATGCCCGGAAACGTCGCGCTCATCGAAGTGCACACCGATTTCCATCAGCTCGCGCACCGCTTCCGGTCCTTCCGTCACAATCGTGCGCACGACGGCCTCGTCGCAGAGTCCTGCGCCCGCCTCCAGGGTGTCGCGGACGTGTAACTCGAACGAATCTTCATCACTCGTGACGCAGGCAATACCGCCCTGGGCCCAAGCCGTGTTGGAATCGGCGCCTTTGCGTTTGGTAATCACCGCCACCGAACCATGCTGCGCCGCCTTCAGGGCAAAGCTCAATCCCGCAATCCCGCTGCCGACGACAACGAAATCGAATTCCTTCACGTCAGGTTTGCGTTATCGATCAAACGCGTGTTGCCGATGAAAACCGCCAGCAGCATCCGCGCGTTGGCCCGGACGTTTTCAAGTGGCTCGAGCGTTTCACCATCGATGACTTCGATGTAATCGACTCGCGCGCTTTTTCGTGATGAGATTAGCTCTCTTGCCACCGTCTCCAGTTTGGCCGCAGAAGATTCCCCACGCGCGACAAACTCTCTCGTTTCCTCCAGCGCTCGATGTAAAACGGCGGCTTCCGCACGCTCGCTCACGTTCAGGTAGCGGTTGCGAGAGCTAAGCGCCAGTCCATCCGGCTCGCGTACTATCGGTACACCGATGATCTCGATTGGAAAGTTCAAGTCCCGCACCATGCGCCGCATGATGGCGAGCTGCTGGTAATCCTTTTCTCCGAAGACAGCGGCGTCGGGTGTGAGCAGGTTAAACAGCTTGGCCACCACTGTGCAAACGCCGCGAAAATGTCCCGGGCGAGAGGCGCCACAAAGGCCGCGCGAGAGTTTCGTTTCCTCCACGAAGACCGAGCTGTCCGCAAAATAGATCTCGTTAGCCGGCGGCTGGAACAAAACGTCGACGCCCGCGTCACGACAGAGTTTCTCGTCTTGATCTTCTGTGCGCGGATATCTCTCAAAATCCGATCCTGGCTCGAACTGCAACGGATTGACAAAAATACTAACAGCGATCTCGCCCTCACCACCGGCCAGCTCCCGCCCGACGCGCATCAATTCCAAATGTCCGCGATGCAACGCCCCCATCGTCGGCACGAGAACAGATCTTACCTGCCGGGCGCGCGCATGCGCCCGCGCTGCCTCAGTCGTTTGAATGATCTTCATCGGGTTCGATCCATAGCGCCTGGCGGCCAACGGCGAAACGCCGGTGTTGAAAATCGCGCCATCCTGCCGCCTTCGCCAGCTCGCCCATTTCGCGGAAGCTGAATGCGCGTGCGGCGGAAAGTCGTGCATCAACTTTTGTCATTTGCTCGCGATAGAAAAACGAGGTTACCAAATGCACTGCCACGCTCAGCCAGCGCGCTCTACGCAAATCGGACACGAGCACAGCACCTCGCGACAATTCCGCGCATTTCCGCAAAACCCGCACCGCGTCGGTCTTGCTAAAATGATGGAGCGCCAAAGAACAGAGCACGACGTCGTAAGGCTCGGGTCTATTCCATTCGAACAAGTCAGCCGAGGCAAAACTGATCTCGGCGTATTCGCGATTTAGCTTTCGCGCGATCTCGATGGTCGAATTTTGCTGATCAATCGCGTCGACGTGAATTCGCACGCTGTTCGCGCGCGCGAAGCGCACGATCAAACGAGGGATGTCGCCTGAGCCCGTCGCCAGGTCGAGCATTCGCGCCTCCGTATTCGGTTTGAGCCAGCGCCGCAGGAAATGGCACACCAATCGATAGCTTCCGAACCGGCGATTAAGCGAACGTAAGTTGGCCAGATCGCGCTCCAGCTCGGCTGTGACCGGTTGCGGCCGATCCATCAGCTCCGGCGTTCCGGGATCGAATTGGCGCTTCACCCGAAAGAAGATGAATGAGGAACGCAGGAAAAAATCACTTCCTGTTTTCCTGCGTTCCTGATTCATCTAAAAACCGCTGCCAAGTATCCGGCAACTGCGCCGTCTCAATTTCGCTCTCGATGCGCCCTTCTGCTTCGGGGCGGAACACCGTGCTCGTGCCATAAACCATGATCGCGTCCTCACTTCCCTCCACTCTCAAGGCATGCGCGACACCGGGAGGAATGACAACGCCCACATTGTTCGCGCTGCGATGATTATCACCGTCAATGAACATCCGCATCGTGCGTGAAGGTAATCCGGCGCGAACATCGCGCAGGATCAACTCGATACGGCCTTGCACGAAAAACATGATGTCCCATTGCTCGCGTTCGTATTCCGGCACTGCCCCAGCGTTGTTTCCGAAAAGATGCCGCATCCACTCCGCCGCCTCTTTGCCTTCGGGAACGAATGGCGGGTGCACGTGAAATCCTTTTGCCGTATTCGCAAACATGCGGGCGGCAGCCCATTGCTTCGGCCAAAGTTTGGAACCGGCCAGGACACCTTCGTTCTGGCGCACGAATTCGCCGAACAATCCTCGATGCCGTTGCGGATGAATGGCACGGGCAAAGATTTCGACACCGGGAATCCACGCGCTCGCCAGTTCCTCACGCTTTGCCGATACCATATGGGCTGCATCCACGCCGCCGCCAGCGAGCCGCGCCGCCAGGGGAGGCGCGGCATAGTCGCGCGTGCTCAGAGATCCCGCCGCATCCGCTCGCAAACCCCGCCAAAGTTTTTTGTCATGCATGGCTGGGATCACCTAACGAGAAATCCGCCCGCTCGCGAGAAAGATTTGGATTGTAAAAAGGATCGCGCGCAAAAAAAGACGGCCAGCGTTGCACTAGTTGCGGACATGACTCAGTCGCACTTGGCCGCGTGGATGTTCGTCGCACTTCCGCGTAAGGAATTGAAACGACGCGCAAACCGGCATCGCGTAATCCTAGACAAAACTCCACACCGGCAGACATTCTGTCATCCCGAGCGCAGCCGAGGGATTCCATGGCGGTGCCAGCAGTAAATTTTTGGAAAAGATCGCGCCGCGTCATCATACACGACGGGCTCACCGCACTGTAATTCCGCACGGTCTGCAATTGGCGGTTCGCTCCGCGAAAACCTCGTGGCACGCCGGCAAAGGCGAAGCCGACTTTTCCGCCGGAAAACAGCAACAGCCCCGCGCTTTCCACTGTGCCATCGGCCGCCACGATGCGCGGAGCAACCACTCCGATCTCCCGCGAGCTCGCGTATTCCACCAGAATGGAAAGCCAGTCGTCGCGCAATGGTTCGAGATCGCGATCAAGAAAAAGGAGCAACTCCGATCGTATTTCGGAAAACGCGGCCTGCCCCGTCATAACTTCAAACGCAGGGTAAGACGTGCGCTCTCTCAGAATTGCTAACGCTTTCGCGTCAGCGTCCGACAGGATGATGGCAACTTTCGCCGGCGTCACCTCTCGCCGGATGCGGTAGGCGTGCGTTTCCCAATCGATGGTTACGCGTCCCTTCACGCCGCTGTGTTGTAGATGCTGGGCGATCGCGCTCCTCCCCGCCTCGAGTGCGCCGGGCTTGCGCCGGATATTGTGCGCGGTCGATTCCTTCGTCCGCCGCCAATGATAAAGCACGCGCGGAATGTGCCGAATACGATCGGTCTTTTCCGAAATACGCAGGAGCAAATCGTAATCCTGCGCACCATCGAAATCGCCGCGGAATTCATCGATGAGCTCACGCCGAATGGCGACGAAATGGCCGAGGTAATCGTGCGTTAAAAAGAAATCCGCTGACCAATCCGGCTTCAACATCGGCGCGGCAAAATGGTCATCGATAATCTTGTCTTCATCGGTATAGATCACGTCGGCCGCGCGATCATCGTGCAGCCATTCCACCCCCCGAAACAGCGCATCGGGCTCGAGCAGATCGTCGTGATCGAGCAGCGCAATCCAGTCGCCGCGGCCGTGGCGGAGCGCGATGTTCAGCGCGGCCGAAATCCCGCCATGCTGTTTTTCGAGGAAGACTTTGACGCGCGAATCGCTGAATTGTCTGAGCAGCCGTGATGGCTGGGGCGAACCATCATCAACAATGATCAGCTCCCAGTTCGAGTAGACCTGGGCCAGGACCGATTCGACTGCCGCCCGTAGATAATTCTCGTTAGAATTGAATGTCGGCATCAAAATTGAAACCAGTGGCTGATAGGCAAAGGCGCGAGATCGTTCCCGCAACCGTGCCAGTTCCTCGCCGGAGGTGCGATGCCGCGCCAACCAGCGTTCGTATTCACTCGCTTCCTTGGCCACTACCGGCTTACGTGCGCGAAAAGCGCGGAAGGGTGCGCTCAGAATTTTCGTCAGGCGTCCCTGCGCGCTACGGCGCAATTGCCGGTGTTCCTCCCGCAGCGCCTGCAGCTCGCTTTTGGTATCCTTGAGCTGCAGCAACTCCCCCTCCAGCCGCGCAATGTGCGCTTCGGCCGCTCGCAACTCTTCCTCATCCACGCCCATAGTATATTGATTGATGGCGCGCACGGGCAAATTTACCCTGCGCGCGTCTGCCATGCTGGACTACGCAGTCTATCTCTTCTATCGCGTCGGGACGGGTTTGCTCGCCCTCTTGCCGCTGCCGGTGCTTTTTGCCCTCGGTCAAATCGGCGGCACCCTGGCATGGCTGATTTTGCCGCACTATCGCGCCCTAGCCCTGCGCAATGTGCAAATCGCGTTCGGCCGAGAAATCCCCGCGGGCGCCATCCGACGCATCGTGCGGCGGCATTTCCAGCGGCTCGGCGCCAATCTGCTTTGCAGCATCAAATTTACGCAGATGGCGCCAGCAGAAATTGTCGCGCGGGTGCGTGTGGAAAACTTCGAGCACATCGGAAATTGTCTGCGGGAAAAGAAGCCGCTCGTCCTCCTTCTCAGCCACACCGGCCCTTGGGAGGTTTGCGCGCAACTGCTCCCGCACTTCGTTCCTAGACACCGGAAAGCAACGGTCTACCAGCCCCTGCGAAATCGCTTCATCGAGCGGCACGTGCAGGAAGCGCGGGGGCGCTTCGGCAACGAGATGCTCGACCGCAACGAAGGCTTCGCCAAAGCGCTGCAATTGCTCCGTGGGGGCGGCGTGCTTGGAATCCTTATCGATCAACATGCCGGCGACAGCGGAATCTGGACCCCGTTTTTTGGCCGGCTGGCTTCGACAACACCCTTGCCTGCGCTGCTCGCGCGTCGCACCGGCTCTGCAGTGATCGCGCTGGCTGTGCACAACGATGGGTTCGCCCGCTGGCGCGCCATTGCTGACGCGCCCATCGATCAGCCGGACGACTCGATCGAATCGCTTACGGCGCACGGCAATGATGCAATCGAACGGCAGGTGCGACGGGCGCCGGAAGATTGGTTTTGGGTGCACAATCGCTGGAAAACGCCGACGCCGAATTTTCTCCTGTCGCACTACAAACGTGGCGTCTTTCGGCCAGATAATGCGCCGTTAGAACCCTTTCGCATTCTCATCCGCAGCCCGAACTGGCTGGGCGATGCCGTCATGAGTGTGCCGGCGGTGCGCGCGATCAAAGCCGGGCGTCCCGATGCGCATATCACCGTCGCCGTGCCCGAAAACATCGTGGCCATGTGGAAGATTGTTGCCGAGGTGGACGAGGTGTTGTCGCTGCCGAGGCGGTCGCTTCTCGGCGCCGTGCGCGGGTTGCGCGCAGCGTCGCAGTTTGAAGTCGCGATCCTGTTTCCAAACTCGATGCACAGTGCGGTGGAAGTTTTTCTGGCGCGGATTCCGCGCCGTGTCGGATTTGCCGGGCATCATCGTCGCTGGTTATTGAACCAGGTCTCGCGAGCAACGAACAAGCGCGGTATTGCGCACGAAGCTTACAAATACCTCGAGCTCGCCAGCACCGTTGGCGCCATCGTCACACCAATTCCCTCTGCCCCTTCGGCCGGGAGTAAAGATGATATACGTGACTCACGTATATCATATGAAGGCGATGGTCGCGGTCCGTCCCTTCAATTTGCGCTTTGCCCCGGCGCCGAATATGGACCGGCCAAGCGCTGGCTTCCGGAGCGGTTCGCCGAGGTGGCGACAGAAATCGCCAGGCAGTTTTCCGTGCGATGGATTTTGTTCGGCACAGAGAACGATGCCGCCGTGGGCGAACAAATTGCGAGTGCACTCACCACCCCATTCGAAAATCGCATTGGTAAGACGACCCTCGACCAATTGATCGCGGAACTGAACGCATGCGATCTTTTGCTCACCAATGATACCGGCACGATGCATCTCGCCGCGCTATTGCAGGTGCCGGTGGTGGCGGTTTTTGGTTCGACCGAGCCGCGCCGGACCATGCCGCTCGGCAAGGGTCATCGAATTCTGCGGCATCATGTCGAGTGCAGTCCCTGTTTCCTGCGCGAATGCCCAATCGATTTCCGTTGCATGCAAGCGATCACAAGTGCGGAGGTGATTGCCGCCATTCGTGAGATGATCAACGTGGTGAAATAGACAAACGCCTTCGCCGATGAGTTTTGGCCGCCGGGCTACGCTCTGTCGCGACTCGATCTCAAGGCCGGGCGTGCAAGGTAAGCGCGATTGCTCTTACCGAAAGTTTTGGAACGACACCAGAGATCTCAGGTGGACGGGAGATGTCGGTGGCCGCGCCGGTATTGCTTTCATTCGTTTCTTTCACATCGTCTGGCGACATGACAACCGGCGATGCAGCGCACGTTCAAACGGAAGTGCGCGTGATGTTTTTCGACACCGATTGCGGCGGTGTCGTGCACAACATCGCTTACCTGCGCTTCGTCGAGGTCGCGCGCACATTGTTGGCGGAGGAACTCGGCCTCTCTCTCAGCGAAATGGCCGCGACACAGAAATACCCGGTCGTGGCTCGGACTGAAATCGATTATCGGCGCGCCGCCAAACTCGGTGATCGGCTTTTGGTCGAAGGCTGGCTCGATCGGGTTGCGCGTGTGCGTTTTTGGTGTGCGTTTCGCATCACGCGCCCGGCGGACGGCGCACTCATCGCCGAATGCCGGCAAATGCTCGCGCTCGTGCAAATGCCGGGCGCGAAACTCCTGCCGTTGCCGCAGAGCTGGGAGCAATATCGCCTGGAAACCCGAACATGACCGCCGGCTCCAGCGCATTGCGCATCGACGAAACGTTCCTCGGCCCCCGCGCCTTGCCGCCGCCGCCGACCCGCCACGCGCTCCTGGCTATCGTCGTGGCCCTGGCTGCACTCATCCACCTCGGCAGCATCGGCATTGGCGATCTCTACAGCGAAACTGAGGGTCAATACGCCGCCGCCGCGCGCGAGATGCTGCAAAGCGGTCATCTTCTTTTGCCGACGAACGACACCATCCCTCGCCTGCAAAAACCGCCGCTGCTTTACTGGCTCATCATTGGGAGCTACAAGATTTTTGGCATTAACGCCGCGGCCGCGCGTGTGCCGATCGCCCTCGCCGTCATCGTCACCACCGCGCTCGTTTTCCTCATCGGCGAACGCCTCGCTGATTACTGGCGGGGATTCGCGGCCGCGCTGATTTATCTCACATGCAGCGGCACATTCGTGCTCTCGCGCATTATTATGCCTGAGCCCCTGTTCAGTGCATTTATCGCGGGCGCTATTTACTGCGGCTTAGCCGGCTTCGCACACCGCAACAGGCGCCGCGCGTGGTTTGCCGGTTTCTGGATCTGCGCAGCGCTGGCGTGCGTGACGAAGGGTCCGCACGGCCTGCTCCTCCCCGCTGCCACCTTTGGCGTGCTAGCTGTTTTTTATCGCGAAGCGCGCATCCGCTTCCGGTCGCTTCTATGGCGGCCGTTTCTGCTGCTGTTTTTCGCCCTGGTGGCGCCGTGGCATCTCTGGGTGGAGACACATTTTGATGGTTCGTTTCACCGAGTAGTTCTGACGGAGTGGATCAAACATGTGCTCGGCCGCTACCCCGACGGCACCTGGTACGACGACGTTCCGCGCCTGCAGTTCGCCGTCAGTCATCTGGGGTGGTGGTTTCCGTGGGTGCTGACGATCCTGCCGGCGGTAATTATTTCCTGGCGGCGCGTCATCCGCCCGCGCGAAATCACGTTGCAGGATGCGCTCCCCATGGCTTGGGGTGCGATTGTGCTCCTGCCAGTGCTCGCCATTGGGCAGCGTCAGGATTACTACGCCCTCAGTATGTTCCCAGCGTTTGCCCTCTGGGCGGCGATGATCTGGGAGCGCGCGCCGGGTTTTCTCCGAAATATCGGTGTCGCACTAGTGGGAGCTGTGGGCGCATTTATCGGCGTGATCGCAATCGCGCTTCCACGTTTCCTCTCGGCCAACGACCGGACCTGGGGTGAAACAGACCTCCGTTGGACGGCTTGGAAAGCGTTAAGCGATATGCCGGCGAGTACCTGGCTGCCATTTCGTCCGCTGCTGGCGGTGACCGCCCTTGCTCTCATCGCCGGCGCTGGTGCCACGGTTTTGATCCTGCGCGGCGGCCGCGTCAGGGTCGCCGTCGCCGGTCTCGCGTTCGGAATGGCGGTTGTCGGTTTTTGCATGGTGAGCGGGGTAGCGCGAGTGGCCCCGTATTTTTCGCTGGCGAATACGGCGCGTTTTCTCAACGCGCATATGGGCGCGAACGGGCAGGTCATTTTTGAAGGGCCACCTGACGTCGCGAGCAGCCTTGGGTTTTACCTCGATCGTAAGTTTTGTCTGGTCAATCAGCGGCCGGACACACGGCTGCCGCTGACGCTCGAGCAGCGAAACCTATTCCTCCGGGAAGCAGAGGCGCTCGAGTGTTGGCGGGCGCCGCAGCCCGTCTTCCTCATTATCGAGCAGGATCGCGTCACCTATTGGCGCGAGCTGATCCAGCGGACCTTTCACGTTTACCATCAGGTGGCAATCTCCGGCACGTATGTCGTGCTCTCGAATCAGTAGCAGCGTTCGATGACGACGCGACAAAATAAGCGCGCGCGTTTGAAAAAGTGCGACGCCGCGTTACTGTGGCCGCCCATTTATGTCGCAACATCGCAGTCTCAAAGGCGCCAGCACCATTACGACGAAACGGAATGTCTTGAAACGTTTCGAGCGCGTTGACCTGCTGAAGAAGCGCGGGCAGTGGAAAGAGACGAGCAAGGTGCTGGGGTTGCCAAAAACGAAGCCGGACGTGTAACGGCGAGATTGGTTAAACCGTACGTCGTTGAATCGGTCGATTCAACGAGTCAAGAGTAACGATTCCTCGATGCGTCTGAATCGCTTTCTCGCCGCCGCCGGCGTCGCCTCCCGCCGAAGCGCGGACGAACTCATCGCCAACGGCCGCGTCACAGTGAACGGACAACCGTGCACTGACTTTCACTTTCAGCCAGCCGCGACCGATCATGTGAAAGTGAACGGCAAGCCGGTGCGGGAGTGCGCCCACGTTTATCTCGCGTTGAACAAACCGGCGGGTTTCGTTTGCACGCGGCGCGATCCGCACGCGACCGACACGGTCTTCGATCTCCTACCGCCGAAGTTCGCATCGCTCGCCTACGTCGGTAGGCTCGACGCTCAGAGCGAAGGTCTGCTTCTGCTCACGAATGATGGAGATTTTGCCCATCGGCTCGCGCATCCGAGTTTTAAAATCGAGAAGGAATACGAAGTCACGCTTGACCGATCGGCGACAGCCGAGCTTGTGCCGCAACTGCTGCGGGGCGTGATCATCGATGGCAGGCGCGCGCGCGCGACACGTGCGCGGCAGACCGCGGCGGCGAAATTACGCATCGTTCTCGAGCAGGGAATCAATCGGCAGATTCGCCGCATGCTCGAGCCGTCCGGTTTTCGTGCGAAACGGCTCGTGCGGATTCGCATCGGAAATTTGCGGATGGGCGATTTGCCGCGCGGTCACTGGCGTGTGCTCGGGCAAAAAGAACTTGGTTTGCTGTTTCCGCCGCCAAAGACCCGCCATGTCGAGCGAAGTCGAGACATCTCTGATCATTCGGCCTTGCACAAAAACCAGAGATTCCTCGACTCCGGTCGCCGCGGCGACCTCCGCTCGGAATGACAACGTTGGACAACTGCTCCGCCGTCATCAGCGGCGCGTCGGCTGGAATCGGCCGGGAGTTCGCGCGGCAGCTTGCATCACGCGCGAACTTTTTGCTCCTGGCCGCGCGACGGCGTGACCGATTGGAAGAGTTGCGAGTCGAATTGCTGGAGAAAAATTCGCGGCTCCGCGTCGACGTTCACGAAGTGGATTTATCCAACCTCGAGCAAACGATGGAGCTGGCGCGTCTGATCGCGGAACAACCGATCGATTTCCTCATCAACAACGCCGGGCTGGGCGATCTCGGCTCATTTGCCGCCGCCGATCCCAGGCGCGTGAACGAGCAAATACAGGTAAACGTGCTCGCTCTTACTTCGCTGACCCGCGCCGTTCTGCCGGGAATGATTGCGCGGAAACGCGGCGCGATTCTAAACGTCAGCTCCTCAGCCGGCTTTCTCCCACTGCCTGGCTTTGCTGTTTACGCCGCAACAAAAGCATACGTCACCAGTTTTTCCGAGGCGATTCGCGCTGAAACGCGCGGCTGCGGAATCTCGGTAACGACGCTCTGTCCCGGGCCGGTGCGAACAGAATTCACCGAAGTGGCCGATCGGAATGTGCAAGCGCGTTCTTACGGTTCCACGTTCGTGCACGTTCCGGTGGAGAGAGTCGCAGCTGCCGGTCTCCGCGGAATCGAACGCGGAAGAGCCTTGGTCATTCCGGGCGCGCCGATGAAAATGGCGATGCTCTTCGCGCGCGCGCTCCCGCTATCGCTGTTGCGACTGGCGGCGCGATTTACGCGGCATGGCGACTGACTTGCTTTGACGCTTCGGCGGTCATAGACCGCCGCAGGAGTCGCTTTTATTTGTATTTGACCGAACAACCGTACGGACGCGTATTCGCGTTCGAGACTTGTTTGCCGTTCATCGATTCATCGAGCGCGACTTTTACATAGTTGGTCGAGCTCGCAATGTCGTCCGGATTAGGTGTGGCTTTGCTGTCAATCGCACCTTCGTAGATAACTTTGCCTTCAGGATTGATGACAAACATGTGCGGCGTGTTGCGTGCGCCGTAGCTGCGGCCAGCTTTGCCGTCAGGATCGAGGAGCAACGCGGTTTGCTTCGTATTCCAGCTCTTCATCACTTTCTGGGCCTGTTCCGGTGAGATATTGCCTTCGAAGCCGGGAGCACTGGAATCAATGGTAAGCCAGACGACGCCTTTGCCGGTATATTCGCCCTGAAGTTTTTGCATGTTGCCGCTGCCGTAGTGCTTCTTCACAAACGGGCATTCGGGATTAAACCATTCCAGGACGACGTATTTGCCTTTGTATTGCGAAAGCGACTGTGTCTTACCGCTTGCGTCGCTGAGATTGAAGTCAGGTGCGGCTGAGCCGACGCTCGGGGATTCAGTGGCGTAAAGCGCGGTGGTGGCAAGTGAAAGCAATGCGGTGAGGAATAATTTCATATTTATTGTGACGCGACGGAATGGTTGACGGTTTCGAGTTTTTCCAAAACGATATTTTTCGTAAGCAACTCCGGAAAGACATACGGCTCGGCCGCACCGCCCGGATATAATACGTAGAGTGGGACACCCGGACGGCCGAATTGTTTCAACAATTTGGTAACAGCGGGATCGCCGTTGGTCCAATCGGCTTTCAGTTTCACAATCTGCCGCTGCGAGAACGCGCTGCGCACGGCTTCGGTTTCGAGCACGGTCGACTCATTGAATTTGCAAGTGATGCACCATTCGGCGGTGAAATCGATGAAGACCGAGTGGCCTTGCCGGGTTTCAGAGGCGAGGCGCTCAGGGGTGAATTTCTCCCAGCCGCCGGCGGATGATACGGGTGTGGCAATAGCAGATGCGCTGACAAATTTTGCGCCGATGAAATACCAGCCGCCACCAAGCACGAGCAGAAGCATGAGCACAAAAACGAGTGCGCGCCGCGCGGCGGAAACAACCGGGGAGATGAAAGCGCCTTTCATCCAGCAGGCGATGCTGAGGACGAGGAGGAATGAGGACGTCCAGATAAGAGCGGCGACGCCGCGTTGCGCTCCGAGGACGGACAGCAAAAAGAGCAGGGTGGCGATGAGGAGAAATCCCATCAGCTGTTTCACCCGCACCATCCAGGCGCCGGGCCTGGGCAAAAACTTTAGCCATGCCGGTTGTGCGCTAAGTAGAAGATAAGGCGCGCTCATGCCGGAGGCGATAGCGACAAACATGAGAATGATGACAGCCGAGCTTTGGGTGAAGGCGAAGCCGAGGGCGGTGCCGAGAAAAGGCGCGGTGCATGGCGTGGCGAGGACGGTGGCGAAGACGCCTTGGAAGAATGAGCCGGCGTCGCCGTGGGCACTTTCGGCGGCAACGGCCCCGCGGTTCAACCATTGCGGGAGCGAAATCTCGAAGACGCCAAATAGATTGAGCGCGAAGACGAGCACGACCGCGCTCATGATCAAAACAAAATACGGGTTGGTAAACTGAAAGGCCCAGGTGATTTCTCGTCCGGCCGATTTCAGTAGCACGAGCACGAGAGCAAGACCCAGAAACCAGACGAAGATTCCCGCGATGAAGGCGAGGCCGCTCCGCAAAATGCGGGCCCGGCTTTGTCCTGCTTGCTGGACGAATCCGAAAATTTTGAGCGAGATTACCGGGAGCACGCACGGCATCAGATTGAGAATGAAACCGCCGATAAACCCGAAGATGAGAAAGCGCGCAAGCTCACGAAAAGTTGACGAATGCGCCGCGATGGCCGCGGGTTGCGCGACCGAAACATCCCAGGCGCCTCGGTCATCGTTTTCGCCGAAGACAATGAGCCCGGGTAGAGAATTGCGATTGCCCGCGTCCAGCGGAATGCGAAAGACGAACTGATCGCCGTCACGCGACTGCAACTGCGGATGGCCGGTGGCGACGTTCTCCGCTGGGGATGGAAAGAATTCCACCGCGGCAGATTTCGCCAGATCGGAACTCCTGACGTGCAAAAGCAGACCGGCGTTATCGCGCGTCCAGGTCGCAGAAAAATTCGCGGAAGGCGATCGCGGCAGCTGTTTTTGAAATCGCGCGAAGAGTTCTGTGTTGGCGGGCGAATTTGTCGGCGCCACCGGCAGCGTCATCTGGACGCTTCCATCGCCCGGAATGCAGATTTTCTCGCAAACGAGCCAGCTCGCTTTGCCCGATAATTTCACCGGGACATTGCCGAGATTTTTCGGCGGCGTGATCTGCTGGATAAGCAGCACGTCGTCGTGATAACCGTAGATTTGGATATCGCCCGGTTCCTGGAGCTTGAGCGGGAGCGGCCACTGGATTTCACCGGCGCGCCAGCCCTCAGGTAATTCCCACTTGATCTCCGTGGGTATGCCAGCATCGCCTGGATACTTCCAGTAGGTGTGCCAGCCGGGCGCCATCCTCAGGCGCACGGCGACGAGAAACGGCTCGCCCGGGACGACGCCGTCGACGTTCGCCAAGGCCTCGGCTTCGACGAGACGTTTGCCCTGGTAAAGCTGCGCTTCAGCGCGGGAGGCGCCAATGACGAGAGCCAGGGCGACCAGCGCGGCCAAACGCGTGCACGCGGTCATGGGATTACTTATCACTACCAGCTATCCCGGGCAAAGTCGCGACAGCTTCGTCAATCGACATCGTAAACTTCCGCCAGGGCAATGCCGGTCGCGTTCGTGGCACTGCGAACGATGACGGTATAGTTGCCGGGTCCGAGTTGCCCAAAGAGGGCGGAGTCGTTCGCATTCGGCGGCGCGAGATTGTAAAAAGGGACGTAAGAGTTGGAAATGGTGTTGCTTTGCCAGCGAGTGTCCGTCTCGACGAGCTGTTGGGCCGAATTGCGCAGCTCGATTGTCGGATTGGGTAACGGTCGGCTTACGCGCCCCGACAGCCCCGGGCCGATCGCGCGCAAGACCACGTTTTTCAACTGCGGACCTTTTACGATGAAGCCGGCGATGAGGACATTTTCCGCGCCCAAGACCTGGCCGCGGGTAGAGATATTTCCAAGCTCCCCGGCGGTCGTTTGTCGATCGTAGACTTCGACCAAAGCCACGCCGCTGCTCGCGTTCTTTCCCGAAAGAATGGCGGTGTAGCTCGCCGGCGCCAGCGTGGAAAGAATGGCCGGTTCAAGATCATTGGGAGGCGCCAGAGCCGTCTGCTGAATGGCGGCTTGCTGCGCGTCCTTCCAGTTGTCGTTCTCGAATATGAGCGAGCCGCCAGAGTTCCTCAGATCCAGAACAGGATCGGCCAAGGGCCCGGCGACGCCGAAGCCGGATAACGTCGGGCCAAGCGCGCGGAGCAGCACTTGTTTGGCTTGGTTTCTGATGATGAGGCCGGCGATGAGCACGTTTTCGCCCGTGCCGACATGGCCGCGGGTGGAGATGTTAGTGAGGCGCGCGTTGCCGGTGACAGGCGGGCGCCCCGGTCGCAGACCATACAGCGCAGTGATGCCTGCGACGTCGTCATCCGCCAGATGATTCAGACCGGTGACAGTCGAGTGCATGATGCTCGATTGCGCTTGCTTCGGCTTGGCCTGGTCGGGGTGATCGAGGCCTAGCACGTGGCCGAACTCGTGCAGGGCGACGCGGTGAAAATCCTTCGATGGCGCGACGACAAGGCCGGATGAGAAACGGTTGTTGGGGTTAAACAGCACGTCGGCTTCCGTGGCGACGTTGCCGCTGGAATTTAAGAGCGTGACGGCGAGAACGCCGCCACCGAAGCTGTAATTGTAAGCGCTATTGGCAAAGAGCACCTGGTTCTTTCCATCGTGCCGCGCCGCGCCTGTGCCTACGGGCGTTTCCGTCCAGGTGAACTGCACACGGCCGAGCTGTTCGTTCCACTGCGCGAAAGCATTTTCGGCGTCGGCATTCCAATTCACGAAACCATCAGGCAGCACAAAGGGAGGCGTGCCCAATTGCACGATCATCGGAACGGTAGGTCCTGGCCATCTCGGTCCTTCGAGGGAATAAGCGAAACCCAAATGCGAACTCGCGAGAAAAACCGCGGCGACCCACGCCGGGCGCGACCCTTTGTAACTCACGTTACTGAACGCTTCGTGCAGCGCGGGTCTGAATCGCCTGCTTGAACTGCTGCAGGGTAATGGGCTGGCCTTCACCGGCCGACTCTTTCCCAACTTCATCCACCGAGCCGACGGGCGAGCCGCTGTTGGTCATGATGACATCGCGACCAGCCTGATCTTTCTGCACGCGATACCGACCATGCATAATGCCCACCAATGGGACGAACTGCGTGCCGTTATTCTCGACGAAGAGGACATCGCGATCACCCGCCTTGAACCTGGGCGCATCCGCCACCTCCATTGTCTCGGCGCCGACCGTGCCCCCGAGCATGCGCAGCGTGATCTGTTTCCCGGGATTGCCCTTGAAAGTGTCTTCCACTCGCAGCGTGACATAGCTCACGATGTGACGTTGAGCGCCCTCCCCCGCCCATTCCGAACGGACCTCGGTGACAGTGCCCTGGACGATCGTTTCAGCGCGACTAACAAGCTCGTCAAAAGAAGGGGGAATAACGGTGGTCCCCGAGGCCGCGCAGGACGCGGCGATGATGAGCGCGCAAGTGAGGGAGCGAGATGGTGTTTTCATGCGGGGAACGTGCTTACTGTTACTCTGAATTGTTGAACCATTCAAATTGACTGTAGTCGCGCACGGCGGACTAGGGATCAAGATCATAGGCGTCCATGAGAGCGATGCCGCTGGTTTCGTTAACTCCGCGAACGATGGCGGTATAGTTGCCGGCTGGCAGCGTCGTCATAATGGCGGCTTCGCGCACGTTTTGCGGAGCGTAGCCGCTTCCGGCGATAGCGGCGACTTGGGCGCCGATTTGCCAATTGTCATTACTGGAAAGCAACGCGCCTGAGGCATTGCGAAGCTCGATGGTCGGATCAACCAGCGCGCCTGGGAGTGAAAATGGAGCCACCGCCAGGGTAGGCCCGATCGCGCGGACGATGAGCCTCTTGTTCGAAGCGCCTGAAATAATGATGCCGCCGATGAGCACGTTGTCGCCGGTGCCAACACAGCCGCGTGTAGAGAGATTCGACAGCCGGCTGGAGCTCGAATCTAGCCCGTAGATTTCCACCAGGGCTACGCCAGACGCGTTGCTCACACCGCGCACGACGGCGGTGTAAGCGCCCGGCGGTAGTGTGGCTATCAACGCCGCTTCGTTCGCGTTCACCGGAGTATAGGAGGTAGCTGTGATTTGCAAAACCTGACCACCGCTTTGCCAATCGTCATCGCTCGCGATGATTGCGCCAGTGGAGTCGTGCAGCTCGAGCGTAGGATCGGTGAGGACGTTTTCCACGCCGAAGCTTCCCAAGGTCGGCCCGAGCGCGCGCACCAGCACGCTCTTGGGTTGCGAGCCGCTGATGGTAAAGCCGCCGATCATGACGTTACTCCCCGTGCCGACATTCAACCGGGTAGAAATGTTGCCGAACCGACTCGCCGTTGAGCCGGCAACAGGCGTAGGCGTGGGGGTGGCCGTCGCCGAAACTCCTCCATACATCGATTGCGCGCCAGCGATGTCGTCGCGCGAAAGCGTTTCGCGATTGCTCGTGACCGAGTTCATGATGGCATCAACGCGCTGCCCGTTCGTGTCAGGATGATCAAGCCCGAGGGCGTGACCCAGCTCGTGAATGAGAACGCGGCGGATGTCCGCGATGGCGTAGGTGTTCGCACCGTATCGAAGCGCGCCACGGTAAGAATCAAAATGCTGGTGGTTGTTAAAAAGCACATCGGCTTCGATGATGCTTGATCCTGTCGATCGCCAGTACGTCACCGCGAGCGTATTTGAGCCGAAGGATTGACCAAAAACGCTGCTCGAATAAACGATGGCGTTGACTCCGTCGCCGGAGGAAACAGGCGGATGTGCGCCGGGTGTAACGTGGAACTGAAGATCTCCCATGACGTTGTCCCAAACCGTTGCGGCCGGCGCTGCGGCCGTGTCCCACGAAGTATTGCCGTCAAGAAGGCTCCGACCGGCTGCGCCGAGACCCAATTGAAAAGTAGCGACGCTGCCCACCGGCCATTTCTTTCCTTCGAGGCTGTATGCCATGGAAGGATGCGTGAGAAGGATGAAGCCAAAAATCAGTCCGACGGAGAGAGTTGCCGCGGCCGGAAAGCGACTAGTACCGAAGCCAGAACGCGGCGGCTGGAGGAGACCTTCCATAAATACCATAAAGCAATTCGTGTGCGCAGAATGCGCTTCGGTGAAAGCAGTTGCGCTTGGGCCAGGCCAATGGGCCGATTCGGGCGGATTCCGCCTGCGCACCTGGGAACTGCTTACAGTAAGGCGCGGTGCTACTCGCTGCCGCAGTGACCCATTTTCAGGGTACGATGAAAATCTTGTTTGTGCCCGGATCCTTCACTTTCGTTCCGGAGGAATAACCGGTCACGTCGATCATGGTGCCGTCAGATTCGAACGGACTATAAACAAACCCCGGCTTGCCCGGCACCGCCTTCGCCATGGGAAACTCCGATTTCGCGGCGTTGCCGCTAGTGGTCGTTACGCGCGGAGTCGTTCGCGGCGTTGAAGAAACAGGCGGTGGCTGCGTCTCAGCCTCCGTTTGGCGCTCGATCGGCGGAGGCGTGGCGGTCACTCGCTGTAGCGGTCGCGCGACGTTCGGCGGTGGCGGCGGGGCACCGTCGGGCGGCAACACCTCTACGGGTCGCCCTTCATACACCGTGGTGGTGGACGAGTCTTCGCGATAACTGCGCGTCCGACACGCGGTCATCAACGCGATCGTCACTAAAAGAGAGGTGGCGATACGAATCACCGTCGTCCTTATAATCAAGCTGCCGCTTCTGCGCAACCGCGCGCTACGGCGAAATCGCGTGCGAATTCACCGATCACCTCATCGGTCACAGCCCACGAGCACATGAAGCGATACACGTCCGGCTCAATGAATTTGAAAAAATACCATCCGCACTCTTGCAGGCGATTCGCGACCCGGGGAGCGAGGCGAACGAACACCGCGTTCGCTTCAATCGGAAAAAGAATTTCCGCGCCAGTCGCTGAAAGAGCGTTGCCAAGTTCCTTTGCCGCTGAGTTCGCGCGAGCGGCGTTTTTTAGCCAAACATCATTTTCGAGCAGTGCCAGCCACGGTGCCGCGAGCAGCCGCATCTTGGAAGCGAGTTGTCCCGCCTGTTTCGCGCGGTAATCGAATTCAATGGCGCGTTCCTTATTAAAAAAAACGACAAGCTCGCCCGCGCCTAACCCATTCTTGGTGCCGCCAAAACAGAGAACTTCTACTCCCGCCTCCCATGTCATCACCTTCGGCGCGCGACGCTGACTCGCGACCGCGTTCGCGAAACGCGCTCCATCCATTTGCAATAACATCCCACGTTCCGCGGCGAAAGCGGAGAGCGACTCGACTTCTCCAATACTATAAATCGTGCCCAGCTCGGTCGCTTGCGTCACGCTGAGCACACGCGGCTTATGCGAATGCAGCTCGTGTTGACGAGCCAGCGCGCTCTCTACTTCGCCCAAATCGAGCTTGCCCATCGCGCCGCGGGTCGGAATTAGTTTTGAGCCGCGCGTAAAAAATTCGACCGCACCGCACTCGTCGTTCTCGATATGTGCGTGTTCGTGACAAATGACGCTGTGAAAGGGCTGGCATACTTGCGCCAGGGCGAGCGCATTTGCCGCCGTGCCGTTAGCGACAAGAAACACTTCGCAATCGGTTTCGAAAATCTCGCGCACTCGCCGACAAAGACGCAGCGTCCAGTCGTCGTCGCCGTAGGAAGCGACCGCACCGCCATTCGCTTCCGCCAGCGCTGCCAACGCGGGCGGACAAATGCCAGCCGTATTGTCGCTGGCGAATTCGAACCGGTCGATCATCGCCTCACGTAAGCTGAGTTTGAAGGCGCAGGCAACGTCTGTGCCGGCACGCTTCAGGAAAAACTCGGCGGTCAGCTCATGCTGCCGCCGAGCATCAACTTTTCTTGTGCGAGATCAGCTACAGCCGCGCAGTAAAAAGATCAGTAATAGAATTGGAATCGGAATCCCGAGCAGCCACAACAAAACGTAACCAGCAGCTCCGGCTTCCTTGATTTTCTCGGTGAATTTCATCGGTGGTTTTTTCCTTCTGCAATGAATTCGCACCGCAGGCGACGCCTGCGTGCCCGATGCAGCAGCGGTCGCGCGGTGGTCCTGCGCTTTGCCCAAGGGCAAACGCCAGTTTAGAGTCGTTCCTATGAGTTTATTGCAGGCGGAAGTCGAGCGTCGCGGCACCCGCATGTTCGCGCTGGTCGATCGCCATCCCGAAACGATCTTTAGCAAAGCCGGATTTTACCAGCGCATGATGGAGCTCTCCATGCGCGACGAGCAATTCAAAGTGCAAATGTTTCGCTTTGTCGACGTGCTCGCTTCCATCCATCGGCCAAAAGACATCGTGCAGCATTTCGACGAATATCTCAGCCCGCTGAGAAATGGCATTGCGCCTGTGCTGAAGCCTGCGATTCGCCTTTCGCACATCTTTCCCTGGATCGCCGGGCCTTTCATGCGCTGGAATGTCTCGGGCATGGCGAGGCAATTTATCGCCGGCCGTAATCCGGGCGATGTCATGAAAACGCTGCGCAAGAAGCGGCGCCAAAAAATCGGTTTTACCGTCGACTTGCTGGGCGAAGCGGTTGTAAGCGAAGAAGAAGCGAACGAATACGCGACGCGCTGTCAGGAACTGCTCGAGCATCTCGCGCGCGAGACTCGCGGTTGGACCGATCCGCTCGGGAAAAATGCCGAGCTGTTTCCGGTCGTAAATGTTTCGGTCAAAATTTCCGCGCTCTACTCGCAGATGAATCCGGCTGATTCGGCGGACGCGATCTCGCATCTCGCGCCCAAGCTGCGCCCCATCCTGCGGCGCGCGAAAGAACTTGGCGCGTTCATCAATTTCGACATGGAGAGCTACGCGCATAAAAACGCCACGCTCGAGCTCTTCCGAACGCTTTTCATTGAGCCGGAATTCCAGAGCTGGCCGAACGCTGGCATCGTCATTCAGGCCTATTTGCGTGATGCCGAAAAAGACTTGCGCGATCTGATCGGCTGGGGACGCTCCCGCGGTACGCGTTTCACCGTGCGGCTGGTCAAAGGCGCGTATTGGGATTACGAACGCATCAAATCGCAACAGAATGGCTGGACGGTCCCGGTCTGGCTGGAGAAGCCGGAGAGCGACGCTAATTACGAGAGGCTCACGCGCATTCTGCTCGAGAACGAAGCGACCGTCACTTCGGCTTTCGGTTCCCATAACGTTCGCAGTATCGCGCACGCACAAGCCTTGGCGGACGAGCTCGGGATCGATCGCAGCCGTTTCGAGTTCCAGCTGCTTTACGGAATGGCGGGTCCAATCAAGCGGGCACTGGTCGAGCTCGGTTATCGTGTCCGGGAATATTCGCCCGTGGGTGAATTGCTCCCCGGCATGTCTTATCTCGTGCGTCGCCTGCTCGAGAACACTTCCAACGAAGGATTTTTGCGCGCGAAGTTTTCGGAAAATGTTTCGGCGGCGGAATTACTGCAGGACCCGCGCGAACTGGTAAATGGCGCCGAGCCCGTCATCCCGAGCGCAACCGAGGGATCCCGCAGAAGTTACCTTAAAGCTCGCGCCACGGAATCCCTCGACTTCACTCGGGATGACGTGAGCCGCAACGGTGCCACCCGCGAAACGCCGCCGGGCGACACTTATGAAAATGCGTCGCTGGTGAACTTCGTCCATCGCGAGTCGCAGGAGAAAATGCGGACCGCCCTGCGCGATGTGCGTGGACGCCTGGGCAAGAAATATCCGCTCACGATCGGCGGCGAAAAAGTTTGGACCGACAAGTTTCTCCCGTCACTCAACCCGAGCAATCCCGACGAAATTGTCGGTTCAATCGCAGAAGCAGGAATCCCCGAAGCTGACCGGGCACTCAAAGCCGCACGGCGCGCATTCGAAAAATGGAGTCGCACGCCATTTGAAGAACGGTGCCAGCTTTTGGAACGCGTCGCCACCATCCTCGATCGCCGCCGCTTTGAGCTCTCCGCGGTGGAGGTTTTCGAAGTCGGCAAAGCGTGGGCGGAAGCGGACGGCGACATTCGCGAGGCGATGGACTTCTGTCTCTTCTATGCGCAACAGATGCGGCTGATGGGGCGGCCGCGTCTCACCCAGCATGTGCTCGGGGAAGAGAGCTATCAGCATTACTGGCCGCGCGGCGTCGCGCTCGTCATCGCGCCGTGGAATTTCCCTGTCGCCATTCTCTGTGGAATGGTCACGGCCGCTCTCGTCACCGGCAACACCGTCATCATGAAACCGGCCGAACCCTCGGCCGTGCTTGGCGCGCTGCTCATGGAAATTTTCGAAGAGGCGGGAATTCCTCCCGGCGTTCTCAACTTTCTACCGGGCCGCGGCAGCGTGGTGGGCGCACACCTTGTCGATCATCCTGATGTGGAAATGATCGCCTTCACCGGCTCGCGCGAAGTGGGCTTGAGCATTTGGGAATCAGCCGGCAAAACGCGGCCGGGCCAGCGCGAACTCAAGCGCGTGATCTGCGAGATGGGCGGGAAAAACGCGGTCATCGTCGATTCCGATGCCGATCTCGACGAGACAATCGTCGATACCATTTATTCCGCCTTCGGCTACCAGGGACAAAAATGTTCCGCTTGTTCGCGATTGATCGTGCTCGAGGAAAACTACGACCGCGTCATGAAGCGATTACTGGCAGCGGCGGCGAGCTTGCGTGTAGGCAATCCGGAGCAACCCGGAATTACGGTCGGTCCTGTGATCGATGAGCGATCTTACCAGCGCATCCTGCAGGTAATCGAAACGGGCAAAACGGAAGCAACGCTGGCGTTTCAGGCGAAAGGCGTGTCGGAAAAAGGTTACTTCATTCCCCCGACGATTTTCACCGACGTGAAACCGGAGATGACGCTAAGTCAGTGCGAAGTTTTCGGCCCCGTCCTCAGCGTGCTGAGGGCGCGAGATCTGACCGACGCTATCCGTATTGCCAACGACACCGACTATGCGTTGACCGCGGGATTTTTCTCACGCAGTCCGGAAAACATCGAGCGCATCAAAGCCAAGCTCGTCGCGGGCAACGTTTACGTCAATCGCTCCTGCACCGGGGCTGTGGTCGGTCGGCATCCGTTTGGCGGATTCAAAATGAGCGGCGGCGGCACAAAGGCCGGCGGTTCGGATTACCTGCTGAACTTCGTCGTTCCGCGCGTGGTCACGGAAAACATCATGCGCCACGGCTTCGCCCCGGAAGCCACGCCGGAATACCGGCGTGAGTTCCTTCCGGAAACGAAGCGTTGACCGGCGTTATTTGAACAGCCCGGCCAGCGCGCGAACCATCGAAATGATGGGCCACACCGAGACCGCGATGATGATGCCGAAGAGAGTAATCTCGCCGGCGTAATCACGCGGCGTTTCCTTGCCGAAGAAATCGCGGCTGAGATTGCGGAAGCGGCGCAATTCCGAGCGATAAGCGGACGGCGCAAGAGAGCTGCCGCGCGCGTCGCTGTGGAAATGCGCATCGATGAGCGGGAACCGGCGAGCAACCGATCGGTCGGCGTCAGTGAAGCCCGCGTTGGAATTGATCTGAGAGATAGTTTTCATGTGTTAATTTTTCGGCGTCGAAATCTCGGCGATATGCGGCTCCAGACGCCGGAGCCAGCAGAGTATTTCAACCGCGCGGCGCCTTAGGAGATCAGGCTCGCGCAGGAAAAATCGAATGCGCATATTGAGCGCATTACTCGCTTTCTTAACTGTGAATAACTTTGCACAAAGAATATTCTTTGTCTAGTGCTTAACGACATTAACCTTTGTAAGTTACTTTCGTAAAACGGCTTGCGTGAGTGTCAGCTGACAGGAACATAGCGGCTTCTGACCAGCGCGCACCCAATTGGCAACGCGTCATTCCTGCATCCAGCGAATAATAGGATCACGCGCGATAGCTAACACGCCCACGTGATCGGCGCCGGTGACAGGGAAAAATTCGACGAACGAAAATGTCTGCGCGAGCGTGCGGCCCATTTGCACCGGAATGATCTGATCCGCCGTGCCGTGAAAGATGGCAACCCTGGCGCCCGGGTTACGCTTTCGCAGTTCGGCGATGCTCGAGCGGTTGTCATAGCTTTCGATGAGCAGATGCGACAAGGGATTGCTCACCACGCGCGCCGCTTCCTCGCGCAAAGTGGTGAAGGGCGCGATCGCGACGACGCGTTGCACATGGTGGCGAGTACCGAAATCGAGCGCGACGGCCGAACCGAGTGAATGTCCAACGGCGCAGAGACGCGGCTCGATCTCAGCCTCGGGGGCGGCGAGCCTTTTCGCGACGGTTTCTAGGGCCGCATCGGAAGAAGCGCGCGTGCTCGCGATGGTGGCGTAGCCGGAACTTTTGCCGTAGCCAGGATAGTCGATGAGAACGAAAGCATCGGCAGGATTTGGATAGCCGGCGAGGATGTTTGTCCAATCGAGCGCGAGCGAACCGTTACCGCAAAAGGCAAACCAGATGCGATCTGGCAGCGCCGCGCCATTTCGAGCCGGCACATAGAGAGCGGTCTGCTTTCCGAATGGGAGGGAGTAGGAAAGCTCTTCTCCGGTCGCCGGCAAAGAGTGTGCGTAACTTTCGTCGTAAGGACGCGGATGATAGATGAAGGCGTGCTGTTTAAAATAGATGAGGGCGATGAGAAGAGTGAATAGAACCAGCACAATGACAAGGCTGGCGCGAAGCAAACGAAACATCGCGGGCTTCAGAACTCGAATCTTCGGGCTCCGCTCAGCTTGCAAAACTTTCGATTCGCTTTCTCCGCCTGGGCAAAGTTTCGAAATTGTCTGACGGACTTTTCCACTCGAACAGGTAGTTTGAGAGCAAGAATTTCCGGGTCATTTTCGAGTCCGATGCTTTACATCGTTGCCACGCCGATCGGGAATCTGGGCGACATTACCCTGCGCGCACTGGAGTCTTTGAAATCAGTCGATGCCATCGCGGCCGAGGATACGCGGCACTCGGGGAGATTGCTCCAGCACTTTCAAATCAAAAAGCCGTTGATCAGTTTTCATGAGCATAACGAAGCCATGCGCACGGCGCAGCTGGCGGAACGACTGGCCACCGGGGAAAACATTGCGCTCATCACCGATGCCGGAATGCCCGGCTTATCCGATCCCGGCGCGCGTTTGATTCGCGAGTGCATCCGGCGCGATTTGCCGTTCACCATTATTCCGGGAGCATCATCGGTGCTAACGGCGCTTATCGGGTCCGGCTTCGATAATGTGCAATTTTGTTTCCGCGGATTTCTGCCTGTGAAAAGCGGTGGACGCGGGCGCGAATTGCGCGCCGCCGGCGAGCGCGTCGAGACAACGATCTTCTTCGAATCCCCCTATCGTCTCACGAGGACGCTGGCTATTTGCGTAGAGGTCATGCCAGAGCGGCAAATCTGCGTCGCGCGCGAGCTGACGAAGAAGTTTGAGGAATTTCGCCGGGGAAAAGCGAGCGAGCTGCTGGCGCATTATGAGGCGCATCCGCCTAAAGGCGAAATTGTGCTGGTGGTTTCCTCGGTGTCAGGATGACTTGCGAAAGCCGGCCAACTATGGAAGAGTGCGCGGCTTTTTCTTCAGCAGTAATTTCGTATCATGGCTTTTGCAATTATCAAAACCGGTGGACGGCAGTATCGCGTCGCGGAGGGCGACACGATCGATGTCGACTTGCTGGAAGGCGAAGCCGGGAAAGAGGTCGTGCTCTCTGATGTGCTCATGCACGCTGACGGCGACGATGTCACGCACGGCGCGCCGATCAAAGATGCAACTGTAACCGCGGAGGTGGTCGAGCAGCGCAAGGACAAGAAAGTCATCGCGTTTAAATTCAGACGACGAAAAGGCTATCACCGCACCGTCGGCCACCGCCGCAAACTCACGCGGGTAAAGGTCACCGGTATCAGTGTGGGCGGCGCAAAGACGAAGAAAGCGAAAGTCGCGGAGTAAACTCCTCAACCTCTCCACCACCCCGATGGCTCATAAAAAAGGACAAGGCAGCGTTAAGAACGGCCGTGACAGCGTTAGCAAGCGGCTGGGCGTGAAAAAATTTGGGAGCGAACTGGTGGTGGCCGGCAACATCATCGTGCGGCAGCGCGGAACGAAATTTTTGCCTGGGAAGAACGTCGGCCTGGGTCGCGACTACACTATTTTTGCGCTGTCGGATGGGCGGGTGCACTTCGATCGCGCGGGTCGGCGGGTCAACGTGGTTCCGGCTTAGACATCCGGAGCGGAGCGCGGCAAAGTCGAGGGAGCCCGAGCGAAGTGACCTTCCGGGTTGCGCGACGGAATCGCTCGACTTCGCTTGGGATGACGGCCTTTGCGGAAGAACAACCGTTGCCCAAAACGTGCTGCTTATTCTATAAAGAAAGTTCACCGCCATGAAATACAACACCTTTCTTCTCTTCGGCGCGCCTGGCAGCGGCAAAGGCACCCAGGGAAAGACGCTCGGCACCATTCCTCGCTTTTACCATTGCGCCTGCGGCGACGTGTTCCGCTCCATGGATACGCGCACGGCGGTGGGAAAAGCGTTTCTGGAATACTCGAGCAAGGGCCAGCTCGTACCCGATGAGGTGACGGTTGAGCTCTGGAAGGAAGCAATCGATGCCGCGGTGGACGCGCACAAGTTCAAACCCGACATCGATACGCTTGTGCTCGATGGCATCCCGCGAAATGTCGGTCAGGCCAAGATCATGGAAGCGATGATTGAGGTGCAGAAGGTTTTCCATTTGTCGTGTCCTGATCGTGACACGTTGTTCTCGCGGCTGAAGAAGCGGGCGCTAAAAGACAACCGACTCGACGACGCGAACGAGGAAGTAATCCGGCGGCGCCTCGAGCTTTATGATCACGATTCCAAGCCGGTGCTCTCGCATTACCCGCAGCATCGCGTGACTAGCGTTGACGCGACGCAGCCGCCCGCCAAAGTTCTTTTCGACATCCTCGCCAGCTTAAACGATGGCCTGATGCCCCACGTCGATGAACCCGCCGCAGCAGCAGTTTGAAAATTTCACCGCTTCCAGTCTTTACTGCGACAAGTGCAAGGCGGCGATGCCGGTGCGCGAGCGGTTGCTGCTAGTCCTGCCGGACAAGGAAATCTACGATTACCTTTGCACTGGCTGCGCTTCATCGGTCGGTTCGCGTGAAGTGACGGCGGGCGAAAAGATGATGGCGCAGGCGATGTCGGCGCAACCGGCGCGCCGGCGGCATCGGGTTCCGATTTCGCTGCGATAGAAAACCGGATGCGGATTGTGTTCATTGGCACTGGCGCCATCGGCGTGCCGGCGCTGCGGATGCTGCGTGAGGAATACTATCTCGTGGCCGTGGTGACGCAGCCGGACAGACCAGCCGGTCGGGAACAGAAACTCACCATGCCCCCGATCAAAGCGGCTCTTGCCGGCAGCCCGCTGCCGGTGCTGCAACCGGCACGCATCAAAAGCGAAGAGACGATTGCACAGCTCCGCGCGCTCGCGCCGGACGTAATCGTGGTCGTGGCGTACGGCCAGATTCTGCCGCGCGCCGTGTTGCAAATTCCTACAATCGCGTGCTTGAATCTGCATGCCTCGCTGCTGCCACGCTGGCGGGGCGCCGCGCCGATCCAGGCGGCGATCGCAGCGGGAGACCAGGAGACCGGTATGACGGTCATGTTCATGGATGAAGGGTTGGATACCGGCGACATCCTATTGCAGAGGACCATCGAAGTTGCACGCGATGACACCGGTGGCTCATTGCACGGTCGGCTGGCGGAGATTGCACCCGTCGCATTGTCCGACGCGCTCGCGCTGTTGAAAAAAGGAAAGGGCCCGCGCGTTCCGCAGGATAGCGCGCGGGCAACTTACGCGCCGAAATTGGAGCGCGAACATGGACAAATCGATTGGACAGAATCGGCGGAAGTGATCGAAAGAAAAATTCGCGCGTTCAATCCATGGCCGGGCGCTTTTACGACCGTTCGCCATAGGCAACGCAAACGCACGCTAAAGGTTTTTGGCGCGGCCATTGTCCCGGAAGATCATCCAGGCCTTGTGTGCAAAACCGGTAACGGCGCGCTCGAGTTGCTCGAGGTGCAACTGGAAGGTTCGCGAAGAATGACTGCGGAGGAGTTTTTGCGCGGGCACCCGCTGCTCACTCTGTCATCCTGAGCCGCGCAGACGCCGAAGGATCTCGCAAATCGTTCCCGATGCTCGTGAGGTCCCTCGCCTGCTGGCTCGGGATGACATCCACAGCAATTTGCTTTTCAATTCGCGCGCACTTGCGGCATGGTGACCGGCCATGCCAGACGCGCCTGCCGTTTATAAACGTGTCGTATTAAAACTCAGCGGCGAGGCGTTGCAGGAGCACGGCGCCAAGGAAAATATCTCACCGCAGATCGTGCGCGAAATTGCCGAGCGCATCAAGGAAGTGCGCGATCTCGGAGTGCAGATCGGCGTGGTCATCGGCGGCGGCAATATCTGGCGAGGTCTTTCCGCTTCGCACCGTGGAATGGATCGAACAACCGCGGATTACATGGGGATGCTCGCCACCGTTATTAACGGACTTGCCCTCCAGAGCGCCTGCACGCAGGTCGGGGTGGAAACGCGGGTGCAGACCGCCATTGAAATGAAAAACGTGGCCGAGCCTTTTATTCGGGGGCGCGCGATTCGCCATCTCGAGCTGGGGCGCGTCGTCATTTTCGTCGCCGGCACGGGCAATCCCTATTTCTCGACCGACACGACAGCGGCGTTGCGCGCGAGTGAGATTGGGGCCGAGGTCATCCTCAAGGCGACGAAAGTGGATGGAGTCTATGATTCCGATCCCAAAAAAAATCCGGCCGCGCAACGTTATGACCGTATCAACTTCAGCGAAGCCTTGAGCAAACGCTTGCAGGTGATGGATTCGACCGCGTTCAGTTTGTGCATGGATAACAAAGTGCCGATTATCGTTTTCGGAATGCAGCCTTCGACCAATTTTCGCGACATCGTGATCGGCGGAAAAATCGGCACCTTGGTTTGCGATTGAGCGCGCGGCACGGCAAAATCACTTTCTCATGAGCAACGACGACATTCTTCTGGAAGCGGAGATGGCGATGGAAAAGAGCGTCGATTACATGGTGCACGAGTTCGCCGCCGTGCGGACGGGAAAAGCCTCGCCCGCCCTGGTCGAGAATGTGGACGTGCACGCGTACGGGTCCGCCATGAAATTGAAGCAGCTTGCCCTCATCACCACGCCCGAACCTCGGTTGCTCGTCGTCCAGCCGTTCGATGCAGGAACGGTGCGTGATATTGAAAAGGCCTTGAACGAATCGAAGATCGGCATCACGCCTGCGGTTGATGGCAAGATCATCCGGTTGCCAATCCCGGAGTTGTCGGAAGAACGGCGAAAAGATCTCGTGCGTTCGCTCAGTAAAATGGCGGAGGAAGCCCGCGTCCGTGTGCGCGTAAACAGGCGTAGCGCCATGGATGAGGCGAAGAAATCGAAGGCCTCTGGAGAGCTAACGGAAGATGGGCTACACGATCTGGAGAGCGAGGTGCAGAAGCTGACAGACCGTTTTGTGAAATCGGTGGACGATCATCTCGGGCGCAAAGAAGCCGAGATTATGAAGGTGTAGCTGATCTCGTCACTACAACCGCACCAGATCTAACAAGAACTGGCACCAAAGGTAGATCATACCGCGCCAGGAGTATTTCACTTCATCGCCATCGGCCTTGAGCACGCCGGCACGAACGTTGTGGGCGATCTGGTCTCGCAAATCGTTCTCGATTTCGGCGTGAATGCGATCGTCGTCGAGGGAGTCGAGAACGGCTGCGTCGATGCTATGCGCGCGCAAAAATTCGCGGTGACTTTGGTAAAGCTGCCAGAAGTTCTGATCAGGCCGCTGACGATTGATGCGAAATTGCGGCGTCAACTTTAGTCCATAGGAGAGCGGGTAGTTCCACGTCGTCCAGATGAGGCCGTCCTTGGCGCGCGAAGAAATGCGCAGGTAATAAAACGAAAGGTCGTGCTGTTCGTTCAGGCAGATGGTGGCCTGGGCGCGATCTTCGCTCTTGTAAAAGAAGCGAAAGAATTGCCGGTAATCTTCCCAATCCCAACCGGCGTCGTTAATGTGGGCAAAGCCTTCGTTCTCGATCTCGCGCGTAATCTCGTCCAAGGCCGGAAAGAGGCTATTTGAAGGCGGATTTTTCGGCCGAAGCCGTTTTTCCTTGGGCAGCCGCAGCGTCCGGATACGGGTGAGAATTTCGAGCCACGGCAAAAACAACCAGCTGGCCGCGCCGGCCGCGCCCCAGGCAAAACTGTCGGTGATGAAATAGACAGCGAGAAATGAGGAGATGAGAATGCCGAGAGCGCCGGCTTTTTGCGCGAAAGACGTCTGAAAGCTGCGGAGGGCAACGCTGAGAACAGCGATGCCCACGGTGAGGAAAAGACCGAAGAGCATCTAGGGCTCGATCCCGTGCTGGCCAAGAAATTTCTCCAGCTGGCCGGTATCGAAATTCGCCAGAACTTCGCTTCCGGCTACAAGCGTGGGCACATACGGCTGATTGGACAAATCGATCATCTCCTCATAAGCAGCACGATGTCGGCCGACGTCGACCTCCGTAAATCTATAGCCGCGTTCGCTGAGGTAATCCTTTGCGTCTATGCACCAAGAGCACATGGCTCGGCTGTAGAGTTTTAGCTCCCTCGACATGGGCGCCAATAAAAGGACGGAACTTTGCCGCGTCAACGATTCTTACTGGGTTAGTAAGCTTTGGCCCAGATCACGCGCCGAGGGCTCGGTTCACCAGTAAAGATGCAGCGGCCCGATTGGGAATCGCCAAAGGGAAGGCAGCGGATGGTGACCTTCAGGTCCTTCTTAATCTGCTCTTCCACTGCGCGCGCGCCGTTCCAGTGCGCGAAAGCAAAGCCACCGTGGATTTCTGGTTTGCTCGAGTTTCGCGGGGTGAAGAAATCGTAAAACTCTTCGCGCGTGTCAATGATACGCGCGTGCGCATCGCGAAATTCTGTCGCGCGCGCGAGAAGGCTGCGTTGAATCGACTCCAGTATTTCGAGCGCGCGCGCGACAAACTCGCTTCGCGCCAGGAATTCTTTCGCTTTCACCGGCTGATCGCGCCGGCTCACCGCCACCGCATTTTTCTCCAGGTCGCGCGGCCCGATCTCGACGCGAACCGGCACACCTTTTTTGATCCACTCCCAATTTTTGATCCCGCCGCCGAGATCACGTCGATCGACTTCCACTTCCAGATGAGCGCCGGCAAATAGCTGCGCGCGCAACTCGCGGGCGAGACCATCGCATGCGTCCAGTACGGCCGCGCGCGTATCCTCTTTCGGCGTAATGGGAAGGATGACGATGTGGGTAGGGGCGATGCGCGGAGGCAGGACGAGCCCATCGTCATCACTATGCGTCATGACGATGGTGCCGACCAGCCGTGTGCTCATGCCCCAGCTCGTCGTCCAACCCAGCTCCTGCTGGCCGGAGCGATTTTGAAATTGAATTCCGCTGGCGCGCGCGAAGTTTTGCCCGAGAAAGTGCGAGGTCCCGGCCTGAATCGCTTTGCGGTCCTGCACCATTGCTTCGATCGATAAAGTTTGAACAGCGCCGGGAAATCGTTCGCTCTCCGATTTCTCGCCGGCGAAGACCGGCACGGCGAGATAGTCGCGCACGAACGTCTCATAAACATCGAGCATGCGTTGCGTTTCCTCGCGCGCCTCTTTCTCGGTTTCATGCACGGTATGCCCTTCCTGCCAGAGAAATTCGCTCGTCCGCAGGAAGAGGCGGGGACGCATTTCCCAGCGCACGACGTTGCACCATTGATTAATGAGAATGGGCAGGTCACGATACGATTGCACCCAGCGCGCGTAACTCGCCCCAATAATCGTCTCACTTGTAGGCCTGACTACTAACGGCTCGGTCAATTCGCTGGCCGGCTTCAGTTTGCCATCGTGGCCTGCTTCGAGTCGAGAATGCGTAACCACTGCGCACTCTTTGGCAAACCCCTCCACGTGCTCAGCTTCCTTCGCAAAATAACTCAGCGGAATGAAGAGCGGAAAATAAGCGTTTCGATGACCGGTGGCGTGAAACATGGCATCGAGCTGATGCTGCATGTTTTCCCAAATACCATAACCCCACGGCCGAATGACCATGCAGCCTCGCACCTCGCTCGGCTCGGCCAGCTCGGCCGCGCGGATGACCTGTTGATACCATTCCGGAAAATCCTGGGCCCGCGTCGGAGTGATGGCGGTCTTCGATTTAGTTGCTTCGATCATGGAGGAGGCAGAAATTAGACCGACACAAAACAAATGGCGAGCCACCATTGCCGGCGCAACTTTCCGGCGAAAACGGGTTAAAATACTCAGAATAAGGATTGACCGAGACCTTGCGGTTGTGCTGGTTAGGGCGCGGCAGGTGGTTCCCGGGGGCGTTGGTTACAACATGAAAGCAAGTATTACGATCGGCATTGTCCTCAGTGCTGGCTGTCTTTTTACGCTTGCGCCGCGTTCTGATGCCCAGGACGAGGCGCCGGTCAGGTCTCGCCGTTCTAGGGCCCAGATGACGCCGGGTGCGCCTGCGGCGTCACCCGGATCCGAACTGCCTAGCCTCGCTCTGGCCCGTTCGCAGTCGACTTCGTCGCGGGTGAATCAGCAGTCCCGGCCATTACCTGTCACGAGAGGCAATCCTTTGCCGCCAAACGCGATCCTGTCACCTTCTCCGCGCGCGAGAAAAAACGCTCGACGGGTCGAGGAACAGGAGAATCCGCGGGCCATCCCGGGGAACGTCCGGTCGCGGGTAATAAATACGGCGAAGCAGACGGACAGCCCAAAGCAACCCACGAACAATACGATATCGAGAGGAACGCAAAAGGTGGGCAAGTCCCCCGGTAACAAGGAGGAGACTGGTCGAGCGGTGGCACGTCGCCGTGAGCATTCCGCGGGGACCGGTAACCAAGGCGAACACGCAAACCGCCAAATTCCTCCCGATCGACACGAGCCGGAACGCACGATCGTCGTTCCGACTCTGACGCCGCCGGCTCAAATCACCGTGCCGAATCATCCACACCAGGCAGCGCCATTCGCGCCTGTGCCGGCTCCCCCTGTCGCCGCCGCACCACCGGAGCGTCCGCCCCAGGTGCTTCCACAGACAGCCCCACCAGCTTCGCGCTCGCTCCAGATGCGGGGTCCGACTCTCAGCGATCTTTCGGATGATGAGCGCACCCGATTGCACTCAGCCCATCAGACCGCTTTGCATGATCCTAATCTGGCCGCTTCACGCGCGCGTTACATGGATGCGCGGAAAGAATTTCGCGACAAGTTGCGCAACGCCTTGCTCAAGGCTGACCCTTCTGTACAGCCCATCCTGGAAAAGATCCGGCGCGAAAAGCCCGACGATCGCTAGCTAAAAAGCCGCCACACGTTCTTTCGTTGTGCGGGGCGTAGCCGCGGTTCAGAAAAAGCGCCGGCCAAATCGCGGCCTGTTAGCACCTACCCAGACCACGCGACACACCTCAACTTTGCATGGCATTGATGAGGCGGGACGTATTATTGAACAGGTGTCATTTCCCGTCAGAATGAATTTAGCGGACGAGCGTGAGCGCTTTACACGACGGTTGGAGGCGTTCAGCGATCTCGTTTTCGGTTTTAGCCTGTCGCTTCTCGCCACCAGACTCGACGTGCCCACCCGTACCGCCGACATCTTCAATCCGCAACGCTGGCTCCCGTTCATATCACATTCATCGTAATCTGCGGGGTGTGGCTCTCGCATTATCAGATCTTCCGCCACTATTTTATCGCGCGACATTTCGAGACTGTCGTCAATTTCATCTTTCTCTTCGGTCTCGCTGTTCTTTCATTCGCCCTCGAGGTGATGACGCAATTCCACGCCGATATCAACACTCTGGCGCTTTACCTCGGAGACTTCGCACTCGTTCTTGCTCTCTTTCCATTCTTCGCCTGAGCGGGCTGCGCCAGGGCGCCCGTAATCTCGACCTGGCCCCAGCGCCTTCGTGATTGGAAACGAACCGTGGCGCACCTAGGCATCGCGCTGGTCATGGCCGCGTTTGTCGCGCTGCTGCTGTCGAAACGCGCACCATCAGAATTATTCCGTTTCGCGGGACCGGCGATTTTTGCCATCGCCATAGTCACACCATGGCGGTGCGCCGCCTTCCTCGGTTTCTGGAGAACAAAGAGAATTCCTTATTGTGAAGAATTCCCACAGCTCGAGATGAGGCATGAACGCAGATTCATTCTCACCGCGAACCGGTTGACACTCCTTCTACTCGCCCGTAACGTCCGCTCTTTTCCGCGCCGCCCTTCTGCTCAATGAGAACATTCTCCGCAAAAGCTGCCGAAGTCCCACGCAAGTGGTGGCTCATCGATGCGCGAGATCAGGCGCTCGGTCGCGTGGCGGTGAAAGCGGCCAATCTGCTCCGCGGGAAAGAGAAACCGATTTTTACTCCGCACGTCGACACGGGAGATTTTGTCGTTGTTGTGAACGCCGAAAAAGTCCGGCTCTCCGGCAAGAAGGAAGAGCAGAAAACTTACATGAGCTTTTCCGGATTCGTTGGCGGACACAAATCGGAAAACGTCCGGGCGCGACGGGCGCGCCATCCCGAGTTGCTGGTTGAGCGCGCGATTCGCGGCATGATTCCGCACAATCGGCTAGGCCGTTCGGTCTATCGCAAGCTAAAGGTCTATCGCGGAGAGGAACACCCGCACACGGCGCAGCAACCCGCGCCGGTGAAGTTGCCTTAGAAATCTCGTATGCCTCAAGCACCTGAATTCGTCGCCACCGGCCGCCGCAAGACTTCCGTCGCACGGGTACGCATGGTCACCGGCAGCGGCAAGATCGATATTAACGGCCGTTCTTTCGAAGAATATTTTCCCACTGCGCCGTTGCAGAATACGGTATTGCAGCCGCTACAGACGGTGAAACAGGTCAATGCCTACGACATTTTTATCAACGCCACCGGCGGAGGCGCGACCGGGCAGGCGGGAGCGGCGCGATTAGCAATTTCGCGCGCGCTTCTGCAGGTGGACAACAACTTGCGCGCAGGTCTCAAAGCAGACGGATTGCTCCGGCGCGATCCGCGCATGAAAGAGCGCAAAAAATCGGGCCAGCCTGGCGCGCGCAAACGTTTCCAATTCTCGAAACGCTGATTTCTGCGAGCCGGGCTTCGCGCTCGCACCCCCTGCATCATCGCGTTGTAGCTGCGTCAGCCCTCAAGGGCAGATCGCTGGGCCAAACTCACGGTTTCGCTGGCGATGGCGGAGTTAAACCGGGAAATGCCGTGGGCGATGCATTCGTACCTGCCACCGGTACCGCCGCCGGTTTCAGCGTCCGCAGGAGCTGCCCCGCTTCCATCGCCGCAAAGCTTTGCTGGTACTGCGACATGATTGTTTCGTAGATGTGACGGGCGTCGTCAGAGCGCCCTTTCCCCTGCAAAATTTGCGCCTGAGCCAGAAGCGCCAACGGCGCATCGTAACTTGCGGGATCAACAGAAGCGATTTGCTGATAGGCAGCCGCCGCTTCGTCCAGTTTGCCCATCGCTTCGAGACTAGCCGCCATGCTCATTCGTGCCGTGTTCATCAGCTCATGCCGAGGAAACTTATCGAGGAAATGCTGCAAGGTCGCGTTTGACTCGGGCAGTTTTCCGCCCTTTCGCTGCTCTTCCGCGAGCAACAAAAAAGCGGACGCCGCCGCCGGCGCATCGCCGTAGCGATCGATCACCCCCTGGTAATCAGTCGCGGTTTTTGCCCCGGCAAAGGCTGCCGCTGCCACCGCATCCTGATGCTGCCGATAAAAGCGCCAGCCCGCGAATCCAACGATAGCGAGCAGCACAAGCATGAGAAATCCAGCGATTTCCTTGCGGTAGCGAAACCAAAAAACCTGCGCGTCAATTGCAGCTTCGCTCGTATCGGCGTTGGCGGTGGGCATGGGATGCGGCGGCGCTTTATGCCACGCGTCACCGGCGCGCGCAAGACAGGAATCTTACTTCAGCTTGTCGCGCACTCACAGCGCCAGCAATGTCAGGGCGGCTCCCCTTTTTTGCCTTTCAAATCCGCTTCCCCGCGCGCGAACGATTCCCATTATGTGGAAAACGACAATGAAACGCCCGCAATGCAAAATCCGGAGAAGGATCCAAAGGATTGGACCACCGGTGACGAACCGATGACTGGACCGCAGCGCTCGTACTTACAAACGCTTTGCCGCGAGGCCGGAGAGGACTTTGATGAAAGCCTGACTAAAGCCGAAGCCTCGAAAAAGATCGACGAGCTTCAAGGGAAAACGGGCCGCGGCAAGTAGTCGACGCAGAGCCTTTCTGTCATCCCGAGCGAAGTCGAGGGATCCCACCGCGAAAGGTTGGGGCAACTTCTACTGCCGTTCTTGACTGCGGCAGATGACGGAGTTAGATTACTCCCGGCGCTGCCGTTCCACCAAATGTCGCAATTGCCGCTCCATTGTCTTGAACGCGTCGTGCACGACTTTGCCCAGCGGATCGTGCGCGCCGCTGTCCACCTGTTTCTCTTCCGCCACCAACTCGTGCCCCGGCGGTACCGTGACATCGATGCGCACCCGGAATGGATTTCCTTTCTTGTGCGCATGATTGGGTTGCTCGATCGCGACATCGCAGCGACTGATGTGATCGCAAAACTTGTCTAATCGCGACGCTTTATCGCGCACCATTTGTTCGATTCCATCGCTCTTATCGAGCCCGCGGTAGGTGATGTTCACTGGCAATTGCATATCGTTTTAACTTAGGAGCCGTTGTCGTGCCGAAGCAAGACGATCCGCTGGCATGTTGAACAAATGTTCCGCACACAAACAACGCGTCATCCGGAGCGAAGCGATGGAACTCTCCCTTGTGCGACAGCGTTTGAGAGGTCCTTCGCATCGCTCAGGATGACGTTTGGACGTTACGGCGCGATTTACGTTGGGTGCGCGCCGAAGGAAATCGAACCCGGCTGGATGTGGTAACATCCGCCTTCAAATAACGCCTCATCAAAGTAAGCGCCTGACGATTTCCCGCGTGCGTGTTCGAAATACAGCAGTCCGCCGGCACACTCAATTCGTAGTCACGCATGTAGGCATCGTTGGCAGTGAAGAGCACACAAAAGTTCCCGGCAATCCCGGTGATAATGAGCCGCCGCGAGTCTAGATAGCGCAACAGTGTCTCGAGTGTGCTGGAAAAGAAACCGGAATGCTTCGGCTTGAGCACGAAATTGTCGTCTTCATCCGGTCGCAGGGCATCCACCATCTCGCGCGCGTGACCCGTTTGACAATGCTCGACCAGTTTGCGAAAATCGGACCGCCACTCCCCAAAATTGTCATTCACGTAGATGACTGGCACACCATTGACTTTTGCGCGTTTCTTCAGCTTCGCCAACGCACGCGACATTTTCGGGACAAAACGCAGCATCTGCTTCGCTTTACGTCATACGCGCATTACCTAACTTTATCGCGAACCTTTGAGTGAAATGATGATGTTATGGGGCGACCTCAACGCCTGGCTCGGCCTGCGCCTTGAGCCAAAAGATCTCAGCTTCTCTCAAATCTCGCTGCGCGGGATCATCGTTTTCATTGCCTCCCTCATCATGATCCGTCTCGGCTCAAAACGCGCGCTCGCACAAAAAACCGCATTCGATGCCGTCCTCATTGTCGTGCTCGCATCCGTGCTTGCCCGGGCCGTCAATGGCAGCGCCTCATTTTTCCCCACACTTGGCGCCAGCTTCGTCATCGTGCTGCTGCATCGTTTCCTCGCCTTTGTGGCGAATCGCTGGCATCCACTCGGCATCCTCGTTAAGGGTGAACCCCACGTCATCCTGCGCGATGGCCGAGTCGATCGAGCCGCCATGCGTCGCAATCATATCTCCGATCGCGACTTCGAAGAAGACATGCGCCTGAGCGCCGAAACGGAAGATAAATCAAAGTTGAAAATCGCGCGAGTCGAACGTTGCGGCGACATCAGTTTCATCAAGAAAGAGGAATAGTGGTGAACATGCGCTAGCGTGCGCTGGCTTCAGCGCATGACCCCGCACGACAAACTTTTTATTCCCGGGCCCGTCGAAGTTTCTTCAAAAACTTTGGCTGCTTTCGCCCATCCGGCCATCGGCCATCGCGGTGAGGCTTTCAAAAATCTCTATCGCGAAATTCACCCGCGATTGCAGGAATTATTCGGCACAACTCAGCCCGTGTTCCTTTCCACCTCCTCTGCTTGGGGCGTGATGGAAGGGGCTATCCGGAACGTCGTGCGCGAGCGCGTGCTTTGCTGCATGTGCGGGGCCTTCTCCGACAAATGGCTCGATGTCGCCCGCCGTTGCGGCAAAGAGGCCGAGCCTCTGCAGGTGGACTGGGGGAAACATATCGATCATCGCGAAGTCGATCGCGCGTTGGCCAGCGGAAAATTCGACAGTGTCACTCTCATCCACAACGAAACTTCCACCGGCGTGATGAATCCGTTGCCGGAGATTTGCTGCACCCTCGCGAAATACCCGGAAGTCGCGCTCATCGTTGACACCGTCTCCTCCTTCTCCGCCCTTCCCATTGCGATGGATGCGCTTGGCATCGACGTGATGCTGACGGGCGCGCAAAAAGCTCTCGCGCTTCCGCCTGGTTTCTCGCTTTTCAGCGTTTCCGACAAAGCTCGCGCGCGCGCCGCGCAAAATCGCGATCGCGGCTACTATTTCGACTTTCTCGAATTCAAAAAACAGCAGACCAAATGGATGACCCCGAGCACGCCCAGCATCGGTCACATCTTCGCCTTGCAATCAAAACTCGAGGAAATATTCGCCGAAACCTTGCCTACGCGTTTTACTCGTCACGCCCGCACCAACACGCTCGTGCACGATTGGATTCGCACTCGCGGTTTCGAGTTTTTCGCCGAAGAAGGTTTCCGCTCCATCACGCTCACCTGCGTGAAAAACAACCGCGGGATCGACGTGGCGAAACTGGTGCGCGATTTGCGCGAGCGGCACCAACTCGTCATCGATGGCGGTTACGGAAAAATCAAAGGCGAAACATTTCGCCTTTCGAACATGGGCGACGAATCAGAGGAGACGGTGTCGCATTTGCTGGCTTGTTTGGACGACGTTCTCTCCTTCTAACAGAGCGCTCCCTAAATGCTGTCATCCTGAGCGGAGCGCAGTCGAAGGATCCCGTGGAAGTTACCTTAAAGATCACATAACCTCGGATCCCTCGGCTTCGCTTGGGATAACTAGGCGCGCGGCGCCGCCAGTCCTTCCGACTGGATCGTTTGCGCCGCTTTTTCTTCCCGCAGTGGACGAAAAATCATCGCGACGCCAGCGAGCACAAACAGCGCACCCAGAAGCGACCAGACCGACAAACGTTCGCCGCCCAACGCCCAACCGAGCGCAATCGCGCCAGGCGGCGTGATAAGGGATATCGTTTGCAAGCGCGTCACCGTCATCCGCGGCATCAGCCAGTAGAGCAGGATGAATGTGAGTGAGGAGCCAATAAGAGCGAGATAAAGAAGACAAAAAATAGCCCTCCCGCTCCAGTGTAGACGCATTGGATTTCCGTCCACCATGAATGCGATCGCGAGGAGCGGAATCGTTCCGAAAATCATTTGCCATGCTGCCAGCATGGAAGGAGCGAGGTCGATCTTGCGCGCCTTCAGCCAGACGTTCGAAAACGCCGCACTGGCCGCGCCGATCGTAATGCCGAGCCCGCCGAGAAATGCGAGCCATCCATTGAAGTTAAGCAAACGCGCGCAGATCACCGCCACGCCTGCCATCGCGATCAGTGCCCCAGCCAATCGCTGCCAGCGCAGCGGTTCCTCTGGCAGCATCCAGTGCGCGAACACCATTCCGAAAATGGGAATCGACGCTTGAATCACAGCGGCCAATCCTGAAGAAACGTGCAGCTCGCCCCAAAAAAGGAGCGCGTAATTCAGCGCGAACATCAAGATGCCGGTGAAAGCGAGGACTGCAAAATCCAACCGGCGCGTCGGAAGCAAGCGTTCGCGCCCGATTGAAACAGCGAGGAGCGCGACGATGGCAACGGCGAAGCGAATCGCGACGAAAGAGAGGGGCGGTAAGTCGTACAATCCGACCTTGATGGCCAGCCAGGTCGAGCTCCAGACCACGCAAAGAACCAGCCACGCCACGGGAATGCGCCAGTCGAGCCGTTGAGCAGCGCCTTGCATCTGCGACCATCGCGTCGCCTTCGCTGATGTAAAGTGGCGCGATCTTAGCTGCGAGCATCGCAGTCGATGTCATAGTTGCATCATCCATGAGCCGCTCATTTATCAATCTCATCAGCCTTCTGGACACGATCTGCTGGGGCGTGTGCTTCTGGTGGATGCACCGAATATCGGAAAAGCAAAACGCGATGCTGGAAGAACTGCAGCAGCAAGCCCGCGGCATCCAGGAATTATCGAGGGAAGAACACGAGATACTGAAGGAACTACACCCGACCGTGCAGAAAATTGAGGAAGGCCTCGATCAAGTGAAAGAATCGACAGGGAGCTGATCACGAACGAAACCGGATCAAGGTCATCCCGAGCGAGCGAAGCGAAGGTCGAGGGATCCCGCGGCGTCAGCTGAAAGATAACATGGAGGATCCTCGGAGCCTCGCTCGGGACGCGATTTTTTGACAAAAAGCGAAGGGCGCCTCATTGCCGAAGCGCCCTTCATATTTGATGGCGATAAGCCGAATTCTGTCTCCTGAATTTCTTCAGGCGGCGACCATTTATCTCACTCGGATTTCTCCGAATGTCCGTGCGCCAAAAATCGGCGGTCATAGACCGCCGCTACAGCGCCCGTGATGCGACGATACCCGGAGATCGATGGACCGGCTGTCCTCCTCCTGTTTTGTCTTGCACCACATGGGGTTTTTCGTGCCGCGCGAATTACTCCGCGCGCGGTGAGCTCTTACCTCGCCTTTTCACCCTTACCGGTTTCCCTGCGGATTCTGTAGAGGAAGCTGTTAGCTTCCCCACCTTCAAAGAACCGGCGGTATGTTTTCTGTGACACTTTCCGTCGCCGCGATTTTTCAACCGCGACTCCCGCGTATTTTACGCGGCATGCTGCCGTATGGTGTCCGGACTTTCCTCTGGCGAAACCTCGCGGCTCACCAGCGATCGCCTGCCATCAGCGAAGAAGCTAACAGAATTTGAAAAATCTGAAAGCCAGGAAACCAGGACGGGCAACTTCTACTTGTCATCTGAGCGAGCGAAGGATCTCTCGAACCCGCCCAAACTGCTCGGGAGTCGACGTTGCCCGAGCCGTTACAAACCTACGGATTCTGGTCATTTTGCGTTCGCGCGCGCGACTGATCGCGCACATCGCGGGCCCGATCGAGCGACCGCTTCATGTAATTGTATTCAGATGCCTGACCGCGCGGTGCCGGAGTTAACGCCGGAGACGACGCCGCGACTGAGTGCGCCGCCACCGGGGTTTTCTCATTCTGTTGACGGAGAAAAACGTATCCGAGGCCGACGATTAGCACCACGATCAGTAAACCGCGCACGCTTTGTTTAAGAGCAGAAGCTAAGCCATTGCAACCGCTACTTTGAGGCTTCCTTGCCCGTTCTTGAACTATTCGCAGTTGTTGGCGTTTCGAACCAGTAGGAAAGAAAGAATTTCTTTTCCGCAGGCAGGAAGCGATCGGAACGCGCGATGATTGGACGCAGGGTGGCGGTCATTTGGAAGCAGACGAGCAGGAAAATAATGGTCCAAATCCGCAGGTGCGCGTGCTCTTTCGCTCCAGCGAAACGACACATCGTGCCAATCAAACGCAGGCCGAACGCAATGCTGATCACCCAAAAGAGCAAATGGAGCGTGCCCATCAACCCGATGAAGTCGGTCGATTGCGAAAATATCCAGGCCACCGGCGCGAACCCGATCAGCAGCAGCGCACACAAACAAACGGCGGCGAAAAGCGAGCCGGCCACGCTTCGAATCGGCACATCAATTCCGCTGAGAGAAATGAAAATATACAGGCTGGGCAGGCAGATAAGCGTAGCCGCGATCGTGCCGAGTGTGAGTTTCGCCGGTGCTACCAGCATCTGCATTCCGCCACTCAGACTGCCGACCACCACTCCGTAAACAGCGATGCCGAGAAGGCTAAGAAGAACAAGATGGAGAATGACGACACCACCGCGTCCGTGCGTTAGCTCGTGAACAATGCGCGTCGGACGTTTCAACAGCGTTTCGATGATCGAGCTCGCGCTGGGCGGTTGCGGCATGGGCTCAAAATCGTGCGAGCTAGGTAAAGGTGGAATCGGTGTATTCATATTCTTTCAGTGTTGGAAAAACAGGTGCGCGAGAGCGCGCCCGACCGCTTCATAGAAGTTCCCGCGCAGTGGGTCGGGTCGCAGAAATTGGACAAGCAGCTTCGGACTGCCGATAAATGGCCGCAGAACCCAGGCGAGCTGAGTGCCGAGCAAGAGATTTCCCGCCAACCAGCCGAACAGAACGCGACGTGCCGTCGCGGCCGGGTGCAAGAAATTGAGCAGACGCAGCAAGAGGCGGTTACCCAGAACGCCGGCGCACCCGATCAGAAAGACATGCGTCAGGAGCATAACGCTGTGACCGGTCAGCGCGTTCGCGGCTGAGAGCGCAGGTGTGTTGAAGAGGACGAACACCGCCACCGGAGCGAAGGCGCCAAGAATAACTGACGCCGCGGCAAAGCTGAGCAGGGTGGCGGTCGAAGTTTGGCGGAATGGCAAGGCCGAACCAAGCAACTGCGCGAGCATGCCGTTCAGCAATGCGTTCCCGACGCAGGTGAACAGGATGAGCGCGGGAATCTTGATTGCGTATAGAGCGCCTGCTCGGGCGAGCGCCATAGGCCCACCGTCCCGCCGTAAAGCCCCGAGCCGGCCAGAATCATGACAACGCACGCGCCGGGATAGCGAAATCCGCGCGCCGAAAGGAAGCGAAGGAGTTCCTCTCGATCGCCGCGCAAAAGCGCTTTCACATTCGCCTTCATGCGGGTTGAACGATTCGGTTCAGCGCCGCGACAACTGCCACTACTGTTTCCGGCAGCGTCGAAGTTCCCGCCGTCACACCGACAATTTTTGCCGCATGAAAATCTGCGGCCTCGAGTTCCTCGGCACGCTCGATATGAATCGCGCGGCGCCCAGCGGCATGACAAGTCCACACCAGCTCGCGCGTGTTATTGCTCTCACGCCCACCCACCACCACGATCGTGTCGGCCGCCTCGAGCAGCTCCTTGAGAGCGCGCTGCCGATCTTTCGTTGGTTTGCAAACCGTGTCGACGAAGCGGACTTCCGCGGCGGGGCGGGCCCGCCTGATTTCGTTTACAAGGACGAGAACTCGGTCGAGCGGCTGCGTCGTTTGCGAAATAATCCCGAAACGCAGGACGGGCGGAAGACGAGCGATGTCGCTCGATTTCTCGATGACAACGGCATTGGCGAAATCCTCGGTCAAGCCGCGCACCTCGACGTGACCGGCAAGGCCGATCACGACCGGGAAATAGCCTTCTCGGACGAGTTGTTTGAGCTGCGCGTGCGCCTGGCGCACCAGCGGACAGGTCCCATCGGCAACGTTGAGACCGAGAGCGCTCAATTCTTGGCGTTTAATATCCGAGATGCCATGCGCAGTGATCATGACGCGCCCGAACCGAGGTTTACTGGATTGCTCCTCGATTCCGTGAGCGCGCAGACGTTGCCGAACGACAGGATTGTGGACGAGCTGGCCGAGGATGGTGAGGGGTGCAGCGGCAGCGAGCTCCTCCGCCTGAGCGATGGCGTCACGCACGCCAAAGCACATCCCGAAGTGTTCCGCCACGATCACTCTCATCATTTACTTTGTGTCACAAAGTTAGTTGCCAAAAAAACTCAGCCTTTCCCCGCTTTTACGATCTGCTCCAGCACGCGCAGATACTCCTTGAACGCAGTCCGCCCTTTCCCCGTCAGAGCGTAGCTCGTTTGCGGCCGCTTCTTCACTTCCTTGGTTTGCGCGACGAGGCCGAGTTTGTGCAGCGTGCGCAAATGCGTGACCAGATTGCCATCGCTCATGCTCAACTCCGTTTTCAAATCCTGAAACGACCAGCGCACCCGCGTCGCCAGCAGCGTCATGATGGCGAGGCGCCCTTTCTCGTGAATGGCTTTGTCGAGCTTGTCGAAGTCGAGCATCTTTCATTCGAGCGGCGTTGTGGGGGAGCGCCAGACACACGCGGCATAGATGAGGTGATAAAGCCCGAAGGTTGCGCCCATGGCTGCATTCGGCACCAGTGGCGTGGAATAATATTCCAGTTGGCGCGAACCGATCGTCATCAAAACCGCGGTGAGCAGAAATGCCCAGCCTAGGAAGACGAGCGAACGGGGGGCAAAATGTTGCGTCGCGATCAGGGCCAATCCGTAAAATCCGATCCACGCTCGCACCAGCAGTAGTTCGTTGTCGAATTCGTAGCCATCGTAGAAAAACCAAATCGTGATGGCAGCGGGAAAGGCCAGGCAGGGCAGGATGGCGCGCAAAGCCAGTTTCATTGCCGGCGAGATTAGGGGCCGTCCGTCGCGACTGGCTTCCCGGTGCACGTACCACGTGTTCACGGCTAGGACGATGACAAGGGCGCCCAGCCAAAGCGCAGCGAAACCGCGGGTGGAAATGTGTCGCACCACCTCAGGAGCCAGCGCCGCCCAACGGTGCTCGCGCACCTGAATAATTCCTGCGAGAACCAGAGCGAGGCAGCCGCCGAAAAGCGCGGTGGGAGCGGAAATCGCGCGGTAAATCGTCGCCCGTTCCATGAGCGTGCGAATGACTCGCAAATCTTCCTCGGCGCGTTGGGTTGGTATGGTCTGCATGGTTTGCGCGGTTAACTGGATCGACTGCCGATCCAGTCGAGAAGAAGGAACGTGCAAGCGAAAAAGGGGAACACGCCATAAAGCGTATCGCTAACCGAGTGCGAATGCCGATCCACCGCCAGGAAAACCGTCCCGCAAAAAATCAGCGCCATCACGCAAATGAAAACGCCGACAACTGATGCTGGAGCATAAAACCATCCAAGACGCCTGAAAAACCCTGTTTTCATATTTCAATTTCTCGCCGCTACGGCTTGCTTTAACTTTGTATTACAAAGTTAATCGCCGCGCAACAACTTTTTAAGGGAGCTGAGCGTTCTCGCGTGCTGCCTGCCGGTGTGGAGAGCGTTTCATACTCCCAGCTATTCATGGCCATCACCGACCAACCATGAAAACACTATCCAGACTGCGTGCCGATTTTCTGTGTGTTTCTCTTGGAGTGTAATACCGTAATAGTCTGAGCGGGTCGTTGTCGACATACTGCGTGACTCTCGGCCAGCGCTTAACAATTCATTCAAACCAAATCCGCTTCGCGGATCGACCTAATTGAGACGTCAAGTTTATGATCGCGCTTTCATTGCAAGCCACAGACGCTGATTCCTTAACTTCCGCTCAGTTCCTGCGGAACCAATGAAAGGTAGTTTGGTTAAGGCGGTTGTGGCAGGAGCGTTGATCTGGGTGGCGATCAACCTGATCGCGATTGCGTATCAACCGGCGCACGCTGGATCGGTTATTTCGACGGTGGAGATCGTGTTATCGCTGGTCGTGGCAATTGTCGCGTGTCTGCTTCTTCGCTGGCCCTAATTGAAAACGCACATGGGCCCTCCGGTGTCTGCAAAATTTCCTGACTGGCTGCTCAGTCGAAGTTTTGACTTAGCCGGCCGAGAGCGAGAGCGCCAAGAAGCAATCCCAGGTCGCGTAAAGCCACATCGAAGTAACCGGGGATGGCCAGCAGATTGAGAATGATGAGGAGCAGCCAGGCCGCTACTACATAGGCGAAAATGCGCGGCTTAATCGCTACGCCGATGCCGGCGACGATCTCGATCGCGCCGACGGCCAGCATCAACTGATGTCCATGACCGCCGACGAGGCGGTTGGTCACGTCAGGGAGGTACTGGTCCCAATTAACCAGGAGATGAAGGAACTTGTCGAGGCCGGCCAGAATTGGCGCCACGGTGAAGCCGAAACGGAGGATGAGGTATGCCTGCCGCACCGTCTCGTTCGGCACGGCTTGAGATTGAACGGATGAATTGGTCATGATGTTTTTTGGGTGGTGTCCGCATTCTCAATCCTTCAAATAAATAGTCAAATTATTTTTGACTTATTCGAGAAAGCGGAATTTTCTGCTATTTTGCCACTAATGAAGAAGGAGATCGCCGGCTCGCTTCCGCGAAAGAAAGTCCGCTTCGGGAAGCGCCGCGCGGAAGTGATCGAGCTTTTGCAGCGAGGCGTCGGCACGGTCTCCGAGTTAGCTCTTCGAACCTACCTGACCGATAACGCTGTCCGCTCCCACCTCCTCGCCCTCGAGGGGGAAGGCCTGGTGCAGCGAAAGGGCTCGCTCCCAGGGACACGCCGCCCGCATGAGCTCTATCAGTTAACCCCCCGCGCGCGGAAACTCCTGGTGCAGGCTTCCGATGCTTCTCTTAGCTCCCTGCTCGATGCCATGAAGCGGCGACTTTCCGCCAAACAGGTGCGGGAATTATTAAAAGGTGGAGGAGCGGCACTGGCCACGCGCTTTGAGACTAATGGCGCGAAAAAATCCCTGCGCGCTCGTGTGCAAAACGCCACACGCCTTCTCAACGCTCTGGGCGGCGCGGCCAGCATGGAGAAAGAGGAAGACGGTTTCTGTATTCGCAGTGAGGGCTGTCCGCTCAAAGCGGTCGTGGCCGAACATCCCGAGACCTGCCTCCTCGTGGAAAACTTCCTTGCGCGAGTGATTCGCGCCCGCGTCCGCGAGCACTGCCTGCGCGGCGCCCAATCGCGTTGCCGGTTTGCCGTCACAGCAGGTCAACGCGAATAAGCTTCAAGGAACGCGGCTGGGTCCGTCCTCTCCTATTGACACCAACTCGGCCCGATTAAGAACAGGCCTTTGGGATAGATGATAACGGGAAATGGCAAATGGGCTTTCCGGAGTGACCGGTTAGGAATTGAGGCGGCGCTCAGGCGAGGAACCGATGCGTTCGTCATCCCCAGCGAAGTCGAGGGATCCCGGCGAAGTTAGCTTAAAGGTAACGCTTCGGGATCCCTCGACTACGCTGCGCTTCGCTCGGGATGACAGACATTCACAAAGGCGATGGGACGTTAGTGACAAAGATGGCGACCATGGCAAGGCCGATGACGATTTTCGCCAACCCTCCGGCTAACATGCCGAGGATCGTGCCCCACCCCGCCCGGCCCGCTTTCACCAGCTTTTTCCCGCTGATCAGCTCGCCTGCGATCGCTCCGAGAACCGGGCCGAGGAATAACCCCGGCAGACCAAAGAAAAGGCCCACGATGCCGCCGACAATTCCTCCTCCGATCCCCCACTTCGTCGCGCCGAAACGCCTCGCTCCGAGATGAGCCGCGCCCGCGTCGAGTGCATAGGAGACCAATGTCAGAACGGCCAGCCCGATCAAAGCGCTCACGCCGCAGCCGTGCGTTGGCCCGACTGCGAAGCGATGGATGATGGCGGCGCCGAGGATGATCGTCGTCCCCGGGATTATCGGCACGACGGTTCCGATCAAACCGACCGCCATCAGAACGACTGCTATGATCCACCACAAAGCTTCCATGCTGGCGCGATTCTCGCCCAATTGTGCCGCTCGCGCACGAACGTGGCCTGCGAGCGCGTGTCCGCGACACTTCCGGCAAGTGCTTCGGACGGCGATGAACTAGACAGGAGTAACAAGATTCACAGGATTTCTTCTCGCCCAAATCCAATTCAATCCTGTCAATCCCGTCTATTTTCGTTTCTCGGGATACCCAATGTTATGTTTCACCCCAGAGGACTGACGCGCGTCAATGCGTTCCCTGCATCTCAACCAGCTCGACCCGGCGATTTTTAGCGCGGCCTTCTTCGTTCGCGTTCGTCGCGAAGGGTGCGGCGAAGGAAACTCCCACGGGGAAGAGACGTTTCGATTCAATACCTTTGCCGCGCAAAGCAGCCACGATAGCTTCGGCGCGCCGCTGCGACAAGGTTTTGTTGCTCTCGAAACTACCGACTGCATCGGTGTGTCCGACGACGAGCACATTCAACGCCGGCTTGCCTTGCATGAGTTTGGTGATCTCGGCCAGCGTTGGCTCCGATTCCGGTTTCACATCGGCCTTATTGAAATCGAAGTAGATCCCGTAAAGCGCGACTTTGCCGCTTTCCGAAATCGATTTTTCCATTTCGGTCGCGCTCACCGTTACCATCTTCTGCTCCATCGCTTTCGTCTCGCACGCGTCCAGGCGGACGAGCGTTGTTTTCTCTGGAATCTTGAATGCGCTGGCTGCGGCAAATCCGCCTTCGATGATGAAGACCGATGCATAGACCTCACCGCCGCCGGGACGGCTTAGTTTCGCTGAGATGTAGTGCGATTTGCTCCGATCCGGTTGCGTCAATGACAGCATGTCGGGATGACCGGCATTGGCATTGGCCGGGGTGAGCCCGTAAATCTCGGTGATGACGTTGTCGCCGCGATTATGCTCAAGATCGTCCCCCGCGGCGGAGAAAAGAATCTCGAATCCTTTTTCCTTCAGCTCATTCTCGTAATTGCGGGCTACTTCCAAGGTGCCGACACCATCGGGGATGCGGTAGTAGATGGTGGCCTTGCGCCCTTCGACTTCGATTTTCTTATAAGGATCGAACTTCTGCTCGTTGTAGTTAAATACCACCGGCTCGAGCGCGAGACGAAGCGCGTCGTAATTCTTCTGCCCATACCAAATGATCTCGGAACCTTCGTAGCGCTTAATGACTGGATCGTCCTTGGCCCCAGCCACATCTTTCCCATGGACCGGCAACGCCAGGCTTAAAAGCGCAAGAAGCACGCAGCTCGGTTTCATATGGAAACAAGACCAGCTTGGCTTATGCCACGACTGCGATGGCGCTTTGACCGCGTCGCGCCACCTTTTATACTGAAAAATCTCATGGCCCTCGCAGTTGGAACCAACGCGCCCGACTTCACCCTCCCGACGAAGACCGCCGATGGCCCGAAGCAGATCACGCTGAGCGAGCGCTTCGGCAGGGGGAACACGCTGCTACTCTTTTTCCCGATGGCGTTTACGGGCACGTGCACGACCGAGATGTGCGGCGTCTCGTCCGATCTCGTCGCTTACGGCGAGATGGGCGCGACCGTTTACGGCATCAGCGGGGACAATCCCTTCGCGCAGGAAGCGTGGGCGCGGAAAGAGGGAATTACCGTCGCGCTGTTGAGCGATTATGAGCACATCGTCGCGCGCTCTTATGACGTTGTTTACGATTCTTTTCTTCCGCAGATCGGCCTTGGCATGGGCGGAGTTCCGAAGCGCGCCGTGTACATTATCGATCGCAAGGGTGTGATCCAGTATTTCGATTGCAACGAAGACGCGCGCGCGGTGCCGGATTTCAACAGAGTGAAGGCGAAGCTAAAGGAGCTAAGTTGATCTTTGCCACGTTGAGCGCAGTCGAGACATTTCTATCTTTCTGCGCAAGAATAGTCAGGGATTCTTCGACTTCGCTTCGCTTCCCTCGGAATGACAATGGACGAATTTAAGACGCTTAAGACCTTCGACGCGGGTAAAGATCGCACCGGATACTTTCACTCGTTGCCGGCGTTGGAGGAGCAGGGCGTGGGCAAGATCTCGCGTCTGCCGGTCAGCATTCGCATCGTGCTCGAGTCGGTGCTGCGGAATTGCGACGGGAAAAAGGTACGGCGCAGGGATGTAGAAACGCTGGCGAATTGGAACGCGAAAAAACCGGCGAACGAGGAGATCCCGTTCGTGGTGGCGCGCATTGTTCTCCAGGATTTTACCGGCGTGCCGCTGGTGGTGGATCTCGCGGCCATGCGCTGCGCGGTGCAACGACTCGGCGGCGACCCGAAGATCATCGAGCCGCTTGTGCCGGTGGACCTGGTGGTCGATCACTCCGTGCAGGTGGATTTTTTCGGATCGGCCGAAGCGTTGCGCCTCAATCTGGAGATGGAATTCAAGCGCAATCGCGAGCGTTACCAGTTCCTGAAGTGGGGCCAGCAGGCGTTCAAGACGTTCCAGCTCATCCCACCGGGCATCGGCATCGTGCATCAGGTGAATCTGGAGTATCTCGCCAAGGGCGTGCTTAGCTCTCAACTCTCAACTAACGACTCTCGACTTTTCTTTCCCGACACGCTGGTCGGAACCGATTCGCACACAACAATGATCAACGGCCTTGGCGTCGTTGGCTGGGGCGTGGGCGGGATTGAAGCCGAAGCAGGAATGCTCGGGCAGCCAGTCTATTTTCTCACGCCGGAGGTAGTCGGCGTGAACCTGACCGGTCGACTCCGCGAGGGCGTGACCGCAACCGATCTCGTGTTGCACATCACGCAGATGCTGCGAGCACAGAAAGTCGTCGGTAAATTCGTGGAGTTTTACGGCGAAGGCGCGGCCTCGCTCCCCGTCCCTGATCGCGCCACCATCGGCAACATGTCTCCTGAATACGGCGCGACTATGGGATACTTTCCGGTCGATCAGGAATCGGTGACCTATTTGCGCGCCACCGGACGGAGCGAAGAGCAATGCGCCGCTTTCGAAAATTACTTCCGTGCCCAGGGCATGTTCGGGATGCCGCGGCGCGGGGAGATTGAATACAGTGCCGATCTGGAACTGGACTTGGCAAGTGTACAGCCTGGCGTGGCCGGGCCGAAGCGGCCGCAGGACCGAATCAATCTTCCTGAATTGGGCGAGACGTTTCGTTCGTTGCTGCAAAAGTCGGTGAAGGAGGGCGGTTACGGTAAAGCGGAGGGTGATCTCGCGGCCAAACATCTTGTGCAGTTAAACGGAACTCCGCCGCGCGACGAACACATGGTTTCGACCGACAAGCGCAACCAGGGCATGGAACCGGGCGACCAGCGTAACAAGGTCGAGATGGTTGCGAATCGGCCCACCCCTGATTCGGCTAAGGAACTGGGAAGTGTCGGCGGCGACCCCTTTCACCATGGTCAAACCCGGATCGGTCACGGCAGCGTTCTCATCGCAGCGATCACGAGCTGCACGAACACAAGTAATCCGAGCGTGATGCTCGCGGCCGGGTTGCTGGCGAAGAAGGCGGTCGAACGCGGGCTGCGGGTAGATCCAGCGGTGAAAACATCGCTCGCGCCGGGCTCACGCGTTGTTACCGACTACCTCGCCAAAACCGGTCTGCAAAAATATCTCGATCAACTCGGATTCAACCTTGTCGGATACGGCTGCACCACTTGCATCGGCAACTCCGGGCCGCTGCATCCCAAGATCGAGCACGCCATTCATGAGTACGATTTGGTGGCGGCGTCTGTCCTCTCGGGCAACCGCAATTTCGAGGCGCGCGTGCATCAAAATATCAAGGCGAACTTTCTCATGTCGCCGCCCCTGGTTGTCGCCTTCGCATTGGCCGGTCGCGTCGATATCGATCTCACGCGTGAGCCGATTGCGTCAAAAAACGGCGAGGAAATTTACCTGCGCGACCTCTGGCCGACGTTGACCGAAGTCCGCGACGCCATGCAATCGGCCCTGACACCGGAAGTCTTCCGCAAGCTGTATCGTGACTTCGCCGATCAGAATCCGAAATGGAACGATATCCCTTCCAGCAGCGGTGACATTTACCAATGGGATGAGACAAGCGACTACATTCATGAGCCGCCATTTTTTGCGAATTTCTCCATGGCGCCGGGGCGAATCCAAGAAATTCGCGGCGCGCGCGCCCTTGGCATTTTCGGCGACTCTGTCACGACCGATCACATCTCGCCGGCGGGCGCGATAAAAGCGACGGCACCAGCGGGGCAATATCTGATGTCGCGCGGGATACAGCCGGTCGATTTCAACAGTTACGGGTCGCGTCGCGGCAACGACCTGGTTATGACACGTGGCACTTTCGCCAACGTCCGCATTAAGAATCTGATGGTGCCCGGCACGGAAGGCGGTGTGACGAAATATTTCGGCGCAGGTCCCGGTGCTACTCGCGGCACATCGTTTGGAGAGACGATGTCAATCTACGACGCCGCCATGAAATATGCCGAAGGGAAAACTCCGCTCGTCATCCTGGCCGGGCACGAATACGGCACTGGCTCATCCCGCGATTGGGCGGCGAAAGGGACGCGATTGCTTGGCGTCAAAGCGGTCGTCGCGGCCAGCTACGAACGCATCCACCGCTCAAACCTCGTGGGCATGGGGGTGCTGCCGTTGCAATTCCTCGAAGGCACGAATGCGCAGTCCCTTGGCCTCGACGGCTCGGAAACGTTCTCCATCACCGGCTTGTCGGATAAACTCGAGCCTGGGCAGGAGGTCACTTTGGAGATTAAACGCAGTAACAACGAGCGCGATTCCGTGCCGGTAAAATTGCGCATCGATACTCCGATCGAAGTCGATTACTACCGGCACGGTGGTATCCTGCCTTTCGTTCTGCGGCAACTCGTGGCGGTTAACTAACGACTGCTATTCGATCGGGCGAACACGGTAGCGAAGCTCGAATCGGCCCGATTCCGTAACTGGAGTGAGGTCCGCATGTTGCTTCGCCCGTATCCATTCCGACCATTCTTCCTCCTGCAGGCTGTCCGCGCAGGTAATTTCATCAAAGAACTGTTTCAAAAGTCCTGTAGCGGCGGTCTGTGACCGCCGAAGCACGACAATCCACCAAGAGAAGCACGGCAGTCATAGACCGTCGCTACAGCCTGCTTTCCATTTATCATGACTTATAGCAGTCGCATAGTTAACGAGAACTGGCAGCGAGGCCTTCGGCCAAAACAGGGTCGCCCGTCTTTCTCCACACTTGCACGTGGGAGCCATCAGCGATGAACTGTGAAACAGGCGGAGCGGAAAGCGGGGCGACGAAATCCGAGCCATAGAGTGATGCCACATCGGCTTTGAAGTTGGCGGAGATTGCCGGCCAGATTTTCCATCGCGGATGCTCTACCCGGTACTCGCTGCATCCCCCACGCAACCTGGTGTAGCCCCAGTAGTGCTCAGTAATGAATTCTTCGTGCGTGCCGGCGCGAACCGGCGCCGGTTCACCTTCTGCCGACATCGAAATGAATTCCCATCTCGAGCCGCGGCGCCAGCTATACTTGACTTCGAGAGCGCCGTCGCGGTGCACGACCTCTGACTTCATCGGCAACGTCAGGTAAGGCTCGCCATAAAAGACGCGCGCCACCGCTGCGATCGCGCGTTTGGGCACAATCTCGCGGATAAAACAGACTCCGCGGCGCGAGGTATCGGCCGAGCGTCTACGGACGTAAAAGCGAAGATTAACCTCCTCAAAGTTCCGGTGCAGAGGAACGCCGATTCCAAGGACCCGCGTTTCCAGAAACAAAAACCCGACCACGCTGATAAAGGTTTCGCCTTCATAGAAGTCCCGTTCAACATCAGGCGGGATATACTTTTCCAGCAAAGCCGGGTCGATGCGATAGTTCAGCATCGCGAGATAACGCCAGCTCGCAGTCAGAAACGGCTTTACCACCTGGTGGGTCAGCGCAGCAACTTCTCGAGCGAAGCGTCGGGTTCGGCGCCACATTCTGTCGCCTGCTTGTAATGACGTTTCGCAAGCTCCTTCGAGGGCGGTGAAGACGTTGCGTAAATCACAGCCAGGTTGAAGTGAGCATCGGCATAGTCCGGCTTGGCCGCGATGGCGGCGAGCATTTCCTTCTCCGCCGCCTCCTGCCACCCTTTCTGGCTGGCGGTAATGCCAAGATAATTATGCGCGGTCGCACTTTTAGGGTTGATGGCGAGCGACTTCGTAAGCTCGTTAAGAGCACTGTCGAACTTACTTTGACGATAATAAACAATCCCCAGAGTCGTGTGCGCGAACTCATCCTTGGGCGCGATGGTCACGGCCTTTTTTAAAGTGACCTCCGCTGCTTTCAGCTTGCCCGTTCTGAAGTAAACTACGCCGAGGTTCGACAGCGAATAAAGATTGTTAGGACTTTTGGTTAGCAGTTCCTGATATCCGCGCTCCGCTGCGTGATACTTACCTTGGTCGAAATTGTCCTTCGCCTGTCGCGCAATCTCCACCAGATTGGTCGGCACCTCCGGTTTAAAGCCCGACTGTAAGGTAGCCTCGGGAGACGCCTGTTCTTCCGGTTTGTCCGTCGGCGGCGATTTCTGCTCAGTGTTCGGTTTGGCGTAGGTGAAGCTCGCTTTCACCGTCGCCGGGTTATCGTCCGAGATGGAGACGACTGGCTGACGAAGCAATGCCAGTTCCTCATCAGTCAACTTCGTCACCGGCTGCGCGAGCAAGACGATCTGCTCGTTCAGCGTATCAGATTTTACTTTCAATTTGTCGAACTCCGCCAGCATCAGCTTCCGCGCCTGATCGCGGCGCGCTTCTTCCTGCCGTTCGCGCACCACGATGTTGCGCAGGATTTGATTCTCCCGTGTCAGCTTCGCCGTTTCCTCGTCGCTGCTACCGGTCAGCTTTGCCTTTTCCAGTTGACTGGAAGCTTCTTCGAGCTGCGATCGCAGGGAAGCCACTGTTCCTTCAAAATCCTTGTTCTGCTTTTCGCTCGCCGCCAGCTGCCCGCGTAGATTTTCCAACTGCTTCTTCACCTCCGCCAATTCCTGTTCCTGCTTCGGCTTGTCTTCGCTGATCTCGCGCACCGTCTTTTCGGCGCTGGCCAGTTTTTGTTTCAAATCTGTGTTCTCCGCCACCAGCGCAGTGACCCGCTCCTGCGTCTCGCGTAGTCCCGCGAGCTGACCGAGCGCTTGATCGCGCTCCTTTGTCACCTGCGCGATTTGTGAATTCGCTGTCGCCAGCTTGGCGGTCTGCGCATCGCGCTCCTTTTCCGCCGTGGCCCGGCCCTTCTCGGCCGCGGCCAATGCTGTTTTCAATTCCGCGACCTCCTGTTGCATGGCCGCCTGCGCGCTGGCGTCCTGGCCGGAGTTAGCTTTGATTTTCTCCAGCGAAGCCTGCGCATGCGTGAGTTGGTCGCGGACATCTTTTTCGGCGCTCTTACCTCGTTCGAGGTCACGTTGCGCCTGATCTATTTTGGAATTGGAATCTCGCAACTTCGAGTTTAGCTGCTCCTTTTCGCCCTCTACTTCGCTGACTTTGGCCCGTGAATGCTGAAGCTCGGTTTGCAGTTGATCAACCTTGTCGCGCAATTTCTGGGTGGCCGCTTTTACGCCGGCGTCGTTTGCCGGCGCGGACGCGGCGACCGCCGCGTCCGTCGCAGGTGAAGGCCGCGCCGGCGGCGATGCCGCGATGGGCGATGCCTTGGACTTGGAGCTCCCGATTTGAACCGTCGGCTCGGCGGTTTTCGGCGGAATTGACGAAGGTGGAGAAATGGTGGGCGGCGGAGGGTTGGTCGCGGCCAGGTCCTTTTGCGTTCCAACCTTGCTTTGTATCCTCAGGATACTTTCGGAGATTTTCCGTCCGCGATAATCGACGATCGCCGGTTGCCAATCGGAATGGCCCTTCTTCAGTTCCTCGAGCAGGCTCCCGGCAAAACGGTATTTCGCCAGTGCGGCGCCGAATTGACTCTCCCGCTCGAGCTTTTCTCCCTGCTGCGCAGTCATATAGGCCTTGAGAAAAGTCTCGCTGGGATCATCACTCTGCGCACGCGCGAGCGAGCTAAGAAGGATGACCGCGGCCAGGGAAACGCCAGCGAAAATTCTCATGCGGGAACGGCGCCAATGATAGCTGCCGCCCGCGCCACTTGCAATGCTTTGGAGAAGCACGGGTTTCATATGAAGCCCAGAGCGTGCCAACCCTCGCCGGCTCTGTTTTGCAAAAACGCGTCCGGCATTTAAGATACCCGTCCAGCTGGTGGCCATAGCTCAATGGTAGAGCTCCAGATTGTGGTTCTGGCTGTTGCGGGTTCGAGTCCCGTTGGCCACCCGTTTCCCGCTGGAATAATGGAGTGCCGGAGTAGTGGGTGATGTGGCGGCACTTCCAACACTCCATTACTCCACCACTCCATTTTCCTCGTGCCTGTAGCTCAACTGGATAGAGCTTCTGACTTCGGA
>JBBRAF010000005.1:0-159746 GCA_038207045.1 Chthoniobacterales bacterium
TGGACTCGATACCGGCTTTACCGTGCACTACATCGGCCAGTACTGGGACGATCGCTTTTCAACCCATGACTTTAAGGACCGCAAGATTCGTGAATGGACTACCGTTGACTGGATCCTGAACTACACGTTCAACTTCACAGCGTCCGCTGCGCAAAACGAAGTCGCCGGCTACACCAAGGACGGCGGCAAGAACGCGACGATGAAAGGCGGTAAAGATAACAACGTCATGCCAGTCTCTACCGCGGAGTACAATCCGTGTGGATGGAGAGCATGGCTCAACGGCACAACGATCACGCTTGGCGTGAACAACGTTTTTGATTTAGCGCCGCCATTCGTAGCCGGGGCCAGTGAAAACGGCTACGACGAGCAAACAGCCAATATCAAGGGGCGAACCTGGTATGTAGCGTTGAAGAAGCGCTTCTAAGCAGCTCGCTTTTCCGGCATGCGCCGGAAAAAACCCCTCGACTAGTCGAGGATCTCGAGCCCCATCTGCCGAGCCGTTCCGGCTATGACGCGAAAGGCCGCCTCGTCGTTCCGCGTATTCAAGTCTTTGGACTTCGTTTTAACGATATCCATGACTTGTTTGCGCGTGACTTTACCCACCTTAATCTTGTTAGGTTCCTTCGAGCCCGCGGCGATATTAGCGGCTTTCTTTAATAGAACAGCCGCGGGCGGGCTTTTGGTGATGAAAGTAAAGCTCTTGTCTTTAAAGACGGTAATAACGACAGGGAGAATATCGCCAGCCTGCTTCTGCGTGGCGGCGTTAAACTCCTTACAGAACGCCATGATATTGACACCGCGCGGACCGAGCGCGGTTCCGACCGGGGGGGCCGGGTTCGCCTGACCTGCAGGTATCTGCAGTTTGATGTGAGCTACAATTTCCTTTGCCATAAATACTCTGTCATTCTGAGCGCAGCGAAGCGGAGTCGAAGAATCCCGTGGACGTTACCTTTGCCTTTTGCACCGGAATCCCTCGACCTCGCTCGCGGATGACTAGCCACGCTCCACCTGCCAATACTCCAATTCCACCGGGGTCGCCCGGCCGAAAATCGTCACCGATACGCGGAGCTTGCCGCGCTCCGGATCAATCTCTTCCACGATCCCGTTCTGATTTTGGAATGGTCCGTCGGCAACCTTAACTGTCTCGCCCACTTCAAAGCTGACTTTCGGTTTCACCTTCTCCTCGCGCTCTTTCATTTGCGCGAGCATCGAGTCGACTTCCGCTTGCCGCATCGGGATCGGTTTGTCCTTGGTTCCGGCGAAGCCGATGACGCCGGACGTGTCTTTTATGAAGTACCAGGTGCGATCGACCAACTGATTGTTTTCATCAAGCAGGTGCATGTTAATGATGAGATAACCCGGAAAGAACTTTCGCGTGGTCTCACTTTTCTTGCCCTTCTTGATTTCTGAAACTCGTTCGGTGGGCACGAGCACTTCATAAACGACATCGCTCATTTCCTCCGTCTTGACGCGTTTCTCGATGTTATCCCGCACTTTGTTCTCCTGGCCGGAGAGTACGTGAACAACAAACCACTGATCTTTAGCTGCAAGCGCGTGGGCCATGTTAGTGAATACGTGTAAAAAAGTGGACGACGTTAACGAGAATGAAATCGAAGAGCGCGACGTAGCCGCCAAGCAGGAGCATGGCAATGATGACGACCAAAGTGGAATCGGTCAGCTCCTTGTAACGACGCACACCCTTCTCCTTCGGATCCCACGGCCAGGAGGCTTTCTGTAGCTCGACCCTCACTTCAGTGAAGAAATTTTTGACCTTGGTTAACATCGAAAATTCAACAACACGCCAGGAGGGACTCGAACCCCCAACCGACGGTTTTGGAGACCGCTACTCTACCAATTGAGCTACTGGCGTTTTTTATCCTGCTCCTGCTGTTTATCCTGATCATGATCGAACACCTCCGATCATGAGCATGAGCAGGAGCATAATTATGAGACTCTAATCCAGAATATCGCTCACGCGACCAGCACCGACGGTTTTGCCGCCCTCGCGAATGGCGAACCGAATCGTTTTCTCCATCGCGATAGGTTTGTTCAATTCCACATCGATGGCGACGTTGTCGCCCGGCATGACCATTTCCACGCCATCGGGCAACTTGACCGTCCCGGTCACGTCAGTCGTCCGGAAATAAAATTGCGGCCGGTAATTGGTGAAAAACGGCGTGTGACGGCCGCCTTCTTCCTTGCTCAAGACATAGACTTCGGCCTTGAACTTCGTATGCGGCTTAATCGTCCCCGGCTTGGCGATGACCTGGCCACGCTCGATGTCTTCCTTCTTCGTGCCACGAAGGAGAACGCCGACGTTGTCGCCCGCACGCGCCTCATCGAGGAGCTTGCGGAACATCTCGATGTCGGTCGCAGTCGTTTTCGCGGTGTTTTTGATGCCGACGATTTCGACTTCCTCCATCTTCTTGAGGATGCCGCGCTCGACACGACCAGTCGCGACGGTGCCGCGGCCTTCGATGTTGAACACATCTTCTACCGGCATGAGAAACGGCTGATCAACCGGCCGCTCCGGTACGGGGATGTAGTCGTCAATGGCGGACACCAATGCGAGAATTTGCTTCTCCTGCTCGGCGTCTCCATCGAGCGCCTTGAGCGCGCTGCCTTTAACGATGGGGATTTTGTCGCCGGGAAACTCATACTGAGTGAGCAAATCGCGCACTTCCATTTCGACCAGGTCGAGCAATTCCGGATCGTCCACCATGTCGACCTTGTTCAGAAAGACGACAATGGATGGCACGCCGACCTGCCGCGCCAAAAGAATGTGCTCGCGCGTCTGCGGCATCGGGCCATCGGCCGCGGAGACGACGAGGATGGCGCCGTCCATCTGCGCCGCGCCCGTGATCATGTTCTTGACATAGTCGGCGTGACCGGGGCAATCGACGTGCGCGTAGTGGCGCTTCTCGCTCTGGTATTCGACGTGCGCGGTATTGATGGTGATCCCGCGCTCCTTTTCTTCGGGGGCGTTATCAATGTCGGAATACTTGCGCACTTCAGCCATCCCTTTCTTGGCAAGAACGGTGGTGATAGCGGCGGTGAGAGTTGTCTTGCCGTGATCGACGTGACCGATGGTGCCGACGTTTACGTGCGGCTTGTCGCGTTTAAATGCTTCCTTGGCCATTGTAATTGTCCTCTTTTAACTAAACTGCGTCTCGTTCTGGTTGTGATGGTCGAGTTCCTCTACTGGAGCCCATGACCGGGATTGAACCGGTGACCTCGTCCTTACCAAGGACGTGCTCTACCAACTGAGCTACATGGGCGGACCGGTTGCGCCCTCCGCCAGAGAAGCAAAAGTCCCAGAGCCGCCTCGAATCCAACGCGACCATGGGACCGCCCCGTTCCAGCAAAAAGCGAGCGAAAATTAACAGCGCACCGAGGGCTGTCAAAGACAATTCTCGTTGGCGATTTCGTTTTGTAGCGGCGCTCTATGAGCGCCGACTCGCTGACAAAACTCACGCGCGACCCCTTCGGCGGTCACAGACACCGCTACCAATGCCGTCGACCTGGCATGGTCGGGTTAGAAAGCTACTGGATTCTTCCGGTCGGCTCTGCCGCATCGTCCGAGCTACGTCTTCGCGTCACCGCAAAGATGATTCCCACCAAAATCAGCAGCGCGACCAGCCCGATGCCGATGTTCATCGGCGTCATCAATCCCGGCGCTGGTGTCGGGGTAGGAGTCGCCGCTTGCGGCACATTTTTCGCAGCCAAGAAGTTGCGCGCATATTGCAGCCGCTGCTGGGTGTCGTTATCGTTGGGATTGATCTTGAGTGTCTGCTCATAATCCGCGATCCCCTTCTCGTATTGCTGCAGGTATGTCACGTAGGTGTAACCGCGCTTGGCGTACACGTCAGGATCAGGCTTGATCTCGAGACTTTTGGTGTAATCGGCAATCGCCTCGTTGTATTTCTTCTCGCTGCGAAGGGCGAAACCGCGCCGCTCGTAAGCCTGCGCATCTGTCGGCTGCGCCTGAATGACCGCGGTAAAATCGGCGATCGCTTTATCCCAATCAGTTAGCCCGATATTGGCGAAGCCGCGCATGCGCACTGCCATCATGTTGTCTGCTTTCAGCTCGATCGCTTTGTTCAAATCCGGCAACGCGTCGGCAAATTGCTTCTGCATAACCAGCGTTTGCCCCCGCTCGAAGTAACCCATTTCGTCGGTGGGCGCGATTTCGATAGCTTTGGCAAAGTCGGCCAGTGCCTCGGGCCACTTTTGTTGAGCGCGATAAACGGTGCCGCGGTTCACATACGCGCGCCCGTTCTTCGGATTGGCCTCGATCGCGGCGTTAAATTCCTCGATCGCCTGATCGTATTGTTTCTGCTGCGCCAGCTCCACGCCCTTGTTGATGTGGCTGGTCGAATCGCCGCCCGCCGGTTTTGCCTGCAGGTCCATCGCCAGGCACGCGATTCCCACCGCCGCTGCTCTAATGACTTGATGTTTTAAAATGCTCATTTCTTCTCCTTGCCAGGACTATCTGCGCAATCGCGATCTCATTAGCCAGCAAAATGTGAAATCAACCCGCGCCAAACCCTCTCCCCTTTCGCGCGGCTACTTCGCTGTCTTCGCCACCGTCGTTATCTGGTCGCTCCCGTCGCTCTTCCAATATTATCTGCTGCGTTACTACGATGTCTGGTCGCAAAACTTCTACCGCTACAGCGTGGCGTGTCTCGCCATCGCTCCGCTCGTCGCTTTTCGTTTGCGCCGTGGCGGCCCCCGTCTGGACTGGCGCGCATTCGGTCTTTGTCTGATTCCGGCATTGCCCAACGTCATCCACCAGGTCACCCAGACCGTCGCCCTCTTCTATATTGGTCCGGGCGTTTACGCCATCTTTGGACGCTCTTCTGTCATCGTCACCGCACTCCTCGCGCTGATTTTTTTTCCGGAAGAGCGGCCTATTTTGCGCCGATGGGAATTCCAGCTTGGCGCCACTCTCGGCCTCCTCGGCGCCGTCGGTGTGTTTTGGTTTCAACCGGGCACAAACATCGGTCATCTGGCGCTTCGCGGGATGCTCATCGCTTTCACGTCCACATTTTGCTGGGCGCTTTACGGAACGCTGGTGAAACGTCCGGCGGCCAGGCTCGGTTCCATCCGCAGTTTCGGTCTCGTCAGCTTCATCACCTCCGCTTTGCTTCTCCCGCTCACGTGCGCTTTCGGCAACATCGCGACGCCACTGCACGTGAGCTGGTCGGTTAATCTCATCCTCGTCATCTCCGCCGTCACCTGCATCACCATGGCGCACGTCCTTTACTACGTCGCCATTCAGGAGCTCGGCGTCGCACTTGCGCAAACGCTCCAGCTCCTTTGCCCCCTCGGCGCGCTCATTTTGTCAGCGTTCATATTTAGAGAACGCCTGAGCTTCGCTCAACTTATCTGCGCGGCCATTCTGCTCTCTGGCGCCTTTCTCGCCATGCGGGCCAAACCAGCCGACGTCATCGATCCGGGCGTCGAGTAGTTGTAGCTGCCGGTCCGTCCTCGGCGGCAGAAGAGCACGCCCCCTTCCGGTTATTGCACTACCGTCAGCGTGAGATCATTGCCATCTCCGCCTTCGTAGTTCGCCTTGAAGGTGTCGCCGCCGCTGCTGAAGGTCGAGCCGTCGCCCAGGTTGCTGAAGCTGCCGGCGACGGGATTAGACGAGGTATTATTGATGACTGTGAAGATTGTGCCTGCCGTTAATGTTCCGGTGCCAGTATCGACAAAGGTAAATGGCACGTTGCCGTTAATAGTCACGCCCAGAGTAGTGATTTTAGCCGCTTTGCTGGTATTGCGGTTCACGACGCATTGATAAGTCGAGAGCGAGTTAAAGCTCAGCATGTTATTAATCGTCAGAGTACCAGGTCTGGTCGCACTACGGCCAGCCAACAAGATCGCACCAGAGCTGTTGCCGTTACCGACGGTCACCGCTCCGCTGATCTTCCCCGTTCCGCCCAGTGTGCCGGCGTTGACTTGCACCGCACCGCTCCCCGTGGCAGAGCCCGGTCTTATTCTCCACCAGAAGCTGGCCGTTGGTAATGGTCGTGCCTCCGGTGTAGGTGCTCGCGTTGGTGAGCGTCAGCTCCGCTTTGCCAGTCTTGGTCAACGAGCCACCTGACTGACCACTGAGTCCGCCGTCTTGGATCACGCCGGAAAAGGTCGTGCTCAGGTTGTTGCGGCCCACGCTCAGATTCTTCGCACCCAAGAAGATATTCCCGTCACCCTCAATGGAGCCGATCGTCAGGCCGGGGGCGTTGTGGGCGCCAGGTTCCCGTTGCCGAAAACCTCTACGCGTGCGGTGCCGCCCGTGGCATCCGCAAAGAACCGAATGGTACCGCCCAAACCTCCGCCCACCCCGCCGTTCGCGATCAATGTAGCATTGCCCGCAGTCGAAAAGTTACTGAAAAAGGTAGAACCGCCATTTGCTCCGCTGACCGAGGCTCCGTTGTTGGTGAAGGTGCCGTTGGCCGCGCTCGATCTAAAGAGGAATTGCGTTCCGCCGGCGCCTCCTCCACTGACCGACTCTCCGTTGTTAATGAAAGTGCCGTTGCTCGCGCTCGATCTACCCGCGAACACTGTGGCGCCACCACTGCCGGCACCGACCGCGCCGCCGTTATTTGTGAAGTTGCCATTGCCCGCAGTCGAATGACCTAAAAATTGTGTCTCGCCGCCACCGGTGCCGGCTGTCCCGCCGCTAGTGGTGAACACGCCGTTGCGCGCGGTTGAGCTGTCGAAGAATTGCGTGAGGCCGCCATTTGCGTTGCGAGCTGCGCCACCGGTCGTGGTGAAGGTCGCATTCCCCGCATCCGAGCTATCGAGAAATTGCGTCATCCCGCCGAATCCGCCGCCGACCAAGCCGCCCTTGTTTGTAACTGCTGTTTGGCTGCCTGCGGTTGCGCTGTTCGTAAATCGTATCTCGCCCACTCTGCCGTCGTTCCCCGCGGCCGCGACGAAATTCTGCATCAACCCTGAACTATTGGTGATGCCATTGCCGCTAAGGTGCAGCTTGAACGTGGGGCTGGCGGTAATGGTGAATGCGCTCGCATCAGCATCAAACACAATGCTGTTGACCTCCGTATTGGCCGAGAGCGAGACACTGGTTCTGTTGGAAGAGGCAAATGTTGCGGCGTCGACCGGTCCGTTAGGCACGGTAGTAGGCATCCAGTTTCTTGCGGTGTTCCAATCCCCGGAACCCGGGGTTGTCTTCCAGGTGGTGCTGCCGGCGAAGCTGGTGCTCCGCGCTGAGAAAAGCAGGATCACTGTACCGAAAAGTAGAAGCCCGGAGCGAAGAAGCGGACGTAAGGCAGGCCTGCCGAAAAGTGATGGGACATGGGGTGAGGTGTTTTTCATAACGCTTCTTAGTTTAGATCAACCAGGGCTTATCCTGGAGGAGTTATCGGCGCGCCCACACTACTGCACTGTCAGGGCGAGATCATTCCCGTCACCGCCTTCGTAGTTGACCTGATAAGTGTTCCCGTTGCTGGTAAAGGTCGAGCCATCGGGAAGGTTGCTGAACGTCCCTGCGATCGGCGCCGGGGCGGTGTTGTTTATCGCCGTGAAAACTGTCCCCGCGGTAAGTGTGCCGCGGCCAAGATCGGCAAAGGAAGTCTGTGCACCGCTGTTAATAGTCACGCCGGGGGCAACAACTTCATCTGCCGTCGCACTACTGCTGTTCACTTCGATTTCGTAGGCGGCGTCGGAGTTAAACGTGAGCGGGCTCTGGATGGTGAGAGTGCCGGGGTTGCTTCCATGGTGGTATCCGGGTGAAAGAACTGCTCCGAGGCCGCTTCCTGTTCCAAGGCTGACCGCTCCGGCAATGGTGCCCATGCCGCCGAGCCTGCCTCGGTTTACCTGCACAGGACCGCTCCCCGTGCCGGAGCGTCCCCTCGTATTAACTATTAGTCTGCCTCGGTTAACGGTCGTGCCTCCGGTGTAGGTGTTCCTATGGCTGAGAACCAGCTTGCCTGTCCCAATTTTCGTGACGGAACCGCCCGTGCCATTGCCGCCGTCCTGGATCACGCCGGAAAAATTGGTACTCAGGTTGTTGCTGCCCACGGTGAGTAAGTCGCCTCCAAGGAATACACGACCGTCACCTTCAACCGAGCCGACCGTGATGCCCGGACTGTCGTGACGGCTGATATCCAAGTTGCCGTTGCCGAAAACCTCCACGCGCGCCGTGCCGCCACTGGACTTGTGGAAAAACAGAATCGCACCGCCCGCGTTCGCGCCTCCGCCTGAGCCACGATTGGCGATCAGCGTGGCGTTGCCCGCGGTGGAACCTTCACCGAAGAGCGTTATGCCGCCGAATCCGCCGCTCAAGGTGCCGCCGTTGTTGGTGAAGGTGCCATTGGCTGCGGACGAGTTGCCGGCAAATAGCGTCTCGCCGGCGGAAGAACCCCCAGAACCCCCTATAGCGGCGCCGTTGTTGATGAAGTTGCCATTGCCTGCAGTCGACGTGCCGAGAAATTGGGTGGAGCTTCGGGGGGTATTCGTAAAGAAAGTCCCGGTGCCCGCGGTCGCGCTGTTAGTGAATGCTATCGCTCCGAAGTTGAAGACTCCTTTCGTAACAGCCACAAAGTTCTGTGGGATCCCTGAATTGTTGGTGATACCCACACCGCTGATGATCAAAAATTGCCCACTAATGCTGTTGATCGTGAACGCGCTCGCGCCCGCGTTGAACACAACGCCGTTGACCTCGGTATCCGCCGAGAGTGAGACGTCGGTTACATTTGACGACTGAAATGTCGCCGTGTCCGTCGCGCCATTGGGCGGACCACCTGCCGTCCAGTTGGCGGCGGTATTCCAGTCGCCACTGACCGGATTGAGTCTCCACGTGGCGCTGCCGGCCTGGCTGCTGTGCCCGCTTAGTAACAAGACAATAACCGCCAGGAGCCCGGCGGTGAATGCGGCTTTAAAGAAGCGCGATAACGCGCCCGATTTGGATGTAGTGGGTTGTTTTTTCATGGTTCGTTTCTGGTCGTTAGGTGCGGTTTTTATGAAGGTGTGATTGAAGGTGAAGAGCTAGGGCACAACTGTCAGTGTGAGGTCGTTACCGTCGCCGCCCTCGTAGCTTACCCGGTAAGTGTTGCCGTTTCTGCTGAAGGTCGTGCCATCGGCAAGGTTGCCGAAGGTGCCTGCTATGGGGGTTGCAGCCGTATTATCAATCACGGTCAAAACGGTCCCATTGGACAGCAAACTGCTGCCTAGGTCGGTAAAAGTGGTTTGCGCCGCACCCTCAATCGTCACGCCACTGGCGCTCACCTTGTCGGCTGTGCCGGTCGTACTATTCAACTGCACGGCGTAGCTACTGTCGGAATGGAACGTCAGCGCGCTTTGGATCGTGAGAGGACCAGGGCTAACTGTCGTCTCAAGCCCCGGTGCGAGAACTGCGCCCGAGCCGCTCCCCGTCCCGACATTTACCGGGCCGGAGATTATGCCTCTGCCGCCGAGCTTGCCGGCGTTGACCTGCACGGGGCCGCTGCCTGTGCCGGAGCCGACCTTGTTATTAACTATAAGTTTTCCGCGTTTAATGGTGGTCCCACCGGTGTAGGTGTTCTTATGACGGAGAACCAGCTTACCCCTCCCTATTTTCGTTAGCGAGCCACCGCTTTGGGTGTTGACAGGTCCGCCATCCTGGATCACGCCAGAAAAGTTCGTGCTTAGGTTGTTGCTGCCTACAGTGAGATTCCTGTCTCCAAGAAAAACAAGGCCATCCCCTTCGATCGAGCCGATGGTCACGCTCGGCGAATTTGAAAGTGTAAGTGTGCTTAGGTCCAGGTTGCCATTGCCGAAAACCTCCACGCGCGCCAAACCGCCATGGGATTTACCTAGAAAGAGAATCGAACCTCCCACACCTCCGCCTGAGCCACGATTGGCGATCAGCGTGGCGTTTCCTGCGGTCGAGCTGTCGCTGAAAGTGGTTTCACCACCTCCTGCGCCGCTGACAGTCGCACCGTGATTGGTGAAAGTGCCATTGTCTGCCGTCGCAGTGTCGCCGAAGTCGATCTCGCCGCCGCTCCCGCCCGCGCTGGCGTTGTTGGTAAAGGTGCCATTCCCCGCAGTCGAGCTTTCTAAGAATAACGTTTGCCCGGGGTTTCCGTTTCCGGCACCGCCATTATTGATGAAGGTGCCATTGCCCGCCGTCGAGGCGCCGAAGAAGAAAATAAGACCTTGGCTTGCGAGGCCGCCGCCGACGGTGGCGCCGTGGTTAGTGAAGGTACCATTGCCCGCCGTCGAGCTATCAAAGAAGTCAATGAAGCCGCCGTTGGGTCTGGCGGCTGTGCCGCCGTTGTTGGTAAAGGCAGTCAGGTTACCCGCCGTCGCGCCGTTAACGAATCCTATCCCCGCACCTCTATTACCAGCTGCAATCACAGCCGGAGCGGTGACGAAGTTCTGTGCAATCCCCGAATCGTTCGTAATGCCCGCTCCGCTGATAGTCAGCTCCAGAAAAGATGCATTGGCACCGCCCGGAACGGTAACGCCAAATGCACTCGCGCCCGCGTTGAACACGATACCGTTCACCTCCGTATTGTGCGAGATGGAGACGTCGGTTTTGTTGGAGAAGGCAAACGTCGCCGTGTCGGACGGACCGTTAGGGACGGCATTGGGCATCCAGTTCGGGGCACTGTTCCAATTGCCTGAAGCGGGGCTTGTCTGCCAGGTGGCGCTGCCGGCAAAGGTGGCGCCCGGGGTGAGAATCATGAGCAACAGCACAGCTGCGGCGGGACGGAACGGCTGCGCCCAAAGAGACAGTCGCGAAGGAAGCGCTCCAAAGAGCGCGTGGGCAATGTTTGTCGTGTTTTTCATTTGTTTTTCGTTAGTTAGGTTTGTATCGGATCGGAAGGGCTATGGCACAACTGTCAGCGTGAGGTCATTGCCGTCGCCACCTTCGTAGCTCGCCTTGTAATTGTTGCCATTGCTGGTAAAGGTCGAGCCGTCGGGCAGATTGCCGAAGGCGCCTGTGATCGGTGTCGCCGCATTATTGTTTATCACTGTAAAGACTGTGCCAGGCGCTAGCGTTGCGCTGCCAAAATCAATGAAAGTAAACTGGGCCGCGCTGTTGATGGTCACGCCGTTGGCACTAACCGCATCTGCTTTGCCAGGGCTACTGTTTAACTGGATTTTGTAGGTTCCATCAGAGTTAAACGTGAGCGTGCTCTGAATCGTGAGCGTGCCGGGGTTAATCCCACTATTAGACCCGGGTGACAAAACGGCGCCGCGCCTGTTTCCGTTTCCGACGCTCACGGCGCCAGCGATCGTGCCTCGGCCGCCCAGTCTGCCGCCCTCAACCTGCACGGGGCCGCTCCCCGTGCCGGAACCGCGTGAATTATTGACCAGAAGTTTGCCGCGTTTAACGGTGGTGCCTCCGGTATAGGTGTTCCTATGGTGAAGAACCAGGTTGCCTTTCCCAATTTTGGTCAACGAGCCGCCGGTTGCGCGGCGATTCCGGCCGCCATCCTGGATGATGCCGGTGAAGATCGTGCTTCGATCATTGCTACCCACGGTGAGAACTCGCGCCCCAAGAAAAACGTCTCCATTGCCCTCGATTGAGCCGACCGTTACGCCGGGATCATCATGAAAACCGATGTCCAGGAAACCGTTCTCAAAGAGCTCAACTCGCGCGTTCCCGCCTGTGGCCGAATCATAAAAAAGAATCGCGCCGCCCTTACCTCCTAAGCCGCCATGGGTAACGAGCGTGGCGTCACCTGCGGAAGCGGTGAAAGCAAAGATTGTAGTAGCTCCCTCCGCGCCCAGCACGGTGCCGCCATTGCTGATGATCGTGGCATTGCCTGCATTTGAAGCGTCATAAAAAAACGTGCCGCCGCCAAAACAACGTATCACCGCGGCTCCGTTGTTGGTAAAGGTGCCGTTGGCTGCGGTGGAGGTACCTAAAAACTCGGTACTGCCCTGCTGTGTTTGCGCGGCCAGCCCCGCATTATTAGTAAAGCTGCCATCTTGCGCGGTTGACCTGTCCAAGAACAGAATGGCACCGCCGACCCCATTGAAAACTATACCCCCGTCACTGGTAAAGTCTCCGTTTCCCGCTGTCGCGCTACCCAGGAACGCGATTGATGAACCGGTGTTGCCGGACTGATTGCCATTTGAGACAAAATTCTGCGCGGCTCCGGAATTATTCGTGATACCTGACCCGCTGATTTGCAGCTCCGGGGACGTCGTGGAACCTGAAGGGGATATGGTGATCGTGAAGGAGCTCGCTCCCGCATTAAAGACAAGGCCGTCCACCACGGAGGACGCCGTCAACGAAATATCGGTCCTATTGGAGGAACTGAACGACGCTATATCACTCGAACCGTTTGGCACGGTCGCGGGATTCCAGTTGGCAGCCGTGTTCCAATCGCCGGACGTGGGATTTGTTTTCCAAGTGGCGCTGCCGGCAAAGGTGGCGCTTGGCGTGAGGATCATGAGCAGCAGCACGGCTACGGCGGGACGGAACGGCTGCGCCCAAAGAGGCAGTCGTAAAGGGAGCGCTCCAAAGAGCAAGTGGGCAATGTTTGTCGTGTTTTTCATTTGTTCTTTGTAAGTTAAGATCGTTAGCTGAGTTTGAAGAGCTACCGCACGACCGTGAGCGTCAGATCGTTGCCATCGCCGCCCTCGTAGTTCGCCTTGTACTTGTTGCCGTTGCTGGAGAAGGTTGAGCCATCCGACAGGTTGCTGAAAGCGCCGGCAATTGGATTCGCCGAGGTGTTGTTTATCACCGTGAAAACTTTGCCCGCCCGCAGGGTGGCGCTGCCAAGGTCGGCAAAGGAACATTGCGCGCCACTATTAATCGTCACGCCGTTGGCGATAACGCTGTCGGCGTTGCGTGTATTGCTGTTCAACTCAAATTTGTCAGTTGCGTCGGAGTTGAAGGTCAATGTGCTCGCGATGATGAGCGTACCGCGAGTGTCCGCACTCTTGCCCGGAGACAAAATCGCTCCGCGACCGCTTCCATCGCCGAGCGTTACATCGCCGGCGATTATGCCCCTGCCACCGAGTCTGCCGGCATTCACTCGAACTGGACCGCTACCCGTGCCGGAACCGCTCTCATTATTAACTACAAGTTTGCCGCCGTTGATTGTGGTGCCTCCCGTGTAGGCGTTTGAATTACGCAGAACCAGGCTGCCGCGCCCAACTTTATTCAGGGAACCGCCGCTGCCGCCCGATCGTCCGCCGTCCTGAATCAAGCCGGAAAAGTTTTTGCTCCTGTTGTTGTTGCCCACGGTCAGATTGAATGCTCCGAGGAACACAAGCCCACTGCCCTGAATCGAGCCGACCGACACACCCGGAGCGTTATGGCCGCTGATGTCCAGGTTGCCGTTGCCGAAAACTTCAATCCGCGATGTGCCACCGGTGGAATCGTCCCGAAAGAAAATTGAACCGCCCTCGCCTCCGCTCACGCCACCGTTGGCGATGAGTGTCGCTTGGGCTGCGGTCGACTGGCGGACGAAAAAAATGGACCCTCCACCGTCGCCGGCGTCCGCGCCGCCTTCCATGGTAAAGGTGGCATTCTCCGCGGTGGAAGCTTCATCGAAGGAGACCGCACCACCTTGAGCGCTGCTGCCCTCCCCCTGCCCAGCCTGGCATGTGAAGGTGCCATTGCCTGCGCTCGAACTGCCAAGAAAAGCGGTGAAACCCGGCGATCCGTCGCCGGTTTCGGCCCCGTAGTTGGTAAAAGTGCCACTGGCCGCGTTGGAAGCGTCGGAGAAGAAGACTTTGCCGCTGTCGTGGTCGTTTAAGCTGCCATTGTTGTTGGTAAAGGTGCCACTGCCCGCGGTGGAAGCGTCGGAGAAGGACACTCGGCCGCCGTTGTAAAACGTGCCGCTGCCTGCGGTCGAGCTTCCGAAGAAGCGAATAAATGTGAACCCCGTGTAGTTGAAAAACCCGCCGCTGCCTGCGGTCGAGTTATCGTGGAATTCCACACCGCCACCACCTGCACCGCCACCCGGACCGATGGTGTTTGAAAAACCACCATTGCCCGCGCTGGAGCTGTCGAAGAATTGTGTAATGCCGCCCTCCTGATCGCTGGACGGGGGGCCGTTGTTAGTGAATCCAGTCAGATTCCCCACTGTCGCGCTGTTTCTGAATTGTATCGTTCCCCGTTTGCCGGTGATATCGGCCGTAGTCACAAAGTTCTGCGCGATCCCTGAATTATTCGCGACCCCCGCGCCGCTGACGGTCAACGTCAATGTGGGACCGGCGGTGATCGTGAAGGCACTCGCGCCCGGGTTGAACACGATGCCGTTCACTTCCGTATTGAGCGAGATGGAGACGTTGGTCGTGTTCGATAACTTAAATGTCGCCGTGTCCGCCGAGCCGTTGGGCACAGTATTCGGATTCCAGTTACGAGCTGTGTTCCAGTCTCCGGAACTGGGGCTTGTCTTCCACGTGGCGCTGCCGGCAAAGCTGGATGCAGCGCTTAGCGCCAAAAGTAAGACCAGCTGAAGCGCGACGGCGAACAGGGATCCGAGAAAACGCGATGGCGCGCATGAGTCGGGAATTCGAGTTGTGGTTTTCATGTGTTTGTTTCTTTCGTTAGGGGGACATCGCTAAGGTACGACCATCAAGGTGAGATCATTGCCGTCGCCGCCGTGATAGTTCGCCCGGTATGTGTTGCCGTTGCTGGTGAATGTCATCCCATCAGCAAGATTGCTGAAGGTGCCGGCGATCGGAGTCGCAGCCGTATTATCAATCACGGTCAATACAATTCCTTTAGGCAGCGAACTGCTGCCCAGGTCGGTGAAAATAGCTTGCGCCGCACCGTCAATCGTCACGCCGTTGGCGCTCACCTTATCGGCTGCTCCGGTCGCACTGTTCAACTGCAGCGCATAGGTTGCGTCAGAGCTAAATGTCAGCGCGCTTTGGATCGTGAGCGTGCCGGGGTTAACTGTCGACTCAACTCCCGGTGCAAGGCTTGCTCCGGCGCCGCTTCCTGTCCCGACGCTGACCGCGCCGGCGATGACGCCCTTGCCGCCTAGCGTCCCGGCGTTCACATGCACAGGGCCGCTGCCTGTTCCGGAGCCGCTCCTGTTATTGATGACAAGCTTTCCGCGCTCAATCGTGGTTCCTCCGGTGTAGGTGTTCGCATAGCTCAGGACCAGCTTGCCTACCCCGATTTTGATGAGGCTCCCACCGCCGATCCCCCCGCCATCCGAAATGAATCCGGAGAAGTGAGTACTCTCGCCATTGCTCCCGATCGTCAACGGATTGCGTCCCAGGAAAACAAGACCGTCACCTTCGAGTGACCCGATCGTCAGTCCTATCGGCGACCCGTCCCGCTCCTTCCGAAGAGAGATATCCAAAACGCCGTTCGAGAGATCGTTGATGCCAAAGTGGCCCCTCCCGAAAATCTGCACCCGGGCCCTGCCGCCCTGGGAATGGTCAGCAAAAGTAATCCTCCCGCCGAGACCTTTATTGACGCTGGGCTGAGCGATAAGGGTCGCATGGTCAGCCGTCGAGCGGCGGCCAAACAAGAGATTACCGCCGTTTGCGTTCCTGACACTGCCGCCTTCAACCGTAAAGGTGCCCCCTCCCGCGCTGGCGCGATCCGAAAAAAACAAGTGCGAGCCACTGCTGTTAATGGGACCGCCCCTGATCGTGAAGTGGATGTTGTAATCGTCCACCGTCGCGTTGTTAAGGAAAACCATCTCCGCGGATTGGCCGCGAACTGTAACAGGCCCGTTTATTACAAAATACTCGATCTCGCCTGTGTTGTTGGTAATGCCCGCGCCGCTGATCGTGAACTGCGTGGGGTCGGTGGTGGGGGTGAGCGAAATTGTGAACGGGTTTGTGCCCCGGCTACCCGGATTAAACACTACGGCATCCACTTCCGTCCTGGCCGAGATTGAAACATCGGTCCTCTGAGAGAAGGCGAACATCGCCGTATCGGCAGGTCCGTTAGGCACGGTGGATGGCAACCAGTTGTCGACCGTGTTCCAGTCGTCGGAGGCGGGATTGATCTTCCACGTGGCGCTGCCCGCCTGACTAGTTTGAATGTTAAGCAGGAAAATAAGCGCTGGCAGAAGCCCGGCGGTGTAGGTGGCTTTAAGAAAGCGCGGCAATGCGCGCGAGATGAATGGTCTCGGTTGGTTCGTCATGGGTATGTTCGGTTACACGCGCCAGTTGCGCGTTTTGATTTGGTCAGTAATTCTAATTCGCAATATTAGTCGTCACCTTCAGTGGGTTCATCCAAGCAGCGCTAACGAACCATGGTCAGGGTGAGATCATTGCCATTGCCGCCTTCGTAGTTCGCTCGGTAAGTATTGCCGTTGCTGGTGAAGGTCGAGCCGTCGGGCAGATTGGTGAAGGTGCCGGCGATCGAGTAACCGAGGTGTTATTGATGATGGTGAAGACAGTGCCGACCGAAAGAGTGCTATTACCGATATCGGAAAAAGAAAACTGCGCGCCGCTGTTAATGATAACTCCCTTGGCAACCACTTTGTCGGCGATGACACTGCTGCTGTTTAGCTCCTCCTCGTAGGTGGCGTCAGAGTTAAAGGTCAGTAGGCTTTGGATCATAAGAGTGCCGGGGTTACGAGCTCCCGTCTGGGACCCGGGGGCTAGAACTGCACCGGAGCCGCTCCCGGTTCCGACGCTCACCGCACCCGCGATGATGCCAGTGCCGCCGAGCTCCCCGCGCTCTACCTGCACCGGGCCGGTGCCCGTGCCGGACCCGACCTCGTTATTGACCATTAGTTTCCCGCTTAATGGTCGTTCCTCCCGTATAAAGATTATGTCGCCGTGTCACTTGCTCCGTTGGGCACAGCCATGGGCGACCAGTTCGCGTCGACATTCCAGTCGCCGGAAGCGGGGTTAGTTTTCCAGGTGGCGCTGCCTGCAAAGGCGCTGCTGTAACTCGCCAGGAATAGCAACAGCATGGCCGGGACTGAAAAAGGGTTAAACCGAGTGTTACGCATAATCGTGCGCTCGAGAATGACGCTATTGAACCGTCAGCGTCAGGTCATTCCCGTCGCCGCCTTCGTAATTGACTTTGAAGGTGGTGCCGCCGCTGTTGAAGGTCGAGCCGTCGGCGAGATTACTGAAAGTGCCGGCGATCAGATTAGCTGAAGTATTATTTATAATCGTGAATACGGTGCTAGGCGTTAGTGTGCCGTTCCCGGTATCGACCAGGCTAAACGTGGCGCCATTAATGGTGACTCCAAGCGCGCTGACTCTCGCCGCCCGGGAAGTAGTCCGATTCAAGATACATTGGTAGGTCGAGAGTGAGTTAAAGGTCACCTTGTTGTGAATCGTCAACGTGCCCGGCTTCTCTCCCGGTCCTGGTTGGATAATCGCTCCGGAGCTTGTGCCATTGCCGACCGTGACCGTGCCGGTGATCCTACCGGTGCCGCCAAGTGTGCCGCCATCCACCTGCACCGCACCTGTGCCTGTGCCGGAGCCAGTCGCATTGCTAACGAGAAGTATTCCAGACTCAATCGTTGTTCCTCCCGTGTAGGTACTCGAGCCGGTTAAGGTCAGGCTGCCACGGCCAAGTTTTGTGAACGAACCCCCGGTGCCGCCACTGATACCGCCGTCCTGAATGACTCCGGAAAAGGTCGTGTCCACAGGCCTGCGGCCCACGCTCAAACCATTCGCGCCGAGAAAGACGAGACCATCTCCCTCGAGCGACCCAATTCTCACAGGCGTGCGAGGCGCGTGCGCGCTGATATCAAGATTACCGTTGCCAAAGACCTCCACGCGGGCGTTGCCGCCGCGCGTCTTAACAGAAAACTGTATTGAGCCGCCGGCTCCCCCGCCGGTGCCTCCGTTTGCAATAAGTGTGGCGTGCTCAGCATTGGCTAAAACGCTGATGAGGGTGACGCCCCCTCCGGCGCCGCTGACCATGCCTCCGTTATTGATAAAAGTAGCCTCACCACCATGCGCGCGAGCGGTCAAATCTATCGTGCCGCCGTTTGCCCCGCTTACGACGCCGCCATTATTAATAAAAGTGCCATTGGCCGCGGTCGTGAAGCTCCTGTTTACTCCCCCGAATCGCACAAGGCCCCCGTCAGCGCCGCTGACTTCGCCGCCATTGTTAGTGAAAAGTCCATTACCTGCGGACGCGGTATCCTCAAATGCAACGAGGCCTCCGTTAAAGGTACCGCTGACTGCAGCGCCGTCGTTGATGAAGGTAGCACTCCCTGCGTTTGACGTGTTGGTGAAGTAGACAATACCGTTCACCCCCTCGGGGTTGCTTTTGTTTCTAAACACAGTCATGGCTCCCGCGGTCGCGCTGTTAGCGAACAGCGTCTGCGCGTGCACCGGAGAATCCGGGTCATGGATGAAGTTCTCCACCACTCCTGAATCATTCGTGATCCCGGCGCCGCTTATGGTCAATCTTCGCGTCGGGGTGATGGTAAAGGCGTTCGCGCCAACACCGAATACAATGCCGTCAACTTCTGTATAATCGGAGAGCGAAACGTCGGTTTCGTTGGATGATTGAAATGTCGCCGTGTCCGACGGCCCGTTCGGAATTGTCGCAGGCGTCCAGTTGGCGGCGGTATTCCAGTCGCCTGAAATCGGATTCTTCTTCCAAGTGGCGCTGCCGGCGAAGGCGCTGCTTCGCGTCCATAGCAGCAACAGGATCGTCGCCATGCAAAGGACGTTCTGAGAAATGGCAAAGGGGCGGGGAGCTTTGAAGCGTGGTGATATTGTGATGGGAGTTTTCATAAGCGATGCACTGGTAACCTTCGTGGCCGTTACTTGAAGAAGCCACGATCAGCCCTCCGCCGGTGTCCAAGCCAAAGCCACCACTTCAGTTCGACCGAAAACCTGGATCAAGAATGCTTGAACGGGTTTTTACCGATTCCCCTGATTAACGGCAACCCTTTTCGTGTGCGCTCAGTCAGGGAGCGAAAAACGCCGAGACGGCAAAACAGGAACAGTCATCAACTATTCCTGTGTTCCTCACTCCACTCTCGGCCTCAACTCATCCCGATTTCGTGCGCTCCTATATTCCCTCATTGCTTTGAAACTTCACAAAAGTCTCCTGCACCACGTCAGGCGCGCGCTCGCGATCGCCGGTGATGCGCGCCGCGAATTGCAAAAGCGAAACCTCGAATCGCCGCATCACCGACTGCATCCGTTCCGAGTCGCTTTCACGCATAACTCCTCACCAAGCTTAACGCTAGAATCGGCGAAAATTAGGAAATACTTTCGCTGTAGCGGCGGTCCGCCCCTCCATCGAGTGAAGCGAAGTAAACCGCCGAAAATGCGCCTCCAATGCGAATCGTGGGCGATTATTGCACCACTGTCAGCGTAAGGTCATTTCCGGCCTGTTCCAATTGCCTCAGACTGGGTTTGTCTTCCAAGTGGCGCTGCCGGCGAAGGCACTGCTGCAAGTCGCGAGAAGTAGCACGATGACGGCTCCAAGCCGGGGGTAAGGTTTACATTGAGTAGACGTGGTCATCGAGTTCTCCTGTCAGTTTGGCGCTTTTGCTTGCCGCATCACTTAGCTGAATTATTGCACCGTTAGAGTGAGATCGTTACCATCGCCGCCTTCGTAGTTCGCCTTGTACTTGTTGCCGTTGGTGGTGAAACTAAGGCCGTCGGCAAGGTTAGTGAAAGTCCCCATAATCGGCGTCGAAGCGGTATCTTTGATCAAAGTAAACACAGTGCCGCTCGGAAGCGTTCCCCTCCCGAAGTCGGTAAAGGAAAATTGTGCGCCGCTAATGGTCACACCGTTGGCCACAACTCTATCAGCTCTGGCATTACCACTATTCAAGCCAAACTCGTAACTCGCATCCGAGTTCGAGAACGTTAGCTGGCCCTCGATAGTAAGGATGCCCAGGCTATCCGTATCCGTCCCCGGAGAAAGAAGCGCCCGGCCGTTTCCGCTTCCGACGATCACGGTGGCGCCAATGATCCCCCTGCCACCGAGCCTCCCTTGCTTGACTTGAACAGGGCCACTGCCCGTGGCGGAGCCGCTAGTGTTATCGACCACCAACTCGCCCCGCTCAATTGTGGTGCCTCCAGTGTAAGTGTTCGCATGGCTCAAAATCAGCGTGCCGCTCCCAATCTTGCGTAGCGAGCCACCCGTTCCGAAACGAACTCCGCCGTCTCGGATCACGCCTGAAAACGTGGTGCTCAAATTGTTGCTGCCCACACTGAGCCTCTTAGCTCCAAGGAATACAGTGCCATTGCCTGCAATCGAGCCGATCGTCATGCCTTCCCGGGAATGACCGCTGATATCCAAATTGCCATCCGTGAAATCGCCCATGGCATTGCCAAACACCTCCACGCGCGCCGTGCTGCCGCGAACGGCGCCTTCGAACAAAATCCTGCCGCCAAAGGCTCCTGCGATCACGCCGCCATTGGCGATCAGTTTGGCCTTACCCGCAGTCGCGTGTCCAATAAACCTCAAGTCGCCGCCACCGGCGCCGCTGACCTTCCCACCGTTATTGACGAGAGTGCCCTCGCCTGCGGCCGACCGGCCATCGAAACGCATAAAGCCGCCAGCCGCGCCGCTGCCCGCGCCGCCGTTGTTGATGAAGGCACCATTGGCCGCGCTTGAGTTGTCGTGGAACACAGTCGCGCCACTAGTGGCTACGCTGCCGTTCGGGGAGCTATCGTTAGTGAATGTCCCACCACCGGCGCTGGAAAAATCATCGAATGCGATCTTACCGCCCGTAAATGGGCTAGTTGAGCTGGTGGTAAATGTCGTCTCATTTCCTGCCGTCGCGCTATTGCGGAATCTGATGATGTCCCCATTTCCAAGCAGGACCGAAAAGTTCTGTGTGATGCCTGAGTTATTCACGATACCCGCGCCCGTAAGGACTAACACTCGTGGCCCGGTGCCGATCATGAACGCACTAGCGCTGGCGTCGAACACGATGCCGTCCACCTCAATATTCGCCGACAGTGAGACGTTAGTTGTGCTGGAAGAAGCAAATGTCGCTGTATCGGAAACTCCGTTAGGCACAGTCATCGGCAACCAGTTCGCCGCGGTGTTCCAGTCGCCCGAGGATGGACTTGTCTTCCATGTGGCGCTTCCGGCAAAGGTGCTGCTTGCCGTAGACAGTGCGAGGAGCACCAGCGCAGTAGGAACAACGATGCGCCGTGTCGCACCATACAGGGGCGAATGGGAGATGTTGAGAACTGAGGATACAAGCTGCTTGAGTTTCATAACTTTCTTCCGCTACATTTTCAGTTTTGAGTTCACATGACCGCGATGTGCGTCAGGCGGTGCTCAGCGAATTTCGAACCCTAATTTCAGTTCAGCGGAAAATTCGTTAAAACATCGTCCAGCGAAGTCTGGATCCCTTTTATGGTCGTGCCGTAGAAATAACAAGCAGAATGGTTGCTTTTGGAGCGTTGTCATGCTGAGCCGCTCCGGCAATAGTGCACCGTCGAGCGAGACATTGAAGCAAGCCGGACGGTTGACTACTCTTCGCACCATGAATCTCGCGGCGTACCTGGTAGTGCGGCAGAAGATGATCGATCGCACGCTCGACCGTTTTCTCCCGAAAGAAAACGTCGCACCTCCGACCATTCACAAGGCGATGCGTTACTCGCTTTTCGCCGGCGGCAAACGTCTGCGGCCCATTCTTTGTCTCGCCGCGGCTGAAGCTTGCGGCGGAAAATCAGCGGCTGCGCTCCCCCTCGCCTGCGCCATGGAATGCATTCACACCTACTCACTCGTGCACGACGATCTCCCGAGCATGGACAATGATGATTTTCGCCGTGGCCGCGCCACTTGCCACAAGGTTTTCGGCGACGGTATCGCCATTCTTGCCGGTGACGCGTTGCTCACTGTGGCTTTCGAAATTGCGGCGGGCGCGAAACCGTCGCGGCGATATTCCAGTGCTGAAATTTTACGCGAGATCGCATTCGCTGCGGGCAGTCGCAAACTCATCGCCGGCCAGGTTGCCGACTTGGAAGCGGAAGGCAAAGCAGCCACGCGCGAGCGACTCCGTTATATTCACGAAAACAAAACCGCCGCCATGATCGCGACATCGGTCCGTCTCGGCGCGATGAGTGCAAATGCTGACGCGAGAAAGCTCCGCGCGATGACAAAATTTGGCCGCACCCTCGGCCTTGCCTTTCAGGTCATCGACGACATTCTCGACGTCACGCAAACTACCGAAAAGCTGGGAAAGAGCGCCGGCAAGGATGCTGCTGCCCACAAGGCGACTTATCCGTCGGTCGTCGGCCTCGAGGAGTCGCGCAACGAAGCCCGTCGTCTCACCACAACCGCTCAGCGCGCGCTATCCATCTTCGGCGAAAAAGCCGAACCGCTGCGAGAAATCGCAAAGTATCTTTTGGTGCGCGAGTACTGACGCCGGGCAGTGGTCGCCGCGGCGACCCAGTTTCGGCGGGCAGCCGAAGCTCCGTTCGAGTTTTGCCATCGGTCGGCGCGAATCGAAACACTAGCGCACGCTAATTTGGTCCTTCGATCGTCATTGGCGGACTGCCAGCGCCAGTAGTAGGCTGGCAGCCTGCGCTCCCCCGGAAGCGAACGCATTACGCGAGCACGAGATTGGGATCGATCTCTTCTTCCAGTTCCGAGACCTTTCCCTTTTCAAACCGCAGCATCGCAGCGAAGGCAATCATGGCTGCGTTATCCGTGCAGAGCCACCGCTCCGCGACCAGAAACTCGGTGCCACCCTTCCCGCAGGCTTCGCGCAGATTTTCCCGCAGCGCCATATTGCAGCTCACGCCCCCACTTAGCGTCAGGCAGCGCGATTTCGTCTCGCGCACTGCGCGCAAACTCTTCTCTCGCAAAACATCGATCACCGCCTGTTGAAACGACGCGCACAGATCATTCACGACGCTGTCTTCCCCAGCGGAGCGAGGGACCTCACGAGCGTCTTTCCTGCGCTTGCTGCGCTTGCGAGGTCCCTCGCCGTCGGCGCGGCTGGGGATAACGGAAAGCGTCGGCAACAAATACCGCACGGCCGTTTTCAATCCGCTAAAGCTAAAATTGAGGTCCCCCGAATCGAGCATGCTGCGCGGCAGACCGAAGCGCGTCGAATCACCCCTCTGCGCGCGCCGTTCGATCTCCGGCCCGCCCGGATAACCGAGCCCAAGCAACTTCGCCACCTTATCGAAGGCCTCGCCCGCCGCGTCGTCCAGCGTCCGTCCGAGAATTTCATAATCCCCACTGCCGCGCGCGTTCACCAGCAGCGTATGCCCACCGCTCACGATCAACGCCACGTTCGGCTTGATTTCGCCGCGGCCGAAAAAAGGCGAGAGCAAATGTCCTTCCAGGTGATTGATCGCGAGAAACGGCTTGCCCGCGCCGATGGCCAACGCTTTCGCGGCGGAATTTCCTACCAGCAATGAGCTGGCCAAACCCGGCCCGCTCGTCGCAGCAAACGCGTCGATCTCGCCAACGCCGATTTTCGCAGATGCCATCGCACGCTCGAGCAACTGCGGCAATTGCACGAGGTGATTGCGCGCCGCCACTTCCGGCACCACGCCGCCGAACTTTTCGTGCTCGGAAATCTGTGACGCAACTTCGCTGGCAAGCAACTGAGCGTTGCCGCCGCATCCGCGCAGAATCGCGACTGCGGTCTCATCGCACGATGTCTCAATTGCCAGCACTGTCATGTCGAGGGAACCGGGACATCTCTAATCGCTCATGCGACACAGAGCGTCATCCAATCATTGGGTGGGCGCCCTACAATTTGTCATTCCAAGCGGCGTCGAGGCATCCCATAGCCCAATCTTCAAGGTAACTTCCGCGGGATCTCTCGACTTCGCTCGGGATGACGGATTGCTACTGCTTTACCGCCTCCGCCCGTCGCGTGTTTTGCTGGGCGTAAATCATTACCCCTTTGAGCGCATCGATCGCCCGCAACATCTGCGGATCATGAGCACGGATTTGCGTTAGCTCGTCACCTATCTTCCCGTCGCCGTTCCGCGCGGCAAACAAGGCCTTTTCCTGCTCGGCCGTCATCGGCACAGCGATATTTGGCGTCACGCCGTTGCCGTGGATCACCTGTTTGCTTGGCGTATAATATTTCGCGGTGGTGAAACGCAGCGCTGATCCATCCGGCAGCTGCAAAACATTTTGCACCGATCCTTTACCGAAGGTTGTCTCGCCCACCAGCACCGCCCGCTGCAAATCCTTCAGCGCCCCGGAGACAATCTCCGCTCCGCTCGCGCTTCCTTCATTAACCAGCACTGCTAGCGGGAAGACCGGGCGTTCTTTCGCCGCCGCCGAGGTTGCGTATTCACGCTCCTGCGAGGCGACGCGGCCTTGTGTTGAAACCACCGTCGTGTTCGGTGGCAAAAACTGCGCGCAAACATCCACCGCGCTATTGAGCAAGCCGCCGGGATTATTTCGTAAATCGAGCACGAGCGCCTGCATTCCCTGCTTCTGCAATTCGTCGAGTGCCTTCCCTAACTCCTCCGCCGTCGGCTCGTTGAATTGCACGACCCGCACATAACCGACTTTGAAAGGCCCGCTTAGCTCGCGATTGAGCAAATGCGCCGCCTTCACGCTTTGTACTTTCACTTCCGCGCGCTCCAGCGCGTAATCCTTCAGCTCTTTGGTGGAAGGACGCAGCATCGTGAGGGTGGCTTTCTGCCCCGGTTTGCCCCGCAGGAGATTCACCGCCTGCTGGAGCTCGAGCTTCTCCGTCGGCGTCCCATTGATCTTGAGAATCTGATCGCCCGACAAAATTCCCGCCCGTGCCGCCGGCGTGTCTTCCATCGGCGTTACCACCGTGAGGACGCCACCCTTCAACGCCACCTCGATCCCAAGCCCGTTGAATCGGCTGCGCGTGTCGTCCTGCATATCGCGGAAATCATCCGGCTCCATGAACTGACTGTGCGGATCAAGCGAAGCGAGCATGCCTTTCATCGCTGCGTAGATAAGATCGTGATAGCTGGTCTTGTTTCCGTCGACGTAATCTTGTCGCAATAACTGCACCGCTTTGGCAAAGACGGCGATCTGCGTGTAGCCGTTGTCGGTATCGGTTTCGGCCGCGTGCAGATTAAAAACGCGCGTGACCAGGAGCGCATTGATCACGAGCAAAAGCACCACTATGAGAAAAATAAATCGCCGTCTCATACCCGACACCGATTTTCGCCCAGCGCGAATTCTTTGGCAACGAGCAAAGCATCCGCTAACCTCCGCGGCGCTGTAGCCGTGGTCGCTGGGCCGTGGCGCGCCCGCGATGAAAATGAAGGTTTCTTTCAGGATTTTTACGCTCGTTCTCCTGCTGACACCGCTTGCCCGTGCCGCGCAGAATTCCGATACCGAATTCACCGCCGTCGCCGAAGAGTTCATTAAGGGTTACCTGAGCGCCCGGCCCCTTCTTGGTACGCAACTCGGCTTTCACGAATACGATGGCCGCGCGGCGGATTTCAGCCGCCTCGCTCTTGATGCCGAGCTGCAGCGACTGCGCCGTTTCGAAGATCGGCTACGGAAATTTTCGCCGGAAAAATTGCGGCCGCGCACGGCCGTTGATCTGCGCATCCTCCAGGCCGCGGTCGCGAACGAGCTCTTCGAATTCCAGGAAGTGCACAAGTTCGAGCGCAATCCGATGACCTATGCGCAATGCGCCAACCTCAATATCTACATCGCACGCAACTGGTCTCCGCTTGAGGACCGCGTGCGCAGCCTGACCGCGATCGAAGCACAGATTCCCAACCTCCTCATCGCCGGCAAAACCAATCTTGAAGCGGTATTGCCTCGACCATACGTCGAGCTGGCGATCGAGATCGCGCGCGGCTCTGCTGACTTTCTGCGCAAAGACATGGTCGCTGCGGTGGAAGGCCTAAAAGACCAGCAAGTGCGCGGGAATTTTATGGAAGCGAACCGCAAAGCCGTACTCGCTTTGACGGATTTCGCCGCGTGGTTGGAAAAGGAAAAACTTCCCAAGGCCAGTCCTGACTTTGCCATCGGCGAAGCAAAATTTCAGCGCTGGCTCAGTGAGACCGAGTTGGTGGACGTGCCGCCGGAAAAGATCCTGGAGGTTGGGCTCGCTAAAGTGAAAGAAGAACAAGAGGCCTTCGCCGAAGCGGCCAAAGTTATCGATCCGAATAAGGCCGCCACCGAGATTTTCAAAGAAATCCAAAAGGAACATCCCGCCGTGGACAAGCTCATCTCCGATATCGGCAAAGACCTGGATGGAATTCGCAGCTACGTCATCGATCGCAAGGTCGTGACGGTGCCTTCAAACGTCCGCGCACAGATAAAGGAAACGCCGCAGTACGACCGCGCCACGACGTTCGCTTCCATGGACACACCGGGGCCGTTTGAGACTAAAGCGACCGAGGCATTCTACTACGTCACCCCGGTCGAGAGCGCCTGGCCGGAACAGCAGAAGGAAGAGTGGCTCACCGCCTTCAATCACTACGATGCCGACATCACGAGCGTACATGAAGCCTACCCCGGTCATTATGTCCAGTTCATGCACTTGAACTCTTCAAGCGCGACCAAAATCGAGAAGATTTTCGGGAGCTACGCCTTTATTGAAGGTTGGGCGCACTACTGCGAGCAAATGATGCTGGAGCAGGGGTTCGGCGGACCGAAAAAGCCGCCCGGCACGGATGAGGAGAAGAAACGCGCGGCCAAGTATCGCATGGCCCAGGCGTCCGAATCTCTGCTGCGTCTCTGCCGTCTCGTTTGCTCGATTAAAATGCACACCCAGAAAATGTCGGTCGATGAAGCGACAAAGTTTTTCGTGGACAATTGTTATTACGAAGAGAAACCGGCCCGGAGCGAAGCCATGCGCGGCACTTTCGACTTCGGCTATCTCAACTACACCCTGGGCAAGCTACAGATACTAAAGCTGCGCGACGACTACAAAGCGCAGGAAGGTGACCACTTTTCGTTAGAGAAATTTCACGATCAGCTTCTCGACCACGGCATGCCGCCCATTCGTCTCCTGCGCGAGATTATACTCAAGGACAAGAGTAAGTGGGCCGAGACGCTCTAACTTGTCATCCCGAGTCCGGCAGCTGCCGGATCGAGGGATCCCGGCGCGTAACGTGCCGGTAACTTCCACGGGATCCCTCGGCTTTCGCTCGGGATGACGAACAACTAGCGGCTCCGCTTCGGCGGTGGGGAAGGCGTTGGCGTGTCTTTCGGTTTGCCGAAGATGAGCGCGTTGGGCTTGCGCTTGAGCAGTTCCATCAAATCCCGCACCGAACGCAAAGTTTCATCGAGCTGGCGAATCGTGCCTGTTAACTCGCGATAGATGGCCGAATTTTTATCATATCCAGCCAGCGTCTTATTCACGCTGGCGAGCGTTTCGGAGAGATTGTTTATCGTTTTCTCCAGGTCCAAAGCCTTCAACTTGTCCAGCAAATCGCCCGCTTTGTCTTCCAACTGCGCCAGACCACCGGATGGGACTGTGGGCAGGACCTTGTAGTTCGCGACCTCGACGACGGTCGCGGGCTCGGGATTTTTTTGGATATCCAAATCCACGAACTGCTGGCCGGTGAGCAAACTGCCCGATTTCAAACTAGCGCGCAGCCCTTTCTCGACGTTGCTGGCGATGAATTGCTGGGCGGCGGCGGGATTCTCCGGCGGCAACTCGGTAATCAGGCTCGGATCAATTTTAATTAGCACGGGCACTCTCTGCTGCGGATCGTCTGGCAGATATCGAAAAGAAATTGCTTCCACTGTGCCGATGCGGATGCCGCGGAACTCGACCGGCGCTTCCGAACTGAGCCCGCGCACGCTTTCGGTGAAGAGCAGCAGGTAAGGCAGGCTCGTTTTCATGACGAATTTTTTCGTGTCTTCGAAACTGTTGTAGAGGGTGAAGGTCGTGCCATCGGCGACCGGCTGCGAAGGCTTCTCGCTTTCCGGTTCGCTGAAGGTGATCCCACTCATGAGAAGCGACTCGAGCGTGCCGGTGCGCACGTGCAGGCCGTTCGCGCCCACATCCACATCGATGCCGCTGATGTTCCAGAATTTGCTGTCCGCGCGCATCAGCTTGGCGAATTCAGAGTTGATGAAGGCGGTGAACTCGACCTTCCCTGTCTCAGGGTGAAAGACGCGCGTCTCGATTTTTCCCGCGTTCAAACCTTTGTAAGTAATCGTGGAACCCGGCGCGATCCCGCCGGCCTGATCCGACACGAGCGTAATGTGCAACCCGGGCACGCCTTTTGGAGTGACCGGCGGCTGCTCCAAGCCGACAAAATCGCGCCGCTGCTCTTCGGAAACGCCAGGCTCTATCTCGATGTAACTTCCCGATACGACGGTGGTCAAACCAGAGATTCCGCCACCGCCAAAGCGCGGACGCACCACCCAAACCTGCGTGTCTTTGCGCAAGAGATCGGTCGCCGCGCTCGTCATTTGCAAACTGACGATGACGCCTTTTAAATCCTTCGTCAGCCGGACGCGGTCGACCGTGCCGATGGTCACGTTGCGGCAGAGCACTGGTGTTTTGCCAGCAATGATGCCCTCCGCAGTTTCAAAACGAACGGTCACTTCCGGGCCGCGCGCGGAGTAGTATTTCCACACCAGCCAGAGACTGAGTAGCGCCGCCACGAAGGGGACAATCCAAACGGGCGAAAACCGGCGCACTGGCTTGATCACCGGCGCGACCGGCGGACGAGAAGGCGAAGAAGTTTCAGCCATCAGGTTAATGGCGCGGCGGCGACGCACATAACTCGCGGCCGGAGCGCCGCGCTACGTTGCAGAGGAATCTGAGGGGGGACTTTGGCGACCGGACCATCCTGCCACTGCGTGAACACAGCGGCGTGATTCGCATACGGTCGAAGCCGAGCACGACTGAGGAAGCGGCAGTGTTGCTTGTGCCGTTTCTGGCTTCGGCGCGCGCGGAAGATCTGAACAATCATCTTGTTAGTCTCACGGTTACGCATTCGCAGTATTCGCACCGCGTTGTGACCGGGACGCGCGACTGAGGAGGAGTGATTGAAGGGAGAATCATAGAAGCATGTCCGTTTACTTCGCGCGGCGTTGCGAGCGCGCGGCGGCGTCCCAAATTAATCGCGGGTCGAAGGTTATCGCCGCCAGCATGGTTAGGATCACGACCACGGCAAAGGAGACCGCGGCAGCTCCGGCGTGGATCGACATCGTCGAACCCAACTGCACCACCGCCACCAGGATCGCCACCACGAAGACATCCACCATCGACCAGCGTCCGACGAATTCCGTAATGCGGTAAAGCCGCGTCATGCCGCGCGGCCTCCAGCCGAAGCGGGCCGCGAGGCAGAGCGCGATGATGGAAATGATTTTTACGATGGGAATCAGAATGCTGGCGGTGAAGATGATGATGGCCACGGGATAATCGTGGTCCTGCCAAAATTGAATGACGCCGCCGATGATGGTGTTTTCCTGCGTGCCCTTGTAAGATTCGACGCGCAGAATCGGCAGCAGGTTTGCCGGGAAATAAAGAATCATTGCGGCGAATGTCAGCGCCAGAGTGCGCTGCAGGCTCTCCGGATTTCGCAAATGAAGCCGGGCGCGACAGCGCGGACAATGGCCGAGGGCAATCGGATCCACTCGACCGCACGCGTGGCATAGGGCGAGGCCAGCGGCGGCGGCAGATTCAGGCGCAAAGGCGCTCATGCTTTCGCGTTCTCGAGTCGCGTCCAGATTTCGCGCGGATCAATGGAGGCGATCGCGGCAGTCAAACAAATGATCAATCCGACAAAAGACCAAAACGACAGGCCTAAAGTCAACGTGGCCAGTTTACCCAGCTTCAGAAGGCTAACCAGCACTCCTAATAAATAAACTTCGATCATGTTCCATTTGCGCGCTCGATAAACCCAGCGGCAAAGTGGAATCGCTCCGGGCAACTGCCGCTCCGCCATTAAGGGCAGAAGCAAATAGAGCAGGCCGCCGATCATGAAGGCGGGCGCGGCCAGGGTGAAGATTGCCACCGCGATGGCCAGATATGGGTAACCTTGTTCCTGCAAACCAGACACACTTTGCCAAAGTAACATCTGGCTCTCGCGAAATTCAGCGCGCAAACTGAGGAAAGGAAAACAGTTCGCCACTAAAAAAAGCGGCGCGGATGCCAGGGCAAAGGCGACGGCGCGCCGCAGCGAATTACGACGATAGCCAAACAGCAGAGAGGCGCATCGCGGACACACGATGCGTTCGCCTTCATGCAGGACTGGCGCCTGGAAAAGCGCATCGCATTCTGGACAAGCCAGGTGGTCGGAAGAGCCCGTAGGACGCAGCGCTGAAGGCCGCGGCACGCTGCGCTGGAGAGAAGCGCGCGCCGTCAAACTGCCGGAGCCGTTTCCTGGAGCGGGCCAGATGGGGGCCATCAATATGAGCAAACCTCGTCAGGCTGCCAATGAGCTGTCACTCACATGAACCCATGCTGAGAAACTCTCACTGCGGGGTCGCCAAGTTACCGTCTTTGCTGTCCAGTTCGTCGTTCTTGAACGTAAGCAAAATGAACTTCGTCCCGTCTTCGTAGCGATACGTGCTCTTCTTGAATACCACCATGTCTTTCGTCTCGGCCGTGGTGGGCGGGCCGAGAATAGCTTCCACCTGACTCTTGGTCATTCCCAACCGGATCAAGTCGTAATTAGCCAGCGTGACCTTGGAAATGGGAACGGCCGGCGCAGCGGGCGCTGCCGGTGAGCTGGATCGTTCGCATCCGCTCGGAGCGAAAGCAACTGCGCCAAGTGCGACGTAGAAAACAAAAGCTCTGACACCACATTTTTTCATCGCGCTCATCTTACTCGCTCAATAGATATGTCTACTCGTACTTTTCGCTTCGGGTCGAGACCTCCGAACGTGCCGCGGCCAATGAGCAGACAGGAACGCCGCCGCCGTGGCAACTCCTGAATGGACAACCATGACCTGCCAGGGAGCGGAGAGCTGCACGGACGCCTTCGCAGTGCGCAGCGCCAACCTGCCTTCTCGAGTTAGGAGACTCTTATTTCCCGAAAATTTTCTTAACATCCCCTACTTTTTTCTGTGCCTTTCCCGCCATTTTTTCGCCCGTTCCGCGGGATTCGAGGTCGGGGTTATTAGTGGCTTTGCCGGCCTCTTCTTTGATTTTGCCTTTCGCCTCTTGAAACCCACCCTTGAGTTTGTCTTTTGCACTTGAGTCCATACTTGGTATTCGCTTGGCCGCTTTCCTAGAGATGTATCGCGTTTGCCGGTCAAGGGAATTCCTCCCGAGCGTAGTCGAGGGTCCCGTAGCGAAGCTTTAAGGTAACTTCGCGGGATCCTTCGACTTCGCTGCGCTCCGCTCAGGATGACACGTCGTCCTCTTCCCTCTCTACTAGCTCCGGAAACACCGGCTGCGGATTACTCGGCAGCTCTTCCACGTCGCGCAGCTTGCGCGTGATGGCACGCGAACGCACTGCCACTCTATCCATATCGCTTGAGGCTTGATCGAGCTTGTCTTTCACCTTGGAAAGCGCGTCGCCGAATTTGGCGAACTCCGTCTTCACCGCCGCCAGCAGGTTCCAAACTTCGCTCGAACGTTTCTGAATCGCGAGCGTCCGGAATCCCATTTGCAAACTATTGAGCAACGCGGCCAGCGTCGTCGGCCCGGCGAAAACCACCCGGCAATCGCGCTGCACTTGCTCCACCAATCCGACACGCCGAATCGCCTCCGCATACAATCCTTCGGTCGGCAGGAACATGAGCGCGAAGTCTGTCGTCTTCGGGGGATTAATGTATTTCCCGCAAATATCTTTCGCGCATTTCTTCAACTGCGTTTCCAGATTCTTCATCGCGCTTTCCGTCGCCGGCACATCCCCGCTCTCCTGCGCGCCAATCAATCGTTGATAATCTTCCACCGGAAACTTGGCATCGATCGGCAGCCAGACTGACGCGCCATTTCCTTCGCCGGGCAATCTGATGGCAAAATCCACTGCTTCGCCGCCTTCCTCGCGCGTGTGCACATTGCGCTCGAACTGCTCGGGCGTGAGCACCTGCTCAAGGAGCGATCCGAGCTGCACCTCACCCCAGCCGCCCCGCGTTTTCACATTAGTGAGCACCCGCTGCAAACCACCGACATCGCTCGCCAGCTGCTGCATCGCGCCCAGACCCTGATGCACTAGTTCCAGACGTTCGCTCACGAGTTTGAATGACTCCCCCAGCCTTTTCTCCAATGTGTCGTGAAGTTTTTCGTCGACCGTGGCGCGCATCTTCTCTAGCTGCCCGCTGTTGTCGTCGCGCAACTCCCTGAGTGCGATGGCAAGCTGGTGACGCACTGACTCCAGCTTCTGCTCGTTTGTCTCGGTCAGGTAGCGTATCGAATTGCCGAGTTCCTCGCGTTGAATTTTGGCCGCGTTGGCCGTTTCCTCGCGCCCAAGCGACATCTCCTCGCGCAACACGCGTTCGGCGCGCTCCTGCGCGCGATCAAGTAACGCCAGCCGCTTCACTAATTCCTCCGAGATGCCGTTTCTACGAGGACGAACCAATATGACGAGGCCGGCGGCGGCGGTAGCTCCGCCAATTAGCCCGATCACGAGAAAGGTCAACGGAGTCATCTTAGGCGATTGTAGTCGCGGTTGCGGGCCGCGGCCAGATCAGGTGCAAGAATACGCCGACGGCAGCGTATGCTAGGGCACTTGCGGCGACAAACGCTCCAGGCGTCGACCATTCAGCCAGACGTAAAGCAATCCCGCCATCGCCACCAGCATCTCTATTACTTCCGACAATTCAGCGATGATGTACGCCGACATCGAGCCGCCGGCCCGGGATACTGCGAAAACGTCGAGCGTGCTTTTCAACGCGATCAGCCAAAACCAAGTCTGCAGCGGGCGCGGCGGCGCCACATCGCGGAAACGCTCGCTCTTCCAGGCAAGCAGACCGATCAGTCCGCCCGCGCCAAATGCCAGGCGCAGGAAATGGTTCCTGCCGTTTATGCCATTCAGATTATGCAACGTGACGTCGCCCTGTTCATTCCAGCGCTCGAAGAAGTCCGGGCTGCGATAGTGGTAAAAATCCTGGCCCCAGGATGTCTCCTCGCCCGCGATAAAGATCAGCCCCAGCGCGAAGAGTAAATAGAAAAGCCAGATCAAAATCTGACTGCCATGTTGACGCGCCCGGATTGCCGCGATCACAGCCAACACTCCTCCGAGCAGCGCTGACACCCAGGTAAACCAATCAACGGCTTTGTTCTCTTTCACCAACGCAAACGCGTAATCCTGCGTAGCACCGAAAGACATCGCGACGGCAAGTAGAGCGAAGACAGCGATGGGAAAGATGATGATCCACCGCTCCCAGCTTGCGGGCAATGCGTATTGCTGGACAAAACCTTCGTTGGCCACGGACCGATTATCGCAAAGCTTGAGCCGCGCGACCATCTTCATCCCAAACAGAGCCAGGAATCCCCGCTAGCCGAAACGGGTTGGGGATCATTCGATTCCGCTCACGTCCCGCCTAACGACAAGTAACGAAGCCTGCTACTTGTAAACAGTGTCCGGCTCGGGCCCTTCCAGAATTTCCTGGAAACGCGCGTCCTGGCGCAATGGATCCCACTCCCAGCTCAGCCGCAGATGGGCCTGAGTCATTCGCTCTGCTGACGGTGTCGTGAGCAGATGTGCCAGCAAACTGATCGCTTCGTCGGCTTCGCCGGTTTGTGCGCAGACGAAGGCCAGAGTCGTCGCGTAGTCAGGCCCTTCTACGGCATCCTTGCTTTCCGGGAGAAGCTCGATCGCCCGGCGAGCTTCGCGAATCGCTTCTTCCTTTCGGCCGAGCAAAGCATAGACACGGGCGAGGGGAGCGTGAAATCTGGGATCTTCAGGATGATCGCGCACGCCCGCTTCGTGCAGCGGCAAAGTTTGCTCCAGAAGGGATTGCGCTTTTTTGCGATCCCCGCTCGCGAAAGCCGCGCAGCCGAGGAAAAACAGCTTGGGCTCAACGGCTGGAAATTCGTTCGCCGGCGGGTCTGGAGCAATCCTGTCCGCGGTCGCGAAATCTCGCGCCATCATGGTGTAATCCCATTTTGCCTCCAGAGCATCCGGCTTATTCCTGGCGACTTCGGACAAATGATCGAGGGTCATGCTTGCGACGGAGGGTGGTTCGCGGCGGGCAAACTGGACGTAAGCGAGGCCGACCCAGCCATCAACCAGGTCAGGCTCCAGTTCTAACGAGCGGTGATAGGCATCGGCCGCGGCCGTCCATTGTCGCAAAGCCCGCAGGGTGTTCGGCACACCCTCAAAATGAGCTCGCCGGGGATCAAGTCTTTGCGCGTGTGCAAACGCCGCCAGCGCTTCCCGCCAGAGGCCCTGGCGACGATAAATCAATCCGGAAAAATCAAGTATCTCAGAGTCGTTCGGTGAAGCTGCCCGCGCCACGGCTAACTCTTTGAGGGCGGCATCATAGTCGCGGTCAATCCGATAGTAGCAGAGTCCCAGAGCCACATGAGCGTCGCCGAGGTTCGGCGCCAGCCGTAGCGCTTCGTCAGCAAGAACGCGCGCCTTTACTTTACGCTCCGGCATGCGTCCGACGAGATACATCGTGCTGTTGAGCATGGAGGCGCGGGCGCGGGCGAGCGCGAATTTCGGATCGAGCGCGATCGCCTGCGCGTAAAGCTCATCCGCTGCCACGACGTCAAGTTTGGAAGCGGCGATGCGGAATTGTTCGTTCGCCTGCAGGTAGAAAAGGTAGGCCTCGGAGTTGTCCGTCGGCGGGGTGGCCAGCCTCTTCTCTTCTTCTGGAGCGAGCCTGGCCTGGAGCTGCTCAGCGATGGATTTGGCGATGTCACTTTGAATGGCAAAGACATCCGAGAAATTGCGATCATAGGTCTGTGCCCAAAGGTGCGCGTCAGTCCGCGCGTCGATCAGCTGCGCATTGACCCGCACCTTTCCCTCGGCCCGCTGCACGCTGCCTTCGAGAAGATGTGCCACCCCGAGTTGTTGCCCGATCTGGCGCAGGTTGCGTGTGATGCCGGTGCGATATTGCATCACGCTGCTGCGGCTGATCACTTTCAGGTCCGCGATCTTGGCCAGGTCCGTGAGGATTTCATCCTGCACGCCATTAGTGAAATAGGCGTTCGCCTTCTCTTCACTCAGGTTCTCGAAGGGCAGGACGGCGATGCTCTTTTCCGGAATTGATGGAGTGCTCGCGACAGTGCTTCGCGCAGGCTGATGGCGGGAGAACCAGAAGATCGCGCCCAGAAGAAGCAAAGCTGCCGCCAGGCCGATCGCAGTTCTAGAATAATTTTTGTTAGTTCCCCGCGAACGAACCTCCGCGGGCGCGTCGATTTCCAGTTTCTTTGGCACTACCCGATTGCCAATCTCTTCATTCCAAAAATTAAAGAGACGAATGCGCGTGCCGTGTTTGATCTCGCTCTCACCGAGCTCGTGCACGGAGGAATGCCATTCCCGAAACTGCGCCAAATCTTCCGCCACCCGCTGTGACAAAAGGATGTGGCCCGCGTCGCCGCAATTCATCACCCGCTGCGCCATGTTAACTCCGCCCCCGGCCATGTTGGTGTGGCCGTTCACGTCGGTGACGGCGCTGACCGGGCCACAGTGAATCCCCATGCGCAGCTTAATCTCCGGGCGTTCACGCAACGCACGCGCGATCTCAATGGCACAGCGCGCCGCCGCGTCCGGCGTAGTGAAAAAGGCGATCACCATTCCGTCGCCGGTCGGCACACAAATCAATTTCTGCTGGGCCTCAGCATCGCGGAACTGCGCGGTCGATCGCACAATCGTGTTCAGATCGCGCAGCACTTCACGCTGATCATCGATCAGCAGCCGCGAATATCCCACCACGTCCAGGAACAGGACATGCGCGAGCTCGAAATTCAGTTCCGATGCCATTCCCTCGATGGATCAATGCCACCCGAGCACTAGCGGGTCGAATGAAATCAAATATTCTTAAAGGCGCTTCGTTCCCACCCCCCGTCATCCGCGAGTATTTCTCGCATTCTTCCCTTCCGCAAAACTTCGCGCAGTGTCGTTGGTTCAATCAACAAAGGAGGTGGAAGGAAAATGAAGAAATTACTATTGCTCTCGCTTGTCACTCTCGGTTTCCTCGCCCTGGGGGCGCCGAAGTCTGAGGCCAGAGTTTTTGTCAATGTTGGGTTCGGATTTCCCATCGGATACGGATACAATCCCTATCCGGCTTACGGGTACGGCTGTTATCCCTATGGTAACAGAGGTTACTACCCATCAGTCTATTACGGGGGCGGCTACCGGCCTTACTATTGGTCGCATGGCCGGCGCATCTACTACCGGCGTCACTGCTGGTAATCATGTTCCGTCGGTGGACGCCGTCTCGCCGAGATGGCGTCCGCCGAGAGGATCTGCCTTTGTCTTTGCGCGCGGACGCGAACTCTTCCTAAGATCCAGTTGGCTTTAGGCCAAGCTTTGCTGGACGACAGGCTCGAATCAACCGACCCTACAATAGCGGCGCGTCGTCGCTATCGTCATCGCCACTGAGCACATCAATGTCCGTGGCCAACTCCGCATCGGGCACTTCCACCGACGCGATGGCAGCGCGTCCACTGCCGGCGCGATCATCTCGAAGGCTATGCAACGTGAATACCGCGATCACGATTGCAGCCAGGACAGAAAAAGTTGGGACGAGCCGCCGCCATTGAAACCAGGAAGCGACGGCGCTGCCACTGGGCTGTTCGCTCCGCACCGCACGCACGACATTGCGCGCGAAAAATGGCGAAGCTTCCGGCACTCGCGAATGCCTGAGAAGGTCCCAAAGTTGCGGATCGTCCTCGCGCTCCATGACAACAGATTAAACCGGGCTCTTTCGCAAAAGTTCCTCTATGCCTCGGCTGCGTCGAGAAACCCCTCGAGTTGCCGGATGCGCGTGGGATGTCTCATTTTGCGCAGTGCCTTCGCTTCAATCTGCCGAATGCGCTCGCGCGTGACCCGGAACTGCCGTCCCACCTCCTCGAGCGTGCGGCTGTAGCCATCGACCAAACCAAAGCGCTGCTCCAGCACCTGGCGTTCGCGCTCTGTTAAAGTCTCGAGCACATCTTTGATCTTCTCCTTCAAGAGGACGATCGCGGTCATGTCGCTTGGGTTTTCCGCGCCTTTGTCTTCAATAAAGTCGCCAAAATTCGTTTCCTCACTTTCGCCGACCGGCGCCTGCAAAGAGATTGGCTGCTGCGCCATCTTCAACACCGCCCGCACGCGGTCCACCGGCAGCAATATTTCCTCCGCCACTTCTTCCGGCGTAGGCTCCCGCCCATATTCCTGCACGAGCTGCTTTTGCACGCGCATGAGCTTGTTGATCGTCTCGATCATGTGCACCGGGATGCGAATGGTGCGCGCCTGGTCCGCGATCGATCGGGTAATGGCCTGCCGGATCCACCACGTGGCGTAAGTGGAGAATTTGTAGCCGCGCCGATACTCAAACTTCTCCACCGCCTTCATCAAACCCATATTGCCTTCCTGGATCAGGTCCAGAAAGGACAGACCGCGGTTGGTGTATTTTTTGGCGATGGAAATGACCAGCCGCAGATTCGCTTCCACCATTTCTGTCTTCGCTCGCAACGCTTTTCGGAGCCAGCCTTTGAGCGTGTGATATTGCTCGAAATACTCCTCGACCGAGAGCCATGCCTCCCGTTCCAGGTCTTGCAATGTGATCGCCGGCTGCTTCGGACGTCCGCGCCCATGCTTCGCCTCTTCCGCCTTCAACGTCATGAGTGAGGCAAAATGCGAATCGGCCAGGTGCACGAACTCCTCCGTCACCTTCTGTTTGAAATAGAAACGCGGGTAAAGCCGCTGCAATGCGGTGACCGAGCGCTGAAAAGTTTTCGCTCGCGCCGGAAGGGTCCGCGGCGAAGCTTCGCGCAGGTGCGAGTATTCGTGACAGATGGCGGCCCCGAGTTTTTCCACCTTCTGGCAAAGCCGCGGCAGCAATTTCATATAGCGCTCACGGCTCTCGATTTTCTTGTCCAAAATCACGCGGTCGAATCGCTCACGGCCTTCCGCCAATTTGTGCGCCAGCTCGAGATGCGCGCGCGCGGTGAAACCGAAGCGGTTGATGTATTGCTGCACCATGTTTTCGGCTTCTTCGATTCGCTTCGAAATCTCCACTTCCTGTTCGCGGGTCAGTAAGGGTACCTGCCCCATCTGTTTGAGATACATCCGCACCGGATCGTCCAGAATGTCGAACTTCGTGTCCGGTTTTTCCTCCTCCTCTTCCTCTTCGCTCTCTTTCTTGCCGTCTTTGTAACGGTCCACTTCGGAGGCTTCGATCACGTCGATTTCCATCCGGCGCAGCTGCGCGAGAATGGAATCGAGCTCATCGGCATCAGTCACCCCTTCGGGCAAAGCTTCATTGAGATCATCGAAGGTGACGTAACCCTGCTCCTTGGCCAGCTTGGTCAGTTCCCGGATGCGCGCCTGCAGATCGTCAGCCGCAATCCCATTCAGGCGCTGCGAAGTGGCGGCGGCATTCTGAGTGGCCGCTTCTGCTGAGATGACTTTGCGCGGACGCCCACGCCGCTTCTTTTCTCCTGCGCCGTTGGTCGAAACGGTTCCAGAAACAGGAGCGTTCGCCGCGCGGTGCACTCGCGCGTTCCCATTGCGGTTGGGATTTTTACTCACAGGAAAATATCATCGTCTCCACCAGCTCTGCAGTGCGAAATCCGCAAGATCAGGTCGCATCGGTACGGGCTGGCGAAAACCGCTGAACGTCGTGGAGTTGCCCACGCAGGTCAAGGACTTGTTTCTGCAATTGCATGATTTCGCCCGCGGTCAGGTTGGCCCGCCGCAACCGGCCTTCCGCCACCTCCACCTCACGGCGAAGACTGGCTTGCCGCAATCCGGTCCACCATTCCCGAGCCACCGTGCCGGCCTCGGACGGGACTTTTTGCAGCAACCAGCCGGAAACGAGCGCTTCCTCAGCCGGTGCGAGCGAGGTCTGAAAGCGATTGAGCGATGCCGTTTCGTCAGGGCGCATGTCAGCCTGCAGTATTTTGGCCAGCAATTCCGCCCCGGGAAGCTCAGGCAAAATCTCTCGCCAATTCTGCTCCAACAGAAAGGAACGCGCTTCATTATCGCGCAAAGCAAGAAGGCAGAGCATGGCCACATCATGCGGCGGCGCAGGGGTTGGCGCGGCCGCATTCCTATCCTGTCCATCAGCAAAGCGAGTGCCATTACTCCATGTTATAGCCGCGGTCGCTGGCCGCGGTTGCCCAACGAGCCTCTCGAAGTCGCCTGCCCGAATGGCCAGGCGCGCCGCTACCTTGTTGATCACCTCCCGCCGCATCAACGGCTCCCGTACATGCCCCACCGTCACCGCCAGTTCGCGCGCTACCTGCATTTTCCCGCCGAGCGAGGACAGATTGCTCCCACTCGCCTTCTTCTCAGTCCAGTAGTCAAAAAACTCCGGCGCCGATTCGATCAAATTCTCGAAGTATTCCCGCCCTCTTTTCCGCACGAGCGAATCGGGATCCTCCCCTGGCGGCATCTCTGCCACGCGCACGAGCAGATCGTTTTGCAGCAGCGCTTCGAGCGATCGCTCGGCTGCCTTTTGCCCGGCCATATCGGCGTCGAAACAAAGCACCACCTCGCCGACAAAACGCTTGAGCACGTTCGCCTGTCGTTCCGTGAACGCGGTGCCCTGCGGCGCCACCACATTTTCAAGCCCCGCTTCGAAAAGTGTAATCAAATCGAGCTGCCCTTCGCAAATTATCGCGCTGTTTGCTTCGATTAACGGACGTTTTGTTTTGTGCAACCCGAAAAGAACCTGGCCCTTGCGGAAGAGCGGCGTTTCGGGCGAGTTGATATATTTCGCCGCGCTCGCTTCCGTCGTCAGGACACGGCCGGAAAATGCGATGGTCTCGCCCACGTCGTTGCTGATCGGGAACATCAGCCGCGCGCGAAAGCGATCGTAGAACTCGCCTTCTCCTCGCTCTTCATCCCGGAGTTTCACGAGGCCACTTGCGATCAATAGCTGCCGGCAATAACCGGCGTCATTGGCCCAGTCGGTAAATGCATTCCAACTGTCCGGGGCATAACCCAGCTTCCAATTCTTCGCCACTTCCGCGCCGATTCCGCGTGTTTTGAAGTAATCTCGCGCCGATGCGCCCAGCTCGCGTTTCATCAAATTTTCATGAAACCATTCCGCCGCCTCCGCATGCAGCTTCAACAACGTGCGCCGCGTTTCGTGCTGGCGATCGTCATCCGCCCGTTCCTCGACGATGCGAATGCCTGCGCGCTCGGCCAGTTTCCGCGCCGCCGCCGGAAAATCGACATGCTCGTAATCCATGACGAAGCGGAAGACCGAGCCGCCCACGCCGCAGCCGAAACAATGAAAACTCTGCCGCTGCGGCGAGACCGTGAACGACGGCGTCTTCTCGCGATGAAATGGACAGAGTGCTTTAAAGGCGGAGCCGGCGCGCTTGAGCGGGAAATAGGTGTTGATCACTTCCACGATGTCGTTCGCGCTTGCGATCTGCTCGATTGTTTCGGAAGGAATCGCCATCTTTTTTTGCTCGTTCGATTCGTGCAGCGTGGCAAGTTTAGCGCGTGAAGAGGGAACGCGTCGGAAAAATTACGCTCGTCGCCCTGGCTCTTTTTACCCTGGGGTCTGGGGCGCAGGCGCGCGAGATCGTGCACAAAGGCGATGTCGTGGTCATTCCGCTGCGCGGCGAAGTCTCGCCGTCGCTGCATTTTTTTATCCGCCGCGGCATCAAGCTGGCGGAAGGGAACGGCGCCGTCGCCCTCATTCTCGACATGAACACCTATGGCGGCCGGCTCGATTCCGCTGAGGAAATTACAAGCGCTCTTAACCAGGTCACCATTCCAACCTACACCTTCATTAACACCAACGCCGGTTCGGCCGGCGCGCTCATCGCGCTCGCCACCAAGCATATTTATATGGCACCGGTCAGTGCCATTGGCGCGGCCGCGCCTGTGCTTTCCACCGGGCAGGATCTTCCCGAGACCGAACGCGACAAAACCGTTTCGTACTGGTCCGCCCTCGTGCGCAGCATGGCCAGCCGCAACGGCCACATTCCCGACATCGCGGAAGCGTTCATGAACAAAGAGAAGGAAGTGAAAATCGGCGACCGCGTCGTGCATGCCAAAGGTTCCCTTCTCACTTTGAACGCGCAGGAAGCAAGTGAGCTGGTGAACGGCAAACCGGTGCTCGCCGATGGCATCGTGCCGTCGCTCGACGAGCTTGCGCGCAAGGCGAATCTGACCGCGCCGCGCGTGATTTTGCAGGCGAGCGGATTCGAGCAGCTTGCTTTTTGGATCACCGCACTCGCGCCGCTTCTCCTGCTCGTCGCTATTGTCTGCGCCTACCTCGAGTTCAAAATTCCCGGCGCGACTCTGCCCGGCCTAATCTCAGGAATTTGTTTCCTCCTCTTTTTCCTTGGCCATTACCTGGCGGGGCTGGCGGGATGGGAAGCGCCTGTCTTGTTCGCTCTCGGCATCGCCTTCGTTTTGATGGAAGTGCTATTTTTCGCCCACTCCACCATCGTCTTCGGTCTCATCGGCGTCGCGCTTGTTCTGGCATCACTCATTTGGGCGATGGTCGACCGTTATCCCGATCAGCCGGTCGTTCCATCGACGAGCATGCTGCTCATGCCAATGCTAAATCTCTCCATCGCCATTATCGCTTCGGTCATCGTGATTTCCCTGCTCGCGCGTTTTCTCCCGCGAACCAGTTTTTATCGCCGCTTTGCTCTCCTCACCGCCAATCCCTCCGGCCCGTCCTTTAGCGCGCCGCGCGAGTTTGACACCGGCCTTCCCATCGCGGCCGGAGCGGAGGGGACCGCCGTCACCACGTTGCGACCGAGTGGCAAAGCAAAATTCGGTGAGCGCGTCATCGATGTTGTCACCGCCGGCGAATTCATCAGCGCCCAAACCGCCGTGATCGTCTTAGAAATTGACGGGATGCGCGTGCTGGTGCGCGCCGCCTAGTTAGCCGCCGGCGACAATCCGCACCAACTCGATTCTGTCGCCATCGCAAAGCGAACGCGTCATCCACTCACCACGGTGCAAGGCCGTGCCGTTGTGCTCGATCAACAACGTCGCCGGCGTGAGTTGCAATTCCGAGACAAGCTCGAAAACATTGCGCGCCGCGGCCAGCTGGTGAAGCTCGCCATTAAGCAGAACGTTCACTTTTCCATCAGCGCCGCGTCCCAGTCTTTCCAGACCGGTTCAAGCCCTCGCGCGCGCAAGACCCCAGCGATCTCCGCCGGCGTGCGACCATCCGTGATTTCGAACTGACTCGTTGCCACCGCCGTTTCTGGCAGGGGAGAGTCCGGCGGAACGATTCGACCGCGCACCGTCCGATGCATCGTCTCCCTCCCCTGATGGGTATAACCACCCGGCTCGGTGTGACTGCCCGCGCTCATCATCGTCACGCCCATTGTCGCGAGCAGATCGCGCAATGCCGGCGCCTCACGCGTGCTCAGCACAATGCCGACTTGCGGGAATGTGATGCGCAACGCACAAACCAGATGCACCAGGTCGCGATCGCGCATGGGATGCTGCGGTTGAAATTCTCCCGCGGCCGGGCGCAATCGCGGCACGCTGACATTGAGCGCGGATTTCCAGCATTGCTTCAGCAAATATTCTACGTGCGCCGCCAGCGCGACCGCCTCCGCCCGCCACGGCGCCAGACCGAAAAGCGCGCCAATTCCAATCCGCCGGAAGCCCGCTTCGTAGCCCCGCTCGGGGCAACGCAGCCGCCAATCAAAATCTCTTTTGGGTCCGGCTACATGCAACCCGGCGTAAATATCACGGTTATAAGTCTCCTGATAAACAACGAGCCCGTCCGCACCCGCCTCCACGATCGGCTGATATTGCTCCGTTTCCATTGGCGCGATCTCGATCGCGACCGAAGAAAAATCGTCGCGCAAAATGCGCACGCATTCGGCCAGATAATCATCGCTCACAAACTTCGGGTGCTCGCCCGCCACGAGAAGCAAATTCCGAAAACCAGCCCCGGCCAAATGTCGCGCTTCCTTGATGACTTCTTCAACCGAGAGAGTAAGTCGGAGGATGGAATTCTCGCGTGAGAATCCGCAGTAACGGCAGCTATTAATGCATTCGTTCGAAAGATAGAGCGGGGCAAAGAGCCGCATGGTGCGACCAAAGTATTGCCGCGTTAATGAACGCGCGCGCGCCGCCAGCGTGTCCAGTTCGGAGTTACTGCTCGGTGCGAGCAGCTCTTCGAAAGAACGAACCGTCTCGCTCTTATTCAGCAGAAGATTATCGAGAACCTGCGCGAAGCTCACCTGGTAACTTCTCGCACGCAGCCCGGTTCGCAAATGACCCGATATTTTAACTGCCGGCGTCCAACTACTCCCTCACTCCATCGCTCCGCGCGCTTCCGGCGGAGAGCTAACAAGACGCAGGTTTTCGTTGCGCGAGGGCGACGGCGTGGGGAATTGCTCCCTCAATAAAACCGAGACATTCCACCGCGCCGCTTGGTTTGCCTGGTAGCGCTATGACCAGTGAGCGATCCACCACCGCGCCGAGGTTACGCGAGAGAATGGCATTCGGTGTTACCTCCATCGATCGGGCGCGCATCACTTCGCCGAAGCCGGGAATCTCCACGCGCATGACGGCGCGGATCGCTTCCGGCGTGACATCGCGCTCGGCAATACCCGTGCCGCCTGTGGTCAAAATCAGCCCGCAACCTTGCGCGGAAAAACTGCGAAGCGTTTCCTGGATTCGCGCGCAATCATCCGGTACGACCGCTTCGCACAACACATCCCAGCCACGTTTCTCCACCGCCGCTTTCAGGGCGGGTCCGCCGAAATCGTGATATTGGCCGGCGCTGGCGCGATCGGAAATAGTGACAATGCCGACGCTCATTTGCGCGTTAGGCTGCTGCAGCATTGAAGTATTGGGCTGCAGGAGTATTCGAGTCGTCTTCCTCATTACTCCAGTTCTCTAGCCTCGCGCTTTGTCTTCTTCAGCAATCGCACGGCGGAAATTTTCATTTCGTCATCGATCGCCTTGCACATGTCGTAAATGGTGAGCAACGCTACCGCGACACCAGTGAGCGCTTCCATTTCCACTCCCGTCTGCGCCGTCGTGCGCGCCGTGCACATTCCCGTGATCGCGTCGGGCGACACCTCGAAATCGATGGCGACGTTGCTCAATGGCAAGGGATGGCAAAGCGGAATCAATTCTGCGGTCCGTTTTGCCGCCTGGATCCCCGCGATTTGCGCGGTCGCGAGCACGTTTCCTTTGGCAACTTCATTCCGCGAGATGGCCGCTACCGTGTTTTTTTTTAAGCAAATTTCGCCGGTGGCAATGGCGACACGAACACTCAGCGGCTTTGCTGAAACGTCGACCATGCGCACGCGACCGTCGCCGGCGACGTGGCTGAGTTCGCTTCTCATCAGCCGCCGATCGCGATCATGCGCCGTTGCGGTTGATAGTTATCGCGGAACTCGTGTCGCTCTGGTTTGCGTTCGACCACGCGCAGGAAAAATTTCCGCAGCTCTTCATCGCTCGCTCCCGCCCGCAGAGGCTCTAAAATATCGAACTCGAGATGGCTGCCCAGGCATGGCCGCAATTTACCGTCGCACGTTAACCGCAGCTTGTTGCAGCTCTCGCAGAAATGCAGGTTGGTCAGCGCGCCGATAAAACCGATACGCTGTTTACGGCCAGGAATCTGGTAATAGGTGGCCGGCCCGTTGGTGCGAAAATCCGGCTGCGGAATGAGTGAGCCGAATTCGCGCTCGAGCACGCGACGCGCTTCGTTAATGGGGAAAAAATTCGAGTCGTCCAGCATCTCCACCGTGCTCACTGGCATGAGCTCAATGAAACGGAGAAGCACGTTTTTGCGCGCGGCGAAATCGACCAGAGTCACGAGCTCTGCTTCATTCCGTCCGCGCATGAGGACGGCGTTAAGTTTGATCTGCGGGAATCCAGCATGGTGCGCGGCGTCAATTCCCTCGAGCACACGCGGCAGAAAATCGCGCCCGGTGATTTCGCGATAGGCCGCGCGATCGAGCGTATCGAGGGAAATGTTGAGCGAGGTCACGCCGGCCGCGCGGATTTCGTGTGCGATATTGTTGCGCGAGAGGAGTGTGCCGTTTGTCGATAGACCAAGATGTTTGATCCCACTCACGCGCGCCACATTGCGCAAAAAATCGACGATGCCGGGACGGGTGAGCGGCTCCCCGCCGGTGACGCGAATTTTGTCGACGCCCATCTCCGTGGCGACTCGCACGAGCCGCTCCATTTCGGTAAAAGTGAGCACATCAGCGCGCGGGAGCCATTCCTGCAATTCGTCTGGCATGCAGTAACGGCAGCGCTCATTGCACCGGTCCGTTACCGAAACCCGCAGATAGGAAACATAATGCCCAAAACGGTCCTGCATCGCGTGCAACGTTAAGGGCGAGCGAGTGTTGAATCAAGGAAGTGAGATTGACTGGCTTTTTCCGCTTCCGTATGTTTCTCTTCGTGAAACCTCGCTTTTTCCTCATGGCATTGCCGGCCTTGGCAACGCTGCTTTTCGTCGGCTGCTCAACGACGGAGTCGCGCATTTCGGAACATCGCGACCTCTTCAACAGCCTATCGCCCGGCGATCGGCAACTCGTGGCCCGCGGACAGATCCGCACCGGTATGTCGCGGAACGCGGTCTGGCTGGCCTGGGGTTCGCCTGAGCAAAAAACAGCCGGCGAGATGCGCGGGCAAATGACCGAAAGCTGGATTTACGTGAACTACGCGCCGGCGTATGGATACGGTGGCTATGGCTATGGTTATCCCGGCTATGGATATGGACCGTATGGCGGTGGCTTCTTTGGTGGCGGGGTTGCAGTCGTTCGTACGCGCCATCACGGGCGTGCCTTTGCCTTTGTCGGCGATCCATTCTACGACCCGTTTTATTATTCCTACATTCCGCCTAGCATTCCGTATCCCTACAGGACGGTCACTTTCGCCAACGGCCGCGTGGCTTCCTTCCAATCTTTGGTCGGCCCTCGCTAATCAGGCGCGCGTTCTGAGGCGGAACGCGACGTAGATCGCCATGGCGTTTCGTTCCTTTCGCGATTTCGTCGGGCGCCTCGACCGCGCCGGCGAGCTTCAGCGCATTACGGAGGCGGTCGACACCGATCTAGTCATCGCGGAATGGGCCAACCGCGAGATGAAATCACGCGGTGGCGGGAAAGCGCTGTTGTTCGAGAAGCCAATGGTGGACGGGACCGAATCGAAGTTCCCTCTCGCCATCAACACCATGGGGTCGCCCAAGCGGGTGGCGATGGCGCTTGGCATCGACGACGTCGCTGATCTTGCTCAGGAAATTCAGCTCATCCTCAAAGCGAAACCGCCCACCGATCTGCGCGAAGGCTGGAGTTTACTGCGGCAGGGAATTCACCTCCTGCACGCGCGACCTAAGCGGGTGAACAGCGCGCCATGCCAGGACGTGGTCGAGCGTTTCGAGGGAAATCAAACCCCCGAATCTCAAATATCCCTCCGCGCTCTTCCCATTCTCAAATGCTGGCCGAAGGATGGCGGCCGTTTCATCACCCTGCCCAATGTGCATACGCGCGATCCGGAAAGCGGGGCGCGCAACGTCGGCATGTATCGGATGCAGATTTACGACGAGCGCACCACGGGGATGCATTGGCAGGTGCACAAGGTTGGTGCACGACACGGCAAAGTGTATTACGAGCGCGGCGAGCGCATGCCGGTGGCAGTCACGCTCGGCGGCGATCCCGCCTACACTTTCGCCGCGACTGCGCCGCTGCCCGACGGGCTCGATGAAATTCTTTTCGCCGGGTTTTTGCGCAAAAAATCAGTCGAGCTGGTGAAATGCAAAACGGTGGACCTGGAAGTGCCGGCCGATGTCGACTTCGTGCTCGAAGGCTATGTGCAGCCGGGCGAAATGCGACCGGAAGGACCTTTCGGCGATCACACCGGTTTTTACACAGCGGTGGAAAATTACCCGGTCTTTCACCTCGCCGCCATTACCCACCGGCGCGATGCCATTTACCCGACGACGATCGTCGGCCCGCCACCAATGGAAGATTTTTACCTCGGGGATGCGAGCGTGCGTATCTTTCTGCCCGTCTTCCGCATGAACTTCCCCGAGATTGTGGACATGACGCTGCCGCCGGAGGGCGTTTTCCATAATCTGGTCTTTGTCAGCATTCGCAAACAGTATGCCTATCAAGCCTTCAAGGTAATGCACGGGCTTTGGGGCATGGGGCAGATGATGTTCTCAAAATACATCGTGGTGGTGGACGAGGACTGCGATGTGCACAACACCAGCGAAGTGCTCTTCCGCCTTTGCGCCAATACCGATCCGGCGCGTGACAGCACCGTTATTCGTAATCCGAGCGATTCGCTCGATCACGCGCCAAGCGAGCAGAACGTCGGTTCGCACATGGGCATCGATGCCACGCGCAAACTTCCCGGGGAAAATTACCACCGGCAATGGCCGGAACTCTTGAAAATGGACGAGCGCGTTCAGCGAATCGTCGATTCGCTACGCGCCCGCGTGTAGCGACAATTCGCGACCGGCGAAACTCCCTACTATCGATAAGGCCGGCGGAAGAACTGGCCGGTATCCACATCGCGGGTCAAACCCCCTGGGGGAACGCCGCCCAGATCGTAGCTTCGCCTGGTGTAAGGACTGCGGAAGATTCCCGGATAATTCGTGAACCGCGCATAAGGCCAGCCGCCCGAAGGAGGCGGTCCATAAGCGCGTGCCCGATCTTCCTGAATAGAGTGACCGATGAGAGCCCCGGTAGCTGCACCAGCGGCGGCCCCAATCGCAGCGCCGCGCACGCGCCCCGTGGCCGCACCGCCGATGATGGCTCCGGCGGCTGCGCCGTAGCCCGCGCCGGCGCCAGTGGGGCTATCGCAGGAGCTTAGTATCATGGCGAAGAGCGCACATGATGTTAGCGACGCATAAAATCGTTTGTTCATAAGCTTCAGGATAATGCGCGATATTGCCGATCAAGGCCGAACAAAAACTTTCTTGGCGCCTTCGTCCAAAAGGAGCGTTCCGCGACCGAGCTCGCGGCAATCGTAAACCCGACTCGAGTACGGGCTTTTGATAAAACCAGGCGTTCCGCCGTCAGCGGCGCTCGTCATTTCGCCAGGGGGATAGGATTTCCCCTGTGGCGGCGGGTATTTCTTCGCCGCCTCCTCCGCCGAGATCTTTTTTGGCGTGACCGGAGGCGCGCCACTTTGCGCGACTGCCGAATCGGAAAAGACGAAGCCGGAGAGACCGACCGTGAATGCTATGAGAATCGCAAATAAATTTCTTTTCATGGCAATATGTGATTTACAAACATTCTTCGAGACACGCCTCTCAGACGGATGCTCCGGCGGGTTATTCATACAAGCTTGAGAAGGTGCGCCGTCACCCAGCCGGCTTTCTCCAGCTTGCTTAACCGGTAGCGCCGGTCGAAGACGCGAAAATTGTCGCGCGCCATCCGGCGCAGGAGCGTGTGGTAAATCGACCGCATGATCTCGGCCGGCAACATGCCGGTGCGATCCTCACCCGGCAGTAGGCGCGCCGCTTCCACGAAAAACGACTCCGCCCGGACGCATTGGAATTGCATTAAATTCTGGAAGCGAGCGTCAAAAACTCGCTTTTGCAAATCGGCTTCCCGGTAATCAAACCGCGCCAGATCTTCCGCCGGCAAATAAATGCGATCGGCATTGAGATCGACGGCCACATCTCGGATGATGTTGGTAATCTGCAAAGCGAGTCCGAGCGCGACCGCGTAATCACGGCAGCGCACATTCTTGTATCCGAAAATTTCGATGCTGACCAAGCCGACCGCGCTCGCGACACGGTGGCAATAAACGCGCAGGTCCTCGAACGTGGCGTAACGTTTGATGTCAATATCCATTTCCACGCCGGTGATGATTTCCTCGAGCATCTCCGGCGCGATCGGATACCTGGTCATCAATTCGCGAACGCATTGCGCCAATTTCGGTTCTCCCGAGAACGGCTCACGCAAACTGCGTCGCCAATCCGCGAGTTCGAGTCGCTTCACCTCAGCGTCGCGCCGGGTGTCGTCAGCGATGTCGTCGATGAGACGGCAGAACGCGTAAAACGTGGTGATGTCGCGCCTCCGCTCGCCGCTCATGGCGACAAAGGCGAGGGCGAGATTTGATTTACTTGCTCGCGTAATGGCGCCGGCGGAGTTGCCCCTTTTCATTTAGAAACACTTTCAACGCCTGCCATCCTGAGTGAAGCGAGGGTCTCACAACCGGTCTAAAGCGTTTGCGAGCCTCTTCTTTTCGCTTGGGATGATATGGTTGAAAACGACATTCGAGATTCATTCACGTAAGACCTGTCACGCCTTTCGAGCGATGTCAGTTCAATAGCGAATCCAGTTTTCCTGATTGATGCGACCGGTCTCACATTGGCGAAAAAGTACTACCCACGATGCCAGCAACCAGCCCGTCACGAGCGCGCGGACAAAGACGAAAATCGTGCGCCAGGCGATCATGGCCAGGGTGCGATCGGCGATGGCGGCGCGAACAAGAGCGTCCACGACGAGGATGAGAAAGAAATTGACCGCGCCGATGAGAATGAACCAGCCGACGCGGCGAAAATCACGGCGGAGTAACTGCCGATGCGCGCGCAAAGCTTCGCGCAAGCTTTCATTGTGCAGCACCAGGGAAATCTGCACCGAACAAAACAGCACGATAAAAATACTCATGACAAGCCGCTGCAGCGGCAGGTAGTCGAGCACGTTGGGGACATTGATGAAATAAGCCAGCAGCAGCGGAAGCCGCACGACTAGGAAAGAAACCAGCACCACGATTCCGGCCCATTCCAGGACGTAGCTGAAGCGCCGCATGGCGAACGAAAAAAGCGCGCCTTCCCCGAAGCTTAAACCTTTGATCCACGCGAGACAGACAGTGATAAGGTAAACTTGGATATAAACGCCGATGAAGTATTCCCAGACGAACGCGATAGCGTCGATCGCGGCAGAAATTTTCAGGAGATGTGCGGTTGAAATCTCCGCGTTCCAGGCCGGCAGCTTCCAATACAAAAATGGCTTGCCCAAAGCGGCCAGCACACTGGCGAGAAGAAAGATGTAAATAGGAATGCTCCACCAGCCGTAAAGCTTGCGCATCGAACGCCAGAGTGTGCTGTTTAAGCCCCGCCAGTTTAGCAAGAGTAAGATCGCAGCGATGACGGCGAGCGGGTAAGTGGTGGTGGCGTTATCGAAAACACCGGCGATGCCTTCCACCGCCGGGAGCGGTGCCTCCCTCCAGACGTCAGCCAACCGCGGCCAGGTCCAGGCCGAAGCGATCTGAGCCAGATCGATTTCAGAAAAGCTTCCAATGGGTGTGAAAGTGACAAATTGGAAAATCAAATAGGCGAGACCGATTAACGCGAACGTCAGCCAGACGCGCTCGTAGCGGACGATACAGCGGAAACCATCTCGTAATGCCAGCCGTACCGGATTCGTCAGCATGAGCAGGGCGTAGCCCACCATTAACCCGAGGAGAGGGTAAGCGGTCGGAGTGATGGAGTAATGTAGTGCCGGAGTATTAAGACCCATCACTCCACTACTCCATCACTCTATTACTCCATCGCCGTTAGCGAATCAGCCCCCAATGCCGATTGAATGGCCAGTAGACCATTAGACCTCGCCCAACCAGATTTTCTTCCGGCACCGGCCCCCAGTAGCGGCTGTCATAGCTGAAGTAGCTATTGTCGCCCATGGCGAAGTAGGCATGCGCGGGCACGGTAAAAGTCTGGCTGGCACTGGCCAGATAAGCCCGGCCCGCGGAATAACCGCGATACGGTTTTTGCGCACGCATGACACGCTGGAATCCGAATCGCTGCGGCGGCTCTCCGTTGACGTAGAGCAAAGGCGGGCTGATCCGCAGCGTGTCGTTAGACAATCCAGCCAGGCGTTTGATGTAGTAGGGCGCGCCCGTGACCGGGTCCTGCGGGATCATGAAAATGTGGTTGGTGCGAAACACGAAAACGTCGCCGCGGTGCGGCTTGACGAAGTTGTAGGTAAACTTATCGACGAAGACCTGATCGCCGGTGTCGACGGCGCCGCGGGCAATAACCTCGCCCCGTTTGTAACTCAGGCCGGGTGAGACCTTGAAGTCGTTCAGCAGAGTCTCGGGCGGACAGTAAACGGAAATTTGCTGGTGCTGGCAGATGAGTCGCGACCAAGTGAAGAAGAAAAGGAACTTGCGCGGTTCGATTTGTTCGACGGTGTCGTCCTGTTGCGAAACGACGTTGATGTAATTGCGACCGAGAATAAAGAACTCCGCCACCTGCCGCAGAAAGTTGGGCGCCGTTTCGGCGCGCGGATGACCGATGATTCCGTTCAAGGTCGGCTGCATCGAGCCGGTGGGAATCTTGAACGGCTGAATAAAATAGGAGCGCACCGCCACCGCGACGACGATCGCGACCAAAATGACTTCCGTGTTCTCGCGCCAGCCTGCCTCCCAATGCGCCGCGGCCTGCTGGCCGATAATCGTTTCGAGCTGGTCCGATTTTTCGCGCATGGCGCGCTGGTCCCGCGCGTTGGTAGCCGCGCCCAACTCCGCGATGTGCCGGTCAAGATCAGCCAATGCGCCCTCGCCCATGACATCGCACCGATAGCGCCGGATCTTTTCGGCATGCCGCAGAAGAAGATGGCTGTGTTTAACGGCCCGGGACTGAAACATTGGCGCGAAAGCTACTCGATGATGGCGTTTTTCAAATCGGTAACCAAAGGCGTGAAATGCCGATCATCCGAGCCAGGCGCGGAGCTACGTCGCCGGTCTTCTCGCGACAAGCTGGCGCACGAGATCCTCGAGCGCGACGATGCCGGTAAACTTGTTGCGATGGTCGATCACGGCCGCGAGGCCAATGCGCGCGGCGCGCAGTCGCCGAACGACGCGGTAGGCCGATTCGTTTTCCGACGTCATGATGATACGACGCATATACTCGCGCAGACCGTTGGGCGCGGAAGTGTCCACAAGAATGTCAAAGGCGTTAACAAGACCAATGGGTTGCGATTTTTCGAGCACGGGGAAGCGATCGATTCCCGCTTGCTCGCTCAGGCGTAGAATCTTTTCAGCCGTGTCGCCCGGTTGCACGGATACCGTCTTTGCCAGCGGCACCATGACGTCGCGCACCTTCACCGATGTGAAATCAACGACACTGTGGATGATGGCGCGCTCAGCCGAACTGAGGGCGCCGCCGCGTTCGCTTTGCACGGTGATCTGTTTCAGCTCTTCGCGCGCGGCGAAAAGCCGAGGCGCGCTCTTGCCGCGGAGAACGAGTCGGCGCGCGATCCATTCGCCCATGCCAAATACCGGCCCGACAATCTTCGTGGCGAACTCGAGTAGTCGCGAAAAGCGCGCCACGGCGCGAAGCGGAAAACGGCGAAAGAGCGATTTCGGCAGCACGCCCAGAACAAAGAGATAGATCGGCAGAGCGATGATAATGGCGATCGCATAGCCGAGGCCGCCCCACGCCTCCACCAACCGGTTTGTCAGAATTAGCAGCGCAACTATGTCGGCCGCGTTCGTCGCCAGCAGCACAGTGATGAGCAGGCGTTCGGGGTTGCGCAGCAACTTCTTTAGGCGGAGCGCGGCAGCATCGCCATTCTTAGCGCGGGTGCGCAGACGGACGGGATCGAAAGCAAGCAGGCCACCTTCAATTCCAGCGAACAGAAATGAAACCAGCCAGCAACCAATGACGAGTACCCAGATCACAACGCGACTTCCCCGTTGCCTTCCGCGCAGGCGACGCAGGCGGCCTTCTCCAGCAATAGCTCTTCGATTCGCCGGCGCGCCACGCGCCGGACCGTGATCTTGAGGCGCGGCGTTTCCACCTCGGCGCCTGGCGCGGGGAGATAACCGAGTTGATTAAAAACGTAACCGCCGATGGTATCGATGCCGTCCGCCTGGATTTCAAAGCCGAGTCGCTCGCTCAGATCGTCGAGGCGCGCTTTTCCGTTAACTAAATAACGGCCGTCACCGAGCGGTTCGATGTAGAGATCGGCGTCACCGAGCGGGGCGGCGTCGCTAATGATGTCCTCGATAATATCGGAGAGCGTGACGATTCCTTCGGTGCCGCCGAACTCGTCCACCACGATGGCCATTCCCTGCTGATGGGTGAGGAAACTGCGCAGTAAATCGAGAGCGCGCATCGTTTCGGAAACGAACGACGGTGGCCGCAGCGTTTCGGTGTAATGCTCATCGGGATGCAGCAGAAAGGATTTCACTTCGATGATGCCGAGAACGTTGTCGGGTGAATCGGCGTAAACGGGAACCCACCGGTGGCGGCGCGCTTTCAGGCGCGCGATGGCGTCCTCATTGGTGAGATCGTCAGGCAGCGCAAAAGTGTCGACGCGAGGAGTGAGCACATCTTTGGCGGTTTTGTCGCCGAGCTTGAAAACCTCCTGGATCATTTCGCCTTCGGCCTGTCGCAGTGACCCTTCTTCGGCACCGATCTCGATGAGCGTCTCCAGTTCCTCATCGGAAAGATGCGAGCGCGTGCGCAGATTTCGCGGGGTGAAGAGCTCGACGAAAGCGGCGCTGATCGTCTCGAGCGCGCTACCGACCGTCGCGAGAAACGGCATGAGCGCCCGCAAGGTGAACACGCCCAGCGTCGAGAGACGATACGGTGCGGAAAGAGCGAGGAGCTTCGGGATGAGATCGCAGACCAGGACGATGAGGGCGAAAATCACAATGGCGACGAGCCACTGCGGGAGGTGGGCAGCATGCGGGCCTTCCCAAAGAACGGCGAGGCAGAGCACGACCAGGATGACGTTGACGAAGCTCGAACCGAGCAAAATGAGCGCGAGAACGCGGCGCGGGTTTTCGCGAAAGGCTCCGATGAAAGGAGCGAGTGTGGGATGATGCGATTCGAGCCGGCGGATTTGATGCGGGCGCAAAGCGAAGAGCGCCGTTTCCAGTCCGGAAAACAACGCGGAGCAGACGATTAGCGCCGCGATCAGAGCAAGCAGAGTAGCGAGCAGCCCCGCTGTCATCTCGCCTTCGCGCTGCAGCGGCGCTGTGTAAGCGCCGATTCCTCGAACCTTCGAGTCGCTTTGCCCATTGCTTCGCTTCGTCCAGAGTATGACTTTTCATGAATAAACGCGAACGGATTTCCGGATTCGTTTCTTCGCTCGAAAGCGGGTCGGCCGAAGCGGCGGATTATTACGCCGCATTTTTTCGGCTCTGGAATGAGCGGCGTTACTACGAAGCGCACGATGTCCTGGAGCAGCTCTGGCTGAAGGAGGAGAACGCGGAGACGGCCCGTTTTTTTCAGGCGCTGATTCAAGCGGCAGGCGCTTTTGTGCACCTGCAGAAAAACTTTGAGCAGCCTCATCACGCTAAACACAGCCGGCGCTTGCGGCCGGCGACGCGTTTGTTCGCGCTGGCGTTGCGCAACCTGGAAGGATTGCCGAATGAATTTCGCAGATTGAATCTGATTAGCTTTCGTCAACTGCTCACGCATGTGCGGGAAGAAATCCTCGAGAAAAATTTCCTGGCGAATCCTTGGACGCCAGCGAATGCGCCGCGATTGACGCTACAAGAAGCGCCGCGTTAATCGCCGATTTTGTTCCTCGATCAACTCGAAGCCGCCCGGCTCCATCGTTCGCTCAGCCAGATGGCAGCGAACGCGATGATGAGACAAACGATGACGAGCCGATACGCGCTCGCATCCTGTCCGAGATTGACCGCTTCGTAGATGCGCAATGAAATTGTCGTCGTTCTTCCCGGGATATTTCCCGCCAGCAAAATGGTGGCGCCGAATTCGCCGATGGCACGGGCGAAGGAAAGCACGATGCCGGCGCTGATGGCGCGCGCCGCCAGGGGCAGAGTAACGGTAAAAAAGATTCGCAGCGGCCCGGCACCGAGCGTGCGGGCAATTTCTTCGAGATGGATATCGACGCCCTCGATGCCGACCCGTGCCGCGCGCACCAGCAACGGGAATGACATGACTGCCGCGGCGATGACCACCGCGCGCCAGGTAAAAACGATGTCGGTGTGGAAGTTATGAAAGAGCCACGCGCCGATCGGTCCACGCCGGCCAAACAATTTCAGCAATAGCAATCCCGTGGCTACTGGTGGAATCACCAGCGGCAGAGTGAGGATTGTTTCAATGATGGTCTTGCCGCGCCAGCGTTTGCGCGCCAGCAGCCAGGCCAGAGCGAGGCCGGGCGGCAAGATCAACGCAGTGCTAAAAGCGCAAGCAGCGAGCGTGAAGAGGACGACCTGCCACTCCGCTGCGGACAAAAGCGTCACGGCGCCAAGCCGAAACCAAGCCGGCGAAAGGTCTGCGCCGATTGTTCCGTCTTCAAAAACTCGAGAAATTTCGTCGCTGGCGCGGGATTCGCCGCGTTCGCAAGCACCGCCATCGGGTAAACGATTTTCGGAGCAAATTCCGCTGGTATTTCCAGCGCCACCCGAACCTTGGTTGAAGTCATGGCGTCTGTTTTATAAACGAAACCGGCGTCGGCATTGCCCGCTTCCACCACCGCGAGCGTCGCGCGCACATTTTCCGCCGGCACAATTTTCGTCGCGATCGCATCCCACAATTTCGCCTTCATCAAAACTTCGCGGGCGTAAACACCGGCCGGAACCGACTTCGGATCGGCAAGAGCGATGCGCGTGACGGCGTTGCCCGAAAGATCGGCCAGCTTTTCCAGCCGCAACGTTGAATCCTGCCGTACCACCAGGACAAGGATGTTGGTCAGCAGATCGCGTCGCGTTTCCAAAGCGATCTGTTTTTGCAGACGATCCATCTGCGCTTCATCGGCCGAGATGAAAACATCGGCCGGCGCGCCCTCTTCGATCTGTTTGGCGAGCAAACTCGAAGCACCGAAATTCAATACCACTTTTACGCCGCTTTCTTTTTCGAAGCGGGGCGCGATTTCTTTCAGCGCGTCGGTCAGACTGGCCGCGGCCGAGACGAAAATCTCTTCGGCTTGAAGCGACCCGCTGAGGACAAAAAACAGCGCTGCGCAGAGAATTCGAGAAATCATGCGCCACTTTGCGTTGTCCTCACCGCCCTGACAACCGAACGATGTCATCGAGGATCCCGAGGCAGAACGGAACGGTGTCACAACGGGATTCTTCGACTCCGCTTCGCTGCGCTCAGGATGACAACGCTGAACTCCCAGAGAGATTCCTCGACTTCGCTCGGATTGACAAGAAGGTGACACGTGAGCAATGCCGTCACTAATGCGAGAGCGACCCGAAAAGCTCGCAATCGCCTGGCAAGCTCGAGATCACCCTATCTGCTCCAGCACGCCAATAACCCGGTGGAATGGTTTGAATGGGGAGAAGAAGCGTTTGCCAAAGCGCGCCGGGAAAACAAGCCGATCTTTCTCTCCATCGGTTACTCGACCTGTCACTGGTGCCACGTCATGGCGCACGAATCCTTCGAGAACTCCGAGACGGCAGAGCTGATGAACCGCGAATTTGTGAACATCAAACTCGATCGTGAAGAACGGCCCGACATCGATCGCGTTTACATGACCTTCGTGCAGGCGACGACCGGAGGCGGCGGCTGGCCCATGAGCGTTTGGCTCACACCGGAGCTGAAGCCATTTGTCGGCGGCACTTATTTTCCGCCGGAAGACCGATACGGGCAGCCGGGCTTCACGAAAGTGCTGCAGCGAATCGCGGAGGCCTGGAAACAGGATTGCGAGAAAATTGCCGCCCAGGGCGAACGCATCGTGAGCGCGCTCCGCCAATCGAGCACGAGAAGTGAAGCAGCGGATGCAGAATTGGACCGGCGCATTATGGACGACGCCTGCCAGTACTTCGCGCGTTCCTTCGATGCACAAGAGGGCGGATTCGGGGGAGCTCCCAAGTTTCCGCGGCCCGTCGCTCTCAATTTTCTCACCCGTTTCTACGATCGACGGAGAAACGATCGCGCGGGCAGGCACGCGCTCGAGATGGTGCTGCTCACGTTGCGCAAAATGGCGGCCGGCGGGATGCACGACCAGCTCGGCGGCGGGTTTCATCGCTACTCCGTCGATGGCTCCTGGCATGTGCCGCATTTTGAGAAAATGCTCTACGATCAGGCGCAGTTGGCGAATGCATATCTGGACGCGTTCCAGATTACGCGTGACCCGCAATTCGCCGCGGTCGCGCGTGATATTCTCGATTACGTCCGGCGCGACATGACTTCAAAAGCGGGAGGGTTTTATTCTGCGGAAGACGCCGACAGCCTCGAAGGCCACGGATCCACCGAGCAGGCTGAGGGCGCGTTTTACGTCTGGGCGAAAAGCGAAATCGCTGACGCTCTTGGGGATGATGCCGAGCTCTTTTGTTTTCACTTTGGCGTCGAGGAAAACGGAAATGCGCCCGCCGGCACCGATCCTCATGGGCAGTTCACCGGCAGGAACATTCTCATTCAGCGGCATTCCATCGAAGAAACGGCGGGGCGGTTTGGCAAAAGTGAGGAGATCAGTGCGCGGTTGAAGAATGCGCGGAAGAAATTATTCGCGATTCGCTCGGAGAGGCCGCGACCGCATCTGGACGATAAGATCATCGCGGCCTGGAATGGGTCGATGATCTCTGCCTTCGCTCGCGCCGCGCAGATTCTGGAGGACGCAGATTATCTGCAAGCGGCCGAAGCCGCGGCCGAGTTCATCCATGCGGAATTATTCGACGCGAAGCGAAAAACGGTTTCGAGAAATTTCCGTAACGGAAAAGGCGGCGATGGTTTCGCTGATGATTATGCCTGCGTCATTGCCGGTCTGCTCGATTTGTATGAAGCGTCATTCGAGATTCGATGGCTCAAGTTCGCACTCGATCTTCAGCACTCTTTAGATGCCTTTTTCTACGACGGCGACCAGGGTGGCTACTTCAGCGGCACGGGAGAAGACGCGAGCGTGCTATTGCGGTTGAAAGATGACAACGACAGCGCGGAGCCGGCGGCCAGTTCGGTGGCGGCGCAAAATCTGTCGCGGCTGGCCGCTTTGTTGAACGAGGCCGATCTCGAGACGCGCGCGCGAAAAACGATCGCGGCATTCAGCGCGCAACTGTCGCATTTTCCAAGCGCCATGCCGCAAATGCTGGTGGCGCACGATTTCCTGGACGGCGGGGCGACTCAGATCGTGATCGCGGGTAAGAGAGACGACCAACGCACGCAAGCCCTCCTCAGGGAAATCCGAGGTCGTTTTCTGCCACGCGCGGTTGTGATCTCGCTAGACGGCGATGAAGCCGCCGCATTCTTCGGCAAAGGCAACGCCGCCCTTCGGGCGATGACAGCGGTGGATGGAATACCAGCCGCTTATATTTGCCAGGACTTCACTTGTCAGGCGCCGGTTACCGAGCCCGCTGAACTCGAAAGGCTATTGGCGTCATAGAAGCACGGACGTTTTTCGCTCTACTCCCCATTCCGGCGTTTGATGTCGGGAAGCTTTTTGCGTCGTAGCCGCATCCAGTTATTCCACGTCTTGAGCATGCTCTCACGAGGAGTGAGATATTTCTGGTTAAGCTCGTTGCCTTTCACGATTTGAGCGAGGAGCGCTTCAACGGAAAGCTCTTCACAATTCACAATGGTGTAGGCCGTCCCGATAGCGGCAGCATGGTGCGCGTCGCTCGCCGCGGTCATGGGCAGGCCGCGCACCTGGGCGTATTTGAAGGCGTAGCGGTTGTAACGGTGCAAAGTGGTGGCGGCATTGAAGACTTCGATGGCATCGATAGGAAGTGTCTCGAGCGTGCTGAAGCGGATGCCGGCGCGAAACAAATCATAAGGATGAGGAGGAATGGCCAGTCCGCCATGCTCGTGAATGAGCTCGCAAACTTCGTGGGCAGGCCGGCCCTTCAATCGCTCCGGCTCGGGCAGGGTCGTGCCGATACAGAGAAGATGGCCTTCGTCGGTGGTGACTTCGACGCCGGGCAGAATGAGAAAATCATCAACCGGCAATCCATCGGCCCGCATCAGCCCTTTCTCCAGGGCGTAGGCGATCGCGTCGCAAGTGTTGTGATCGGTAATGGCGATGCCGTGCAGACCTTTGGCGCGCGCACTCGCGATCGATTCCTCCGGACTGGATACACCGTCGCCCGAGAAAAAGGTGTGCGTGTGGAGGTCGACGTTGAACGCCATGGTGCGGACGCTAGTTTGCGGGGCGTAAAATGGAAAGCATCGGTTTCAAGGAATGGTCTCTGGTTTGCGACGCGCTTGGGCGGGGTGAGCAGTCGCTGATTTTGCGCAAAGGCGGAATCGCGGAAGGACGCGACGGATTTTCGTTTCGCCACCGCGAGTTCTTTTTGTTTCCGACATTTTTTCACGAGCAGCTCGGGAAAGTGCGTGGTGTTCCGATGGCTCTTCCAACGAAAATCGATGAGATTGTAGTTTCGCTCTACGCTGTCGTAGAGAAGACGGCGCGAATCGTTTCACTCGAAATGGCGCGAGCGCTGGCACCGTTACACGTGTTGTCTCCGGAAGTCGTGCAGGAGCGATTCGGTTATAAAGATGAAGGCTTGAACCTCGCGTTCGTGCGGGTATTCCGATTGCAAAGCGCGTGGATTTTGGCGGATGAGAAGAGGTTCGGCGGGTGCCGTTCGTGGGTCGAATTGCCAGCGCCGCCGCCGAGCGCGATGGAACCGGTGTTGGATGATGCGACGCACGCCAAACGACGGGCAGACTTCGATTCCGTGATGCGCTGGGCGACGTGCCTCCTTTCGCCCCAAACCTTATCGCCAAAATCAGCGACGAGATGGAGCTGCGTCCCTCGGCTTAACCCACCACCTCGAATAATTCTTCCGGCTCGGGATCCTTATGTTCCTCTCCCCGGTTGAATTGCAAATCATAAAGCCGCCGGTAGTAGCCGCTTTTCGCCAACAATTCGTCATGGGTCCCGACCTCTTTGACGCGGCCGTGATCCATGACCACGATTTGGTCCGAGGAGAGAATGGTGGAAAGCCGATGCGCGATCGCGACAACGGTTTTGCCCGCCGCCAGCGTTTGCAGCGCGAGCTGGATTTGCTTCTCCGATTCGGAATCGAGCGCGGAAGTCGCCTCATCAAGCAATAAAATTGGCGCGTTCTTTAAAACGGCGCGGGCAATGGCGAGGCGTTGCTGCTGCCCGCCTGAGATTAACATGCCTTTATCGCCGACGACGGTATCGTAGCCGTTTGCCTGGGCCATGATGAAATCGTGTGCGTAAGCCATCTGCGCAGCGGCATAGACCTCTTCGCGTTTCGCATCGAGCCGGCCGAAGAGGATGTTGTTATAAACGGTGTCGTGAAAGAGGTAGGTATCCTGCGTGACGAGGCCGAGCTGTTCGCGCAATGAGCGCTGGGTGAGTTTGCGTAAATCATGACCATCCAGCCGGATCGCGCCAGAGGTGGGATCGTAGAGCCGTAGGATGAGTGAGAGAATCGTGCTTTTGCCCGCGCCACTGGCGCCGACGAGGGCGTAACTTTTCCCCGGCTCGATGCGAAGGCTCAAATCCTTGAGCGCGTCACGCGCGGTGTTGGCGTAGCGGAAAGTGACCCCCTCGAAGACGATCTGCCCGAGAGATTTCGTTAGGACGATGGCGCCGGGTGCGTCCTGCACGGTGGACTCCGAATCGAGAATGCCGAAAACACCGCGCGTGGCCTGAATCGATTTCTGCATGATGATATGCAGCTTGCTCAGGCTTTTGATCGGATCGTAGAGCAGGAAAATTCCTGAGATGAGGCCGAAGAAACGGCCCGCGCTGACGTTGGTAAAATAAACGTACGCGAGCGCCAACCCGACACCGAGAGCGGCAACCGTCTCCACCAACGGTCCCGTCGCTTCCGTGGATTTGATGATGCGCATGGCATTGCGGAATTGAAGCTGATTGCTGCGACGGAATGTTTTCTCCTGATGCTCCTCACGCGTGAACGATTTGATCACGCGAATGCCGGCGAAGGTTTCCTGCATTGTCACTACCATTTGCCCCATGTCCTCGAACTCGCCGCTCACCGCCTTGCGCGCGCGTCGTCCGAAATTACGCATGGGAATGAGGCAGGCCGGGAAAAGCACAAGGGTGACGAGCGTAAAGCGCCAATCCATATAAAGCAGGACGATGACGCCGCCGATTATTCCGATGGGCTGCTTGAATAAATCGCTGCTGACCGTAGTCAATGCCGCCTGCATTCCGCGGGTGTCGTTCGTGATGCGCGACATGAGAATGCCAGAGCGCATCTTGTTGAAGAAATCCATCGAGTGGTCCACGATTTTTTGGAAAAGCGCGACGCGAATATCGGTCACCACTTTATTGCTCACCCAGTTCATGAGATAAGCGTTGCCGTAGGAACAAAGGCTGCGCGCCATCATGACAACGGGAATGGCGAGACAAACAGTGAGGATGGAATTGATCTTGGGGCCGCTATTTAGCAGCCTCGCTTCGTGCATGAGCGCATTGGGATTGGGAGCGGCGCCGTTGAAGATGAAGCTGGTGACCTTGGCGATGATGATGGGGAAAAATGAATTGATGACGCCGAAGGCGAACCCGAGGATGAGACCGAGAATGAAGCGCCACTTGTACGGGCGGACGTAGCCATAAAGCCGGCGGTACGGATCCCACCCCTGCTTAATGGTTTGGCCCAACGAGAGATTCTTTTTCTTGCCGGCTTTTTCCTTGCTCATACGGCTGACGCCGCGGGCGCCGTGTGCTGGGAACGCATAGCATCGATGACGGCTTCCGTCGAGATCAGGTTCATCGGGAGTTTCGGCTCGCGCGGGTGGAAATGGCGGAGCGGTTCTCGCGATCGACCCAAGAGAATGGCGGCGGGACTCGCCCGTGGTCGCCAGTGAAATGGATTCGTGGGACCGAATAAAATCACTTGCGGTATTTTCATCGCGCTGGCGAGATGCATCGGTGCGGAGTCAACCGTGACAAGCAGACGCGCCCGCGCGATCAGTGCCGTTAGCGTGAGTAAATCGAGTTCTCCGGCAAGGTCCATCACAGGCACAGTCAGGCGCTCGCGGACTTCCGCAATGTGCGCTCGCTCCGTCGCGCTGTTCCCGCCGGAAAGAACGGGCTGGAGGCCCAATTCTGTTCGCGCAAACCGGATCACTTCGGCCCAGCGTCCTGGCTCCCAAAATTTCTCCGTGCGCGCTGAGCCCGGATGAAAGATGCCGAACGGGTTGTCGCCAATTTGGTTGTCGATGAGGGCGGCCGCACTTTGGCGGGCGGAGGAAGGAAGCGACAACTGCAGCTCGGTTGTCACTCCCGAAACTTCGAGCGGCTGAAGCAGCGCGAGGTTGTAATCGACCGTGTGCATGTCCCTCATCGCGCAAGGGACGAACTCGTTATAGAACCGCGCTCGAACTTTCGACTTGCGCTTCAATCGATCGGAGACAATCCGCCGCCGCGCGCCGCTCACGAATGTCAGCCAGGCCGAGCGATCGTTGCGCGTGAAATCAATCACGCAATCGAAAGCGCCGTTGCGCACTTTGCGGGACGCGGCGAGATCGCGCAGGCCGCGCCTCAGCACAATCGTTTCGTTAATACCAGTAATGGCCGGCAACAATGGCTGGCATTCTTGCCCGACCGCCAGCGCAAGATGCGCCCGCGGAAAGCGATCGCGCACTGTCGCAATCGCGGGCGTCGTCAAAATCAAATCGCCCAGCCGGCGCAGTTGAACGAAAAGGATTTTCAAGCCCGCCGACCCGTTATGTCGAGCGAAGCCGAGACATCTCTAATCATTCGTCTTTGCACAGAAAGCTAGGGATCACTCGACTTCGCTGCGCTACGCTCGGGATGACAACGGGCCCGACCTTACGCTTCAGTTGGGTTGACACGTGGCGTGCTCCCACGCTTCACCTCATCGTCATCGCCTGCTCGTAGGCGCCGAGCAACCGTTTGCGGAAATGGTCCCAGGTAAAATTTTCCACCACGCGCTTGCGCGCAGAGACGCCCATCTTCGACACGATCTCAGGATGGCGATAAAGATGTTCGATGGCGGCGGCGATTCCATCGACGTCGCCGGGGGCAACAATGATGCCGTCGACTCCATCACGAACCACGTCGCCTGCCTCCCGCGTGACCACTTGAGGCAAGCCGCAGGCCGCCGCTTCATAGGTGACCTTGGCGCTGCCTTCCAGTTGCGATGGGAAAACGTGAATGGTGGATTGGCCAAGATATTTCTCCACGGCGCGGGCAAAGCCAATCTGGCGAATATTATCGCGCCAGAATTTCTTCAGATACGGTTTCACTTCCTCGTGCACGGCGCCCAGAAGCCACAGTTCCGCATCCTTCAAGTTCAAACGATGCCACGCTTCCAGAAGATGCTGAACGCCTTTGCGCTCGATTAATGCGCCGGAAAAAATTGCACGAAATACCGGGGGCCGCGTGCCGGGCTTGAAGCGCTCGACGTCGACACCGCGTGGCAGGTAAAAAAGCTTTTCCTCGGCAACGCCGCGGGCGCGAAATGTGTCCGCCGCTCGCTCCGAAAGCACGAGAAGCAACGTCGCCAGATCGTATTCGGCGATGGCGCGCTCGGGCTGAAGCACCAGCTCGTTTTTCCAGCGCCGAATGCGGGAACGATTATTCGCCCGCAACGGTTCGAATCGCGGGGCGATGCGATCGGCGAAATCGCGATGCCAGGTGGGAATTTCGACAACGGAAGGAATCCGTTTGCGTCGCGCCACGCGCAAGGTCTCCAGGCAGTCCCCCGACCAGCTATGCACCATGTCGTAACGGCCGGTGGCGAGCTGACGCGACGCCACCCAGTCGAGATATTTCTTCTTTGCGCCGTAGTAATAAGGCCGATCGAGCGACGAGAGCAGTCGCACCGGATGCCAACGCAGGGAGTGAATCTTGCCCGCCGGAATTTCGTCCTGCCGATTATCGTACGCGATCGCTCGCCCGAGAAAACCGCCACGATGGGAGGCGCGCAATGTTTCGAACGCGTCCGTATCAAGCCCGTAGCCGCCGATGCGGGCAAAAATGGAATAGAGCAGACTCTTCGGCAGCCGGCCCGTGACGCGACGGCGCTGAGCGGTGGGGGCCTTGAGAGTTTCGCCCGGCATGCGAACAAGTATTGTGCCGCCGGCGTGCAAGTAAAGAGCGGGATGCGGCAAGAAAAATTGAACATCGGCTTCGTTCGTCGCGGTTTCTCCCGCAGCGGCGGAGCTGAAGCGTATCTGCGGCGGCTGGCGCAGGGTCTGGCCGCGGCCGGCCACGAGGCCACTCTTTTCACCACCGAGGATTGGCCCAAGGAGGAATGGTCGTGGGGCCGCATCATGCGCCTGGGTGGAAATGGGCCGATCGCGTTCGCGGACGCACTTGAGCGCGCGAATCCTGCGAAACATTGTGATGTGCTCGTCAGCCTGGAACGAATCTGGCGCTGCGATTTCTTCCGCGCGGGCGACGGCGTTCATCGCAGCTGGCTGGAACGGCGTGCACACTTCGATGCGGCGCTGCAAAAACTTGCGCGCCGTTTTCAAGGCAAAGACAACGAAATTTTGCAGTTGGAAAAGGTTCTGCTCGGTGAAGGCGGCGCGCGACGCGTTATCGCTAATTCCAAAATGGTACGTGATGAAATTGTGCGGTATTACCACCGCGTGGCCGACACCATCGATATTGTCCGCAATGGCGTCCGCATCTCCGATTTCGGTCCCGCGCCTTTGAAACGCGATGGCGCCCGCACCCAGCTTGGACTGGCGGCGGGAGAAATCGCCGTGCTCTTCGCCGGGTCGGGCTGGGCCCGCAAAGGTCTCCGTTTCGCCATCGCCGCAGCCGAGAAAGCGGGCACGGGCTTGTTGGTGGCGGGCCGAGGGAGGGAGGGTCGCTACCGCTCACGGACCGTGCGTTTCCTCGGTGAAATGGACGACATGCGTCTGCCTCTCGCTGCCGCTGACATTTTCATTCTGCCGACACTCTACGACCCATTCTCAAACGCATCGCTCGAAGCCATGGCCGCAGGATTGCCCGTCATCACCACGCGCGCGAATGGCTGCAGCGAGATCATCGAAGCAGAAGTCCACGGCACGATCGTGGAGCAGCCTGACGACATCGCGGCGCTGGCGCACGCGCTGCAATCCTGGAGTGATCGCGCGCGTCGTCAGCAGGCACGGCCGGCGTTACTCGAACGCGCCACGCAGTTCGACATCTCCCGCAACGTCGCCCAAATGCTCGATCTAATGCTGGGCTCAAACAAGACCGCTGCGCCTTAGACTCGTTAGAGTATACGGGCGACTCCCATCCCGTCAGGTGGGATTTAATGCCGAAGCGACGTCTGGAAAAATGCGGAACACCTGATCAAGCCGCGCAATTTCGAAAATCGGTTTCACATTTTCCTGCAAACCGGCGAGGGCGAATTTGCCCCCGTATTTTTCCACGTTCTGCATCGCTTCGATGAGCACGGCCAGCCCTGAGCTGTCGATGTAGCTCACTTTGGCCAGGTCGACGACAAGATTGCGCGGCTGCTCTTTCAACGCTGCGTTCAGCGTCACTGAGATGCGCGGCGAAACATGCAGATCGATCTCGCCTTCGAGTGGGATAACGTTGGATTCGGCGGCCATAAATTCTCGGCGTATTCTGCTCGTCCACTGCCGAATCGTCAACCGCTTACCAGCCGAGCTTGGCAATCACGCCCTCGACATCGGCAAAGTCGTCGAACAAAAAATCAGGCGCGCAATTTTGCAGCCGCTCGCGCGACCAGCCGCCGGTGGCAACCGCGACCGTGCGCGCGCCGAAGGCTTTGCCGCAGGCGACATCGTGTCCGGTGTCACCAATCACATCGATGCTGGCTGCATCAAAATCGTGGCCGTGTTTTTCGCGCGCACGCCGATGAGCAAAAGCGCCGAGCTCATTGCGGTCGTGATGATCATCGGCGAAGGCGCCGAACTCGAAGAAATGCCAGAGATGGTAGTGTTCGAGTTTCAATTGCGCGCCGCGTCTGAGGTTACCGGTGAGAAGTGCCAGCACGATGTCCTCATGCGGTTGCAAGCGACGAAGCAGCTCCGCGATTCCCGGCAGGATGCGACCGCGAGAACGCGGCAGCTCGTCCATCAAACCATCGATGTAAATCTTCGCCAGAGTCGCCACGTTCTCGTCGTTCGCCGGAGTATCATATTTGCGCAAAATATCGCGAATGATCGCGCCGTCGGTTTTTCCGGCGATCTCGAGGTCGCCCAAATCATCGTCGGCACCGAAATGCCGCTGCACCATTTTGCGCAGCGAGACCACGCCGGCGCCGCCCGTATTCACGAGGGTGCCGTCGATGTCGAAAAGAAGAAGGCGCTTTTGCATTTCAGATCGACGATTTCAGATTGCAGATTGCCAGGCAGGATCGCGGGCGGCCAAAATAAATCTGAAATCTACAATCTGAAATCTGAAATTGAGTATCGGGGCCGCATCGCTCCATCGCCAACGCGCTACTTGCACCTCGGTCATGCCATGACTTTCTGGCGTGCGCAGGAGCGAGCGCGCGCGTTCGGCGGCCAGCTCATCCTGCGAATCGAGAACCTAGATCGTACGCGTTGCCGGCCAGAATTCACAGTCGCTGCCATGGAAGACTTGCGATGGTTTGACATCACATGGGACGAAGGACCGGACGTCGGCGGCTCATTCGCACCCTATGTCCAGAGCGAGCGTCGCTCTCGATATTTGGCTGCATTAGAAAAATTGCGCACCGGCGGCTTCATCTATCCATGCATTTGTTCGCGCAAAGATGTGTTAAGCGCCGCCTCCGCGCCCCACGACGAACAGGATGAGCCAATTTACCCGGGAACATGTCGATTGCATGCCTCGTCGCGATCGAAAGCGCAGGCTTCCAGCCGGTTGCCTTCGGCGGACATGACCGCCCACTGGCGTTTCCAGGTTCCGGATGGCGAGGAACTATCCTACGTCGATGAGCGACTCGGACTACAGACTGCCATCGCCGGACACGACTTCGGCGACTTCATCGTCTGGCAACGCGATGATATTCCCGCCTATCAACTTGCCGTCGTCGTCGATGACGCCGCCATGCGAATCACCGAAGTGGTGCGAGGCGAAGATTTACTCCTCTCGACATTTCGACAGCTGTTGCTTTACAACGCGCTGGGGCTGGCGCCGCCAAAATTTTTTCATTCGCCCCTTATTCTTGATCGCAATGGGAAACGCTTCGCCAAACGCGGCCAATCCACCGGTTTGCGAGCCTTGCGCGCGCGTGGCCTCGCGCCGCGAGGATTGCGCGTTTAGTCAGGACGACCGCTGCGGTTGCCCTGACGAGCTCAATGCCAATAGCAACTCACGGTGTCGGTGCGCGCATCGTCATTACGGCCGCCAGCCCGGCCAACAGCGCCAGCAACGCGATTGCCATCGCAATAAAAAGCACCTTGCGCCCCGGGTCGCGCTCTTTGCTGCGCGCGCGGAATGGGGACGCGTTCGCAAAATCCGCCGGCCGCGCGCTTGTTTCCGCCGCCCGCGCCTCGGCCTTTTCCGCCACCGGCAGGGGCTGCGTTGTGCTCATCGCCACATCCCCTTCAAAGCGCGCCTTCACTCCGCCGAAACGAATATGGTCGCCATGCCGTAACATAATCTCGCTCGCGGCGTTGCCATTGACCCGGGTTCCGTTAGTCGAGCGCAGATCGTGCAGCCGATAGGTCTTGTCCGCCGCTCGCAATTCCGCGTGCCGGCTGGAAACCGAGGCGTCATCGAGCGGGATCATGCTGTCAGGGGCGCGGCCGATGGTGATGACTTCCTCCACCAATTCGTGCGCCGTTCCGTTGATGATCAACTTTGGCATGACAGGTAAGCTAACAAATATCCTCCCGCCATGTCGAGCGCGTCGTCATCCCGAGCGAAGCTTGGGATGACCGCTGATTGACCCCACAATCCCGAGCCCGCATAGTGCCGCGCCTCATGGCCATCGAGCACACGCGCAACTTCTGCATTATCGCCCATATCGACCACGGCAAGACCACTCTTTCGGATCGATTGCTCGAGAGCACCGGCACCATTCACGAGCGAGATAAACAGGATCAGCTCCTCGATTCCATGGACTTGGAGCGCGAGCGCGGCATCACCATCAAAGCGCATCCAGTGACGATGAATTACCGCGCAAAATCGGGCCAAACCTATCGTCTTAATTTGCTCGACACTCCTGGTCACGTCGATTTCGCCTACGAAGTTTCGCGCTCACTCGCCGCTTGCGAAGGCGCGCTTCTCATCATCGATGCCGCGCAAGGGGTCGAGGCCCAGACTGTCGCCAACGTGCACCTCGCCCATAAGCAAGGTCTCACCATCTTGCCGGTGATTAACAAGATCGATTTGCCCAATGCCGACGTCGATTCCGTAGGCCGCCAACTCGAAGAAATTCTCGCCATCCCCGCGGAGGAGGCCATTCATGCCAGCGCGAAGATGGGCATTGGCATCGACGAAATCCTCGAAGCTATTGTCGCACGCATTCCCCCACCGCGGCCGCCGGTCGACGACACGCTGCGCGCTCTCGTCTTCGATTCCGTCTTCGATATTTACCGCGGCGTTGTCGCCTATGTGCGCGTCGTCTCCGGAAAGATGGAGCTGGATCATGCCATCAAATTGATGAGCAACGACGCGCGCTACGAGATCAAGGAAGTAGGCGTATTTACTCCTAAGATGTTCGTGCAGCCGCGGCTGAGCGCGGGCGACGTCGGCTACTTTATCGCCAACATCAAAACGACCGCCGACATAAAAATCGGCGACACCATCACTGATCAGCGCAACTCCGCGCGCGAGCCCTTACCCGGATTTCAGGAAATTCATCCGATGGTCTTCAGCGGTATCTACCCAATCAACACCGGCGACTTCGAGCATCTCAAAACTGCTATCGGCAAATTGCGCCTGAACGACGCCGCCTTCATCTATCAGCCGGAAAGTTCTGTAGCGCTTGGCTTTGGATTTCGCTGCGGCTTTCTCGGGCTGCTACACATGGAGATCATCCAGGAACGGCTCCGACGCGAATACGATATGGACATCATCGCCACGAGCCCGAGCGTTGTTTACGAAGTGGTGACCACGCGCGGCGAGACGTTTCTCATCGATAACCCGGCACACTTGCCCGACCCGAGTCTTATCGAAGAAATCCGCGAGCCGATTGTGAAAGCCTACGTGCTTTGCCCGAACGAAAACATTGGGGATATCCTCCAGCTCATCCTGGAAAAGCGCGGCCAGATGGACCATACCGAAACGCTCGATGCCCGCCGCGTCATGCTTCATTGCGAACTCCCGCTGAACGAAATCCTGGTCGACTTTAACGACAAGATAAAGTCGGTCACGCGCGGATATGGCTCCATGGACTACGAGCATGCCGGTTATCGCGCAGCCAGGTTAGTAAAATTAGACTTGTTAGTTAACGGCGAACCAGTTGATGCCTTCTCCACTATTGTCCACAAAGACCGCGCTGACAGCCGCGGGCGGCAGCTCGCGGCCAAACTAAAAGAAGTCATCCCGCGCCAGCTTTACCAGGTCGCGATTCAGGCCGCCATCGGCGGCAAAATCATCGCGCGCGAGACCGTCACGGCCATGCGCAAAAACGTAACCGCCAAATGCTACGGCGGCGATATTACGCGCAAACGCAAACTATTGGAGAAACAGAAAGAAGGAAAAAAGCGGATGAAAAGCATCGGCCGCGTCAACATTCCTCAGGAAGCCTTTATTGAAGTCCTGAAAGCGCAGTGATGTAGCGAGTTGGGAAGGAAAGAGGCAGACCAATGAAGCGAAAAACTGCCGTCACGATACGTGTATTTCGCATCGACGATTACGACGAGGTCCTCACGATGTGGAACGGAGCCGAAGGCTTGGAGATTTGCGAAGGCGATTCACGGGAGGAAATCAAGGAATACCTTCAGCGCAATCCCGGCATCAGCCGGGTGGCGGAGTTAAATGGAGCGGTCATCGGTGCAGTTTTGTGCGGGCATGATGGTCGACGCGGCCATATCTATCATCTCGCGGTCTCGCCGGAGTACCGCGGACGCGGCATCGCGCGGCAATTAGTCGAGGAATGCTTTAATACGTTGCGCGCCGCCGGAATCAGGCGCGCCACCATTCTCGTGGCCGGCGACAACTCACACGGACACGATTTCTGGCGAGGAAGTGGCTGGGAAGATATTACCGGGGCAATCGCGATGACGCGCGAAGTTTGAGGCCTCCTGGCAGCAGTTGCAAAGGTCCTGTAGCAGCGGTCTGCGACCGCCGAAAATGTGGATTGCAGGTCACGCCTTCGGCGGTCATAGACCGCCGCTACAGCGCTAAATCGACTTTCGAAAACCGCTTCTAGCCCAAATCGGAAAAACCTGCTTTCTCTCGCACTGGTTCCCACTCCGGTTCGGCGCGGAGAAGACCGCGCGTCGGGCCGGCCGGCTTGCCTGCTAATTGCCTCAGCTGCGCAATGGCGCGCTCGTGTTCGCCAGCCGCAACGTAAATGGCGGCGAGGTTCGTCGCGATGAGTGGACCGTCGAGCGAATCACGTGCCGCGGGCAAAAGCTCGGCCGCGCGTTCGCCCTGTCGGATCGCTTCCTCTTTTCGACCGAGCGCGGCGGAGATCAAACCAAGCATGGCCAGCGCCTTGGGGTCGTCCGGGCATTCATCCAGCACACTCCGGACAGCCTCATGCGCCAGTTCAAACGAACGTTTCGCTTCGCTTTCTTCGCCACGTCGCCGTGCGATCAAACCCGCGAACCACGAGCGCGGTATGATGTAGCCGTCGAGCGCGCCGGCCATCCCGCTCAAGCCCGTGTCGTTGAGCCAATCGCGCTGCGTCCGTGCCAGAGCGTGGGCGGCCCCGTCAAAATCATGCTGCATCAGGGCGACGCGAACAGCAGCCGTCGTCACCGCGCCGCCGGGATCAAAATCCGACGGAAGATTGCGCAATCGATCACGCAACGGCTGGGCGTCGCCCTCCCGCCGCAGGGCGAGACCGGCTCGAGCCAGCGCGATGAAATGCGCATTCGGCGACACCCGCAGACCGTCGGCCATGCTCTGCTCCGCTTCTTCATAGGAGCCGACGAAGACGTAAGTCTCGAGCGCGTTCCAAATGGTCGACATGTTTCGGGGATCCAGCTCGCGCGCACGTTGCACATTCGCGATTGCTTCATCCCAGCGGGCGTCGCGACGATTGACGATACCCATCGCGCCGACGACCTCCGAATCGTTCGGGGCCGCGTGCTGTGCCGCCACTAGCTCCGCGCGGGCGCTTTTGTAATCGCGACTCGAATAATAGTAGTAGAAGGCCAGAGCGAGATGGCCCTCCCCGAGTTCTGGTTGAATCCGAAGTGCCGTTTCCGCCGCCGCTTTCGCTTGCACCAAACGCGATCCTCTCTTGTCATAACCGAACCAGTAAAGCTCGGCGTGCACTCGCGAGATCAAAGAATGGGCGAGGGCGAATTGGGGATCTCTCGCCACCGCTTCCTCGAGCAAGGGCAGGGCGCGCTCACCGCTCTCCTGCGCATCCCCGATACCGCTCCAGTGGAAATGGTTGCGCGCGCGCAAATACAATTCGTAAGCAAGCAGGTCGCGCGTCGGCCGGATTTGCAGGTTTGCTTTTTCCTGCGGGGAAAGATTTGCGCGCAGCGCCGTGCTGATCCGCTCCGCCAGCTCGCTTTGAATGGCGAAAAGATCGGTCAATTCGCGATCGAACGAATCGCCCCACACGTGACTGTCACTTTGCGCATTGATTAATTGCGCGTTCACGCGCACCCGGTTGGCGTGCCGGCGCACCGTGCCTTGCAAAATGTGCGCGACGCCGAGAGCCTGCGCGATCTCACGCAAGTTGCGCTGTCCCGTTCGATATTGCTGCACGGAGGTACGGCTGATCACTTTCAGGTCCGCGATCCGAGCCAGGCTGGTCAGAATGTCATCATGGACACCTTCGGCAAAAAAAGCGTTCGCCGGATCGTCGCTCAGATTTTCGAAAGGCAAGACCGCGACGCTTTTGTTCGTCAGTGCGGGAGGTGAATCGACGCGCGCAGAATATTCTGGCTGGTTCTCGTTAGATTGAATGTTTTCCGTCCGGCTTACGCCATGCGGAGTGAGATCGAACAGCCATGAGAGAATCAATGCGACCGGGAAACCGAGAGCGACCAGCGCGATGGCGAGGCGAATTGCCCAGATGGGAATGAAAAATGGAAAAACCTGCGTGACAACCTGGATGAGTATCCATCCCACCACCGCGTAGGCCACGGCGACGCGATAGACTTTGCGTCTTTTGAGTTCGCTCAGGAAATTGCGCGGCTTCACTGCAAATTTGAGTGTGGCGCGAAGATAGCACGGCGAGAAGCTTCTCTGCACACGGAGTGACTCGGCAGATACGCGATTGATCTCCACCGCGCCGTGCGTCGGCTATTCCCTCGCGCCGAAAAATTCAACAATCGTAACTCAAGTCAGAAGTAAGAAAGCAAGCATCAAAAAATCCGATGCGCGAACGGAGAAAGGCTTTCCCCTTGCGGGTAGAGGCCAAATTTCCATGCGCTTCCGGCGTTGCCGTAAGTTGGAAAACACCTCAAGGCCCAGTTCTTCAGGCCCTTCGTTTCCTTCAAAACTCCGGCGGTGTTTGCATCGCCGCCAGCGCAATTCCTCCCACCAACTCCGCCAGATAAAACGCCCGCGCCGTCTTTTTGTGCACGACCAATTCCTCCATCGCCGCCTTCACCACCTGCGGACCGAAATGCCAAAGCAACGAATGCCACCGCGGCTTGATCAATCCCATCACTCCGTCGCCGATCATAAACAGCGCTCCCAGCTCCGCCGCCCTGCGCACCGCCAAATTATTTGCCATCGGATCACTTCGCGTTTGTCCGCGCAATTTTCAAACCGATAACGCGCGACCGCTCCAACTCAATTCCGCATTCGCTCCTATGACTCGTGTGACCGCCGTCAGCTTTTCAGTGTTTCAGTTTTTCAGTTCTTCGCTCTAATCGCATTATGCCTGCCGCTCTTTCCCTCGACGGCAAAGTCGCCATCCTCACAGGTGCCGGAAATGGTATTGGACGTGCCATCGCCCATGCCGTGGCTCAGGCTGGAGCAAAGATCGTTGTCTCCGACATCCTGGAGGAAGACGGCGAGCGCACCGCAAAAGAAATTACCGATCGCGGCAGCGAAGCCGTTTTCATCCGAGCCGATGTCTCACAGGAGAATGACGTCAGAAACATGGTCGATTTTGCGGTCGCCCATTTTGGCTCGATAGACATTTTGGTGAATAATGCCGGCATCGGCGGCCGTCTTGCCCGGATTCACGAGATCACGGCAAGCGAGTTTGATCGAATCATCAGCGTTAACCTTCGCAGCACATTCCTCTGCACAAAGTTCGTCATTCCGCATTTCCTCCGGAGCCGTCGAGGCTGCATCATTAACATCGCATCCACCTACGGCCTGATCGGCGCTCCCAAAGCTCCCGCCTACTGCGCATCCAAGGGCGGAATCATTAATCTGACCCGGCAACTGGCCGTCGACTACGGCCCTGATCACATCCGTGTCAACGCCATCTGTCCCGGCTACATCGATACGGGCCTGCGCGGGCGTCGCGCTACTTTGAGTAAAGGGGAACTCGCCGCCGCCATCGCCCGTCGCGAGAAAGCCGCGAAACTCCAACCACTCGGCCGCCAGGGCCAACCCGCCGAAGTCGCCAGTGTCACCCTCTTTCTTTGCTCCGACGCCGCTTCTTTCGTGACCGGCTCCGTCGTGACAGTCGATGGCGGATGCGTCACCACATTCAATTACGGCAAAGCGAGTAACTAATCGTCTACGCTGAACAAAACCTCATTTCTGACCTCTAGCCTCTCGCTTTCCTACCGCTCAGCCTCCCATTCCGCCCGCACAGCTTGCGGTAACGACTTCAGATTGCTGAGGAATAACACCACTTTCCATGTGCTTTCCTCCGACATCAGGTCTTTCCACGCACCCATGCCAGAGTAGCGAACACCATCTCGCACGATCAGAAACATCTCCTCCGCTCGCAGCTCCGAAGGCGACTGCGCAAACTGCGGCACTCGCGGATAAAACCCGTTCGCGCCCCACTTGCTCGGCTGACCGAAATCGCCGTGGCAGCCAGCGCAATTCGCGCGATAAATTTTCAGCCCAGCCCGTAATGTTTCCTCAGAAGCGGGGATCGGCGAATGCAGATTCTTTGCCTCGCGTGCCAGGGCGCTGTGAAGCGAACGGGTCGCAATGGTAGTCTCCCACTTCGGCGGAGGGGAAGTGGCGCGCCAGGGCCATACTCCCAAACTAACGAGAATAACGGCAATCAGCGGGCCGATGAATAACCCGGTCAAGAAAAAGCGCCAGCCACGTTTCGCCACCTTCAGATTGAAGACTCTTAGAAACTCGACGCGCTCCTCACAAGCTCTAACTAAACTTTCGTTCAACCGGGGCATCAGCGCAGTCTTTTAACTTTGCGCGTTAGCTGCTGGCTTGCGCATCATCCAACGGTTTGGAAGGCTACCTGGCAATTTCACCTCTCATGCGCTTCATCGCTACCCTTCTCGCCACCATCCTATCTACCGCCGCCGCGCTCGCACAGACTTCAGTTGCCGATCTCGCTAAACCGCCCTCCGATGCTGCCCACCTGATCATCAGCTCGACCGGCGGAAAACACGGCGAGAGCTGGATTTGGCGCACACCTGACGGCACCGTCATGGGCCGCGAAAGCATGAACCTTCGCGGGCAGGTCTTCGAGCTTGACTCGGCCGAAACAACGGGGGCGGACGGCATGCCCAAGAGCATCATCGTGCGCGGCTTCACCCCGACGGGCGATGCCGCCGAGAAGTTCGCCGTCTCTGACGGTCAGGCGAAATGGAAAAGCCCCATCGACGCCGGCGCGGCCGCCTATTCCACGCCTGCATTTTATGTCGCGTTCGGCGGGCCCACGCAGCTCAACGCCCAATTCGTAGAGCGATTGCTGGCAAGTCCGGACAAATCGATGCCATTGCTGCCGGGTGGCAAGGCCAAGGCAGAAAAGCTCACCAGCCTCGAGATCGGGGAAGGCACGAAGAAAAGGACCGTCACCGCCTGGGCAATCTCCGGCATCAGCAACTCCCCCATCCCGGTCTGGACCGAAGCGGACAGCCGATTCTTCGGGCTCGCCGTCGGCATTTCGTGGCTGCCGGAAGGCTATGAAAACGAGCGCGCCAAACTGGAAAAGGCGCAAGGCGACGCGCTCGCCGCTCGAATGCCAGTTTTGGCCAAATCACTTGCTAAGAATCCGGAGAGGCCGGTTGTGTTCACTAACGTCAGGTTGTTCGATGCTGACGGCCTGCGCTTTCTACCGGATCAGACGGTGGTGGTGGACAAAGGTGCCATCGCTGCGGTCGGCCCGGCTGCTGATGTAAAGCCGCCCGCCGGCGCGCAGATGATCGACGGCAGGGGTAAAACGCTCGTGCCCGGCATGTGGGATTGCCACATGCATGTGGGGGACGATTACACCGGCCTGCAGGAGCTGTCGCTTGGCATCACTTCTGTGCGCGATCCAGGTAATGACGATGTTCGCACGATCGACCGGCGCGATCGCGCGGCCAAAGGCGATCTGCTTTTCCCGCACGTTTATCCCTCGTCATTGATCGACGGCAAAGGTCCGTACACGGCCCAGGTTGCCAATGTCGCCACCAGTCAGGCCGAAGCTATCGCATGGGTCGACAAGGCGAAGGAGAAAGGCTTCACCGGCGTGAAGTTCTACGGCACGCTCGATCCCGCGTGGCTCAAAGCGAGCATTGAAGAGGCGCATAAACTCGGGCTGCATGTCCATGGCCACATTCCCGCCGGCATCCGGCCGATGGCCGCGATCAATGCCGGCTACGATGAGATCACGCACATCAACTGGGTCGTCATGCAGGCCATGCCGGATGATGTCGTTAAAGTTTCGAATGGAATCATGCGCTTCGAAGGGCCTGGTCGCTATGCCCGGAATGTCGATCTCGATGCGGCGCCGATGAAGACCATCGTCGCGACCATGGCCGCGAAGAAAATCGTTTCCGACCCCACGATGGTGGCGTTCGAAGGCCTTTACGTGCCGGAGAATGGCGATCTCTCTCCGGCCTACGCGCCTTTCGTCGGCACCTTGCCGCCCACCACCGAGCGCGGTTTTCGTCAGGGCGGGTTCGCCGTGCCGAAGGATCTTACTCGCGCCGATTACAGGGCCAGTTGGGCAAAGCTCGTCCAGCTTCTTGCCAAAATGCACAAAGCCGGTATCCCGATCGTGGCCGGGACCGACGGCTCCGGCATTGAAATTATCCGCGAACTGGAAATCTACCACGAAGCTGGCCTGACCCCGGCGGAAGCGCTGGCTGCGGCTACCATTGCGCCCGCACGTCTCGTTAACCAGGACAAGAAAACCGGCTCAATCAAAGTCGGCAAAACGGCCGATCTGGCTCTCGTCGAAGGCGACCCATCCCAGCGAATCTCCGACCTTCGCCAGACCCGCCTCGTCATGCTGGACGGCAGAATCATGGACGCCGACGCTTTGCGCGCCGCCGCCGGGTTCTCCGGTCGGCCGAAGTAGAACCAACTAGCAAACCTAAGAGCCGTTAACTAACAGCTCGGCTCCCTTCCCCGCGCGTGCATCGGCAAAGAACCGCCCACGTCGATCCATGGCAGCCGATCGCAAACCCACGTGTGATCTTTTGGAGAAACGCGATCCGGCTCATCGAAGCTCGCGACGGTCACGTCAATCTCATCAGCCTCTGGCCCGGACGTAAACGTCAGCGACGTGCCGCAATTCGCGCAGAATGAGCGCAACTTACCTTCCCATGCAATTACCTTCGGCTCACCCTAGACGAACCGAAAATCCCGCTTGGGAAACGACGCCCAGGTCACAAACGCGGCACCAGCGCTTCTGCGGCAATCAAGACAGTGGCAATGTGTGACGTTGTACGGCTTCCCGGTTCCCACATAGCGCACCGCGCCGCACATGCAGCCGCCGTTGATCACTTCACCGTTCATATTCCAGACCCTATCTCTTGGTTTTCCGTTCCCACCCTGCCTTTCAGTTCCTCTATCTTGCCTAAATCACGACCGCACTCTGGCATAGCACTCGCTTGAATATGGGGAGAGACCTGAATAGATATCAAACCAACACCGACAAAGACCAAGATGAAAAAATTCCTAACAGTATTGATTAGCTGTTCCCTCGCCGCCGCGAGCGCGATGGCCCAGCAGCAGGAAGAGGAGCAACAACCTCAAAAGAAAAAGCAGTCGGAAAAGGCGCATCCGGGCAAAGATGCGAAACCGGCTGGGAAGCAGGAGTCCGCTCAGAAGGAGCATGCGCAGGCAAAAGCTCCGGCGGAAACAAAAGCCTCGGCGCAGGCAAAAGCTCCCGACGCTGCCAAAGGCGCGGAGCAGGCGCAGGCCGCTCAATCCGCCAGCGAAGCGCCGGACGCGACCAAAGGTCCCGGCAAAGAGCAAGGTAAAGGCAACCGCAAAGGGCAGACCGAGCAGCGCAAGAATGAGCGCGCCGCGCAAAATGAGCGGGTGAACAAGCAGGCCAGCCCGGCGCCGGCCACGGCTAATGCGCCGTCCCCGGCTGCGGGTGCAGCAGGCGCCGCTGGTGCGGCTCAGGTAAACAAGCGTAACGCCGCGGCGGACGCGAAAAAGCCAGACGCCCAAGCTGTCCAGGCGATCAAGGCCCAGCATGCGAACTTTCGCGCGCAGCCAAAACCAGAGAAAGTTCCGGCGGTAACGTTTAATCAGAATTACCGCATCAATGGAGCCGAGCGCTGGCAGGGCAATCAGTACGAAGTGTTCCGCTCTTACCGCCCTGAGATTCATGACCAAGGCTGGTATCACTCCCGTTACAGCCGCGTTGAGCTCATCGGTGGCGGTTACTACTATTGGAATAATAACTACTGGTATCCGGCTTGGGGTTATAATCCTTCCGCCCAATACTACGCCTACGATGGGCCGATCTATGTCGGTTCTCGTGCTGAACCGCCCGATCGAGTGATCGCCGATGTCCAGGCCTCTCTTCAGCAGCAAGGCTACTATCGGGGCGAGGTAGACGGTTTGCTCGGACCCATAACGCGCGAGGCGCTCACCGCTTATCAAAGCGATCATGGGCTTTACACCACGGCGGCGATCGACCAGCCAACTCTCGATTCGCTCGGCATGGGCTAACAATAAGCTAACGCACAAAGAAAAAGGCCGCCGGGCGCACGCTTGGCGGCTTTTTCTATTTTGGGCGAGGCGCCATAATCATTAATTCGCCCAACGTCGGCCCCGTTTCGACAATGCATAGTCGCGCGAGAGAATCCAATAACAGATAACCGCTGACTAGGAGCGCAGCTCTTCTCCCAGTATCTTGTAAGAACGCAGCCGCGCCGAGTGATCGAAGATAGCCGAGGCGACGATAATCTCGTCCACTCCCGTTTCCTCGACGAACTGCTTTAAACCCACGCGGACCGTCTCGCCCGAACCGACAAAAGAGCGCTTGAGCATGGCGGAAGCCCTTTCCTTTTCCAGCGGGTTCCAAAAAGTCTCGATGTCGTCAATCGGCGACGGCAGTCGCCCGCGCGTCCCGCGTACCATTCTCGTAAACTGCTGCTGCGCGGTAGTAAACAGCCGGCGCGCTTCCCTATCGGTCTCGGCTGCGAACACATTCACTCCCGCCGCCGCATAGGGCTGCTCAAGTTGCTTCGATGGCTTGAACTCGTTGCGGTATGCCTGAAGCGCAGGAATCAGCGCCGCCGGCGCGAAATGTGACGCAAACGCATAAGGCAGCCCGAGCATGCCGGCGAGCTGTGCACCAAACAAACTCGACCCCAATATCCAAAGCGGCACCTTCAGGCCAGCGCCTGGTATCGCCTTCACACGCTGGCCCGGTTGCGCCTCTTCGAAGAACTTCTGTAATTCCACCACGTCATCCGGAAAACTACCAGCGCTGGCGGGAGAGCGGCGCAATGCCAATAATGTGCGCCCATCCGTTCCCGGCGCGCGGCCGAGACCCAGATCTATCCTGCCCGGATAAAGCGATTCCAGGGTGCCAAATTGTTCCGCTATTACCAGAGGCGAATGGTTCGGCAACATGATCCCGCCAGCGCCTACTCGAATGGTGCGCGTTCCCGCCGCGACATACCCGATGACCACCGCCGTCGCCGCGCTCGCAATCCCGACCAGGTTGTGATGCTCAGCCAGCCAGAACCGGCGGTAACCCCACTTCTCCGCATGTTGCGCCAGGTCCAGCGTGTGCCCTAATGCATCGGCTGGCGTCGAGCCCTCCGGAACAAAGGCAAGATCAAGAATGGAAAGGGGCGGCATGCAGTAAACCCTGGGGGCCGGTGAGCAAATCGTTCAACCCGCGCGGTCTCAAATAACCATCGTTCCGAACTCCGCCTTTCCATGGCCCATTCCGCATTTCCTTCAGCCCGCTGTCACAGCCAAACAACAACGCGCAGCGGCGCTGCGTCCTGTTAGTTAACTCGCAGTTCCAGCTGCGTCACCAATGCGTCCCGTTACAGCCGCGCAGGAGCGCGATAAGCACAATCGTGCCGATGATTGAGATGGCCAAGGAGCCGAGACAACCGAATCGATTCGAGAAAAATGCGAACACAACTCGAATTCGCAGCAGCTACCGCGATGACGCGTATCACCACCACACGCAGTCGCCCCACGTCTTTCTGCTTAGCCTAATAACGGTTATCGTTAAACCGCACCGTTACTGCCAAAAAACGATTCGCCTGATATCTGTAATTCGCAGCCTTAGCTGCGTCAGCCTACGCCGCTCGCTTACTGCCGCGTAGGATTCCGGGAAACTCCACCACTCTCTCCTCTTCCTTCTCACCGAAAGTCGATTCAAATGCGAGCTTTCCCTCTATGATTTCGGTGAGCGCGATATCCGCTGCGAGAAGACCAGGGGCAACCTCCACCATCGGACGGTGACCGAAGCTCAGTTGCCGGACACGGCGCGACACCATGTTTACCAGGATATGATGATTAGGAATTAACGCCGATGCGGCTTTGATAAGATCTGCTTTCATATAATAATGTGAACTTCGACAATTTGCCCGGTCTTCTACTCCCGGAATTTGCTAACAGCACGCCGCGCTGAAGCGACGCAAGCTAGTTGTTTGCGTCGCCTAGCAGACGTGCTGCCCGCTGTTCCCGCCTCGAGTTCGGACAACCGAACTCCTGTTTCTCTTTCGTCTTAATATCTAGTCCGGTAGACTCTAGGGCATCATCATCATGATCCTGGCCACGCCGGCTGCCCGTTCGATGCCGCAATCTCTTAACGCCTTCGCAGCCTCATCTACCGTGAGGGAATGTTGGCGCACGATGGGACGAATCGCATAAGCCACATCAGCATCTCGCATAATCTGGCAAAGTTGAATTTTATGCATGGCGGTTAGTGGCCGTTATCCAGGCTAAGTTGCAACGCCTGAGCTACCTCTCCAAAAGTCGCCTGCCGTCGCACGTCGGGTCCTTGTCGGCCCGCCGCGTTACGAAACAGCTGAAAAATTGCAGCGCGCTTTTGTGAGACTCGATGTTGCGCCAGATAGAGCGCGCTATTCTGCGTAATTGTTGGTTCGATATATTCTCCTTCGGATCGCGGTATTCGTCACCACTTTGCCACCATCTCTTTGCTCGGGTTCCAGCCTGGTTTTTGTATTGGCAGGCTTAAATCCACGAACAGAGTCTATTGGTGCAGAGAGAAAGGCCCCGCATCCGCGAGTCGGTTGACGCTGCAAATGTATTAACAAGTTAACTCTACAGCCGAATCACCAAATTCCTAATGCTATTCCTGCGAGCACGCACCGTTGCGCCTGTCCTGCCCGGCGTGCATCGCCGCGAACCATCACCCTGAGCGACCGTTGGGAAACGTCGGAGCTGCTTGCAGAATTGAGTCGAGCTTATTTAGGTCTACCGGCTTGACCAGGTGGTGATTGAATCCTACCTCCCGGCTCCGCCGAAGATCGTCCTCCATGCCGAAGCCGGTCAACGCAATCCCGAAGATCGGCCGATGCGCCTGAAGCTTCGCCATTAAGTCGGTCCCGCTGCCATCCGGCAGACCGAGATCGCTTATCAGTACATCGAAATCTTCTCCATCGGCTATATTTAACGCAGAACCGATCGTTGAAGCAGATTGCACCTCGTAGCCCCGACGCTGCAGCAGCCGGGTCAAAGAACGGTTAGTATCATCGTGGTCTTCGACCAGCAGGATCCGCATTGATCGACGCTGCGGGGAGGAAATGGGTGCGCGCAGAGCAGGCGCGGCTTGCGATTGAGTGGACGTCGGAAAAATCGTGGTAAATTTCGCACCTTTTCCTTGTCCATCGCTTTCGGCGAAGATGCGGCCGTGCTGCAGTTCGACCAGAGCTTTGCTGATAGCCAGACCTAAGCCTAATCCGCCGAACTGCGGACGTTCGCCCTGCTCGAAGGCGTTAAAAATTTTCGGCAGCAGCTCGCTGTCGATACCAGCTCCTGAGTCTTCCACTTCCACGCGCAGGTTACCATCTCTCTCGTTGCTGCTCCGGACGGCCAACATCCCGCCCGGCGGAGTAAACTTCACTGCGTTCTTGATCAGGTTCCAAAAAATCTGCTGTAGGCGCGCGGGATCGGCATCGATGAGGGCATTTGCCGCAGTCAGCTCAACGCTTTCCCGCAGCTGTTTGCCGTTAATTTCCGACCGGCAGATGTCGAGCGCATTACGCAGCAGCATGTGCGCGTCGACACGCTCGACACTCAGCTGGACCTTCTCTTTGCTAATCCGGGTCAAATCGAGAAGATCGTCAATCAGGCGAGCTTCCAGTTCGACATTGCGTCGGATGACCTGGAGCGATTCCCGCATACTGGCGGGAACATCGTCTTCGTATTCCATTGCACACACCGATGCGAGAACGGGCGTTAACGGCGTCCGCAGTTCGTGGCTGAGCATCGCGAGGAAGCGATCTTTCGCCAGGCTCGCCCGCTCCGCTTCCGTCCGCGCCTGCTGCGCAGCTTTATAGAGCGCGGCGTTATCAAGCGCAATGGCGGCACGCTGCGCCAGCTCCTCCGCCAGCGATAGCTCGCGCGGACCAAACGCACGTTTTCGCGAAGTGTTCACAATTGTGATTGCGCCCAGCACGCGTTCGTGGGCGACGAGTGGCACAACGATGAACGCTACGGGCAGGAGAGAGCGAATGCACGCCCGGTCCTTTTCCTGATCGAACAGGTCGCGCAAGACATTTTCGTCCACCTCCCAGCGTAGCTCCGGCTTACCGGCACGCAGAATTTTCATCGGCGCGTGCGAGACGCTGAGCTCCGATCCGTTGCACTCACCGCCGTCAGCCAGGTGCGGCTCGCGCTGCGAATCTTTATGCGCGACCGCGACTCGCCGCATCGATCCGTCGTCATCGGCCACGTCCAGAATGCAAAAATCGCCCAGCCGCGGAACGATGATGCGAGCGAGAGCTTGGAACGTCTGCTCGTAATCGAGCGAAGCTGCCAGGGCATGGCTGGCATCGGCCAGCAATCCGAGTCGCGCCTGCTGCGTCTCGGCTTCAGCCCGTGCAGCTTGTTCGCGAATCAACTGCGCGCGTTCCTCCCCCTGGCGTTTTACCTGCTCGGTCTTCTTAAAAAGCTCGACGAACACGCCGATCTTGGCGCGCAGGATTTCTGGCACCACCGGCGTGAGGATGTAATCCACCGCCCCGAGCGAATATCCGCGCGCGACGTGGTTGAGCGTATCGTTTACCGCACTGATGAAAATGATGGGCGTCGCTTCCGAGCGGGCACGCTGGCGAATCATCGCCGCAGTCTCGAATCCATCCATCCCGGGCATGTTCACGTCGAGCAGGATGACTGCGAAATCCTGCCGAAGCAGGCAGCGCAGCGCTTCTTTGCCCGAGGTCGCGCGCACCAGGTTTTGATTCAGGCCCCCCAGCATGACCTCGTAAGTCAGGAGCTTGTCCGGCCGATCGTCGACAATGAGAATACTGACCTTGTCGTCAGCAGTCTTGCTGCTCGTGCCAGGTCCGGACATTGCTAGCGATGAAGCCAGGCGCGCAGCAATGTCAGCAAACGCTCAGTATCCACTGGCTTGGCAATGTAATCGCTCGCACCGGCATCGATGCATTTTTCCCGGTCGCCCTTCATCGCCTTCGCCGTCAGGGCAATGATCGGCAACGCTTCGAAGCCGAACATGCGCCGGATCGCCCGCATCGCTTCGTACCCATCCATCTCCGGTAGCATGATGTCCATCAGGACAGCGTCCACGTCGGTGTTCTTGCCGAGCAATTCGAGGGCGGCCGGACCAGTTTCGGCTGAGAGAACGTTCATCCTGTAACGCTCCAGCAGACTCGTCATGGCAAAAATATTCCGCACATCGTCATCAACGATGAGCACCTTTTTACCCGCAAGAATCTCGGCCGAGTCATGGAGTCGTCGCAGGATTTGCTGTTTATCCGGCGGCAACTTCGCCACTTCGCGATGCAACCAGAGCGCGGTTTGATCGAACAATCGCTCCGGGCTTCGCACATCCTTCACAATCACCGTCTGGGCGATCCGATTGAGCCGAGCTTCTTCCTCGGGCGACAAATCTTTCCCGGTGTAAACGATGATCGGAAGCGATTGGTATTGCCTGCGAATCTCCTCGATCAAATCGAACCCCGATCGATCTGGCAGGATCAGGTCGAGCACAACGCAATCAAACTGCTCCTTGCGCAGCGCCTCAATTGCTGCCGCCGCGTTGGCCGCATCAATTTGATTAGCGCTTTGGTTACCAATCAGCTCGCGGATGCTGTTGCGCTGCGCGGCGTCGTCTTCGATTACGAGAAGCTTCTTGGCCACTGTCTCGGTAAGAGAGCGTGCGCGCTCGAAAATGCCGGCGACGGCGTCGGCGTTAATCGGTTTTGTCAGCAAAGCGACCGCGCCATGTTTCAATGCGTTCCACGGCTTCGCCTCGGTGCCTGAAATGATAAAAACCGGAACGTGACGAGTATCGAGATCGTTCTTCAGGCGATCGATGACTTTCCAGCCGTCCACATCCGGCAGACTGATATCAAGTGTGATAGCCACCGGCGCGAACTCTCGGACGAGAGACAACACATTCTGCCCACGCGGCGTAGCCACTGCCTTGAAACGGAAGTCATGCGCCGCCCGCAAAAGCCACTGCGCAAAATCGCGATCGTCTTCCACAATGAGCACGACCTTGTCGTCGCTTGAGATGGCGCCACGATCGTCTGGAATAGAAATGTCGCTGGGCGCGACTTCCGCTTTGCTGCTATTGCTCTCCGCGGAAACCGCGGCAGGCGGCAGGCGGCGGAGTATTGCGAAAATGTCCTCGGTATGAATCGGGCAGATAGAGCGTGAATGTCGCGCCTTGGCCTTCCGAGCTTTGCAGCGTTATTTCGCCACGAAGTAACCGCGCCAGCTCGCGGCTGATGGCGAGGCCGAGTCCTGTTCCACCGTACTTGCGGCTGGTGCTTCCGTCTGCCTGCTGAAACGCTTCGAAGATAGTGGAATGCTTGTCGCCTGAAATGCCAACGCCGGTGTCACTGACGACGAAAGCCAGGACCTGCTCTGCGCGATTGAGTGACGCGTGCTCCGGACTCCAGCCTGTGGTGGCAGATTTTACCTGCAAACTTACCTGCCCGCGCTCGGTGAACTTGAACGCGTTAGACAAAAGATTTTTCAAGATCTGATCCAGGCGTTGCGCATCGGTGTAGATAGCCTTTGGCGTTGTGGGATCGATCTCGATGGCGAACTTCAAACCTTTGTCTTCGGCGACATGCCGGAACGTGCGCTCGATGTTCTGCCGAATCTCATCGAAGGCTATCTCACCAACGTCGACAGTCACCGTGCCCGACTCAATCTTGGAAAGATCGAGAATATCATTAATCAACTTCAGCAAATCCTTCCCCGATCCGCGAATCGTGCGGGCAAATTCAACCTGCCGATCGGTCAGGTTACCATCGGGATTAGACGAAAGCTGATCGGCAAGAATGAGCAGACTATTCAGCGGCGTCCGCAGTTCGTGGGACATGTTTGCCAGGAACTCGCTCTTGTAGCGCGACGTGAGCGACAGCTGCTGTGCTTTGCTTTCTAAAGCTTGCCGCGCCTGTTCGACTTCGCGGTTCTTCTTCTCAACTTCCTCGTTCTGCTCAAATAGCTGGCGTGCCTTCTCCTCCAGTTCCTCGTTAGTGTGTTGCAGCTCTTGCTGCCGGTTTTGTAACTCGCCTGCGAGGGATTGCGATTGTTTGAGCAGGTCCTCCGTGCGCATGTTCGCCTCGATCGTGTTTAAGACGATGCCGATGCTTTCGGTCAGTTGATCGAGGAACGCCTGGTGCGTGGGATTGAAACGTTCCAGAGAAGAGAGCTCCATGACTGCTTTCACTTTTCCCTCGAACACGACCGGCAACACCACGATGTTCATAGGGCGCGTCTCGCCCAGGCCCGAACTGATTTGCACGTAATCTTCCGGCACGTTGGTCAGCAGAATTCGCTCCTTCTCCAGCGCAGCCTGGCCCACGAGACCTTCGCCGAGCTTGAAACGGTTGTTCACGCCTTTGCGTTCCCGATAGGCATAGCTCGCCAGTAACTTCAGCTCGGGTTCGGTCGTACTGCCATCGACAATATAAAAGACACCTTGCTGAGCCGAGACCACCGAAGCCAGCTCCGACAAGATCAAGCGACCGACGGTGAGCATATCCTTCTGTCCCTGCAGCATCCGCGTAAACTTGGCCAGGTTGGTCTTGAGCCAGTCCTGTTCGTCATTACGCAAGGTCGTGTCCTTAAGATTGCGGATCATCTCGTTGATGTTGTCTTTGACAAAAGCGACTTCACCTTGCGCCGCCACTTGAATAGACCTGGTTAGATCGCCCTTTGTCACCGCCGTAGCCACATCGGCGATTGCGCGCAGCTGTGAAGTAAGATTGCCCGCCAGCTGGTTCACATTGTCCGTCAGATCCCGCCACGTTCCGGCCGCACCCGGCACGCTGGCCTGGCCGCCCAGCTTTCCTTCTACTCCCACCTCGCGCGCCACCGTCGTCACCTGGTCGGCGAAAATGGCGAGAGTATCGGTCATGCTATTAATAGTGTCCGCGAGCGCCGCAATCTCGCCTTTCGCTTCTACTAATAGCTTTTGTTTGAGATCGCCATTTGCGACCGCAGTCACGACTTTAGCAATTCCACGAACCTGATCGGTAAGATTTCCGGCCATGAAGTTGACGCTGTCGGTGAGGTCCTTCCACGTGCCGCCAACGCCTTTAACTATGGCCTGACCGCCTAGCTTACCTTCGGTGCCTACCTCACGCGCCACGCGAGTCACTTCAGAAGCAAATGAATTAAGCTGGTCCACCATCGTGTTCACAGTGTTCTTCAGCTCCAGAATCTCACCCTTTACATTAACGGTGATTTTCTTGGATAGGTCGCCCGTCGCTACTGCGGTAGTGACTGCGGCAATGTTTCGCACCTGCGTTGTCAGGTTCGAAGCCATGAAGTTAACGGAATCGGTGAGGTCCTTCCAGGTGCCTGAAACACCTTCCACCCGCGCCTGACCGCCAAGCGCGCCTTCCGAACCCACTTCACGCGCCACACGCGTCACTTCAGAAGCAAAGGAGCGAAGCTGATCGACCATCGTGTTGATGGTGTCTTTCAATTGCAAAATTTCTCCACGGACGTCCACCGTGATCTTCTTCGATAAGTCGCCGTTCGCGACCGCGGTGGTAACTTCGGCAATATTTCGCACCTGCCCGGTCAAATTACCAGCCATGGAGTTCACACTATCAGTCAGGTCCTTCCATGTGCCGGCGACGCCGCGCACATCCGCCTGACCACCTAGCTTACCTTCAGTGCCCACTTCACGCGCAACACGCGTTACTTCCGACGCGAACGAGCTTAGCTGATCCACCATCGTGTTAATGGTGTCCTTAAGCTCCAAAATTTCGCCTTTGACATCGACTGTGATCTTCTTTGACAAGTCGCCATTCGCGACTGCAGTCGTGACGTCGGCAATGTTCCGCACCTGCCCGGTAAGATTGCCGGCCATGAAGTTCACTGAGTCAGTAAGATCCTTCCACGTGCCGGCGACACCGCGCACGTCAGCTTGCCCACCTAGCTTACCTTCGCTGCCTACCTCTCGCGCCACACGCGTTACTTCCGAAGCAAACGAGCGGAGCTGATCGACCATCGTGTTAATCGTGTCCTTCAGTTGCAGAATCTCACCGCGAACATCCACTGTAATTTTCTTCGATAAGTCACCATTGGCGACTGCGGTCGTGACTTCGGCAATGTTCCGCACCTGCCCAGTCAGATTACCTGCCATCGAATTCACGCTGTCGGTAAGATCCTTCCAGGTACCGGCGACACCACGCACATCAGCTTGCCCACCTAAGCGCCCTTCCGTTCCTACTTCGCGCGCCACACGTGTTACCTCCGCCGCAAATGAGCTAAGCTGATCGACCATGGTGTTGATGGTGTTCTTCAGCTCGAGGATCTCGCCTTTTACATCGACGGTAATCTTCTTCGAGAGATCCCCGCGCGCCACCGCCGTCGTCACGTCGGCGATGTTTCGCACCTGGCCGGTGAGATTACCGGCCATGAAGTTGACCGAATCGGTGAGATCTTTCCATGTGCCGGACACATCCCGCACTTCCGCCTGACCGCCAAGTTTTCCTTCACTACCTACTTCACGAGCAACACGAGTGACTTCCGACGCGAAGGAGCTCAATTGATCCACCATCGTGTTGATGGTGTTCTTCAACTCCAGAATCTCACCCCGAACGTCGACAGTGATCTTCTTGGACAGGTCGCCGTTAGCTACCGCGGTCGTAACGTCAGCGATGTTGCGCACCTGACCGGTAAGGTTCCCAGCCATGGAATTCACTGAGTCGGTCAAGTCCTTCCACGTTCCGGACACGCCCTTCACGTCCGCCTGGCCGCCAAGTATCCCTTCGCTACCTACCTCGCGCGCAACTCGTGTTACCTCCGATGCGAATGAGCTAAGCTGGTCCACCATTGTGTTGACGGTGTCTTTCAGCTCAAGTATTTCGCCACGGACATCGACCGTGATTTTTTTCGATAAGTCGCCGTTGGCAACCGCAGTTGTGACTTCCGCGATGTTGCGGACCTGATCGGTAAGATTGCCGGCCATAAAGTTCACCGAGTCGGTGAGGTCTTTCCACGTACCGGACACATCGCGGACCTCGGCCTGGCCACCAAGCTTTCCTTCGCTACCTACTTCACGAGCGACGCGGGTGACCTCCGACGCAAACGAACCGAGGCGACCAACCAGCGTGTTGATCGTGTTCTTCATCTCCAGAATTTCGCCGCGGACGTCGACCGTGATCTTGCGCGACAAATCGCCGTTCGCGATTGCCGTCGTCACCTCCGCAATGTTGCGCACCTGCGCTGTCAGATTCCCCGCCATCGTGTTCACATTGTCCGTCAGGTCCTTCCACGTTCCGGAAACACCTTCGACGCGTGCCTGCCCGCCCAGTCTTCCTTCCGAACCCACTTCGCGTGCCACACGCGTCACTTCCGAGGCGAACGAACGCAGCTGATCCACCATGACGTTGACGGTGCCCTTCAGCTCGAGGAATTCGCCTTTGACATCGACGGTGATCTTCTTGGTCAAATCGCCATTCGCCACTGCGGTGGTGACGGTGGCGATATTGCGCACCTGCGCCGTCAGGTTGCCGGCCATGAGATTGACGTTCTCGGTTAAATCTTTCCACGTGCCCGCGACGCCTTTGACCTTTGCCTGCCCGCCCAGCTTGCCTTCGGTGCCCACCTCACGCGCCACCCGCGTTACCTCCGAGGCGAAGGCCCCGAGCTGGTCGACCATCGTGTTCACCGTCCTTGCCGTGCGCAGAAACTCACCTTCCAGCGGCCGGCCTTCGATCTCTGTCTCCATCGTTTTCGACAGATCACCTTTCGCGACCGCACCGATCACGCGCGCCATCTCACTCGTTGGATGAACCAGGTCGCCAATTAACGCATTGACCGATCCGAGCGATTGCGCCCAGGAGTTTGAAACATCGCCCAACAACGCACGCTGGGTGATTCGCCCTTCTTTGCCAACAACGCGCGCGATCCGATCGAACTCCCGGGTCATGCGATCGTTCTTGGCGATCACGTCGTTGAATGCGTCGGCGATTTTCCCGGCGAGACCTGTCCAATGCTCCGGTAAGCGTGCGGTGAAATCGCCGCGGTTGAACGCGGTCAAAGCAGCGAGCACTGCCTTTAAATCGATGTCGCCACCGTTGGTGCGCGAGCCATTGCGCGGTGGCGCTGAGAGCAGCGTGGAATTGTTCTTCTTCATGAGAAATGCGGGGAGGGAACGGTCGATCTGCCGTGAGACTACGGCAAGCGAATGTGAGTGGTATATGTTCTTCGACCGCCGACAGACAACATTCCCGGAAGAGGTATTTCCGGCACTCGTGTGAGCCGCCCTTCTAGTTGGAGAATCATGCTAACGTTGCGCCGGCACAGGAGTTACGGCTGCTGCTAAAAGCGTAGCAGAATTTGTGCTGAAACTCTGTTTTGTTCGCAGCCCCCTCAGGCGCGCGATACGGGCTACGGCGCACGTGAACTCATCTGGCTGAAAGAACTTCCACTCCTGTCCGCATTCCGCGTTCTGCCTTCCTGCTTCTGCATTCCGCACTCCGCGTTTTCCCCTTTAGCCTTTCTAATTTCTACTTTCCTGATCTTCTACTTCTCTTCCTTTTGCCGCACACGATAAACCAAAAACAAAACCACCGCGGCGTTGACCAGGAGCAGGAGCAAGCGGAGCGCAGTAAATTCCTTGATTAGCTCATAGACCTCCACCGGCATGAACAAGCTTGTCGAAACGATCGTCAGCCACTCAGCCCACCTCTGCCGGAAGAGCAGGCCCGTTCCCTCGGTGAGGAACAACGCAGCGTAGCCTGCGCCAAGCGCGCTCAATTCCTTTAACTCTTTCGTATGCACAAGCTGCAGTTTGGTCAGCAGCGCGCCGACGTATTGGTTATCAGGATCGATCCGCAGTTGACCGAGCCAGCGTTCAACGTGCGACGCCACGTCTTTGTGAAACAGACTCATCGCGCCACATACCAACGCCAGAAGAACCGCGCCTTTGCTGAACTTGAAAAGGGCTATACCGAGCAGCGTCCCGCTGCGTTGAGATCGTTTTTTGGCAGCCACTATTCCCACCTGAATGGCCGCTTATTGCCGGCTGGCCTCATAATGAGGTTCCCTCTTCAGCAAGAGCCGCTCCGCGCGATCCGCCTTCCGAAAATCCGCACTTGCATTGGCCATTGCGCCAATTCCGCAATTTCTACTTCCTACCCTCAACTTCTGCTTTGGCTCTTCTTATCCCGCTCCGATCTTCCCCAGCCAAAGACCGAGCGCGAAAACAATTCCGCCGCCGATGATCACCTGCACCACCGTCTGGAGCAGCGGGGTTTTCATAAAACGATAACGTATGAACGCGATTGCCATCAACTCCAGCACTACCACTCCGTAGGCGATCCGAAGCGCCATCGCTAGATTTGAGATCAGAAACGGGAAGGTATGCAGCATCCCTCCGATGATGGTGGCGGCGCCCGTGATCACGCCGCGCATGATCGGACCGCCCCGGCCTGTTACCTTGCCATCGTCGGAGAGCGCTTCAGCCAGCCCCATGCTAATGCCGGCGCCGACCGATGCCGCCAGCCCCACGAAAAACGCCTTATGCGCATTTTGGGTCAATCCCGCCGCGGCAAAAAGCGGGGCGAGCGTTGAGACCGAGCCATCCATTAAGCCGAGCAACGCCGGCTGCACCTTTTGCAGCACAAACGTCCGCTCTGCATACGCTGCCGTCTGACGTGGTCTCTTTCTCGCCATCGTGTCCGTAGATACGGATTTCGCAACCGCTCCAGCCTCTTACGTCCGCCTTCAGGCACCCTCTTATCAATCACCTTTCACTTCAGTCGCATTTCGCGTTTCACGAAGGTACCTGTTGGTGAATCAGGAAGCCACGAACAAAACACTCTCCCTGGTTTCCGACCTTCCATTGATTTCCCGCTTCCTTCCCCCGCTTTCCTTTGCCAGAATCCGTTCGTTTCTAAAAAGAAGGAGACCTTATGACCACACGAATTCTTCTCGCCGGTGTCTTAGGCGGCATTGCCATGTTCATCTGGAGTACCATCGCCCACACCGTTCTGCCGCTCGGTGAAGTCGGCGTCCGCGAAATGTCGAACGAATCCGCCGTCATTGATGCGTTGCGGGCCAATGTCGGCCACGGTGACGGGCTTTTCCTTTTCCCTGGCCCCGGCCTCGGCCCTAACCCGACCCGGGAGGCGAAGAGCGATGCGATGCGCCACATGGGCGAGAAACTGGCTAACAATCCATCGGGCTTTCTCGTCTATCACCCACGACGCCCGCTTAATTTCCCTCGACTGCTCGGAGTCGAATTCGCCACCGAGCTTGTCGAAGCCATCCTTGTCATGTTCCTGCTCGCCCAGACACGGCTGATGAGCTTCGGCGCCCGCGTGGGTTTCGTCACCGTCGCAGGTATCATGGCCACGATTGCCACCAACGTCTCTTACTGGAACTGGTATGGCTTTCCCAAACGCTACACCGCCGCTTACATGTTTATTGAGGTCGTCGGCTTCTTTATCGTCGGGATCGTCAGCGCCCTGATCCTGAGGAATCGCGACTTATCCCGGGCTACGACCACTTGAATCTGTCCCCACTCCTGCTGTTCTGCGTTAGGGCGCTTTAAACGAATCAGGAACTTAGGAAGGATTCCGGCAATAGCGGCCCGCCTCATTCCTGGTCTCTTGGTTTGCCCATTCGTCTTTCCCCATTCCGCATTTCAGCCTTTCCGCGTAAGCTTGGCCGATGAAGAAAAAGGCTGGTTCAAAACGCGGCAAAGAAGGATTTCTCCGCCACCATTCCCTTAGTCTGGTCGCGATCGCGCTCCTGTTGCTTTGGCTAGTAGGCTACATGTACCTCGACCCGAAGACGCACCTCGGCTCATTCTTCGGCAATGCCATTGCCGACTGGAGCGGCTCGGTCATCATCATTCTGGGAACAAAATTCCTCTACGAAATTCGCTCGGCCGAGAGCCGGCCGGTCAAAAACAGAGAGCGCTCACCCTGGCTCGACTTCCTCCATTGCCATTCCCTCCTCATCTTCATCATCGTTACCGGGATCGGCTGGGCGATCCTGTTTGTCAAAATGGATACCGAGAGCAAATGGGGTCAGGTCGTGGGCAACATCGTCTCGGAGTGGGTGCAAATGGCCGGGCTAGTCTTCCTCACCAAGCGCCTCATCGAAGTCGGCTCCAAAGAAAGCCGTTAACTACTTTCCTCTTCTACCTCCCACTTTTCACTCATTTGCCTTCCGCATTTCAGCTCTCAGTCTTGCCACTTCTGCCTTCTACCTTCTACCTTCTACTTCCCAATTCAACATTCCGCACTCCGCATTCTTCCTGATAACCAACAACCATTAACCAATAACCCGCAGTGAAGCTGCGTCACTTCGCGTCGATCTTATCGAACTTACCGCAGCTTTCCTCAAAGAAGAGCGCTCCCTCCGCCTTATCACCGCCGCTCCAGTGTTTGTGCCCGCCCGCGATATAAATCACTTCGCCTGCTGCCACCCGCTTTTCTCCCGCCTCATCGCGGTAAAGGTAGGCTCCCTTTATCACCACCGCCGTCAGACCATTCGTGTGCGTATGCATTCCCGCATCGTAACCTGGGGCGAACTTCGTCAGCGTTCCGTGCGCACCCGTGTCCGGATCGCCCCACACCGTCGCGATTGATACGCCTGGCATGATTTCTTTGAACGCAGCGCGATCCGCTGTTGCGTAAGCGGCCGTGTCTGCTTTTGCCTGCGCAAATCCCACCGTCGCTGTGGCAAACGCCATGGCCCCTATTCCGGATACAATCAGTGCGGTTTCCATAGTCCGCCTTTGTATCCTTCTGCCGTAGCCGCTGCAACACTCGTTTCGCTTTGACCCATTCCGCACTAAGGTCATTCGCCGCGGCGGCAATCCGCGTTTCTTCCGATAAGATCACTTCAGTGAGGCTGATACGCGAAACTCCGAGGCTGCGCCTGCGCGAGCTCCAACCCGAACGCGACGCAGGCTTCCTGCTCCAGGTCCTGAACGCGCCGGCGTTTGTCCGCAATGTCGGCGACCGCGGTGTCCGCACCGAAGCCGACGCCTCCCGCTACATACGCGAGCGGATCGTAGCGAGCTACAAGCAGTTTGGCTTCGGCATGTGGCTGGTTGAGCTAAAGGAGACGAGCGACCCGATCGGGATATGCGGCCTGATCAAGCGCGACACGCTGGAGGACATCGACATTGGCTTTAGTTTGCTTGAAGGATTCTGGGCGTGCGGATACGCCTTCGAAGCGGCCAGGGCTACAATGGAATACGGATGGACGGTGGCGAAGCTTTCCCGGGTTGTGGCTATCGTGGCGCCCCACAATGCGAGCTCCATCCGACTACTTGAGAAACTCGGGATGCGCTTCGAGAGAATGACCAGCGTCACACCCGACGGGCCGGAGTTAATGCTTTTCGCTGGGCGCAATCCGCACTCTCTCCCAACAACCAATAACTGTTAACGATTAACCCGCAGTGTTAACTGCGTCACCAATAACCCGGAGTGAAGCTGCGTCACTTCGCGCCTTCGCCCACCGCTTTGAGCCGGAGCTTCTGCCAGTAGCCGTGCACCCGCAGCAGGATCGCCATCAAAAAATAAACCCAGCCGCACCACGCGATTTGTTCTATCGGTAAAGTAAAAGAAAGCACGAGCGAGACGACCCCCACGCCCACGGGAATACTCCACCCTGTCAGCTCGCCGCGCGTCATCACTCGTTCCCGCGCATTCAATCGCAAAGGCTCACGCAATTGCCAGGCCCGAAGATTCAATAACAAAATTTCGGCCGAGATGGCGATCAACCCGAGCGCGTAGATCGCAAAGATCGTTCTGGCCTGCGCTTCGGTCGTGTGCAGCGAGAACGGCTGGCCCACCTGGTGATTGCTTAGAAGGTACCACATCGCCCCGAAAATTGCCTTCAGCGGGTAGATAAAGATCAGGATCGTAACGATCATTGTCCAGCTAATCAGAATCGACGCGCCATCTTCCAAGCCGTAGCGCCGGCTCCACAACCAGTGGCCCCGCCAATAAATGCCCAGCACCGCGATGCTACAGACAAAAGTGGGCACGTTCTTGAACGCTGCCAGCAATGAGGCGATATCGTCGGGGATCTGCTGCGCCGCGATCACCAGCATCGAGATGGCGAATGCAAACGCAGCGTCGATGAAAGTTTCCAGCCGCGTCATCTGCATCCCGCGCAACCGGAACCCGCGCAGCCGCGGCAATGCGTCCAAGTCAGCCGGGACCGCGGAAGCAATCTCTGCCTCTCGCGCCCGCAGCCTGGGCGACGGCGACTCTTCTCGCTGAGTCATTGCCGCTTAGCCAAACAGAAATCCCAGGAGTCCACGAGCCTTTCTCATGGCTGCCTGGTTCCCGGGTTCGCCTTTCCCCGCCCCGCATTCGGCAATCCGAATTCCGCATTCGATCCCATAATCCGAATTCGGAATTCCGCATTGCAAACTTCCGCGCCTCAGTCCCGCGCGACGCGCCTATTTCACTCGCAGCGTAGCCTTCTCCGAACCCTTTTCCCCATTGCTATCCGGCGAATAAACCTTGTAGGTGCCTCGCTCCAGCGTCACATGCAGCACCTTGGTTTCGCCCGGGTTCGGTGCTTTCATAAATTGCCGGTCAACATCTTCTCCCTCCAGCTCGAAGTTCTGCATCGTCTTGCCGTCGTTCTTGATCACAAACGCCGTCTTCCCCGGCTTGAGCGAAGCGGGCATATCGATTTTATCGTCGGTCACCGTTACGTCTACCCGATGCGCGTCAGGCTCCGGCGTAAAAACATCCTCGATCTTTTCGACGGCTTTCCTTGCACCATTGGCAACTTTATGAGCCGCCTTCTTCGTCCCTTGCACGGTGGAATGCACCACGTCCTTGGCCGTATCCTCCACTTGAGCGAGGGCCGTAGAAACTAATCCAGCGAAAACCAGCAAAAAAATTCTTTTCATCTTACTCTGAGAATCGGTGTCGCAGCGTTACCCGGACTTGCCTCCTTTACTGGCTCCGCCCACCGCAGCAATTCAATCCACCAATAATCGATACGGATAACGGGTAACCCGCAGCGCAGCTGGCGCTGCGTCCGGCGTTCCGGCAAAGGCGAGATTGAGGATCGAAAGAGGCGGCATATAGCAGGATCACGTCAAAAACGCCTTCGTGTTTCGCTGTCTCCAGCCAAGAGCTATTAATAATTAACCAATAACCCGCAGTATAGCTGCGTCACCAGTGTGGGCCGCCGCAACCCGCGCATAAGTGCGATGGTTGGCAGCCACTGTTCCGTCTCAAATCGCCACTTCATCGTCGACCGGCCTTATGACGCTGCCAAGCCGCCTTCTTCGCCCTTTCTATGACTTGGGCGTGATGTTACTACTCCTATCTCATGAGCGCTCCTGATTCCGATGCCACCATGGCCGTCTTCCTCGACCTCGAGAACATTGCGCGCGGCGCCGTGGAAGCACACTTCCCCGCCTTCGACATTCGCAAAGTGCTCGAGCGCCTCCTCCTCAAAGGCCAGATCGTGGTCAAAAAAGCTTACTGCGATTTCGATCGCTACAAGCCATTCAAACGTGGATTGCACGAAGCCGCCTTCGAGCTCATCGAAATCCCGCACGTGCGCCAATCAGGTAAAAATTCCGCCGACATTCGCATGGTCGTGGACGCCCTCGACCTCTGTTACACCAAGAGCCACGTCGACAGCTTTGCGATAATAAGTGGTGACTCAGATTTTTCTCCGCTCGTGAGCAAGCTGCGCGAGAACGACAAAACAGTCATTGGCATCGGCGTTAAACAATCGACCTCGGATCTCTTCATCAGCAACTGCGACGAATTCATCTATTACGACGATCTGGTGCGACCTGAACCAGTAAAGAAACGGAGAGGCGCGCCTTCCAGCCAGCCCTCCACTGAGGACAACGCACAACACCAGCCTTCGGCCGATGCCGCCCTCGATCTCGTCATGAGGACCTTGCGCGCATTGCGCGCCGAGCGCGGCGACGACTATCCCATCCGTGCCTCATTGGTGAAAGAAGCGATCAAACGGCAGCACCCTGGCTTCAACGAGCGCGCCCACGGCTTTCGCGCCTTCAACGAACTCCTCCTCGAAGCCCAAAAACGGAGCCTTCTCAAGCTGGAAGAAGTCAAACAAGCCGGCAGCTACATCGTCCACCCGTTCGATTAAATCGCGGACATAGCAAGATCGGACCTCTGACCTCTGACTTCTCCGAAGAGCCGGCCGCAAAAGAAAGATTCGATCAACACTCACCCTGAAAGTCCCCTGCATTGGAAAGGAAAGAGGCTATCTTAGCCGATCGTCAAACCAAACTCGCTCAAACCCACTCTCTACATGAAAAGCGTCCTTAAAAAAGCCTGGCAGGAATGGCTTCGCCCCTGCCTCCTCGTCTTCGTCATCGTGGGACCTTTGAAGTCAGCGGTCGCGGATTGGAACTGGGTGCCGACCGGATCGATGAAGCCATCCATCCTCGAAGGCGAACTGGTGGCAGTGAACAAGCTGGCCTACGACTTGAAGATTCCGTTCACCACCCAACACATTTCCACCTGGGCCGATCCGGCCCGCGGCGATGTCATCGTCTTCTACTCGCCTCAGGATGGCACGCGTTTGGTCAAGCGCGTGATCGGCCTGCCCGGCGACATCGTCGAGCTACGGGACGAAAGAGTTTATCTCAACGGCATGCCCCAGCAGTATTCTCCCATCGATTCGGGCCCATTCCGCCACGAAGTCCTGGAAGACAGCGACCCCATCATCGCCGTCGAACACCTGGACAAATGCGACTATTACATGATGGCCTTGCCGAACCGTCCCGCGTTACGCACGGTCGGCCCTTCAGTCGTCCCGCCTGATCATTACTTCGTCATGGGCGACTCGCGCGATAACAGCAAAGACTCGCGCTTCATTGGTCCCATCCCCCGGGAGAAAATCCTCGGCCGCGTCCCCCGCGTCGTTCTCTCCTTCGATCCTTCGCGTTACTACCTGCCACGATTGCGACGAATCCTGCAGCCGATGACAGCAAGCGGGACTTGAACAACCATCATCCCTTTTCTCAATAAACGGCAATCTATCCCTTACCGCCTTACCGCCTTACCGGTTGTCGCTAAAACGTGTAGGGCAGGCATTCCTGCCTGCCAATCTCCTCTCCCCATTAACAATTAATTAACCGTGTTGAGCGCTGATTCCGCATCCCCGCAATTGTGGGGCAAGCGCTCCCGCTTGCCGGAGCACGAGCGGCAACGAGGAATCGTTGCCCTACATAAATGCGCATTTCTTTCTATAACAGCGGCGTATGCGGAGTTCACTGAAGGCGAAAAACGCGGGTGCTGCTTTCGTTTTGGAATCGATCCCGAACATCGGCGCATCTTTGGCCAACGATTTACGGAGCATCGGAATTAACTGCCCGCGCGACCTGATCGGCCGAGATCCGCAATCACTTTATCAGGCTCTATGTGCCCGCACCGCTTCCCGGCTGGACCCTTGCGTTCTTGACACCTTCATCTCGGCTGTGCGCTTTATGGAAGGAGCGCCGGCGCGACCGTGGTGGTACTACACGCCCCAGCGAAAGAAAAGGCTCATGAAACCTAACGAACAAGTCATCTGTGAGACGCCCACTCCGGGTAAAACGGCCAAGCGCATCGACCGCTGGAAGTACGAACTTGTCCGGAAAGCCATACTGGCCAGCTTGCCTCGACGTGGTGAAGGCGTGTTGTTTCGCGACTTGCCTTCGCTGGTTGAACAGCGGGTATCACGGACCGACCAGGAACGGCTAGGTTCGGTGAACTGGTACACTACCACGGTCAAGCTCGCGCTCGAAGTGAAGGGCGATCATGCGCGTAAAAGGCGCGGTGCCGCAACGGTTGCTCCGGAAATAGTGCTGCCTTCCGGTTCACTTTCTCGCACTGACTGCGACGGCGATCGGAGACCAGACTGGTGGTTCGCTTGCGCGAAATACCCAGGCTGACGCGGGCGAATACCCGCATCTCGTTTCGCGAGTTTCTGAGCTCGCCGATATTATCTTAGGAAACTAGGAAAACACACTGATCTATCTGGAAGCCAGGAATCCAGGAAGGTTTCGGCGTTCGTTATGTTTGCTTGTGCCGCTACCTACTGCTCTTACTCTCGCTCACGGCAATGATCTGCAAGTCGTTGTCACCTGCGAGCAAAGTGAGACTCTTCATCACTTTACCGGAAGCTTGCTTTGAGCCGTTTCGCAGTTCATAGCGGAGTGGGAAGACGAACTCTATTGACGTGCCGCTCCGGCGTTTAACCTGTATATCCCCGTCGAGCCAGAAGCGACGCACGGGCCACTGCCGATCGTAACGGACAAGATCGCGCTCGATTTTTTCCCGCGAGACGTTCCCGGCGCCGAAGTAGTCCACGTGTTTGGCAAAGAACTCCAGCTCGGAGCCGACCTCCGGGTCGAGTCCGGCGAGAACGAATGCGGCGACGTAGTCCCGAAGACGCTCCGAAAGTTCCTTATCAACGCCGGTCTGTGCAGAAGAGGATGGGGTAGAATCTTGCGCATCAGACGCCGATTCGGCGCGACCGCTCGATGGCGCGGGGGTGGACGCTGAAGAGGACAATGTTGGAGCAGGTTTGGCTACGGCGTTGGGAGAGCCAATGTCGCTGGGTTTCTCGACGAATTGCATCTCCCCGCTTCGCAAACGCCGCCAGCTGCCGGAAAGCACCTTCGGCGGCACCTCAGGGGCAGGGATTCCCAGTTCTCTGCTCGTGGCGGGATCCAGCTTCCCAGTTATGGCGAGGCCATGGCGAATTTGATACCGGGTCACCGCTGCCGCCGTTTCGCTATCGTAATTTCCGGTAGGATGTCCGAGGTAGAATCCCTCCACTTGCAAGCGGGTTTGGGCTTTGGTGATATTCTCGTCCCCGCGCGCGGAGACGCAGAGGGCGAGAGCTGTGAGGGCCAGCAGTGATCGTTTCACAATTGGCAATCGCGCGTGGCCTCACAACCGGCGGCACTCCGGCCCCTGTGCGTTCGCCAAAGCCGAATCCTAGCCAGATGTTGCGGCAACGCGGGCGCTGTGCGAAGCAACCACCGGCTCACGTCTTAGACCGGCGCCAAGAGTCGGTAGCTTGCGCTCTGAAGTAATGAATGAGGAATGCAAAAGGAAGAAACGGACCTACGTGAGCGAACAAAGAGCTTTTCGCTTCGTATCATCCGCATGTTTTCCGCTCTGCCGAAAACGACGGCAGCACAGGGAAACAGCTGCTCCGCTCCGGCACGTCTATCGGCGCGAATTACCGAGAAGCACTTCGCGCACGCAGCAAGGCTGAATGGAGCGAGCGGGCTGCGAGCGACATAGACGGTCAAGCCGCGCAGGGAGCGGAAGCGAGTCGGGAGATGAGCGAATCAATTTGTCGCAAAGTGCGGCGATTGTCTGCGCGAAAGAGACGGCATATTGGCTCGAACTATTGCTCGACGCGAATATTGTCTCGGCCGACAAACTTTGACCATTGCGCGCGGAATGCGCTGAGCTAACAGCGATATTTGTCACGATCCTGAAGCGCTCAAAGCAGCGTCCTTCTTAACTCTGCCTTCTTCCTTCTTCCTTGAGATCCCGCGCCGATCAGCCGTTAGAAGCTGATCTTCAGAATGCGCCCATCGTTGCCATTCACCAGCCATCCCGCCTCGGGGCTGGCAAAGGCTACGGCCCAAAAGCCGCTCACACCGGGCAAGGTGAACCAGGTGTTTCCCTCATCGGGAGTCCAGGCTGCGCCTCCATCATTGGCGGTGATCACCACCGCGCGTTCGGAACTGTCCTCCTGGGAATCATTGCGACGCACGTAGCTGAGGCCAAAAATTGCACCTGTCACAGGAGGAGGGTTGGTGAGAGTCCACGTTTTGCCGCTATCATCGGAGATAGCGGTACGAGCTCTATGCGGATGGGCTGGATCGAGATCACCGCCGCCCACAATACCGTGGGACGCGTCGCGGAACGCGATGGTGAACGCGCCTGCGCTGGGCGAACTGAATAACGGAGTATCATACGCCTTCCACGTGTCGCCCTGGTCTCTCGTGGCCAGAACCCGCGCGACCGGCGCGCCGCCAGTGGCGATCCAGGCGTTGTCTTTGCCTTGGGTAGTGACGCAGGTGCCACTGGAAGCAAAGGAGAATTCACCCGGCAACGCCGGCGGCATGTTGTCCCTGATGCTATTCCAGGTCATTCCGTTGAGGGTGCGCCGGTCGGGGAACTCTCCATTCACAGAGTCGCTGTGCGCGATGCCCCGGCGCTGTGTCCAGAACGCGAACCCGTCGTAGAAGGCATTGGGATTCTCGTTCTTGAATTGCACGACCCAGGTGACACCGCCGTCTTCGGTCTTGTAGATGCGAAAACTTCCTGGGTGATCTCCAATCGAGAGCAAATAGGCAACCTTGTCGCTGAAGGCTTGGACGTCCCGAAATTGGAGCGTTTCCGCGCCTGGCACCACACCGGCGTTCCACGTATGGCCGCCATCGGTGGTGACGGTAAAGGTGCCGTTGCGACCACATGCCCACACCACCCGCGTGTCCACTGGCCAGACCGCGATCAGACCGTTGGTCGTGCCGCTGTTTTGCGGCGTCAACCTCGGTTGGTCAGCTTGATTATTCGGTGCGAGCTCCTGTGCGCTCAACATTGCGCAGGTGAAGGCCGAGCCTACGAGAGCAAGAAATGATCGTTTCAACATGGCGATTTCTCCAAAAGCAGAGTGTTTCCGACGGGGTTTTCGTGTTGTTGTTCTAAAGGTTTTGTGCGGCGAAGTTCAAGAAAATTTTTCGCGGCTTTACACAAAAGCTGCTGCCACGAACTCCTGCGCGAACTCTAATGCGGCGACAGGTGCGATCTCGATTATCCTGAAATATATTCCGCCGCGATAGCTCGAAAGGATTTCGACACTCGTTTGTTACGATCCGGGCTTTAATACGCAACCAACAGTTACTTGATGCTGCAAATAACCTTTAAATGTCCGCCGTAATCGACATCGGAGTTTATCGCCTGATGTCATGTTGAGCGAAGCCGAAACATCTCTCATATTGTCTGTGCCAGCCAAGCCCTCCGCGGTCATCGACAGGCGCGTCATCTACTGTGGCGAGAACCTCGACCAGTTGCGCAGCTGCTGAATCGCTCCTGCTCATACTCAGGCGTGTAAGTAACGGAAATCTTTCATCTCCGACCTGCCATAATGATCTTGACACGACCGGACCAACCGGAGCTATAACGAGACCCATGAAACGGAACTCGATCTTCGCAGCTTTCATTGCGCTGCTCGCCGCGGGAGTCTGCGCACGGCCGGCCAGTGCTCAAGTGCCACAACCAAGGGACCTGGAATCTTTCGTCAAATACATGCAGGCGCATCATCAGGCGCCGTTTGACCGTGAAGGCGCCCTGCTTCCCAGGGGCCCAGTGCTGAAGCTTCAGCTCAATGCCCCGCTTGCCAGGGGCTCAAACATCAAGGTCAATCAAGACCGAAATCCGTGGCCGAAAGCGGAGATCGGCGCCGCGGTCGATCCCACGAGCGGGAGCAATTACGTCGTCATGTCGAATGATTTTCGCGAGAACTACGACCACATGTTCTACCATGTCTCGACTAACGGCGGGATGGCATGGACGGATGATTCCATGGTGCCCGGATTTGATCCCGTGACCTTTGCTCCTATGAACTTCCAAAGCGATCCCGGCGTCGCCTTTGACACCGTCGGCCACAGCTTTCTCTCCACTATATCCGGCAACCTGATCTTCGACTTTGTTAACGGTTACGTGAACCTCGATACCGAGGTCGAGACAGCCGAGGGCTTTAATAATGGCACCTATACCTCCCTGCTCCCCACCGCGGTCGACGATCAGCCGTGCAATGGCACTTTCGAAACCTTTACTTGTCCCGCCCAGCTCGATAAACCGCTGATCACCATCGACGCCGTGCCCGGCAGCCCGAACAAAGGCACCGTCTATGTTTATTACACGCTTTTCTGCAATGACAAACGCTGCGGGGACGGGGACGCGCAGGTGCCTCGGTTCTCCTCCGCCATCCTCGAATCGCATGCCCGTCGCGCCGGATTGCCCTTCTCGCCGCCGAGGTTGGTGAGTGGCTCACTAACACAGACGCAGTTCTCTGACATGGTCATTGATAGCCACGGCACGCCGCACATCTTCTTCGACGATTTTTCCGATCCGAAATTTATCCGGATGTTTGAATCGACGCTCAAAGGCAACACATGGGTCGTTAGCGGTCAGCCAGTCGCGAGCTTCGTCTATACCGGGCTCAATAACATACAGTGGGGCTTCCGCAGCTTCGGTTCAGTCGCGCCGGGATGCGGCATCCATGGTGATACGGCTTATTGCGCCTTCTCGGCGAATCAGATCGCGGGCCGGAAAGCGGAGAGTACTCCCAGCGTTTACCTAGCGGCCGTGAACACGCTCAACGGCGCGTCCACCGTTAACCGGGTCAACAACGATCCTTTCGGGAACAGCAAAGATCATTTCTTCCCGTGGGCGACTGCGATCCCGAGCGGCGCGGTCTATGTGGGCTGGTATGATAACCGGAGCGATGGGTTCAATGCCAAAGTCGATTATTTCGTCGGTAAATCCACCGACGGCGGCAAGACATTCCCCAAGCAGATGGCGGTAAGCGACACTTCATTTAATCCCTGCGTCGGCTTCCCTGGCTGCGGCTTCTTCGGCGACTATACCCAACTCGTATCCGGGCCCGATGGTGTAGTCCATGCCGCCTGGAGCGACACCCGCGACGGAGCGAGCATGCAGATCTACACCCAGGCTATAACCTGGTAGCACACGAAGCCCTTCCAGAGACCGTCAACTCACAGCTGATCGCCGACTACTTCGCGCTGTCCCTAGCAGCCGTGAGGTAACATCATACTTCTCCCCTGGCCGCGGTTATCACCGGCTAAGCCTCCGAGACTGGCTTCAAGCCCGCCCGGCAGCTCTGTGCCCGTGCTAGGTTCATGACAAACCACTCGGCCCTGCCGTCCGCCGCATAGAATCGGCGGCACCGTTTGCCTGCGATGACCACTGCAATCCCGTTAACCGAAAAGCTCCTGATCAATACTGGCGGCTGGCCTGCGATGAAAACTGCGCGCGACGTGATCAGAGCTGGCCGCGTGACCGAAGCGCGTTACGAACCGCCGTTGCTCACCGGTTTCGTGCGCGAAGGCGCAAAGAATTATCGCTCCGGGCTGCGCATCAAAAGCGCGCTCGACGTGGAGAATCTTTGCACCTGTTGGGAATCGCGCTCGGCCGGCAAAATCTGCGCGCATTCGGTCGCCGTTGGCCTCGCTTTGCTCAGGCCGGTGCCGGCAATCGTTCCTGAACCGCCGAAAATCGAAGAGGCTCCGGCTGGTCCGAACTTCGTCCCAATCGGAAGTGAAGGCGCAAAGCGCGCGCAGCTGCATCTTATCCTGCCGCCGAACTTCATGTCGGCATGGGCAAAAGGCCAGGTCATGCTCGTCGTCGAAGCCGAAGTCGGCGCGAATCGCGCTCTGCTCTCTGCCTTGCCTAAGAACGCCGCGTTCGCATGCGATGAACCAGACCTCGCATTGATAAAAGGTCTGCGCACGTTCCCGGCGATTTTCGCCAGCGGAATGGCGTTGGCGTCACGCGATGCATTTTTGCGTCTGCTGCCATCGCTGCAAAATCATCCGCGCGTCACATTCGGAAAATCGGCGCGTGTGACGATTTCGTCCGTCGCAGTTCGCCCCGAACTCGAGGTCGAGCAGCGCGTGAGTGGCGGCATCACAGTGAAGGCTAAGCCAATGCCGAACTCGATGGTGCTCTGGAACGCAACCGAAGCCTGGCTCCTCCGGGAACAAGAATTTATGCGTTGCGGTGAAGCATTGCCGGCGGGCGCCGCGCACCTGCTCGGTTCTCCGCTTCTGTTCGAGGGCGACCGCGCCTTGCAATTTCTCGCCTTCGATCTGCCGCGGTTGCGCGAAGCGTTTGAGATCAGCGGTAGCGAAGGGGTTCGGTTGCCCGAGGTCATGCCCGCCACACCCGTCTTCGAATTGCGTCTCGCGGGCACGCTCAGCAGCGTCACCGGCGAACTCCTTTGCACCTACGGCAATCGGCCGCCATTTAAACCTGCCACTCACGAGCAGGACGAATTTGTGTTCCGCGATCCACAGGATGCCGCGCGCATTTTCCTGCGCAATATCCAAGCGGAAAGAGCCGCCGTCGCAGGCCTCGAGCAGGTCGGCTTCGCGCGTACGGATGCCGCGGGTTTCGTGCTCTACGGTCAACCGGAAGTCCTGCGCTTCTTCGCCGTCGATTATCCGAAACTGCAGCGCGACTGGAAAGTCACCGTCACCGCCCAGGTGCAGAAGTGGACGAGCGAGATTGAGCGCGTCACACCGAAGCTCGAGATCGTCGGATCCGGTCAGGACTGGTTTGAAGTGCGCTATTCGCTCATCACACCCGCTGGTCAGGAATTCTCGAATGCCGAGATCCAGCAACTGCTGCGCGCCGGCCGATCCCAAACGCGGCTTCGCAATGGCCACCTCGCAGTGATCGATACCGCAGGACTCGACGATTTTGAACAGGTTATCCGCGATTGCGATCCGACGCAGACACAGCCGGGCCTTTACCGCATCAATCGCGCGCACGCGCCCTACGTTGAAGAAACTGCACGCGAGCTGGGATCGAGCATCACCGATCGGCGGGAGGCGTTGAAGAAATTCATCACCAGCCCGACTGCGGCCGTTGGTGAGGCCAAAGATAAACTGGGCTCGCTTGCGGGGAGATTACGGGAATACCAGATCGCCGGCTTCGAGTGGCTCACGCGCCTTGCGGCGAACAATCTTGGCGGCATCCTCGCGGACGAGATGGGGCTCGGCAAAACCGTGCAAACGCTCGCGTTTCTCCGCGCGCATCAAGGCAACGGTCCGGCACTCATCGTTTGCCCGACATCGCTCGTGACGAATTGGCAGAGCGAAGCGCGGAAGTTTACGCCCGAGTTGAAGACGCTCGTGCTCGAAGGAGCCAACCGCGTGGGGCTCCACGGCTCCATCGCCGCCGCGGACATCGTCATCACCAGCTATGCGCTGCTCCGACGCGACATCGACGACCTGCGCAAGTTTCAATTCTCCACCGCCGTGCTCGACGAAGCGCAGCACATCAAAAATCCTGAGACGCAAAATGCGCAGTCTGCCTTCGCGTTGCGAGCGAAGCACCGCTTCGTCCTGACCGGCACGCCGATGGAAAATTCCGTGCGCGATCTCTGGTCGATCATGAACTTCGCGCTCCCCGGATACCTCGGACCGCGCAAAGACTTCCGCGAGCGTTACGAGCTGCCGCTGGCGCGTGGCGCCGCGCCCGAGGTGCAACGACGACTCTCGCGCCGGTTGCAGCCGTTTCTGCTGCGACGCCGAAAGCGCGACGTCGCCAAAGACCTGCCGGAGAAGATCGAACAGGTCGTCCCGTGTAGCCTGACAAGTAGTCAACGCAGCGCCTACGACGCGCTCCTGCGTGAAATCCAGAGCGAACTTGGACCAGTCGCTAAAGGCGCAAACGCCGGCGCGCAGCGTATGAAAATGCTGACCGGACTGCTGCGCTTGCGCCAGGTCTGCTGCGATCTCCGCCTCGTCGGCCTCGAGAAAGAAGATCCCTCCGCCAAGCTCGAACTGCTCGACGAGCTGCTGGGGGAAGCGATCGACGGCGAGCATCGCGTGCTCGTCTTCAGCCAGTTCGTTTCGATGCTCCACCTCGTGCGCGATCGCCTGGAGGAGAGAAAGCTTTCCTATTGCTACCTCGACGGTTCGACAAAGCATCGGCAGGAAGTGGTGAACCGTTTCCAAAATGACGCCGCGATCCCGGTGTTCCTCATCAGCCTGAAAGCCGGCGGCGTAGGCCTCAATCTCTCCGCTGCCGACACCGTGATCCACTTCGATCCCTGGTGGAATCCCGCGGTCGAAGCGCAGGCCACCGACCGCGCCCACCGCATCGGCCAGACCCGCGTCGTGACTGCTTACAAGCTCATCACGCGCGACACCGTCGAAGAAAAGATCCTGAAGCTGCAGGAAAAAAAGCGCGCCGCCATCGACGCCGCCATCGACAGCGAAGAGCCCCTAATGACCGGCCTCACCACCGAAGAACTTGAAGAACTGTTGAGCTGAGCGAAGAGTCACAACCGGCCGCACGTTAACCAAGCACAGCATCCGCAAACTCAGCCAAGCTCGAACTCGCCTGCGAGACCCTGAGAATCCATCTCAGCATGTGCAGCCTGAGGGAAACAGACCCGCTCTGAGCGTTCTACGAGCATCTCGCGATCCTTTGTCGGCGTGAGTATAGCGGGAATGCTTCCTTACTGCTAGCTTCGTAAGTATGACCTACTGGCTTGACCTCTTTACAGGTCAGACGTGGCAAGAGTTCCAAGACCACGGCGCTGAAGTGAGTGGCTTTCGCAAGCGCATGCATAACGCCGTTGAGCGGATCAAGCACGGTGACATTCTCCTATGCTACCTGACTGGTGTGAAGAGATGGGTCGGTGCTCTCGTGGTAAAAGGCCGCAGTCGCGATAACGCTAAGATTTGGCAATTTGATTCGTTTCCCGAACGGCTGAAGGTGGAGCCGTTGGTCATGCTATCTCCGGAACACGGCGTTCCGATGGACGACTTAGAAGGGCGGGTCGACTTCTATCGATCAACTGCAGATCGCCCGGGTTACAACGGCTTCCTGCGCATGAGCCCAAACCGCTTCAAGCGCGAGTCTGATGCGCAGCTGCTGATGGACTTACTTCGCGCGGCTGAAGCGCACCCAACGCACCGCCCTGTCGATCCGAAGAAGCTCGCGCGGAAACCGTTTTATCGAGCCGAACGGAAGCGGGGTAAGCAGATCGTCAGTACAGTCGTGAGCGTTCCAGAAGCTGACGAATCGGTACGCCCAGAGGTGCCGGAACCAGCGGAGGTCGACAGATCAGCGTCGGCTACTCGTCACACGGAGATACAATACGCACTGCTAGCGCTAGGCCGCGACATGGGCTTCGACGTGTGGGTCGCTCGAAATGACCGCTCAAGAATTTGGGGAGGGACCGCTCTCGGCAAATTGCCAGGAATGACTGATGTCCTGCCAACTCAGTTCAATGAAGCGACTAACCGAACTATCGAGTTGATCGATGTGCTCTGGCTAAAGGGCAACTCCATCGTCGCCGCCTTCGAGGTGGAGAGCACGACGTCCGTCTATTCTGGTTTACTGCGCATGAGCGATCTTCTTGCGCTGCAACCAAACCTCGCGATTGACCTCTTTCTCGTAGCGCCTGAAGACCGAAGGGAAAAAGTCGAGAGCGAATTGCTACGCCCAACATTCAAGCTGCGGGACAAGCCATTAGCAAACGTCTGTGGATTTGTTGGATTCGAAAACCTGACAAAGAAGCTTCGAGTCATCGGCGAACACGGTCTCGCTTCATCGCTTAAGCCCGACTTCATCAAGAAAACTGCAGAATACTTTATTGAAGAAGACGCAGACGAATGATGTCGCGGACTTTGTATCATGCATTTGATCTATGTTGAGGATTCAGCTGACGAGCAACTGGCGATCTTTACTGCGCTCGCGCTTCCCGTTGAGCAGTGGAGGACATGCTTTACCCAGGTGCGGGAGTTTCGGAGAGACCTGAAGCGTGCATACAGCATCTATATCTACAAAGAGCTTCACGCGTGGAAATTCGTTTCAGGGCGCGGCCGGATCGCGCCGACCTACGTTAGCCTCCAGCAGCGTGCTCAGATTTTTCGAACAGCCCTTGAAACTGTTGTGCATTTGCCGGGCGCTCAGATGCTTAATGCGTGTTTCCCGAAAGGACAGGCGAATCGCGCCTTTGAGCGGCTTCTGAATCGAATTGAACGCTCACTTGTTGCGTGGGACAGCCACGGAATCCTCCTGTGCGACGAAGGTAAGGAGGCCGATTATACCCGCATGGTTCGACGCATGAACGTGTACAATCCTATACCGAGCAGATATGGAGGATGGCAAGAGACAGGTAGGCCATTTCGCAACATTCCTCTGCAGCGAATCGTCGAAGATCCCGTTTTCAAGAAGTCCAATCAATCCTATCTCATACAGCTCGTAGATTTCGCTGCCTACAGCTTGCTCCGAAGAGAGCGCCCGACTGCAAGAATTCAACAGCTCGGGCTAGATTCTGCGTTCAACATCCTACAGCCGGTTCTTGTGACAGCTGCAACACGAAAGGACCCGGAAGGAATTCTGCGGCCTTAGAAAGAGCGGGGCTGCCAATTGGCAGCCCACGCGGTGCAGGATCTACATCCGCCACTGTAGACGGGTTCGAACCTGCGTTTGAAGTCTCGCGGATACTGCCGGCATCGTCAAGCGTTCCGTTAGGCCGATAGATATGGAATTCGCAAAGGTCATCTCGAAAAACCAATTGGACGATTCCGTGGCGGCACGAGCGTTTCGTGACGAAACCGGCCCGCCATTGCCGCCTAACCAAATGGGCCAGCCTGCGTTCTACTGAATGAACCGGATCGTCATCGGGTAGCGGTAGAATTTTCCGTCGCTCGCCTGGATGGCGGCGATGATGACGAAGACGGTGTTCAGGATCCAGAGGATGGCCAGGAAAACGAAGCCGACCAGGACCAGGCAAAAGACCGCGGCGACGGCGTTATAGATGAGCATCGAGATCTGGAAGTTGAGGGCCTCCTGGCCATGCGGGCGCTTCGTTTTCCACATTGCATCGACATGAGAGTACGGCGAAGGGACAGCAAGTATGGCAACCAACACGATCCGCATTCACCGCGTGCTCCGGGCCGCGCCGGAGAGACTATATCGCGCATTCCTGGAGCCCGACGCGATGGCGAAATGGCTCCCGCCTAACGGGTTCACCGGCAAGGTTCACCAGATGGAGGCGAAAGTTGGCGGCAGTCACAAGATGTCCTTCACTAACTTCGCCACCGGCACGAGCCACTCCTTCGGAGGTAAGTACGTCGAGCTGACGCCGCACGAACGGATTCGCTACACGGACATATTCGACGACCCGAATCTGCCGGGGGAAATGCAGGTAACGATCACCTTGAAGGAGGTTTCGTGCGGAACCGAATTGAGCATCGTGCAGGAGGGCCTGCCCGACGTCATTCCGGCCGAGATGTGCTATCTCGGCTGGCAGGAATCGCTCATCCTGCTGGCGAAGCTCGTCGAAGCCGAGATTCCCGATTAACTCGCGTGCATTCCGCCGCTGGGACTGCCCGTCTGGCTCGGTTGCCCGGCGCGCTTCCGCGATCAGCGAGAGTTCAGCGCGCGTGAGGCTAGAGGGACGGCTGCGCCGGACTTTGCTCGTCACTTCCGGCAGGGGCATCCGAGGAGGAAGAGGCGGAGGCGTTGTCCAACTTGCGCTGTTTTTTCGCTTCCTTTTTCTTCTGTTTCTCCAGCTCTTTGCGGCGTTTTTCGCCGGAATAATTCGGTTTGGCCACAGCTTATCTCTTAGGTTTCTGGACAGACTTGGCGGCTGCCACCGCGTTTTTCTTTTGCGCCGCATCCGCAGCTTTGCCCTGTTGCTGCGCCTTTTGCTTCTGCTTGGCCTTCGGAGATTTGTCGCCCATGATGCGTAAAGGTCGGTGGCTGAGTCACGCTGTCAACGGTGAGCAACTGGGGCTAGTCCTTACCTTTGCCACATCGTTCCGGCTGAAAGGCTAAAGCCCCAACCACAGCGTGTCTCGCGAAACTCTGAAAGATCGCAATCCCGACAAGCTGAAACCAGAGAACGAGACGCTTCACCGTGGTCGAGGATGTCAATCTCGGTGGACGAATCGAATGTCCGCAGTTCCATTCGAACTGCTGGTCCGTCTGGATTGGCTGAGTCCGCGCCAGGATGCCTACATCCACCGGCGAGCCGCGCCTGGCACCTTCAAACTTCCTGGCTAGCGGAAGAATATGAAATAAATCAGAAGGCCTAGAATGACCACGGCAAGGAACATCCGCGGCCAGAGGTTCGCAGGAAATTGTTTGAAGCGTGGCAGCCCTAAAGGCTCAAGACAATGGCGACAATGAAGATCGACGGTGGAAAGCGCGTAGCCGCAGACGGGACAGGGCTCCAAGGACATTGACTAACAGTCGCAGAAGCCGATCTAATAGCGAGGGATAATAAGTCGTCAGGCCAGCTTCCAGTTTCACCAGTTTAGCCTGTCGAAATCACGCCGTGCCCCTGCGCGCGGGTGTTCGGCCTGAGGGCATAATATTTTTCCCGAACGCAGCGAAACTGCTTGGGACCGGCGGAGGATCCTACTTCGCATTGCTACGGCGCGACAAGCGGGTGAGGGTGGAGATGTTATGGGAAATAGCCAAGGCAGAGACAACGTAAAGAAACGCGCGGCACGCCGCAAAAAGACGGAGCGCCTCGCCCGCGAGAAAGCCGGGAAGACGGCGAAGTAACGCGGACACAGCTTCGCTGCGCGTTATTAGTTATTTGTTAATAGTTATCGGTTGTTAGTTATCAATATCGGTTGGGGCAGACGCCTCGAAGGTTTGGCCGCGGTATTTCCTGGAAGCAGAGGACGGTCAAATCGAAATTCCTTAATAGATCGCAAGATCGAGATGCCCTGATTAGGAAGGCCGCCGCCCCGGGGACGCCGGGCGGCGGCTCGGTCGGTTGTGAGCTTCGACTATTCTTTGTCGTAGACGCCAGTGCTCGTGAACTCCTTGCCTTTCGCATCTTTCCCGCTGTTCGTGACGGTGCGGGTTTTTCCATCAGCTGAGACAACGACCTTGCCGGTCCCGACAACCTTGCCCTCGCGCATCAGCTTCATCTCGAGGGTGCGTTCGTCCACCTGTTTGTAGGAACGCCCGTCGAAGTTACGATCGCCCGCCACCGGGTGCTCCTTTCCATCGAACTTGCCGGTCCATTCGTTATGAGTCGGCTTCCCTTCGGCGTCGACCCCATTGACCGTCACCTTCACCTGATCGCCCATCGCTTCATAAACCACCTTCGTGTTCTTACCCATTTGCGGGGCGAGCTTGGACTTCGCCTCGTTCAATTTCCACGTCCCCATTTGCGGGCTGGCCCAGCAGAGCACTGCTGCGATAAATGTCAGTGCCAGGGTTAAACTAACGGTTTTCATTTTCATCCGCGCAGTATTCCGCCGCCGCAAGCATGCAGGTCAATGCTCATTTTCCCGTAAGAATGAATGCCGTGCGGGAAATCAGCTGGGATCGGTCCTGGCTTCTGATACAGCTGCGGGCGCCGACTCGGGTGGAAGCTGCTGTTGAATGCATAAACCGCTGCCAAGGTCGGAAGAAGGTCGCGTCGCGTCTATCTTTCTAAATTCGCGGACACCCCGCTTCATTGGTTCCACCGGTTGAAAGTCGCGCCCAACAAGCGAGGATGGCGCCGTGAAAAAATCTAAGAAGACCCGTCGCGACGTTGTCTCTCCTTTTCGTAACAAGCTCTGGGACTTGTTCAAAGAGCTGGCTAAGGGAATGGACGGCTCCGACGTGGTGATCGCGCTCAAGCAAGCAGGTGAAGAAGTCTGGGCCGTGGGCATCGACGACACCTACAGCAGCATGAACCAGCAGGATCAGGATGAAGAGCCGCTCGGAAATGCCTTCGATATTACCTGGCTCACCGTTGTTTGCATTAAGCTCAAAGAGATGAAGCAGGGCAAAAGGCCGAAGGTCCGAATTCATACCTGACAAGCGTGGGAGTCCCGTTTCCTGGTGAAGCCGTCTAACGGCTTGGAGCGCACCTTCGGAGGGCACTTGACACTCAAAGCTCAATCCGAATAGATTTGCGGGATTAACAAGCGGATCGAAGCGCGATGACTTCGATGTGGCTCGCCCTGAAAGGGCACACGGTTCGCGACGAGCTCCTTTTTAACTCAACTAGAAGGAAGCTAACCATGAAATCATTCAGCCCACTGCTGGCCCTCACCGTTGTTGCCCTGGCCGTCGCTCCTGGCGCGCGCGCGCAAACCGGCTCCGCGGATGCGGAGGGGGTGAAAACAAAGCTCAAACAAATGGAGGATTCCTGGGGGAAAGCGTTCACGGACAAGGATCATGGTGCTGCCGCGGTGGAGCCGATGCTGGCCGCCGACTTCGCCGGCTTCAATTCCAAAGGCCAAAAGAGAGACAAATCGCAACTACTCGACGAGATGAAGAAAGAGACGGATGTCGTGACGGTATCGACCAATGACAGCATGGATGTGCACGTCTATGGGCCGAGTTTAGCCACGGTGGTGGGGACCTCCACTGAAAAGGGCAAGGACAAGGATGGCAAAGCCTTCAATCGCTCCTTTTGCTGGGTCGATACCTGGATGGAGCGCAACGGAAAATGGGAGTGCATCGCGGAAGCCGTCACGCTACTTCGCGAAAAGAAATAACCCGGAGAGCGAAGCCGGGCTCTCCAATCAAACCCGGCCATCTATTAGCTAAAGTCGAAGCCTTCGAAGGCAGGGTAGCGGCTTGCGCAGCCATTGCTGGTTATCTGTTAATCGGGTTAACCGGCAGGAATCCAGTTCGCCGAGATCCTTGATCATCTCAGGCAGGATATTTGAATCCAACGCTTTGCCCGATTGCATCAATTCACGGAGGACCAACTAAATGAACAAGCCTGAACGTTCGCGCACGTGGTACGCAGCGATTGCCTGCGTTGTTTTTGTTATCGGCACACACCTGGGAGATCTGATGCGGCTCAGCGGGCCGCGCCGATTTTTTCACGGGCTGGTTTTCGTCGGCGTCTTTAACGTGCTGCAAATTTTCTTATGTGTCGGCAGTGTTATGGCCGCGCACACGGCGGGCTTGCGCCGCGCGCTGGCGGAGCTCGGCCTGCGCGCCGGCTTCGGTCGCGCCGGCGCCTTCGCGTTCCTGGCCGCGCTTCCCATGCTGCTGGCTTTTGCGCTGACTTCGCCCATCAACGCCAACATGACGTTTCTTTCCGTCGGGGTTGGCTGCTTTCTGGCCCCGTTCGCCGAAGAAATGCTCTTTCGCGGCTATATGTTTGGCCAGTTGTATCGGCGCGCACGTTGGGGCTTCTGGCTCTCCGCTGTCATTCCTTCCGTCTTGTTTGCGCTCGGACACGCTTATCAGGCTGGTGGTGCGTTAGAACTGGCCGGCATTTTTGCCATAACCGGGCTAGGAAGCCTGCTGGGCTGCTGGCTCTTTATGCGCTGGAATGGGAATCTGTGGATTGTTTTTGGGCTGCATTGCCTCATGAACCTCTGGTGGGAAGTCTTCGGCGTCGCCGATACCGCGCTGGGCGGCTGGATCGCGAACGGCGCACGGCTACTTACCGTTGCCCTCGCCATCCTGCTCACCATTTACAAGAACCGAATATGGCAGCCGGTGGCGGATGAATCGGATTGGCGAGCAGAAGGCAAAGACGCTACCCGAAGTTCGTCCGCGCCTCGTAGCGATAACGATGGGGCGCAGCTTCGCGGCGAGTTATTGGCTATTAGTTGTTAGTATCAGTTGTGCTCGAGCTGCGTGGGATGCCACGCCGTGGCACTTTTGCCAAGGAGATCGACGGCTCCGCCTAAATCAGAGATCAGATGTCAGTAGTTTCTACCAGGAAGGACTGTTCCTTCCCAGAAAATACTCTTCTTGAAGAAGCGCATCGTTGGACAGCCGTGCGCCTCTTCCAGGTAACGGGATCTTCTCTTTCCTGACGGGCGCGGCGCTATTGCCGCTCGTAAACGTCGATCTCAGGCTTAGTCTCGCCAGCAAAGTTGATTGTGTTGGTCAACGTCTTGCCATCCGCCGAAAGCTCCCAGCGATCGGTCTCTGTCGTCTTGCCTTTCAGCTTATTAGTGAGCTCCATGTTGTGGTCATCGATGGCTTTTCCTGAGACGGTCGCGCCTTTTGCAGCTCGAGGCCCTTTGGGCGTGTACTCTTTGCCATCGAGCTTGAAGTCCGTTTGCCCTTTGTAGGCCGGACTCTTTATCGAGTAACCGTCTCCCTGCCATTTCGCCATCTCGATACTAATGGGGGAGCCGATCTTTATGTCCGTGCTTTCCCATGTTCCGGCCAACCCGGAAGTGCCGGCGGTCCGCTTCAGCTTGGTTTCATCGTGAGAGGTCGAGCCATCTGGCCGCGTCTCCGTGCTGACGTAGGCAGAGGTGGCTCCGTCTTCTGAAACCGTCCAGGTGGCATCAGATGTGACTTTGCCATTTCGTTTCCAGATCCACTTCCAAGCGTTGCCATTCTTAGTGATAAGCCAGGTATCGCCATATTTGGTGAGATGGTCTTTGCCGAGGGTGATGGTCTCAGTGTCGTCGCCAAAGACGAACTTGTATTGGTCACTTCCGGCTTCCTCAACCTTGTAGGTCAAGCCATTGAACTGACTCTTTTCGGGATTCATTTTCCACTTGCCGACAAAAGAATCGTCTGCGGCGAGTGCTAAGGGTGCGGCACAAAGGCCGAACCCACTAACGGCCACGAGAGTGGCTGTGATCAACTTCATGGGTGCTTTCTCTTTCTAGGTTTGGCTTATCCAGAACCCAAGGCACCCTGTCAGGATGAGCTATGTGGAAGCAACCGCGCTTCGACACGGTTACCGGTCGTCAGCGTGGTGCGCATTTTGTTCGCAGTCAACGACATAAAACGAACCAATTTACGTGGCTGGCAGAGAATCACGGGTTCGCCCGGCGCGATCGGGTCCGGTTTTCCCGCGGTTTCAGTTTGGCTCTAGGACGAGAGCCTCGAAGCAGCGCCAATTGAATTAAAAATCAGGGGCGGTTGTCAGTAGGTAAGAACTAAAACGCTTAACGAGCTAAAATGCATGCGAGCAAGGCTCGCCAGTACTCGGTTAAGAATTATTTACCGCGGCGATACCCCCGACCAGCGCCTACTCGATTCCACTTGGTCCCTACTTTTTCTCCACGAGCGACAGAAACCCTTCGTAACCTTCCTCTTTCATCCGTTCCACTGGAATGAAATGGAGCGCGCCGGAGTTGACGGCGTAGCGTTGCCCGGTCGGCGACGTCTCGTCGGGAAAGAGATGGCCGAGGTGGGCGTCGCTTCGTTTGGCGCGCACCTCGGTGCGCTGCATGTCGTTCGAAGTGTCCGCCTTCTCGACCAGGATATCTTTCGCGATCGGTTTCGTAAACGTGGGCCGTCCGGTGCCGCCATCGAATTTATCGAGGGAAGTGAAGAGCGGTTCGCCGGTAATGACATCGACGTAGATCCCGGCGCGCACCTCGTCCCAGAACTCGTTTTGAAAAGCCGTCTCTGTGCCGCCTTCGCGCACAACAGAATACTGCTCCGGCTTTAATCGCCTTTTCAAAGTCGCGTCGCTCGGCACGGGCCGGTTTGGGTCGAAACCTGTGGTCTCCTTTTTCTCTTCGTGCGCGAGAAAAAAGAAGTACATACCCACGACGGCGAGCACGACCGCGACGCCGACGCCGATGTACGTGCTGAGGGTAGATTTTTCCTCGCTGGTGATTCGACCCCCGTTCATCAGACTACCTCGGACGTAATTGAATCAGAAACCGGCCACCTCTGTCACTTTTTTTTCTCAAACAAAGAAAGAGAGCCTTCCGCCTTCAAATTCTCCATCGGAGTGCAAGCGCGGTTCCGATCGCCGCTGATCTGCGGCGACAGGGATCAACCCAGGGCCGGGCTGCGATGAGAAACTCACCCCGCTTGCAATGCGCGAACCCGACTGCTTCGCTCTCCGTGATGAGCAAATCGTACCTCCTCTGGGCCGTCATTGGGATGATCGGCTACTCCGTGACCGCACTGCTGGTGAAGCTTGCGACGCAGAGTGGCCGATTCTCCAGCTTCTTCGTCCTTATGGTCGCCTCCGTTATGGTGACGACCTCAACCACGATCACCTTTCTTCGTGGCGACATGAAAGCGTTCTCCTGGAACAATCTCGCCAGCGGCGAGGGCATGTTCGCGCTCGGCAGTGGCGTTGCCCTGGTGATTGCGGTTGTCTTTTACTTCCTCGCCTTATCGGAGGGTCCGGCCAGCGTCGTCGTCCCTATCTACGGCATGTTCATTATCGGCGGCGCCGTGCTCGGCCTGGTTTTCCTGCACGAACCGCTCACGTTACGCAAAGGACTCGGCATCCTTCTCGCCGTCGTCAGCATCTACCTCATCGCCGGACATCCGAGTCCGTGATGCGGAGATATTGTCCGCAGCCGACAGGCTGGTGCTATTTCGAAGTGAAACCGAGGCGCAATCGCAAACGAGCGATCTTGCCTAAGCCGGCACGCTTTCTTGCGCGCGTTTCTCGCGGTTCCAATTGCGGTGCTGCGCAATCGCTTTGATAAATTTCGCGGAGATATTCTTCGCGTCGCTCTTTACCTCCAGTATCAACGCAGGGTCGGCCTCGCCCTTTTCGTCGGGAATCGAAGAAGCGCGAATTAAATCCACGCCTTCGCCGGTCGCCGCAACCGCTTTACAGTGCTTATACATTTCATTCACGAAATGGATGGTCTTCGCATTGGCTTGCAAGGCCGCAACGCTGCCGGCGCCACCGGGAATATAAACCGCATCGAATAGAACGGAGGCCGCGTTGAGAAGGCTATGCTCGACAGGAATCTGTCCGCCATTCGAGCCCTTCAGCGTCCCGCCCCGTGGACCGACAACCGCAACGATGGCGCCTTCACTCGTCAGGGCTTTCTTCATCGCGCCAAGAGATGCTTCGTCCACGCCATCGCCGGCAAGAAACGCAATTTTCCGCGTCTTGATCGTGTTCTTTACCGTGTTCGCCATGCTCAGCGCCGGCGAGGTGAAGTTTGATTTCTTGGCGGGCTTGCTTTCCGTCTCTTTTCCGGCATCGGCCCCAACATTCATGTTGATCCGTCCGTCGATCGATTTCGGAACAACCTTGCCCAGGCCCGACGCGATTTTATTCGCCATCCCGGCATCGATTTTCGCGAGAAGAAAGAGCATGCGATCGACGATCGGGGCCCGGCAAACCATGCCAAGCTCAAACGTCAGCGCATCGGTGATGTGATTTTGTTCGGCCTCGCTTTGGCTGTTGAAGAAAAGCGCAGCCTGGCTGAAGTGATCGAAGAACTTCTCCGTTTTCCCGCGCACCTTGGCGCCGTTCATCTTCTCCGCATAACTGACGAAGCCGCCCATGTCACCACGTGCCTGCACCGGACACCCGCCGCCGACCGTGTTCGGATGATAGCTGGCGTCGCCCGGATTAATCATCTGCTGCATGTGACCGTCGCGCTGATTATTGTGCATCGGGCATGTCGGTCGGTTAATCGGAATCTGCGCGAAATTCGGGCCGCCCAGCCGCGTGAGCTGCGTATCGGTGTAGGAGAACAACCGGCCCTGCAGGAGCGGATCGTCGGTGAAATCGATCCCCGGCACGAGGTGCCCCGGATGAAACGCGACCTGCTCTGTCTCCGCGAAAAAGTTATCCGGGTTGCGATTGAGCGTGAGCTTTCCGATGCGCTGCACCGGAACCATTTCCTCGGGGATGATCTTGGTCGGGTCGAGCAAATCGAAGTCGAATTTGTGCTCGTCCTTTTCCTCCACGACCTGAACGCCAAATTCCCATTCCGCGACGCCGCCGTTCGCGATCGTGTCCCACAAATCGCGACGGTGAAAATCCGGATCGCATCCGTTAATTTTGAGTGCTTCATCCCAGCAAACGGAATGCATGCCGAGCAGTGGCTTCCAATGGAACTTTACGAAACGCGATTTTCCGGCCGCGTTGATCAGGCGGAAAGTGTGAATGCCGAAGCCTTCGATCATGCGGTAACTGCGCGGAATGGCGCGGTCCGACATCACCCACATCAGCATGTGAAGCGACTCCGGTGAGAGCGAGATGAAATCATAAAATGTATCGTGCGCCGAAGCAGCCTGCGGGATCTCGTTGTTCGGCTCCGGTTTTACCGCGTGGATGAAATCCGGGAACTTGACCGCGTCCTGAATGAAGAAGACCGGGATGTTATTGCCGACGAGATCGAAGATGCCTTCGTCGGTATAAAATTTAACCGCAAACCCGCGCACATCACGCGCCAGATCGGCGGAGCCGCGCGAACCAGCGACGGTGGAGAACCGGACGAAAACCGGTGTCCTGCGCGACGGATCGGTCAGGAAGCCAGCTTTGGTCAGCCGCGAATTGCCCTCGTAACATTGGAAGAATCCGTGGGCGGCGGCGCCGCGCGCATGCACGACGCGCTCCGGAATCCGCTCGTGGTCGAAGTGCGTAATCTTCTCCCGAAGATGAAAATCTTCCAGCAACGAGGGGCCGCGCTCACCCATTTTGAGCGTGTTCGTATCGTCATTAATGACGAGCCCTTGATTCGTCGTCAGGCGCGTGCCATCAGCCGACGATGTAACCGCAGCAAGCGCTTCGACCTTCTTGTTTCGGCCGTTGTCGCGCTTCTTTTTAGAGTCGGAATTTTTCATAAAACTTATCGGCAGTGTGCGGGGGTCTTATCTCCACCGCAAGATTCCCCCGCAATGTCATTTCTCCGGGACACCCTTAATCGTTCGGCGCTGCGTGTTTGGTCGCAGCAATTTTCCTTCTCCTGGCCGCGATAAGAAGCGAGGACGTTTTTTGGCGATGCGGGATAGGTAGCGCCTATCGCAGCCAGTCGCACAAAGTATTTCAAAGACTCCCCTGGACGATGTCTGGTCTGGTATGCAGACATTAACTTTAGGACATAACCATCGAAACGGGCAGCTGCTTAACAGCACGACTTCGATGCGCTTGCGCGCTTTTCGCTTCATCAGCGAGCGTTACATGCAGCGGGCTCGCCCGAACTTTTTCGCGGAACTCTTTCTTTTCGCCCTCATCGTGCTCACGGCGATCTGGCCGATGTTCTCATTGGCTCACGCTCTGAGCTTGAGGAAGTGAAAAGGGGAGACTTAATTTTGCCTCTTATATATCTTGCGAGTTAACCCGTTAACTTGAAAAGGCGGCGGTAGCTTCCTGCCGGAACGCTGCGGCCGCCTTACTCTCGAAGCGCAGGGGATTGCGCAGCAAGTTGAGCTCGCGCACGGGAACTGGCCGCGCAAAAGGGACCGCGGCGCATCCGCTCGCGAATTCCGTATTAACCATCATTTGCGGGACGATTGTCACGCCCAGGCCCGCCGCGACCATTCGGGCAATGGTGGCAAGCTGAGCGCCTTGCAGGACCAGTTCGGGTTTAAGATGATGGGCCGCCAGCAAGTCGCGAACCTGTATCGACAAGCAATGCACTTCGTGTAAGAGCAGAAACTTTTCCGATGCGAGCTCGCTCCATTTGATCTGTTTCTTCGTCGCCAGCCGATGTTTCTTTGGCAGTAAGATCAAGAGCGCTTCGGTGGCTAACTTATGACGTTCCAAAGCCGGGCTTTCGTCGCAAGTTGACGCAAGCGCCACGTCCAGCGTCCCGTCCTCCAACCGCTGAGCGAGGCTTTCGGTTGTGTCCTCGAAAATTTCGAAGGTCACTTTTGGATGCTGACGTTGAAATTTTCCGATCAGCCCTGGCAAAATATAGAGCGCGATGGTGGGAATCGCCCCCACCGACAGCCGGCCTGCGACGTCGTGCTCCAAATCGTCCACGCAACGGCGGGCATCCGCGATCGTCGTCAGAATTTTCCGCGCGTGCACAAGTAAACATTTGCCCGCCTCGGTTAAGACAACCGAGCGCGGGAGACGATCGAACAACTGTTGCTCCATCTCGGCTTCCAGCTTTTGAATTTGCTGACTGAGGGAAGGCTGCGAGACGTGCTCGCGATCAGCTGCGCGGGAGAAGCTACCTTCGTCCGCAACAGCAATGAAGTAACGGAGCTGATGAATTTCCATCGGGAAAACCTGACGCCGTCAACAATGGGCGCGTCGGGGCGACTTGTCTACGCGGTCGACCTTCGACTCCCTCACCTCGATTTTTTCGCCGGGCGCTCGAGACGCGCCTCCGCCAGATCGATATCACGTTGGATGCGACGGAAGGCTTGCTCGTTGATGGTTTCTTCGTTGCGCAGTGCGATGACGGTGTCGCGTTCCGTTTCCAAGACCTCGCGAGCAAGTTTCTCAAAGTCCGCCGGAAACAATCGCCTGACGCTTTCTTCATGCGAAGCATCTCCGCGTAGTTGGCGGATACGTTCGGCGTATTCAGAACGAAGACGTTCGGCGATCTCAGGTCTGGCGCGACTCGATGATTCCATGTCCTGGAGACGGGCAAGGGCGGCTTCGTTGGCCTTCAGGCGCGCCAATCTTTCTTCTTTTTCCGTAATGTGATCGTCCACAACTCCGAGCCAGCGCACAAGAGGCCTGAGAGAGAGTCCTTGCACAACAAGGGTCGCGAAGATGACGCAGAACGTGAGCAAAAGGATGAGATCGCGCCCGGGAAAGGGTTCGCCGTCAGGCAGGAGAAATGGAATCGCCAGCGCGCCCGCGAGCGAGTCCGCCCCACGCATGCCAGTCCATGCCATCAAGGCCGTGTGTTGCCAAGGCACGCGGCTTTTACGAAGGAAATTGCGGCCGAGCAGACGCGGCAGGTAGCTCGCCCCAAACATCCAGGCAAAACGGACCAGCACAATCACGGACACGATCCATATCGCCAGTTTCCCCACTCCAATCGCCGACCTCGGAGTGAGCGCGTGGATAACCTGCGGCAGTTGCAGCCCGATGAGCATAAAAAGCATCCCGTTGAGACCGAACACGACCATTTCCCACACTGGCAGCGCCTGCAGTCTCATGCGCCCGCTCAAAACACGCGGCGCGCGCCAGCCGTAGTACATGCCGGCGATCACAACCGCGAGGATCCCGGAGACATGCAGCTTTTCACCGCTGAAATACGCGACGTACGGAGTAAGGAGGGAGAACATTGTTTGCACTGGCGGATCGTCCAAACGCTTTTGCACTTGCGTGGCCAGCCAGCCCACTGCGACACCGACACAGATGCCGCCCGCAGCCACGAAAAGGAACTGCAAGCTCGCTTGCCCCAGCGAAAAGCTACCGGTCAAGGCCGCGGCGACGGCGAAACGAAAGGAGATGAAAGAAGTGGCGTCGTTGACCAGGCTTTCTCCTTCCAGGATGACAATGATCTTGCGCGGCACCCGCAAATTTTGGGTTACCGCCAGGGCTGCCACCGCGTCCGGCGGAGAGATAAGGGCGCCGAAGACAAAACAGACGGCCAAAGGTAATCCGGCCAGATAATGGAAGAGATAGGCAGTTACCGTCATCGTTAACAAGACCAAAACGATGGCGAGAAGGAGAATTGGCCGAAGGTTCGTTCTGAAATCTCTCCAGGAGGTGAAGACGGCCGCGGGATAGATCAGGGGCGGAAGAAACAAATTGAAGACCAGCTGCGGATCGAGCTGAATCGCGGGAAGACCGGGAACCAGAGCGAGCGCCACGCCACCGATGGTGAGCAGGATTGGATAAGGAGTCCGGATTTTCCGGGCCAGGAGGGCGAGAAGAGCGACGGCAACAAGACAGATTAGGATTAACTCGCTCTCGCCTAACATGGTTCCGCTTGCGCCCGAGCCTTGCCGCAATTAGCTCAGGCGTCCAGAGACTAATAGAAAAGAACAGGAAATGACGTCGCGGGCAGACCTGTGACTTTCTTGTCGCAGTGGGGCGGCGGAAGGATTTAGACCGACGCCACCATGCCTCGGCCGAATGTTGCCGATTGCGCCCGGCCAAAACAGAAAACGCTCCGCGCCTTGCGACGCGGAGCGTTGCTGAATGAATTAATTATTGCCTACGCTCTGCTCTCGGCCGGAGCCTTCGACATGGAAGAAGTAGAGATATCTTCCGCGCCAGCATTCTTGAAGATCTCTTTCGCACGATCCTTCTGGTCGCCATCGGCGGCGTGAACTGCGATGAGATAGTTGCCGCTCTTGAGTTTATCTTCGTAACGTTTGGCTTCGATCTCCGGGATTCCCATTCCCACGAGCGCGCCGACCACGCCGCCGGTAGTCGCTCCGATGGCGGCGCCGCTGAGCGCAGCCATGATAGGACCAGCGGCGATGAATGGACCGATGCCCGGGATGGCAAGGGCGCCGATCCCCGCGAGGAGGCCGAGCACTCCGCCGGTGACACCGCCCGCAGTCGCACCAGTGGTTGCGCCTTCCGGCGCCTTCGTGGCTTTGACATGGCCGATGTCATGTTTGCCCTCATTGTCGGGCAATAGCACTGAAATTTCAGAGGCCGGGAAGCCCGCGCCCTGCAGGCCTTCCACAACTTGTTCTGCTTGTGAGTGAGATTTGACGATTCCGAAGACTGATGTTTTTGACATAATTCCTTGTTCCCTTTGTTTCTTAGTTAGTTGCGTTGTTTCGAAGCTTTAACTTCGAGTTGGTTGTCGATCCTGGCGTTGCCAGCGGCCGACGCGGCTAATTCAGCGATTTTTGATTTCTCCGCCTCGCTCTTAACGGGCCCGCGCAGAGTCACTACTCCGTCAGCGGTAATAATTTTCACGTTCTTAGCTTTCATGGAGAGTGAATCCTCTTTGACCACAGCGCGCCGGATGGCGGCCGTGATTTTCACATCCTCCGAGTTATTGGATTGGTCACCGGAAGTCTTTGTCTCCCCCGAGCGATCGCGTTGGTTCTTGGCGGTATTGTCTGCCGCTGGTGAGTCCTGGGCGAGCGCGGACAGCGCCAGGGCCGAGAGGCAAAATAAAGATAGAATGATTCGTTTCATAGAGTTTAGCTGCTCCGCCGACACTGGCGGCAGAGATGAAACGCAGCCGGCGACCTTTATGGCCCTATCGCAGTGCAAATAGGTTCGGCAACCACCGAAGACGGTTAAATTATTAATCTTGCACGCTAGTTTCGTTACTAACGCGCAGGTAACTCGTAGCCCGAGTCCTTTGACGGGGCCGAACGACTAATTTGCCAGGCCGCTTCGTTTATTTGGAGGGCGAACGCCGCGACCGACATGGATCATTCTCAGACAAACTTCTCGAGCTTACGCCCAACGTAAACTGCCATCTACAAACAATGAGAACAGCAATCACACTATGAATGAGCACAGCATCACATCTCAGCCTCCAACTCCGCTTCCATCCGACAACCTTAAACGATCTCTAAAGATCGCAGGGCCTGATACCGATCAAAGCTTGCCGCACATAGGTCTTGTGGGAGATACCTATACCGTCCTGCTTTCGGGTGACGATACCAACGGCCGCTATTGTCTTGTCGACATGCTTATTCCGCCTGGCGGCGGGCCAGCCCCACACCGGCACGACTTCGAAGAGTCGTTCACACTCCTGGAGGGCGAAATCGAAGCTACCTTTCGCGGAGAAAAATCCATTGTGCGAGCCCCTGACACATTAAGCATTCCGCCTAATGCACCGCACTCTTTTACCAACGCTTCCAAGGAAACGGTGCGGTTACTCTGCATCTGTGCGCCGGCCGGACAGGAGGAGTTCTTCAAGCAGGTCGGTGTCGCCGTGGCAACTCGGATCACACCTCCGCCCGAACTCGACAAGGCCGCGCAAGCGGAATTTATGAAGAAGGCCCAGGAGCTGGCCCCTAAGTATCGAACGGAGCTACTCAAACCGGCCGCCTAAGCTATAGTCGGTCCGATTTTTCCCAACTGCGCGTGGGTTTCTAAGGGCTGCGAGAACCGTTGCTCGAAGCCATAGCGTAGCTGTTTTCAAACCGCTTCGACTTTAAGAGCTCTTGGAAGCGCGCTGTTTCGTCGGTCCGGAAATAATCGCCGCAGACGTCGCGTAAATCATTATCAGAAAGCCCCAGCTGTTTCTGCATCTCTTGGGCAATCGTGTAGCAAATATTCGCGTGCGCGGCCGCGACCCGGGCCTCGAATGGATCTGCAAAAGTGCCGCGGCTGAGGGCGCTCCAAAGCACATGCCACGTCGCGTAGTTCGCTCCGAACACGAACGCCTGTGTGTCTTCGTTTCGCTGTTCGTTGTCGTAGATGATGGCGGTAACTGTGCGGTGGTAGTAAAGCGGCCGCTCTGGCGGGGCCAATGCCGATACCGCGGCCAGGCCGCGCTTGATCTCGGAGCGAATAGTAATCTCCTTCTTTATCGGCGCGTTCAGATCGCTGCCGCGCGCGCTCAAAACGATAAGGAGAGGGAATATGGCTTTCAGCAGATTTTTCATGGATTGCGATGCCTTAGGTTTTACCTGTCCTTACTTCTGAGCACCATCCGTTCCAGATTTGGTGATGAGGCGTAATTCCCGGCCTGGGCGCACCTTAACCGCGCGCCGCGCCCCTGGCTAATGCGCGAATGGGATTTCCATATTACCGTTCTCCATGGCGAGTCCGATTCGTGGGAGTTGTTTGTGCGGCGGCGTGCGTTTCGAAGTAGTGCCGCCATTCATTCAGGCAAATCATTGTCACTGCGACCGTTGCCGGAAGCATTCCGGAACGGCGGTGTGCACGCAAGCGCGCGTGCCGCGGGAAAAGTTTCGGCTGATCAGAGGCCAGGAATTGATCAAGGTCTATGGCAAAGGCGAAGGAGCGGTCAAAGCGTTCTGCTGCGAGTGCGGCTCGAGCTTATTCGGCGGCGACTGGCCGGAGGGAGAACAGGTTTCCATTCGGATGGGCTCCTTCGACGATGATCCCGGGATTCGTCCGCAATTCCACACCTTCGTCGAGGATCGCGCCCCTTGGGACGCGATCACAGATGACCTGCCGCAATTCGCGGAAAGGCGAATCTAAGGCGCGAACGCATTGCTGCGCTTTGCGCACGTGCCGGCAACCACGGGGCTGTCCGCCTGTGTTCCCCCGTCACCGCATCGATTTACTTTGCCTGCCACGAGATGTGCGCGCTGCCCACCGGCATTGTCGCGGTCTCGTGGCCGAACTGCGAGACCGCAACCATCGCGCTCGCGATGAGAAGCGTGTAAATGAGAGTTTCGAATCGACCGCGCTGTTTTTCCTCCGAGCGCATGAGAAGCGCGTAGGTAGATTCAAATGCGGACGTGTTATTTGAAGAGATTGTTTTCATAATCTTATGTCCGTGAGATGCGGCGAGCGAGCTGCCCGGATTCAAGATTTTTTTAAATCCGTCGGCTTCTTCGATCAAAGGAGCGCCGAGCTGACTGCTGAGCCCTGTTGTAAACTTCGGCTTGGAGTTGGGGCGGCCGAGCTACATCAACGATGCCATGTCGGCTCCTGCGTGCCCGTGGGCGGCGTAACCTTTGGTCAGTAACGTATTCATTCTACTTCTCGATAGAACCAATTGAAGTCATCTGACGGCCTCTTATGCCCGTTAAAGTCGGGTTGCACTATGCGAACTCGGTGATCACTATTACCGTTGATGGACGATGAGATGAATAGGGAGCAACGGGGCGGCGTGACGCGGCGCCATTTTGTGAGACTCACAATCGGAGGCGGGGCGGCGGTCCTGGCCGGGGGCTCGACTATTCTTCAAACGGCAACCGCGGCCAGCACAGAGAGTCATTCCATGTTTAAAATCGGCGGAGATCTTTCGGTCAATCGACTTGGATTTGGCGCGATGCGGATCACGGGCGAAGGCATCTGGGGTTGGCCAAAAGATCGAGGTGAGGCGAAAAAAGTTCTGAAACGCGCGGTCGAGCTGGGCGTGGACCTGATCGATACGGCCGATGCCTACGGGCCGGAGACAAGTGAACTGTTAATCGCGGAAGCGCTGCATCCTTACCCGAAAGGGATTGTCATCGCGACAAAGGGCGGACTGACGCGGCCGGGTCCAGGCCGATGGGTGCCGAATGGGCGGCCGGAGTATTTGAAACAATGTGTCGACGGCAGTCTGAAACGGTTGCAGCTGGAGCGGATCGACCTTTATCAATTGCATCGGGTGGACCCAAGAGTGCCGATGGAAGACTCGTTAGGCGCGCTCAAGGAAATGCGCGATGCCGGAAAGATCCGGCATGTAGGACTCTCAGAGGTAGGGCCGGAGGAGATCGCGCGCGCACGCAAAATTGTGCCGATCGCAACTGTGCAAAACCAGTACAACGTCGAGAACCGGAGATGGAACAATGCGCTGAAGTATTGCGAGAAAGAGGGGCTGGGTTTTATGCCGTGGTCGCCGGTGGGCGGCGGCAGATCGCTCAAGGACAAGACGATGGACAAGGTCGCGACCGAGCAAAACGCCAATGTTTATCAGGTAGCGATCGCGTGGCTCTTGCATCATTCCCCGGTAACGCTGCCGATCCCGGGAACGTCCTCGGTGGCGCATCTCGAAGAAAATGTCGCCGCCGGGAAACTGCGACTGACGGACGCGCAGATGAAGGAATTAGACGCAGCCTAGCGGGGTTGGTTCTCGAGACCGAGAAGTTCTCAGGCAGTCTTCATTCTATCTTTTACCAGGGCGTTTTAAAACCGCAGGCGCGTACCGCACACCAACCGCGCCATGCCTCGAAGGCGCAAAAGAGCCCAACAAGAAAAAAGATAGCGGCCAGCGCAGGTGCTTGGGAAAGGAGGCAGGCGCCCACGAGCAGGAAAACAAGAGCGATGCTACCGCGGGCGGCGCGGCCCTTGTTGTCGATATTCGCCTTCATTTGCTAATTCTAACTGCGTCGTTGCAGCGAAACATTAGTCGCTTTCACAAGCACAAAGACTTCATCGCCAGGAGTAAGTTTCATCCCTTCGACGGAGCGGGTGGTGATGACTGATGCGACCTCACCGACGCTTGTCTCGACAATGACTTCGCTGAGGACTTTGTCGGAGACGATGCTTTTGATTGTTCCGGGTAACTGATTGCGGATGCTTTGTTCCATAAGTCAGATGTCAGAGGCCCGCGGTAGAATCAGTAGACTACCGCACTACGTAGTGACCGTGGATCCAGACTTTTCTTCCTTTGCGCACGGTCCAGTGCCCAGGCTTCCATATGTGATAGGCGCGTCCGACGTAGTAGCCCGGACCACGAGTGTAATAGGGCCGATCACCAATCTCTACGGCCACTCCACCTCCGTAAGGGTAAGCAGGGCCATAGCCAGGGCCGGGATAGCCCGGACCGTAGGGCGGCGGGCCGGCGTAAGGGGCGCCAGGACCATAAGCCGGAGGGGGTCCATAGGTATCGGCACAGCCGGCGATGAGGAGGCCAATGCAAACAAGTTGGAGTAGCAGCCACATGCGCCCGGTTGATTTGACGCGCCAGGCGGAAAGGCCTTTCCACCGATCGACAATATTCATCGCCTAACATGGACGGAAAAGACCAGGCTTCAAACGGGCTGCCCTGAACCGAATCCTTCTGGAAAAGATTTTTGATGGGACGCCTGCGCTACCCGGATTCATTTCTCTTTACCGCCACTCGACCAGACCGGGCAAACGCAGAGGTCGGCCGACGGTTACTCTCGCAGCGCGCGAGCTTTTCCATTGCTCTTCGCGCGAAGTGGCCCCATGCCGTACTTCAAAAAATGCGCGGTGGAAACAAGCGCCAGATGAGAAAACGCCTGCGGGAAATTTCCGAGTTGCCGTTGCGCATGCGGATCGTACTCCTCCGAGAGCAGGCCGAGATCGTTTCGCAATGTCAACAGTCTCTCGAACAAGGCGCGCGCTTCATTCTTGCGACCGATAAGATCGAGGCAGGTGGCAAACCAGAATGAGCACGGCAGAAAGACACCTTCGGTTCCGGGAAGACCGTCTACATTTTCCTCCTGTGGCCGGTAACGCAGAACTAATCCATCCACGAGAAGATCGCGCTCGATGGCGGCGATAGTATTGAGCACGCGCTCGTCCTGCGGCGGCGGGAAACCGGCGATCGGCAGCATCAGGATGCTGGCATCGAGCGCGTCGGAGCCATAGTATTGCGTGAACGCTTTCACTTTCCTGTTGTAACCGTGCTCACACACTTCGCGATGAATTTGGTCGCGAATACCTTTCCAACGCGGGAGCTGGCCTTCGGCGGATATGTGTGCGTCTTCCTCGACCATTTGCACGGCGCGATGAAAGGCCAACCAGGCCATCATTTTTGAATGAGTGAAATGTTTGCGCCCGCCGCGTACTTCCCAAATGCCTTCATCCGGTTCGTTCCAGTGCGATTCGAGGAAGTTCATCAGCGCTCTTTGCAAAGCCCAGACCGGTTGCTCGGTCTCAAGCCCGGCGCGCTGCGCGTGATACATCGCGCTCATGACTTCGCCGTAAACATCGAGCTGGAATTGATTCGAGGCCGCGTTGCCCACGCGTACCGGCCGGGAGTTTTCGTAACCGGCGAGCCAAGGCAGCTCGAACTCGGGCAGCCGCCGCTCGCCGCGCACTCCATACATGATCTGCATCTGTGACGGACTGCCGGCGATGGCACGGAGGAGGCACTCGCGCCACGAACGCGCTTCCTCCACGTACCCGGAACGGATGAAAGCCAAGAGAGTAAAGGTGGCGTCGCGCAACCAGCAGAAGCGGTAGTCCCAGTTGCGCACGCCGCCGATCTTTTCGGGCAACGACGTGGTGAGAGCGGCGACGATGCCGCCGGTCGGGGCGAACGTGAGTCCTTTCAGCGTGAGGAGCGAGCGCACCACGGCGTCGCGCCACTGTCCGTTATGATCGCAATGCCCGGCCCATTCGTTCCAAAAATTTTCCGTGTCGCGCAAGGCATGCTCCGGCGTGATGGCTTTCGGCGGCTTCTCGTGCGAGGCAAACCAAGTAAGAACCAAAGGCACGCGCTCGCCTTCTTTCACTTCAAACTCGGCCACGGTGGTCATGTCTTGGCCACGCGTTTTCACCGGCGTCCGCAAGATGAGCGCGTTCGGCCCCGCGATGGCCTGCAAGCCGCCGTCGCGCTTACGCACCCACGGTACGATGTCGCCGTAATCGAAACGGATGATCAACTCCATGCGCAACGAAGTTGTCCCGCGCACACCTTCGACGATGCGCACGATGTCGGGATTGGAGCCGCGCGGAGGCATGAAATCGATCAGTCGGACGGTGCTGTCGGTGGTCTCGAGAGTTGTTTCCAACACCAATGTGTCGCCGCGATACCTGCGGGCGCAGCGTTTCACTTCCGCTACGGGCGCGATGAGCCAGCGGCCATTCTTTGCTTCGCCGATCAACGCCGCGAAACAGGCCGGGGAATCGAAGCGCGGGAAACAGAGCCAATCGATGGAGCCAACGCGCGAAACGAGCGCGCCGGTCTGCGTGTCGCTGATGAATCCATAATCTTCGATTTTCATTCGTTTCTTTCTGTCATTCCGAGCGGAGCAGCGCGGCGCCGAGGAATCTTTAACTGCCGGGCCGAATGATTAGAGATGTCTCGACTGCGCTCGACATGACAGATCAGCTGATAGTTTAAGATTCCGCCAAGCGATCGATCCCCTCACCCGCCAGGCGGAACACCGTCCAATCATTCATGGGCGCCGCCCCGAGGTTCCGATAGAACTGAATCGCCGGGTCGTTCCAATTCAGCACTGCCCACTCTATGCGCCCGCAGCCGCGCTCGCGCGCGATCTGCGCGAGATGCACAAGAAGAGCGCGGCCATAGCCACTCCCGCGCTTTTCCGGCTTCACGAACAAATCCTCCAGATAAAGACCGGGCCGGCCCAGCCAGGTGGAGAAGTTGAAGAAATAAACGGCGAAGCCCACTGGCTGCGCATTCTCAAATGCGAGCAGCACCTTCGCTGACGGCTCGGCGCTGAAGAGCACTTCGCGTAATCCTTCTTCGGTTGCGACGACATCGTTCGGCGCGCGCTCGTAAGTAGCGAGATCGCGAATCAACTGCAAAATCAGCGGCACATCTGCGACGGTGGCCTGGCGAATTTGAAAGCTGTTCATTTATTCCCTCCTCAATTCGTAAATGTGGTAATCAACTGACGAGCTCACCAGTGTGCCGGTGCCCGCGAGATAATCGGCGAACGCAGGATAGTACTCGAGCCACCAATTTGTGCCGCGATGAAAGGTGGCGCCACGCGCGCGCAGTTCCCTTAAATCGCCGATGAGTTGATTGTCATCGCTCGGGTTGCCGTCGTAAATGCCGCCGCGTTCGGGAAAATGCCAGCCTTTCCGATGGCCGTAGTAGAACGTAGTTGGATCCCCGTCATCGGCCGCGACGACGAGCGCGCCGGGTGGAGTGCTTGCACGTAGCGCCCGGCCCAGACGGCAGAGCGGTTGAGCGGTCGAAGCGAGATATTTTCTCGTGCAAATGGCCGACCAGAGCAGGAAGAGGAAAACGATCGCCGCGATCGTGACGCGGCCGGAGCGTCGCTGCGCCAGTGGACTGAGCGCGGTGCCAGCGAGAGCGGCGGCTACGGGCACTAGCGGTAAACGGTACCATTCATGGCGATTGCCATATCCGACGATGGTGATGGAGAGGACGATGGCCAAAAGCCACCAGTGAAATGGTGATACTCGGGTTGTCGCCGCCGAAGTCCTCGGCGGCAGCGACGCCGAGTCAGCTACGCGATTCTGCTCCTCAGGACAAGCGTCACCGACAACGCCGCGACGCGATACGAAAAAGCCGACAAGCGCGAGGATAAAGAAGACTGGCGTGAGGGAGCTGGTGAAGGTCAACGCCAAAATATCCCAATACCATCTGAAGTTCATAATGCGCACCCCGCCCGCGCCGAACATGTGATAGGGATAAAATTCCCGGGAAATTCTATGCGCGTGAGCATACCAGATGAATGAGGGAAAGAGCGCTGTCGCGCCGAATAACCACAGCGCCGTTCGAGAAAAAGTTTTCATTCCAAATTTCCGCCATGCCAGTGCCAGCATCGGGGCTGCGATCGTTGCGGTCGTTGGTTTCAGCAAAAACGCCAGCGCCAGCAAAAGTGACGCCGCGGTCAGATTACGCAGCCTGTTCGCGCCATCTTCCGGCTCGTCGATCCAGCGCCAGAAAAAATAGAAGCCAGCGAGCGCACAACTGAGCGACGGTCCGTCCGGTATAAAGGCACGAGTCGCCGCGTTCATCAGTGGCGCGAACGAATAGAAGATCAGTCCCAGCGTTGCGCTGGTCTCATCAAATGCGCGCCGCACAACCAGAAAGAAAAACGGCATCGACGCGACGAAGAAAACGAGCGTAAGCAAACGACCAACCCATTCATGCACGCCGGTAATCTGATAAAGCAACGCCGCGCCGAAAGGTAGAAGCGGAAATTCCGTGCCGACGAAGCCGGGTTGATCGCCGGCCCAGTCGATCTGCGGCCGGCTAAAATGAAACCCGGTCTCGAAGTAGTTGCGCGCGATGGCGGCGATGTCGCTTTGCCGCCAACTCCAGCGGTCGTCGAAAAGCGCGTCAATCTTCCAGAAACGCACGCCGATACTGACGGCAAGAACCAGAAGGATAGCTCCACGTCGCATCGTTCGCGTCTTGACAAAGCCCGCCGGTGAAGTCAATCGAGTGCCGTTGTTGGCTCTCGCGTGAACCGGTTCACCATATTTGTTCTTGCCGCACTGGCCTGGCCGCTCGCGTTTACTTTACCGCCCACGCACGCGCAGGAGCTGCCGTCGCTCATCAACGTCGTTGATTTTTCTAAATTGCTCCCGCTTCTGCCCAACGCCCCGGCGGGATGGGCAGCTGACAAACCCGAAGGTTCCACCACGGACGTGGGCGGGTTCAAGTTGACTAATGTACATCGCGACTACCGCAAAGGTCGGGGTGATACCACCCCCTTCGCTTCCATCAGCATCCTCGATTCGGCCGCCAATCCTGACTACGTCGAATCAACCACGGCGGCATGGAACTTCACCACCACTTCGACCGATGGCTACTCCAAATCAATCACGCTCGACGGTAATCCGGGCTTCGAGACGTTCGAGAACGATGGTAAACACGGCACACTTTGGTTGATGATCGCGAAGCGCTATTTCGTGCAGATCGAGACGAAGGGACAGGAGTCGGCTTCGCTGCAGGAATGGGCCAAGCGCATCGACTTGAAGAAATTGGCGGAAGTGAAATAGCTTGCCACCCAAGGGAGCGATCGCGTTTTGCCGCGGTGAGCTAATCCCAATTCTGCACCAGTAGCCATACCAGTCCGGAAAGCACGCCGGCAAAGGTGGAAAGCGCCAGCGCCACGCGGTTGGCATGCTTGCGCTTAAACTCTGGCACAGGAATGTCGTCGTGAATCCGTGTCGCCTCGAATGCGAACATAAGGAAAAGGGCGACGAAAAACCCGACGACGGCCCACTTGATACACCCTAGGAGCAGCATGCGAGGTTAAATAGTAGTGCAATCCGTGCTTGATTCAATGCCTTACCGGCTTCGGTCAGCGCCGTAACTACGCTATCCGACGCTCGATGGCTCCCTCGTCGCCGCAGGTTCGTTGGGAAAGAAAAGGGTGACCTTCGTTCCACGATCAACCTTGCTCACAATCGTGGCTGAGCCCCCGTGCAAATGCGCGATAGACCTAACTAAAGCTAATCCCAGGCCCGTTCCTTTCGAGCTGCGCGACGCATCGGCGCGATAAAAGCGATCGAAGACACGGGCTAAATGCTCCGGTGGAATACCTGATCCAGTATCTTCCACCAATACTTCGCTTCCGTCGCGATTTGTCGCGATGCTAATGGAAATCGTCCCACCATCCGGAGTAAAACGCAGTGAGTTATCCAACAAGTTACTCAGGGCGCGGCTAAATAGGAGGGGATCAGCCAGCACCTGACCGGCCCCGCGACAATTTATACTAATGTGTCGCTCTTCCGCGATGGCTCCATAGTATGCCGCGATCTTCTCGATCTCGCCCCGACCATCGAAAGATGTGCGCGCGACCCGGCTATCAGCAGCTTCGGCGCGCGCGAGGAAAAGCAGATTGTCGACGATGCCGGAAAGACGCTCGCATTCCGCCACGGTGGACTCGATCACCGCTCGATACTCAGTGGTTGACCGTGGCCGAGTCAGCGCCACCTCGGCTTCGCCGCGAATGTTAGCGATGGGCGTGCGCAGCTCATGCGCGAGGTCGGCGGAGAATTGCGATAAACGGGTAAAGGAATCCTCGAGACGATCGAGCATATCATCGAAAGCACGAGCGAGCGGTTGAAGCTCACTCGGCCATCCCGCCGGCGGCACCCGTTCGTCAAGATGGGTGGGACTAATCCGCGCCAGGGCCTTCGTCATCTCGCCCAGCGGACGCAGACCACGTTTCGTTACGGCGAGGCCGATAATGGTGGAAGCGACCACACCGAGCGCGAGAAGAACGGCGAGAAGCGCGCCGAATTGGCGACTGAATTCTTCATCGGTCGACCGATCCTGCGCCACCTGCAGAGTGAAGCTCTGTCCCGACACTTCGGCTCGGGTAGTGGCGAGGGAAAATAATTTGCCGCCCTGCCGGTAATTGTGCGGCGTAAATTGCCAATCGCCTCGCTCTGACGCGGGAAAGATGTTCGTGGACAAGGCGCCACTCATGCCCGGCGTTTCGGCAAGAACGCGGCCGTCAGGACTGAAGAAACGCGCCTGCCATGCCGTATCAGAGTTCATCGTTTTGATCTGGTCAGCCAACAATTCCGTCCCGCCTTTTTTCAGCACCGATCGATACGCGAAGATTTTATCGGCGAGCACGGCGTTATCTTCCTCGAACGCATGCCGCACCACGATGAAGTAAAAGATTCCCAACCCGCACGAGAGCAGCAAGGCCGCCGCCAGGGTGAAGAGGAGGACGAGCTGCGACGCGATAGAGCGCGGCTCAGGCCGCTTTAAAAACATACCCAACGCCGCGAATGGTGTGTACCAGTTTGGTTTGAAAAGGATCGTCCACCTTCGCGCGCAGTCGTCGCACCATCACGTCCACAATATTCGTGCCGGTGGGGAAATTGATGTCCCAGATCTGCTTCGCGATCTCTTCCCGCGAAACCACTTCCCCGGCGAAGCGCACCAGATGAGTTAACAATAAAAATTCCTTGCTCGTCAGATTGAGCGCCACTCCCGAGCGCGTCGCCTTATGTCGGCGGGTGTCGATCTCGATGTCTTCCACGCGGACATGCTCTTGTTCACCCGCGGGCGAACGTCGCAGGAGTGAGCGCACCCGCGCCAGCAGCTCGGTGAAAGCAAATGGTTTCACCAGGTAATCATCAGCTCCAGTCTCCAAGCCTCTTACCCGGTCATTCACACTATCGCGCGCGGTGAGAAAGAGAATGGGCGTGCGCACATTCTTACCACGCAACTCTTTTACTATGCTCCAGCCGTCTCTTTTCGGCAGCATGACGTCGACGATGAGTAAATCGAAACGTCTTGCTGCCGCCGCGTCATAACCTGAGTTGCCATCTTCCGCTGTCTCAACCGTATACCCTGCCTCGCATAATCCTTTACTCAGAAAAGCAGCCGTCTTCGCTTCGTCTTCGATTACGAGAATGCGCATCAGTTTTGCAGTATAGGAATGTTGTGGGACGCACTCAAGATTATGCTACGCGTCGCAGGACAATGGCGCGGCGGCGCTTGTGAGGGCACCGCTTGAGCACACGGGCTGCTAAGTCGTATACTCGCGCCATGTCACTGGTTTTCGAAACAATCCAAACCGAAGGCCTGGCCGAAATTTCCTATCTGGTCGGAGACGATGAGGAAGGAATCGCGGCCGTCTTCGATCCGCGGGCTGATGTGGAAATTTATATAGACCTGGCCCGAACGAAAAACGTCGCCATTACCCACATTTTCGAGACGCACATCCACGCCGACCTGGTGAGCGGCGCGCGCGAATTGCGCAGCCGATTGGCATCGGCCCGCATCTACGTCAGCCACGAAGGTGGAGCGCAATACGGATTTGAAAACGAAACTGTGCGTGACGGCAATAAGTTTAACTTTGGCTCGGTAGTGATCACGGCGCGGCACACCCCCGGGCACACTCCTGAGCATATTTCTTTTCTGCTCGCCGACACCGAACATCCCGAAATTCCGTGGGGTGTCCTAAGCGGCGATTCACTTTTCGTTAACTCTGCTGGGCGTCCCGACCTACTCGGCGAGAAGGAAACAAGCAAGCTGGCCGCGCAACAATTCCACACTCTGCACGATTTCTACATGAAACTACCGGACAGCGTCATCATCTATCCCGCGCACGGCAGCGGTTCGCCTTGCGGCGCGGAGATCGGCGACCGGCTCAACAGCACCATCGGCTACGAGCGGCCGCTCAACCCCTTTTTGCAGTTTAAAGATGTGGAGTCGTTCACCCGTTTCGCCGTCGCCACCGCGCCACCTATTCCAAGGTACTACCCACTTATGAAAAAGGTGAATGCCGAAGGCCCGGAGGTGCTCGGCGGATTGCCGCGCGTACCCGCCTTGCCACCTAAGGCATTCAAACAAGCTGTCGAAGATAGGTCGGCAATCCTGATCGACACCCGCTCGATGCTTGCGTTCGGTTCCGCGCACATTCCCGGCTCGCTCAACATCGGCGGTTCACCCATGCTATCTACCTGGGCTGGCTCCTTGTTGGATCCCGCTCAGCCCATCCTGCTCGTGCTCGACAACGACAATGACCTGGATGAAATCGTGCGACTCTTCATCCGCACCGGGTTCACCAAATTCGCCGGTTACCTTGTCGGAGGAATGAAAGCATGGGGGAATGCTGGCCATCCCTTCGCTCAGGTGCCGCAGATCAGTGTGCACGATCTAAAGAGGGACGAATCGCGATTGCAAATTCTCGATGTCCGTTCCAATCGCGAATGGAAAGGCGGGCATATTCCGGGAGCGCGGCACATCTTTCTGTCTGAATTGCGCACGCGCCTGAGTGAATTGGATAATTCGAAACCGACTGCCGTCTATTGCGCGACGGGTTATCGCGCAAGCACGGCGGCGAGCATCTTAAAAGCGGAAGGCTTCGCCGAAGTCAGCAACGTCCCGGGAAGCTGGCATGCCTGGAAAGAAGCGGATTATCCAGTCGAGCGTGCTCCGGCCAACGAGAAAGCCGCCTGAAAGATGATCACGCGGGAGAAGCAACCGCCTAACCTCGAGATGCCTTTTGGCACGCTGGACGGCTTTATCACGCCGACGGAGCGTTTTTATGTCCGGTGCCACTTTCCTGTTCCGCGGATCGACGAGAAGACGTGGCGACTCCGCGTCGAAGGCTCCATTGGGCGGCCTGCTCAATTCTCGTTAGTTGATCTGCGCGAGCTTCCGTCGGAGACAATCACAACCACGATCGAATGCGCCGGCAACAGCCGCGTCTTCCTCGTTCCGAAAGTGAAGGGCGTGCAATGGGAGCTCGGCGCGGTCGGAAATGCCAGGTGGACTGGCGTGCGTCTTCGTCACTTTCTCGAGCAGGCGCAGGTTAGGCCGGAGGCGCGCGAGGTCATCCTGGAAGGCACTGATAAAGGGACAATCGCGGAGCCGCCTCGACCCGCCGGCGAGATTCACTTCGCGCGCAGCGTTCCCATTGGGAAAGCGATGGATGACGTCATGCTTGCTTACGAGATGAACGGCCAGCCTTTGACCCCATCCCATGGCTTCCCGTTGCGCGCGGTAGTTCCCGGCTGGTACGGCATGGCTTCGACCAAGTGGTTGCAGCGGATTATCGTCAGTGATCAGCCATTCAACGGCTACTACCAAACCGTAGACTACGCCTATTGGCAACGGGGCGACTCCGGCCCGACTCTCGCGCCCTTATCGGAAATGCCGCCCAAAGCTCAGATCGCGCGCCCGGAACCAGGCGAAGTCATTGCCGCCGGAAGCAATTACCTGATCAATGGCGCGGCCTGGGTAGGCGAAGCTGAGATTGTTAAGGTAGAAGTGAGCATCGACCGCGGAAAAACCTGGCGCGAGGCGAAGCTGGACGACAATCCGCAGAAAAACGCCTGGCGTCTTTGGAGAATGGAATGGGAAACGCCCGTCGCCGGGAGCTACACTCTAATGGCCCGTGCCACCGACTCACGCGGCCGGATACAAGCCCTGGAACGAAACGGCGACGGTGGCACCTACATGATCGACCACTGTCTTCCCATCGAAGTTGAAGTGCGCTAGTTCTGCTTTGTCCCCACCGGAATGCAGCCCGCGGGAGCGGTGCGACATGGACGAAGCCCCGCAGGGGTGAGCGAGCGGGAGTGAGCGAATCAATCGAACCTTCGCATTACCACTAAGTTGGCCAACACTCTAGCAGCTCGTACTGTGTCCCCGGCGGGAATCGAACCCACATTTAAGGTTTAGGAAACCCTTGTTCTATCCGTTGAACTACGGGGACAAATCGCGATTTTTCTTGTCTGTGTCACCCGGTTGTGTCACCCTGCCTGCGGGATGCCGGGAAAGCGGAGCAATCATAACGGGAAACGACGGTTCAAGAAGGTGGCGCCGAACCTCTATCGAGACGCGGCAGGCCGGTACTATCTTCTCGTCAAAAAGAGCGGCAAGCAGTTTCGGCGAAGTCTGAAAACGACTGACTCGGCACTTGCAAAAAGACGACTTCGCGAATTTCTCGACCGAGCCGGGCAACTGAGCACGGATGGGGCGAACAGCTCGATTCGTTTTGAAGAGATCGCACAGCGATGGCTTGCATCCAAGACTGCAGAATTGAAGGCATCTTCAGCCTACCGTCGGGCGAGCGTGCTTAAACAGATCACACCATTCTTCGCAGGTCGTCTCATGCGAGCGATCGGTGTGCGAGAGATAGAGGCTTGGAAGATCAATCGCGGCGCCAAGCTTTCGCCTCGCAGCTGGAACATCGAAGTAGAAACGCTGAAACAGGTGTTCGATTACGCCCAAAACACGCTGCGAATCCTGTTGGAGAATCCAGCCCGGCAGCTGAAACGGAAGAAGCAACCCAAGCCGGGAATATTAATTCCGACGAAAGAACAGTTTCGCGCGTTAGTTGCCGAGCTGCGAAGCGGCCACCGCTCAACCGGTGAGGCGGCCCATCTCGTGGAGTTTCTTGCGTATTCGGGCTGCCGCGTGGGTGAAGCCCGCTGCATCCGGTGGCGAGATGTGAACGAAAAACTTGGAACCGTGCTGGTCACAGGCGGTGAGCACGGCACAAAAAACCTAGAAGCTCGTACTATTCCTCTGTTTGCGCCCCTCGATCGCCTGATGACGGCGATTCATGAGCAGAAGAAGCTTGATTCTAACGATTCACTGATCTTTGGCATCGCGAGTGCGACACTACAGATTGCCCGCGCTTGCGAACGTCTCGGCCTGCCGCGGTTCGGGCATCATACGATGCGACATTTTTTCTGCTCAAACGCAATTGAAGCCGGGTGCGATTTCAAGGTAATTGCGGGTTGGCTGGGTCACAAAGATGGAGGCGTACTAGTCGCTATGACTTACGGGCATTTGCGGAGCGAACACAGCGCGGCCATGGCAAAACGAATCGTTTTCGACGCTCAAGCCCAAACGAGCCAAGCGGAGAATATTATCGAGCTGCCGAGGGGATGAACGCCGATAGCGATGAACCATTGGCGGGAAAATGGTTTTCTCCGATAACACAGAGAATCGAGTTGTTTGAAAATCAGTCAGACGTTTTTCAAGAGTTCGGAGAGATCACGTTACCATCATCACCGGATTGGATGGTGCACTGTGCGTGGACACAGATGAAACCATATCGCGAAGTCTCGGGATTAGAGAGGCTTGATCGAATTCGCGCGCGAAATGTTGGCGCGATGATTGGCTCTAAAGCATCAATCTGTAAGCGACTTGCCGGTGGAAATCTGTGGTTTAATCGACTTCCCAAGAGGCGGCAAAACGAACTAGTGGAGGTGTTTGGCCACGAAGCGATATTAGAAGCAAGAGCGATCTGGACGAGATTCGCGACTGAGATACAGCCTGAGTTTAAAAAATTGAGGCGGTTCGCGTTGAACGTAACTGAATCTCAGGAGATGTTCGAACAGATACAATTCCATCAGGGCATCTCAAACGGACTCGGATTCATGGAGCGAATCGCAGAGATCGGTCGGCAGACTTCTAAGCGAGTTGTCGATTATAAACGACGCTCAGTGGTGTGCATGTTCGCGCTTCAACACTGGGAGGTAATCGAGGCAACAAAAAAGGATATCTCTTGGGCCGACTTAATGAACCAGTTTGACAAAGAGTACGGCAAACACTGGAGATCGACGAAGAAACATTCAAGAAGATCCTCCAACGCAGCGGTCTCACGGTCGGCAGAGTTGGTCGCCCAAGAGTAAGGTAATCGGGACCGACAAAATTATCCAGCGTCCTTAATAGAAGCGCGTGCGCCTGCAAAGATGGGCGCATGAACGAACAAAGAATAGTATTCGAAGCTCCGAAGCTCGCGCTCACTCGCGTCGAAGCAGCGGATGCACTCAACATCAGTCCGGCGACACTAGATCGTCTAGTCAAACGTGGCCTGATGCGTCCCTCTCGGGCGTGTAGGCGGCCCCTGTTTCCAATTGCAGAGATTGAAAGATTCTTGCGCGAAACGACGACAGGGATCAACCAGGAGCTGGAGCGTGCAATCTCCTGACGATTGGGATCGGCCGGATGCGGTCGCGGTAGCGACCGCGCCGGCCCTTCCTAGTCTTAAGAAGGATAACTGCATCGGAAACGGCAGATATCGATCTGTCTTCGTAGCTCAGGAAAACATTCGTCTCTTCATTTGGAAGACTGGCGAGGAGAACATTGGAAGCCTGACTGTTACCGCCGCTGAGTGTTTAGAGACACGCGAGTTCCAAGAAAAATGGCACTCCTATCTTAACTCACTGAAGAAAGCTCTACCCACGGGCATGTGGACGCGTGAGCGACAGCCGAGGAGTGGCAATTGGCATGCTCATGCAGCTGTCAATGTTGGTTGGGATATCCAGACAAATTTCCCAAGAGAACAGGTCATGAAGGGGTTCTACGCCAACGTAGATTCGCGATTGCGTGGGCTTTGGAAATTCTTACGTGACCAAGCTGAGTCACATGGATTTGGACGCGTGGAGTTACTCCCTTTGAAGTATAGTGGCCCTGCATGTGCCAGCTATTTCACTAAGTATTTAGCGAAGGCATTGTCGTCAGAAAAGCAGGCTGGTGAAGAAAAGTGCCGGCTCTTCGGAGTTTGGGGTGGCATCCGTTTTGTTCACTCAAGGTTCAGCTTTGTTTCTTCACGGATAATCCAAAAGAAGAAAGAGTGGTTTGCACGAGAGATGAACTATTCGGACGCATCGGAGTTAAAGAGACTTTCCAAGCATTGGTGGTTCCATTTCGGGAAAGCCTTGTCTGACGTCATGATGCCCATGGATTTCTACAAGATTGGACTTCCGCAAAATCGTAGGTTTGACGATAGGGGACTGAGGGCCCTGGAACGCGATCTTGGGACCTGGCCTGGTGAACTCACCGACGATTTGGTGAAGCGATCACAGTTCAACTTGTTTTACGACGTGGGTGTCCATCTGTTTGGCCGACGATCAAGGCAAGCTCTGGATTTCGCATTGTCCAGAATGGCCGAACCTGATGTGAAAGCGCCGGCGGCCGTTGATCCGCAACTGATTCTAAACCTCGAAGCAGCAGTCCAGCGAACACAGAAGAAAAGCTGTTCCCCCTAGCTTTTTTGGCTACACCTTTTTGCGGCAATGCCAAAAAGGGGTTCCCCAAATACGAATCGTTCGCTCGCTCATGCGTACCAACGTTAAATTCGCTTCGCCTGCAAGCCACCTATCCTCTGAATTAGTTCGCTAATGTAGCCAAGGGAATCGTTGAGACCGGGGAAGTAGTTACTGGGATGCGCGCATTCGTTTCGTTTATTAAGCAACCCGTGCAGAGCTTTCATTTCATTTTTTGTGAGAAGTCCCAGAGCTTTACCGGATCCGATGAGCTGGTATTCCGCGATGTTTTCCCGGAGGTCGTCTAACGTTTTAAATTTTGCCCAAGCGGGGTATGCGGCATGAAGCTTCTTCAATTGTTTTACCGATATCTTTTCTTCATAAAAATCGATAAAGCCTGCCCAAGACAGGACGTGTGCTGCTCTATAGAGTTCATTTTCAACGCAACGCAGGCTTTGCCTGAATAGCTCGTCTTGTTTAAGGGATAGAGCGGCCAGCGTAGCGTAGGACAAGCTGAGCGAAATTACTCGCTCTTTGGACGTCTCATGCTTAGCGAGAATTGCACGCGCAGCTTCCCGAAAGGAGTTCGTCCTGCGCAAGAAATGTTCGATCATTTTTCATCGAGCAAATGCTGTCTCATCGCTTTAAAAAATTGTTCGAAAGTGGTCGCATCAGCATTCTCTGGTAATGTCAGTTGCACGTTTATATTCACCGTTACGCCGGAACCGGCGGATACGATTGGCTGTCTGTGTGCGACGACGGCGGGAGTTCCGGCATGCGCCGCGAGGGGAGGAGATGTTCCTGGGTTTCTCGCTGATTCTTCGCTAAAATCAGCCAGTGAGCAAAGGACTTTGAATGTGCTGATGATGAATTTTAGAGTTCCTGCTGAAACTGAGGTATGTGAACTGAAAAAACTGTTGAGGGCTTCGGTGTCTTTTTGGTAAGCGTCCGGATACAGCGCAAAAAGTTTCGCATAATGTTCCCTTATTCCCACGGCAAGCGCCGCTTTGTGGCTGCTACGAAATGCACTCCATCGAGCAGTCGGTACACCGGATCCATCGACAAGACCTAGAGCTTTGATAATAGGAAGCAGAGGGCGGTCGTTCACCGATTTGAATCCGAGACTTTCAATTGTTTTTAAAGTTACTTTCTCTGGTTTTCCGGCAGCCCGAATTTTGTCCAAGAAGGGCCCTATTTTTGCCGGATTGGTGATGTAGATAAATTCAGCGGCCATTGAATGAGTGTGTAGTGTTCCACATAAGCCATCAATTCCAAAGTGGCGGAGACATGGTTTTTGTGTCACCCGTTGTTTCACCCGGCCGGGTGGAAATAGGCTGATTGCTGACTACATGGGAGGGACCGGTACGATCGGTAAGATACTTCGGGGCAGCATATTGCTTATTGCTGACGACATAATAGGACTCCTGCAAAAACCTTCTTTTCGCTTTAGGAAACCCTTGTTTTATCCGTTAAACTACGGGGACAAAGTGGTAGGTCTGGTGATAAAATCCGACGAAGGGTCCGTTTTACCTTACAGGCAGCAATCGAGCGCACGGCGAAAAACAGTTCCCCTTAGCTTTTTTGGCTACACCTTTATGCGGCAATGCCAAAAAGGTGTTCTTCTGTCTTATGGGTTACGAAGGATCTAAAGGGTGCGGAAGAAAGCTACTCACTCCTGCCTGAGACTCTTTGATCCATCTAGAGTTGAAAAGACGATTACTCCGCAAGGTAAGAACAATGATTACGCACCTAATCAGTTCCAGGTATGGCTATTCCAGCGGCGTTCAGAAAGTGTTACCAAAAACAAATGATTCGTTCATCGTCGTGGCAATCGGAGAATTCAGGCTGACGCAGCAGTTTTCCAAAATGTAACGATTAACCCGCCGGTGATTATGAGAGAGCCTCCCGCTAAGATCGGCAAATTGGGTGACGTGCGGAAAACGATGAAGTTGATCACCTGCCAGACAACGAAAAGCGTGGCGATATAAAGTCCGACGACCTGCCGGAACTCTACGGGCGCAGATTCAGGGAAAATCCGTAACCGAATAGCAGAATAGCACCGGCGAGCATCAGTCCGGCGCGGGTTAGTCCTAGATGGTTGTAGATCCCTAATCGGACAAGGGCATCTCCGCTTACTTCAAGTGTGGTTGCGGCCAGCAGGAATACCAGCGCTGATAGGCTCTGAGATAAATTCATCTTGAAGACGACTTATCAGTGTTTAGGTGTTTGGCCAAATAGAAAATCATTGCGCCGCCAATAGGTAATCCAATCAATGCGCGGTAATCGTGCCGCACGAGCGCGTTGGCGAGATCGCCGACAATATTGAACGAGAGAATAACCAACGCTAACCAGAAGCCGAGGCGGGAGCCGCGCCAAAGTCCAACCGCGGCGAAAGCGGAGCCCATCCCTACGACACACATCAGTGCGATCGCGATCTTTCCCAGAGTCTGGAATGCTTGCTGAGCAGCAGGGTTGAGACGCCAAAGTGAATCAAGTGGAGTTCCAGGGAATAAAAGAAGGACTACAGTAAGGGTGCACATTGTTGTGCCGAAGGCGAAGAACGCTGCGAACCAAGGATAGCTTTTAGCCGTGCCTAATCTAAAATGCGAACGCGTCATTCGTTGTATTTTGTATCACCCTTTGTGTCACCCGGCAGGAAAAAATGGGCACATTCTTGATGACATGGGCTGAACCGGGTCGTCGCGTAAGCGGCTGACAAATGTAGACTTGCGCAGGTTGGGCGTTTCTGGACGAGGTGTGATGAGAGGCCCGTTTAACCTTAGGAAACCCTTGTTCTATCCGTTGAACTACGGGGACATAGCTGCCAACTTAACTCTTCACTTAACCGAGCGGATTGTTCTAGCAAAAGGTCATCACATATCGGTGAGACGGCAAACATATTCGAACCGCATTCGAATCGCCTGGTTCGCTCGCAGGCGCCCTGTATACACGACCTTTGATAAGCTTGGTCCTTTTTTCCGTTCTTTCTCCCACTCGCCGCTTTGCTATTTTCCCCCTCGCGATGCACGCCAACGAACGACCGCATGAAGATTGACGGACAGGCAGCTGCCTCACCATTAGCGCGACGCCTCGGCCTGTTCGACACCACCATGATCGTGATGGGCGGAATTATCGGTTCAGGTATTTTCATCAATCCTTATGTTGTCGCGCGACAGGTCCATTCTCCTTTGTTGATCCTCGGCGCATGGGCGGCGGGCGGGTTGATTGCGTTGGCGGGAGCATTCATCTATGCCGAGCTTTCCTGTCATAGCTCACTCAGCGGCGGTCAATACATCTACCTGCGCGATGCTTTCCATCCCGCACTCGCTTTCTGCTATGGATGGTCGCTTTTGCTCGTCATTCAAAGCGGAGGTATGGCGGCAGTGGCAGTCACCTTTGCCAGGTATGTTTCGGCGCTGAGCGGTCGCCAGCTCGGAGATAATGAAGCAAGCTGGTTAGCTATTGTTGTCCTGGTCGCCTTAACCATCATTAACTGCCTGGGCGTGCGCGCCGGTAGCACGACACAGAATCTGTTCATGATGCTTAAACTACTTGCCATAGCCATGCTCGTCGTTGTCGGCTCTACCCTGATAAAGACATCGACGGGCGCAGCGAGCCCCGTTATTTCACTTGGCCCGCTGGACTCCATCACCGCTTTTGGGGCCGCTCTTATCCCGGTGCAGTTTGCCTATGGCGGATGGCAGACGGCCTGTTTTGTCGCGGGCGAGGTACGAAGGCCGGAAAAAACGCTGCCGCGCGCATTGGTCATCGGCGTGCTTGGCGTGGTGCTGGTTTACCTTTCGGTTAACTTCGTCTGTGTGCGCGCACTAGGCGCTGCGAGACTGGCGCAAATAACTACTCCTGCTTCCGCGGTGATGGAGATGGCATTGGGTCAAACCGGAGCGCGCGTGATCGCGATCGGCATCGCTATCTCAACGCTGGGTTTCCTTAGTCAAAGCATGCTGACGGCACCACGCGTCTACTTCGCCATGGCCGAGGATAATCTCTTCTTTAAAAGCCTGACTCGACTAAATCGAGCGCGCGTTCCGGCACTGGCTGTCGTTTTACAAGGAGCAGTTGCGATCATTATTGCGCTTTCCGGCCGTTACGAGCAAATCCTCAACTACGTTGTATGCGTCGATGTCGTTTTCTTCGGACTAAGTGCCGCCTGTGTCTTTGTCTTCCGCAGGCGCCAGGTCGCTCACGACAAGGTGATCGTGCGCATTCCCCGTCATCCATTCACCACCATGTTTTTCATTGCCGCTTGTGCCGGCCTTGTCATTAGCACAGTCTGTCGCTACCCGCACAATAGCCTGATTGGTCTTGGCATTATGCTGAGCGGGATACCGGCATATCTCTTTTGGAAGTCGCGACAGATTTCAGCTTCTGGCGCCGATGCGGCTTCGTAAGATCGAGCGCTGGTCCAAGGGGGACAATGCAGCTGGGATTAATTTGCTTGTGCGTCATGTAGTAATGCCGCTTGATATGCTCGAAGTTGACTGTCTCGGCAATCCCCGGCTGTTGATCAGGTCCATCAAATAGCCCTGTAAGTTCGGGTAGTCGAGAACGCGACGAACGCTGCATTTGAAATGGATGTAATAGACTATATCAAACCGCACCAGTGTGCAGAAAAGCCGCCAATCGGCTTCGACTATTCTATCGTTGAAAAGGTAACGACCGTGGCCGGCCGGGACTCCAATTGATCGAGCGCGACAAATAGTCGCTGGCACGCAGCCTCGTAGTTACGCTGACGAGTAGTGAAGCCGGCTTTATACACGCCACTGTTGATATTCTCGTAGATGAACTGGCTGAGCTGATTCTGCGACCGGGAAATACCTTCCGGAAATCACTCAACTTTTCCGTTCCTTGCCAGCCCGCGAAACTCGTTGTTGAACATTAGACAAATATCATCTTCGGAATTGTTGACTATCCGGCTCGTGACCTTATCCCAGAGCACCGGAACGGTTACACGGCCGTCGAAGTGAGGATCGGTCGCAGTATAAGCTTCGGCTAGGAAGCTGAAGCCATTGATCGGATCTTTGCTATAAGCGGGGCCGTCGTGAAAAGCCCAGCCCCGCTCATCTCGCAGGATCAACTACTGTCATACCGATGACATCTTCAAGCCCGAACAGTTTGCGAGCGATGATTGTCCGACTGGCCCAGAGACAGGCTAACGAGACGTAGAGATAATAGCGATCGGTAACGACAGGATATGGCGAGCTGCCATCGCTTGAAATCCGATCACGGAAAGCGTCCTCCTGCCGCTGGAAGTCGCCGGTCTTGGATGCTCTTTAGGAAACTGAGACATTCCCTACCCTACCGCCGCAGGAGCGGGATGAGTAGCCGGCTCATGCTCATGAAAATGGGCGCTGCGCAGGAACGGCACCCGGTCGAGTACGTGCTCCTGAAACCATTCGAGCCACAGGTAGATGACGGGAGTGAGGAAGAGCGTGACCATCTGCGAAATAATGAGGCCGCCGACGATGACAAGGCCGAGCGGGCGCCGCGACGATGCGTCGCTGCCGAAGCCAATGGCGAGGGGGAGAGCGCCCATGAGCGCGGACAGCGTTGTCATCATGATGGGACGAAAACGTTCCACGCTGGCTTCGTGAATGGCTGAGCGCAGGTCCCAGCCTTCGTCGATGCGTTGCAGAGCGAAGTCGACCACCATGATGCCATTCTTCTTAACGATACCGAGGAGAAGAAACAGGCCGATCACGCTGTAAAGAGACAGGGTCGAACCAAAAAGCCAAAGAGTGAACAAGCCGCCGACGAGCGCAGGCACGATGGCCGGGAACAGAACGGTAATAGGATGAACGTAACTCTCGTAGAGAATGCCGAGAATGACATACATGACAAAAATGGCGGAAAGAAGCAGAAGGGGAAGTGATTGGAATAGCTGACGAAAAACGAGAGCTTCGCCCTGGAAGGTAGCCTGCACGCCGGGATAGCTCTGGCGAACTTGCGCGAACGAGTTCTCGATGAAGGTAGTTGCGTCGCCAATGGCGATATTCGGCAACAGATTGAAGTTAATCGTGACGCTGGTGAATTGATTGAAGTGATTCACCGCCTGTGGACCGACGACCGTCTTGGAAGTAGTCACGGCGCGAAGAGGAACGAGATTGGCAGCGGTGCCGGTGGTAGCAGTAGTATTTGGAGGGGTGCCCGCGGTGGAGTTATTGCTGCGCACGTAAAGATTATCGAGGTCGCCGGGATTGGCACGCTCAGTATCTTTGACTTCGAGAATGACCTGATACTGGTCTTCAGGTTGTTTGATCAGGTAGACGTAGTTCTGCGAATAAGCAGTGCGGAGCAAGCTTTGCACGGCGGAAGTAGAGACGCCGTAGGTAGAGGCGCGTTCGCGATCAATCTCAACCGTCAGATTGGGTGTGCTGTTATAGAAGTCGGAACGAATCGTGGCGAAACCTTTGAACTCGCGCAACTTAGCCATGAGTTGATTCGTGGCGGCATAAACGTCCTCCGGCACAATGCCGCTGATGGTGTAGGCGTATTGGCCCTGCGTCTGATTAGTAACGCCGACGTTGATTTGCAGGACGGGATTTGGCTGCATCACGGCCGTTATTCCCGGAATGGTATTGATCGACTTCTGCAATCGCACAATACACTGATCGATGGGGACACGCTGATCCTTCGGCTTAAGGAAAAGAAACATGAGCGCTTGCGAGCTGGAGGAGCGACTGGCGAAGCCGGCGAGGGTAAAGAACTGCGCAATATTTGGATCTTCTTTAAGCTTCTCGTTAACTAATTGCTGATAGACGCGCATCTGAGCCGGAGAAGAGCCTTCCTGGGCAATGAAGACGCCGCGAATAAATCCACTGTCGCCGGGTGGCAGCAGAGTAAATGGAAGATGCGTGAAAAAGAACCAAAGCCCGACCAAACAGATGAGAATAATCGGGAGGGTGAGCCAGGCTCGATCAAGGAATTTATCCAAAGTGCGGCCATAGGCAGCGATGACACGTTTGATAAAGTCTCCCGTCCACCGTTCCATCCGCGTGCGCTTATGGCCGGCGCTACGTTCACCCAGTATCCGCGCGCACATGAGCGGTGTCAGCGTTAACGAGACCAAGCCGGAAGCGAGAATGGCTATGATGATGGTGACGGAAAATTCGCGGAAGATCCTGCCCAGCAGCCCTGGTAGAAACACGAGCGGGATGAACACGGCCGCGAGCGACAAGGTCATGGAGAGAATGGTGAAGGAGATTTCTCCGGCGCTGTTGTAAGTCGCCTTCAGGATCGATTCACCGTGTTCGGCGCGGCGGACGACATTCTCGAGAAAGACAATGGCGTCATCAACAAGGAAGCCGATGGCAAGCGTGAGCGCCATCAGGGTCAGGTTGTTGATGGAATAGTCGAGCATGTACATTGCCGCGACGGTAATGAAGAGTGAGAGCGGCAGAGCGACCGCGGGAATCAACGTGTCGGTGGCGCGACCAAGAAAGACGTAGATGACGAGGACGACCAGGACGAAGGCGATAAGTAGTGTCCACTGTACATCTTTGACTGAGCTAACGATGCTCTGCGAGCGATCAAAAACCGGCACGAGCGTGATGGAACCGGGCAGGCTGGCGCGCAATTCAGGAAAAAGGGCGCGAACTGACTTCGCAACTTCAACCGCGTTCGCCCCCGCCTGGCGTGAGACGGCCAGAACAACGACGGATCCGGGCGGCTCGAATCCGCGCATCCAGAAGGTGCGCGAGAGTCGTTCGTCCTGCACGCTCTGCTTAACATCGGAGACATCACGCAGGAAAACAGGCGAGCCATCCTTATTCCGCGCTACGATGAGATTGCGGTAGCCTTCCGCCTGGTCGATCTGCCCGTTCGGCAGGAGCACGAAGGTGCGATGCGGGCCGTCGAACTGTCCCGCGCCCGAATAAACTGTCCCGGCTTTGATGGCAGTAGCGAGATCGTCCATCGTCAGCCCGCGTGAGGCGAGCGCGGCGGGGTCGGCTTTGATGCGAATGGCCGATTGCACGCCGTAGACATTCACCTGCGAGACGCCGGGCAGAATGGCGATGCGCTGCTGCACCGCGGTAGAAGCGTACTTGTATAGATCACCGTCCGTCATCGTATCGGAGAGGAGTCCGATGAGGTAGATGGCCTGGTCATTCGGGTTGGTCTTGGTAAACGTGGGCGGGCTGGGCAGATCGATGGGGAGTTTCCCGGTGGCGCGCTGGATGGCAGCCTGGACGTCAGTGGCGGCGTCGATGATGCTTTTGCCGAGATTGAACTGAAGAGTCAGGCTGGTGTTACTCTGCGTGCTCGAGCTGGTGATGATGTCGAGCCCGGGAATTTGCAGGAACTGTTTTTCCAGCGGCGTGGCGATGTTGTTCGCCATCGTGGTGGGGTTGGCGCCGGGATAACCGCAGCTGACGTTGATGACCGGATAATCCACTGCCGGTAAATCATTGACCGAAAGCTTTTGATAGGTGGCGATGCCGGCGACGATCGCGGACAACGTCAGGAGCACTGTCATCACCGGGCGACGAATAAACGGCCCGGAAAGGCCAGAGCCGGTGACTTCGATCAATTTTCCACCGGGAGTATCGTGCGGATCGGCGCCAGAAGTTGCCGGGGGCGCCGGCTGCCCGCGCTCGCTATCGGGGCTTTTGCTCTCGCGAGAATCTGTCGCCATCGCGTTCTATTTCGAAGGAGCGCGCGATTTGTCATCGGTGCCGCGCGGCACGTCGATCGGTTGCGGATTAACTTTAGTGCCCGGCGCGAGCGCAAGTTGTCCGGTGACGACAACGGTTTCACCCGGCTGCAATCCATCCTCGATGACCATCATATCGCCGTCCTGCCGTTGGCCGGGCTGGACGGAACGTTGGTCGACGGTGTTGTCCTGCTTGAGCACGAAGACGAATGGACCGCGCTGGCTGATTTGCACCGCCTGCGCGGGCACGAGCTTCGCATCCTTGATCTGGTCGAGCACGAAACGCACACGGACGAACTGACCGGGCCAAAGTTTTCGATCCGGATTCGGCGTAATACCGCGCGCCTTGACCGTGCCGGAACCGGGCTGCACGACATTATCTATGAAATAGAGATCGCCCGTGCGTGAGGGCTGATCGTCCGACGGTGAATCGGTCTGCACCTTCACGTTAGGATTGCCGAGGTAGCGACGTACGAAGGCGACGTCGTTTTCCGCCACGGTGAAGTCGGTGTAAATTTGATCGAAGCGATCGATGGAAAGCAGAACGGTGCCGCCGGAATTGCTGCCGGTGACGACGTTGCCGACATCGACTGTGCGCAAGCCGGCGCGCCCATCGATGGGCGAGCGGATCGTGCAGAAATCGACGTTCACCTGCGCGGCGGCAACGGTGGCGGCGGTGCGCTCGGCGTTGGCCTTGGCCGTATCCAAGTCCTGGCTTGCCGTAACATTCTTCGCCTTCAACTCTAATTGCCGCTGCAAATTGACCTGGGCCAAGGCAAGATCGGCTCTGGCCGAGGCAAGCACTGCTTCATAGGGGCGTGAATCGATTCGGAAAAGCAGGTCGCCTTTTTTGACATCGGCACCGTCCTGGAAATCGCGCGACATGATCTGTCCACCGACTTGTGCCTGCACTTTCACGCTCTCGATGGCGGCGCAGGTTCCGATTTCATCGAGATAAACGGGAACGTCGCGCGTGATCACTTTGGTCACGACGACATTGCGCGTGGGTGGCAGTAGCGTCGGTTTCTGGCGGTTCGCGCAGGTGCGCCAGGCGAAAAGGAGCGCAAGCAAAGCCAGCGCTCCGCCGACGATGTACACGCCTCGGCCGAAGCGGCGTTCGAGATGGGTGACCTGTTCGCGCATGGCGGTGTTAACGCCGGAAAGTGTGCTCATCGTGTTCCCTTTTTGACGCGGGTTCCGTCGCCGCCGACTCGTTCAGCCCGCTCGCGAACTCGGTCAAGAACACGCATGCAGATTTGCAATTCGCGCGCAGGAATATCCTTGATCAGATCGCTGCGGAGCCTGAGCGCGGTGGCGTTGATACGACCGATAACGCGATGGGCGCGACACTGCAGATGCACGGTTTTGCAGCGGCGATCGCGGGAGGAACTTTTACGCGAAACCCATCCTTCATCTTCAAGACGATGCAGAAGCGTCACCAGAGTCGGTTCTTCAATACCGAGTCTGGCAGCGATAGCGGATTGGGTCAGGGGAACGGAAGCGCGGGAGAGATGGAGTAAAGTGCGCCACCTGGCCTGGCTTAATCCCATCGGTTTGAGCCTCTGATCAAGCTTCAGCCGCCAAGCCCGTGCCGTTCCATGCAGGAGTGGAGAAAAGCTCTCCGGGTCGAATTTTTTCATCGGCTAATCGTTAGCCTGCTAACGATTAGTCAGCTAACGAATCAGGTTTGTTTGAGTTGTCAATTTGTCACCAGAACCCACGGGGGCGGCAAAGGAACCCAAGCTGGCGCCTTGTGTTTTCTCATTGCACCGAGAATAGAATGACTTCGTGATTTCGGTAATCTTTGATGCGGAGGACGAGCTGCGTCCGCGCTGGCGCCCAATGGGCGGTCGTTTCCGCTTCACGTTCGTTCTCGGGCTGGACGAGGAAAAACTTCGTGTCGCGGGGCAGCTCATCGATTGACCCGGTGTAACGCACGGGCGCGTTCACATAAAAGAGATAGGGCTGATATTGCGGATCGACAGCGTAAAGCGGCACATCGGAAGGCACGATGGCGTTGATCTGGCGCGCGTGCGTTTTCACTTTTTCGCCCCGGTGCAGCCTTGGCACGATGAGCGTGGCGTAACCGATCATGCCGATGGCGATCGTGGCCGTGACGATGAGAAATACCTGATTGCGTAAGTGCGCGCTGAAATTTTTCCGGCCGAGCCAGCGCGGCCAGTGCAGTTTTTCCTGCCCGAGCAATTCGCCGAACCACCAGGCAGCCGGGCCCAGCGCAGGCATGACAAAGCGGGGCAAAGCGGCTGGCATAAGATCGACCAGAGCGAGTGGAATGAGGATGCCGACGAGGAGTTTGCGATTGCGCTGCCAGAACGCCGGCGGCTCGTCGAATTGTAAAAATCCAAGCGGCAGCCAGGGCAAAAAATAAACGAAGCTCCGCGGAATATTTGTGATCCAGGAGCGAAAGTCGAAACCTTCGCCTGAGGCGCGGCCGCTGAACTGGCGTGTCCAAACATGCGCGACATGGGTTGAATCGGAAAAGAACAAGGCAGGAAGCGCCCAGGCGAGCAAAAGTCCGAACATGATGAGGAGCGCGATGCCGTGCTCACGTCGAAAGAGCAACATGAGTTTTCCATCGCTCCAAAGCAGTGCGACGACAGGTCCATAGAAGAAGAGAAGATGTGGCAGCGGACCCTTGGCCAGCATGCCCAGGCCGAGAAAAATTGCCGGGAGAAGCCAGAGACGGAGTCCGGATTTTTCGGAGCGATAGGCCGCGACCCAGAAGATAAAAGCAAGCGCGGTCAGTGAAACGTAGAGCGCTTCGATCTCGATGAGACGGCCCTTTTCGATGTTCCCGGCATTGGCCAACCAGACGACGGCGGCGAGAAGCGAGCCGGTAGCGCCGAGTGAAGTGGCGCCAAGGCGAACCAAAGCAAGAGCGACGGTGAGGATGGCGACGGCGGAAGGAAGACGCGCGGTCCATTCGCTGCGCACGCCGGTAATTTTGAATGAGGCAGCGGTGATCCAATTGACCAGTGGTGGTTTGCGAAAATACGGTTTGCTGCCGACGTGCGGTATGAGGTAGTTGCCGCTCTCGTTCATGGTAACGCCGGGGAGAATGCGACGCCCTTCTTCGCCGTGAATTTCGAGCGAGCCAAGAGCGGGAAGATAAATGGCAGCCCAGATGCTAACGACGAGATGGGCGCGGCGACGCTGCCAGAAACGAGCGCGGAAGATTCGCCGCCAGCCGTGATGCTCGGTTGGTCCCTCTCCCATGCCGAATGTTGGATGCCAAGGGGTCGCGCTTCAATACTGCTGTCATTCCGAGCGCAGTCGAGGGACCCCGGGGAAGTTCCCTGAAAGCTTGAGCGGCGGGATCCCTCGACTGCGCTCGGAATGACAGAGAAGACGCGTACCGTTCGCCGCACCTTGAGACCAGGAGAAGCCCACCCGCCGCACCTTGACGGAAAGGCTGACCGAAATTACTGTAGCCGACTAGACCGCGCGGCGCAGAGTGGGAGCTGGTGTCCCACTCTTTTTTGTCTGGCGGTCTTGATGTTTTATGAACGCCGAATTCATCGCCATGCTGGATTATCTCGAGCGCGAGCGCGGGATTAAGCGCGAGATTTTGCTCGAAGCAGTCTCGAACGCGCTCCTTTCGGCATCGAAGAAAAGCGTGAGCGCGTCTCGCGAATTGCGCATCGATATTAATCCGCGCACCGGCGAAATTCGCGCGCTGGCCAATTTGCTTGTGGCCGAAAAGGTGACAAACCCACAGGACGAGATTTCGCTAAATGCCGCGCGCCGAATCAAGGCCGACGTGAACGTGGGCGATAGCGTAGAAGTGGAAGTGACGCCGAAGAATTTCGGGCGCATCGCCGCGCAAACAGCCAAGCAGGCGATGATGCAGCGCATCCGCCAGGTCGAGAAGGAAATGATTTACGAGGAGTTCAAGGACCGCGCGGGCGAAATCGTGAGCGGAACGGTGCGGCGATTCGATCGCTCCGATGTGATCCTCGATCTCGGGAAATTTGAAGCGATCATGCCGCAGCGCGAGCGGGTGGTGGTGGAGGATTACAACGTCGGCGACAGACTTCGCGCCTATGTCGTGGCGGTAGATAATGGAATTCGCGGACCGGAAATTATCGTCTCACGCAGTCATCCCAATTTTGTTCGGCGATTGTTTGAGCTGGAGGTTTCCGAAATTGCCGACGGCACAGTCGAAATTCGCGGAATTGCGCGCGAGGCCGGCTACCGAACGAAGATCGCGGTCTGGAGCGCGAACGACAAGGTTGACCCGGTGGGCGCGTGTGTGGGCATGCGAGGATCGCGCGTGAAAAACATCGTGCGCGAGCTCAATAACGAGAAGGTCGATATTATTCGCTGGAGCTCGGACCCGAAGGATTTTGTGCTCGAAGCGCTCAAGCCGGCGAAGGTGAAGAACCTCACTTTCGACACGGAGAAGAAGAGTGTGACGATCGCGGTGGATGAAGATCAGCTTTCGCTCGCGATCGGGAAGAAAGGGCAGAATGCGCGACTGACTTCACGATTAACCGGCTGGGAAATCAACATTCAGAAAGACACATCGGCGACGACCGCGGTGGAGCAAAAGGTGGCGCAGGCAGCGCAAGTATTGGCCGGCGCCCTGCCAATCACGGACGAACAGGCCACAACGCTGGTGAAGAGCGGCTTCACGAATCTGGAGGGATTGCGTGATGCGGACATGCAGGATTTGATGGACATTTTGGGTATCGATGAGGCGAAAGCCCGCGAGATCCACGAAGCGGTGGCGCAACCCGCGACCGCACAGTGACCATGGCTCGGCGCTAGGAGCTCGGCCATGAGCAGATTTTTTGAGAAACAAGATGGCAACGAAAACGACGACAAAATCGCCTGCGCGCAAAAGCACGACTGCACGCAAACTCGCCACGGCGAGTCCGTCCGGTGGCGGACCGACGAAGACTGTTCCTCAAAAAGCAGCGCCGGCAAAGACGCCGGCGACAAAGGCTAGAACGGCTGAGGCGCCCAAACCCGCGGCGAAGGCGGCGGAAAAGCCAGTTGTCCCAAAAAAAGTGGAATCGCTCTCTCTCATCGACGAAGTCAAGCCAAAGCCGGTCGACGGTGAAACGAAGGTCAAGAAAACGGTCCTGCCGCCGATCTCACGTTTAATTTCCAAACCGGCAGCGGTCATTGCGCCGCCGTCGCCTCCAGAGCTGCCGCCGCCGCCTCCGGCGCAGCTGGAAGTTCCCGCCGAAGCTCCAGCCGCGCCAGCAGCCGAGCAAACCGACCCGGTCGAGGAAGAAGCGAAAAACGTGATCGTGATCAAGCCGCCGATCATCGTGCGCGAGCTTTCGACGCAACTTGGATTAAAGCCGCACCAGCTCATCGCTGAGCTGATGAACTTCAACATTTTTGCCAACCTTAACCAAACGGTCGAGCCGGAAATCGCCAGGAAAATTGCCGAGACGCACGGGTTTGTTCTAGAACAAGAACGGCGCGAGAAAGGCGGCGGTGTTCACAAGGAGGAGAAAGTGGTGGTGGCGCCGCCTCCGCCTGAGCCGGCGAAAGAGGAAGAGCTCAAGCCGCGCGGTCCCATCATTACGTTTATGGGGCACGTCGACCACGGCAAGACATCGTTAATGGACGCGATCCGCAAGACGCGTGTGGCCGCGGGCGAAGCGGGCGGGATCACGCAGCACATCGGCGCCTATCGCGTGGAATACAAAGACCAGTCGATTACTTTTCTCGACACGCCTGGTCACGCCGCGTTCACGGCGATGCGCGCGCGCGGGGCTTCGGTCACCGACATCGTCGTGCTGGTGGTGGCGGCGGACGATGGGCTAATGCCCCAGACGATTGAAGCGATCAACCATGCCAAAGCTGCGTCGCAGGTAAAGATCGTGGTCGCGATTAACAAGATTGATTTGCCGGGGGCGAACATCGACCGGGTGAAGAAGCAGTTGCAGGATCGTGAGCTGACGCCGGAGGATTGGGGTGGCGAGACGATTGTCGTTCCGGTTTCGGCGACGAAAGGGACGAATATCGATCAGCTTCTCGAGATGATGCTGCTGCAAGCGGAGGTGATGGAATTGAAGGCTTCGCCGACGGCGGCGGCGCGGGGCACGGTCATCGAAGCGCAAGTGGAAGCGGGCCGCGGGCCGACGGCGACGGTGATTGTGCAAATGGGAACATTACGCGCAGGCGATCCGTTCATCTGCGGGAATTACAGCGGGAAAGTGAAATCGTTGATCGATGATCGCGGCACGCAGGTGAAACAGGCCGGGCCTTCAATGCCGGTAAGGGTCTTAGGGTTTACGGGATTGCCCAACGCGGGAAACGAGCTGCTCGTAATGCCCTCCGAGCGGGAGGCGAAACAATTGAGCGAAGAACGGCTCGAAGCAAAGCGCGAGGGCAAACTGGCGGCACCCCAACGCGCCACGCTCGAGACACTGCTGGAAGCCGCGGACGGCAAAAAATTACTGAAGATTGTTCTAAAGACGGACGTGCAGGGTTCGCTCGAGGCGCTGAGCGGCGCGCTTAATCAGATTGAGAGTAAGAAAGTTGATCTTGAGATCATTCACGCCGGCGTCGGACCGATTTCCGAGAACGACATTTTGCTGGCGAGTGCGTCCAATGCGGTCGTGGTTGGCTTCAACGTCAAAGTAGAAAATCTCGCGGTTGGCGCAGCCAAGCGCGAGGTGGTGCAGGTCAAGCTTTACTCCATCATTTACGAGCTGATCGACCAGATCAAAGAGGCGATGGCCGGTTTGCTCGATCCGGAGAATCGCGAATCCGTCATTGGTCACGCCGAAGTGAAGCAAGTCTTCGAGTTGAGCAAAGGAATTGTCGCGGGTTGTCTGGTCACGGATGGACGCATCGCGCGGACAGCGCGGGCGCGGGTCTTGCGGCGGCGGCAGCCGGTTTACGACGGTGGACTGGCCACGCTGCGCCGATTCCAGGACGACGTGAAGGAAGTGCGCAGCGGGCTCGAATGCGGCATCAAGCTTGGAGATTACAGCGAATATCAGGTCGGCGACATCATCGAGTGCTACGTGCTGGAGCAGGTGGCGCAGAAACTCTAATAGCCAAGAGTAGTTAGTTGAGAATTGAGAGCCACGCCAAAGCAAATTAGGTCTCTCAACCATCGACTCTCAACTCTCACCTTTTCCTATGAAACATCGACTTTTGCGCGTGAACGAACTGCTCAAACGCGAGCTGAGCGGAATCATTGTGCGCGAAATGGCTTTCGAGAGCGGCTTGGTCACGATCAACCAGGTGGATGTGACGCCTGATTTGAAGAACGCGCACGTGTTTGTCAGCGTGCTGGGAACGAATGGCGCGAGCGTCATCGAGCAATTGGAGAAACATCGTGGCATGCTCCAATCTGAACTGGCCAAACACGTCGTGCTGAAATACACGCCCCATCTTGTTTTTCATCTGGACGACTCCATCGCGCGCGGCACACGTGTTATTGAGATCCTTCAGGAAATCGATTCCGGCAGAGCTAACAAATCGTGAGCGATCGTAACGCCACCCTGGAGCAGATCGCCTCTGCCTTGCGCGAGCATCAGAAGTTCGCTGTGCTCAGCCACGTGCGACCGGATGGCGACGCCCTCGGAAGCACACTGGCCGTGGCGCTAGCTTTGAAGGCGCTCGGGAAAGATGTGCACCCGTGGAATGAGGAAGGACTGCTGGAGAAATACAGTTTCCTCGCGGGCGGGGAACTTCTCTCCATGCCGCCGAGCGAGCCGGACGACTTCGATGTCGCGATTGCGCTCGATACCGCGACGCACAATCGCCTTGGCACAACCTTGAACGCGATCCGGAGCGCGAAGCTTTGGATCAATATCGATCATCACCCAAGTAATCCGCGTTACGGCGATCTCGTTTACATCGATCCCACTGCGCCCGCGACGGGGCAGATTATTTTCGATTTGATGACGGCGGCGGATTTGCCGATCACGCAGGCGATCGCAGAAAATCTTTACGCCGCGATTTCGACCGATACGGGCTCGTTTCAATATCCCAACACGACTGCGCGCACGTTTGAGATTGGGGCGGAGTTGATACGTCGCGGCGTCGATGTTGGCCGCATCAGCCAGTTACTCTACGAAAGTTTTCCCAGGCGCCGCATCGAGCTATTGCGCGAGTTGCTCGGGACGATGAATTTTGCGTGCGACGGGAAACTGGCCTGGTTCAGCCTTAGCCAGGCGACGGCGAGCAAGCTCGGCGTTTTGCCCGAGGACAACGAAGGACTTATCGATCACTTGCGCGCGATTCACGGTGTGATTGTCGCGATTTTCCTCGAGGAGCTGGTCGATGGTAAAGTGCGCGTGAGCATGCGCTCGAAGGATGAAGCGGTCGATGTCTGTGCGATCTGCAAAAGCTTCGGCGGCGGCGGGCATACGCTCGCGGCGGGCGCACGGGTGAAAGGCTCACTCAGCGAAGTGGCACAGATCATCGTGGAGAAAGCCAGTGACGTTATTGCCCAGCACGCCTGATGGCGTTCTGCTGGTCGATAAAGCGGCCGGCATGACTTCGCACGATGTCGTTGCACTGGTGCGGCGACGATTGCAGATAAAAAAAGTCGGCCACTGCGGCACGCTCGATCCCATTGCCACCGGTCTGCTGTTGCTCACCCTCGGCCGCGGCACAAAAATTCAGGACCTGCTCATGGCCGAAGACAAGGAATACTCGGGCACGCTCATGCTCGGCGTAAGCACAAGCTCGCAGGACCGCGAGGGCGAGGTGATCCAGAGCCGCGAAGTTCCGGAATTTTCGAGTGAACAAATCCGGGAGGCATTCGATAAATTTCGGGGCGATTTTTATCAAATGCCTCCGATGGTTTCCGCGATCAAGCATGGCGGCGTTCCGCTTTATAAGCTGGCGCGGCAGGGAAAAACGGTCGAGCGCGACCCTCGATTGGTGCACGTTTATCGCTATTCGATCGATCGGGTCGCATTGCCCCAAATCGATTTCACGGTCGTGTGCAGCAAAGGTTTTTATGTGCGCACCTACGCGCACGACATCGGTGAGACGCTCGGTTGCGGGGCGCATTTGGCCGACCTGCGCCGGACGAAGTCAGGCAGGTTCGATGTTGCCCGCGCGGTTCGGGTCGAGGAATTGAGGGAGATTGCGCCAGCCGAGATCACGGTGCGCATCCTTTCGCTGCCGGAAGTGTCGCGCATGCGCGGCGCCTGATTGCGCATGGAAGTTTTGCATTCCATCAGCGAGCTGGCGCAATTGGAAGGATCGCTCTTCCTTGCCATCGGCGTCTTCGATGGTGTGCATCTTGGACATCAGGCGGTCATTTCCACATCGGCGCGGCACGCCCATTCGGCGGACGGCACGCCAGTCGTGCTCACATTTGATCCGCATCCAGCAAAAGTTCTGCGCCCGCAAAACGCGCCGCACTTGATTACTTCCACGCCGCACAAGATCGCGCTCATTCGCAAACTCGGGGTTGGGCATCTTCTTATCGTCCATTTCGATGAGAAGTTTTCCGCGACGTCGCCGGAGAATTTCGTGGCCGAATTGGCGGAGAACGCGAAACCGTTGCGCGAGATTTGCGTCGGTCACGAATGGTCCTTCGGGCGCAATCGCGCAGGCAACCTCGGGTTACTGCGCGATCTCGGCATGCGGCATCGCTTCCATGTCGTCGGGATCGCGCCGGTGAAAGTGCATGGGGCGGTGGTGAGCAGTACGGCGATACGCGGACGAATCGAACGTGGTGATTTCGCTGGCGCGGCGGCGATGCTCGGGCGCGACTACACCATTTTAGGAACGGTGACAGAAGGGGCGCGGCTGGGACGAAAGCTTGGTTTCCCGACGGCAAATCTCAGCGCTCACAGCGAACAATTCCCGCCCGATGGCGTTTACTTCGTCGAAGCCTGGCTCGACGGCGTGCTGCACCACGGCCTGGTGAATATCGGGGTTCGCCCGACGATTGCCGGCCAGAAGAGCGAGCGCTTGATCGAGCTGCACCTGCTCGATTTTCATCGGGAAATCTACGGTGCAGACATCGAAGTGCGGTTTGTAAAATTTCTAAGGCCGGAAAAGAAGTTCGAGAATATCGAAGCGCTTGCGCAACAAATTGCCAGCGATGTGAAGGCAGCGCGCGCGTTGTGCGCGGCATAGATCTCGTTCCGAGCGCAGTCGAGGGAATGCCGGGCGCGAAAACTGAAAGATAACTTCCACGGGACCCCTCGACTTCGCTCGGGATGACTAGAGAATGGGACTGCGGGTGCGGGAAAGGGCGGCCCAGACGCCGCTGGTGAGCATAGCGATCCCGCAAACCACAAATAAAGCGAGCAATTGCAACGGCGGCAGCAGCGAAAGCCGAGCAAAGGTATCGTGCACAAACATTCCTTCGCCGGAAGCGAAATAGGCGACGACGACTGACAAGATGGCGGCACTGAGGATGACAATGGACCGCTGCGTCTGTAATGAGCTGGGACGCGACGGTAACCGCTGCATGACGAGCGCGGTAAATCCGTTGTCGTCGATGTAAGGCGCTTCTTCGCGCAAACGCGCGTCGAGCAGATCTTCGAGCGGATCGTTCATTTCACGTGGCCCAGGCTGACAGTATCTTCTTCAATTTCTCGCGTCCGCGCAAGACATTGGTTTTGACCGTGCCGAGAGGGATATCGAGGACGCGCGCCGCTTCGTCGTGCGACAAACCGTTTTGGCAGCAAAGCACGATGGCGCTGCGCTCGTGCAAGGGAAGTTGACCAAGGGCGCTCATCAGATCGTGACGTAGAGCCGGGTCGGTTGTCTGCGGATCGGCCTGCTGTTGCAGTTGCTCCTCATCAATTCCCACCAGCTCTTTGCGTTTGCGGGCGTGCTCGCGAAAGACGTTGTAAGCGACGCGATACAGCCAAGTGGAAAACTTCGCTTCGCCGCGAAAGCTGCGGATATTTTTGTATGCGCGGATGAACGTCTCCTGCGCCAGATCATCGGCCAGCTCCACGTCCGCGCGGGTGAGCTGGCGCAGCATGCCGCGCACGGGCGATTGATGCCGGCGCACCAGCTCGCCGAACGCGTGGTGGTCGCCATCAACAACAACGCGTGCGAGCAGGTCCGCATCACTCAGCTCCACATCACTTGATGAAACCGTTCCCGTGCCGGTTAGCAAGCCGCCAGGCAAGGATGTAACCGAGGCCGATCAGGCCCGGGATTAATCCCAAGGCCCACACGCCTTCGTCCCAGCCGGCGGTCAGGCCAAAGAACAT
>JBBRAF010000006.1:0-146898 GCA_038207045.1 Chthoniobacterales bacterium
TTGATCGCGAATCAGTCCGCGCGCGGCGTGCGTGGCAAAGGAACCGATGCGCAGATTCTTCGCCATCGCTGCCATTGTGCATTGGTCTCGCGCATGCGCAATGCGATTGCACACCGCCAGCCACGTCTCCGACATTTGTACGCGGCCGAGACCTGGACAGTCGATCGCCTTCCAAGGGATCGAGCTTACCCGGATGTTTACAATCAAACCAGCAGCAGCGCTGGGTTCTCCAGCAGCTGCCGGAGTTCTTTCAGGTATTGCGCGCCAAGCGCGCCGTCGATGACGCGATGGTCGCAGCTCATCCAAATCGACATGCGCTGGCCCACGACGATAGCGTCGCAGTTGTCGATCACGGGCAGTTTGCGGATCGCGCCGACGGCAAGGATGAATCCCTGTGGCGGATTGATGATGGCGCTGAAGGAATCGATGCCCATTCCGCCCAGGTTGGAGACGGTAAAATTACCGCCTTGAAATTCCTCCGGCTTCATTCGCTTGTTGCGGGCGCGGCTGGCCAGGTCCTTTGCCAGGGCGCTGATCTCGCGCAGCGATTTGTTCTGCGCCGCGCGAATCACTGGGGTGAGCAAACCATCTTCGATGGCAACGGCGATGCCGAGGTCGACATCGGCAAATTGAACCACTGCGTCGCCATCGTAGGACGCATTCACCTTTGGAACCTTCACCGCCGCCATGACGGCTGCTTTCAGAATGAAATCGTTGACCGTGATCTTCGACATGTCGGAATCTTCGCCCGCAGCTTTAAGCTCGGAACGCGCGGTCATCAGCGGACTGGCATCGACGTCGATGTTGAGATAAAAATGCGGGACCGGCCCCTTGCTTTGCACGAGACGCTCGGCAATGCCTTTGCGCATTCCGGAGAGTTGAATGCGTGAGCCTTTACCGGGTCGGGGCGCAGGCGGCGAATGCTGCGCAGACGTTTGCTGCAGCTTGCCGCGGTCGGCAACTTCCGCTACAGATTTCGCGGCAGCGCGCACATCTGATTCCGTAATACGGCCCTCCGGCCCGCTGCCTTCGATGCTGGACAGGTCGACGCCGAGCTCTCCCGCCAAACGCCGCGCCACCGGCGACGCTTTCAGCCGGGTCCCTTCATCGTCACTTTTGGCTGGATGCGGTTCCGGTGCTTTTTCCTTGGAGGCGGGAGCTTTCTCCTTCGGCTCGGCTGGCTTTTCCTTTGTTTGCGGTGGCGCTGTTTCTTTTTCCTTCGCTTCAGCTGGTTTTTCTGTCTCCTTTTGTTCCGTCTTCGGCGGCTCGGATCCCTTCTCCTCCCCAGGTTCGCCGATAAACGCAATCTTCTGGCCGACTTCGACCTTGCCGCCTTCTTCGACAAAGATTTCGGTGAGAGTTCCGTCTTCCGGCGATTCCCATTCCATCGTCGCTTTGTCCGTTTCGATTTCGGCGATTACGTCGCCGGCGGTCACCTTGTCGCCCTTCTTCTTTTTCCACGCGACGAGAGTGCCTTCCGTCATCGTGTCGCTTAGCTTGGGCATTTGGATTTCGGGCATAACGGTTACGAACAATAACTCCTGTCATTCTGAGCGCAGCGAAGAATCTCCGGGCTCAACATGACAGGGCCAAAACTACGCGTAACAGACTTCTTTCACCGCCGCCACGAGCTTCTCCGCGCTCGGCAATACCGCGCGCTCGAGCCGTTCGTTATACGGCATGGGCACATCTTCCTGAGAAACTCGCGCGACGGGCGCGTCCAACTGGTCGAAGATGTTCTTCTGGATGCGATAGCAGATCTCCCCACCCACGCCGCAGAACGGGCGGTCCTGTTCCACGATGACGACGCGATGAGTTTTGCTGACGGAGTTGAAAATCGCCTGTTCATCGAGCGGCTTGATCGTTCGCAGGTCGAGCACCTCGATGCTGATGTCTTCATCTTCCAACTGCTGCGCGGCGGCGAGCGCAAGCGGGACGGTTTGGGCATAACAAATCACCGTCACATCAGAGCCTTCGCGTTTGATCTCGGCTTCCCCCAGCGGAATGAGCAACTCCGTTTCGGCCGGCTCGATCATCCCCTTCGAGCTATAGAGCAACTCCGATTCGAGCACGAGCACCGGATTATTATCGCGCACGGCCGTTTTCAACAAACCTTTGGCGTCGCGTGGTGTCGCCGGGGTGCAAACTTTCAGACCGGGCACATTGGCATATAAACATTCCGTCGCGTGCGAATGAGTCGCGCCAAGCTGATGCGCCGGGCCATTCGGGCCGCGGAAAGTGATGGGAATATTGAATTGCCCGCCACTCATCGTCAGCATGTTGGGCGCGTTGTTCACCACCTGATCAAAAGCGACTAACGAGAAACTGAACGTCATGAACTCGATGATCGGTCGCAGCCCGACCATGGCCGCACCCACGCCGAGACCGGCAAATCCGTTTTCGGAAATGGGCGTATCGATTATTCGCCTCGGTCCGAAGCGCTCGAGCAAACCTTGGGAGACTTTGTAAGCGCCATTGTATTCCGCCACTTCTTCTCCCATAAGGAAGACATTCGGGTCGCGGTCGAGTTCCTCCGCGAGCGCTTCGTTCAAAGCCTGGCGATACGTGATCTCGCGCATGCGTTAGAGACACAACTTGCCGCAATGATATACGTGACTCACGTATATCATAAAATGGTTTAAAGGTTCAGCGCGCATAGACATAGTCGTAGAGTTTTTCCAGCGGCGGCTCGGCGCTTTCTTCGGCGAATTTCACGCTTTCGAGCGCGGTTCGTTTCGCCTCTTTATCCAGCTCGTCGAACTTCTCATTGCTCAGCTTTCCCTCGCGCGTGAGCTGCGCCCGCAGGCGGGTGATGGGATCATCGAGCCGGTATTTTTCCAGCTGCTCCTTCGTGCGATAGCTCGCCGGGTCGGACATGGAATGCCCGCGATAACGATAGGTCCGCATTTCGACAAAGGCCGGGTGCGGTTCTTTGCGGATGGATGCGACCACTTCGCTCAACTTGTCGCGAACTTCGCGAAAGTTCATTCCATCTACGATGCAGGCGGGAATGTCGTAACCTTCGGCGCGATCGATGATTTGTTTGAGCGAAGTGGAGCGCTCGACTGAAGTGCCCATGGCAAAGAGATTGTTCTCGCAAATGAAGAGCACCGGAAGTTTGAACAGCGCGGCCAGGTTCAACGCCTCGTGAAATGCGCCCTGGTTGATGGCGCCGTCGCCGAAAAAACAGAGGGTGACGCGATCCTCGCTGCGATATTTACAGGCGAACGCCAGCCCGCAAGCGAGCGGGACATGCGCGCCGACGATGGCGTGCCCGCCATACATATGATGCTCCTTGTCGAAGTAATGCATCGAGCCACCCAGCCCGCGCGAGCAGCCGGTATCTTTGCCGAAGAGCTCGGCCATACATGCGTTTGGGCTCGTGCCCCGAGCGAGGGCGTGGGCGTGGTCGCGATAGGCCGTGATGACGTAATCGTCGGACCGGGTGGCCGCGATCGCGCCGATCACGACCGCTTCCTGCCCAATGTAAAGATGACAGAAGCCGCCGATTTTCTGCGCCTGGTATTGCTGACTGGCGCGTTCCTCGAAACGGCGGATCAACAACATCAGCCAGAGCATCTCGACTTCGTCGCGCTCCTCCGCTGGCTGCATGAAATCTAGTTGGCGCGAGCGAGGGCTGCGTTTTCTCGCGCGCGCGTCGATTCCGCGCGCATGAGCAGAACAAAAATGGCGGTGAAGATGAAGTCGCTCACAAGCGAGTTACGCAAGAACATCCAGGTAGGCGTGGCGCTGAATTGCGGTAGTCCCAAAGTAAGAGCCTGAACAAGGCCGGCGAAATTTTTGGCATAGCCAGGATCGCCCAGCCAGGAGAACGCGTTTGTGATTGCGTAGAAAAGCAGTGACGCCACTAACGACGCCGGCAGCATCGTTCGCGAAGACGCGCGATTTTGCAGCGACCATCCAAGCAGACCAATAAGTCCGAGCGCGACATATCGACAAATGATGTGTCCGGTAAAAAACGGAGCGCCGTAAGTAAAGTTCAAGATCGCATCGGAAAGAAAAAGCGTGACGAGCGGCAAGGTGAATTTGTAGCGACGCGGGAGATAAGCGGCGCAGCAGAGGGTGATGGCGGCGAGCGGGGCGAAATTAGAAAGCCCGGTGGCTGCGCCGGAGTGGATGAGCAGACCCGTTATCACTCGATAAGCAACGACAGCAAGAACAAGGAGCAAAGCCGGAATCATGGGAAGGCAAGTTTATCGTTTCTGCGCCAGATGCAACGCGCAAATCGGGGCGCTGTCATTCGGAGCGGGAACAGTGCACCCGAGGGATGATGAGAGCTTTATTTCGCGGGCGCGCGTGAGCGCACGAGGCGGGCTTTGCGGCGATTCGCTGCGTTGCGGTGAATGATGCCGCGTTTGGCTGCCTTATCGATAGCGGAAATCAGTGTGTTCAGGTCGGCGGGTTGCGCATTGGCCGAGCCGGAAGTTTTGCCCAACGTTCGAATGCGCGAGAGCACGCGCCGGTTCTGCAAGGTGCGACGTTGCGTCTGCCGGGCACGTTTAGCGGCGGATTTGCTGTTAGCCATTATCGGAAATTGAGGGCGGGAGACTCACGGATGTGGCTCGGTTTGTCAACCCACAAGCCAGGAGGAGCGCCCGCCTTACAACCGTGTCGCCCGCGTGCGTTGCGCGACTAAATTAGCGCCCGACTTCTCCGTCGTTGCCACCGCCCGCTTCGGCGCGATCGAGGCGATCGATTGTGAAGAAACAATCCTGTCTTTCGGTGCTGCTTTTACCTTCGGCAAATTGGTTGCCGTGATTTGCACGATGGCCCCGATGGGCAACTGCGCATAGAGCGAAGTTACGTCGGCCGATTTCATGCGGATGCAACCGTAGCTGGCGGGGCGGCCGATGGTTTTTTCTTCCGGCGTGCCGTGGATGTAAATGCAGCGATTGAAAGCGCGCGCGTTTTCCGCTTCCAGGCCGCGCAGCCAGATGATGCGGGTGATGATTGGATCGCGACCGGGCACATTTGGCTGGAGGATTTCGCCGGTGAAACGCCGATTACGGAACACAGCGCCGGTCGGAGCGTGGTCGCCGATCTTTTGCGCCACCTGTAACGTGCCGGTGGGCGTAGTCATGGAATTCCAATTGTCGCCCAGTCCAAACTTGGAAGTCGAAACCGAGAAAGTGGCGACCCTTGCGCCATCAGCGAGCAGCATCAATTTCTGTTCGCGCACGCTAATGATCACGTTCGGCTGCACCATTTGAAGCTCTTGCGCAGAAAGCTGGCTGGCGGCAGCGAAGGCGGCGAGGACGAGGGCGGAGCGAATCATTTAAAATCTCAGGCCGGTAAGGGGTGCGCCGGTCGGGAGGGGGTCGCGGTAAATTTCGGGAGCCATTGTGCTACGGAACTAAGGGAAACGTAGAGGAAACCAAACTGGAACATGAGCAGGAACGGGACCGAAAGAAACTGGTGATTACGGAAAGCGTAGAAAACAAAGTAACTAAAGTAAATCGCAAAAAATAACTCGGCCAGTGGCAGCAACGATTTGAGGGGCATGTAGCGACAATTCCGCCATGGCTGCGCATTCCGCTCGATGCCGTATTTGGGCGTGCGGGCAAAATCCGACTTGTGATTAAACATCGCTTCGAGGACGGCCCGAGCGTTGTTCAAGGAAAGGCCGATCCCGAGCGCAAGCAGGCATGGCAGGAGCATAATTTCCTTCATCCATGTGCGCGGATGCAATTCCCGCTGCGCGCAAATGTAGAAGACCGCGACCGAGACCGAGGCGGTCAGGAAAATTGGTACATCTATTAGAAGAGTGCGCATCCAGCCCGATTGCGGGCCGCCGGTCGAAGGATGCAGGAGTACGACCAGACCGGCCAGCAGCAAATAGGCGAAGTTGGACATGAGGTGTCCGGTCGCCTCCAGCTTGATCGGCATGGGCAATGGACTGCGCCAAATCAACGGCAGCAGTTTCTTGCAGGTCTGGATCGAGCCTTTGGTCCAGCGATGCTGCTGCGATTTGAAGCCGTTCATGTCCACGGGTAACTCCGCTGGCGTGACCACATTGGGAAGGAAGATGAATTTCCATCCAGCCAGTTGGGCGCGGTAACTCAGGTCCAGATCTTCCGTCAGCGTATCGTGTTGCCAGCCGCCGGCCTCTTGGATACAGGATTTCCGCCAGAGACCAGCCGTGCCGTTAAAATTGAAAAATCGGCCGCTGCGTGAGCGCGCGGTCTGTTCCAGGAGAAGGTGACCATCGAGGAACATCGCCTGCACCCGCGTGAGCAACGAGTATTCGCGATTCAAATGTCCCCAGCGCGTCTGGATCATTCCGATCTTGGGATCGGTGAAGAAATCGATCGTTTGGCGCAGCAAGTGGGGCGGCGGAACAAAATCGGCGTCGAGGATACAAACGAAGTCGCCACGGGCGGTAGCCAGCCCGCGCTCGAGCGCGCCCGCCTTAAACCCGGTGCGTTCCTGGCGATGAATCAGCTCCACATCGAAACCGCGCGCGCGCAATTCCGCTGCGCAACTCGCCGTGATGTCGCGCGTCTCATCCGTCGAGTCGTCCAGCACCTGGATCTGCAAACGATCGCGCGGATAATCCAGCTCACTGACCGAGCGGAGTAATCGCTCGACTACGTAGACCTCGTTAAATATCGGCAGCTGCACCGTCACCACAGGACAGTCCTCGAACTGTGCCAGCGGCACGGACTCGCGTTTCCTGTTTTTTAAAAACAGGTAAATAATAAAATAGCGGTGAATGCCGTAGGCCGAGAGGCCAAACAACACGCTCAAGTAACAAAATGTCCAGATGAGTGAAGCCATGCCTCCTGGCACCACGGATCAAGAGCGCCGCGCCGCCTGCAAGGGCGACATGATGCCGCTTCTCCGGGTGTCGTCAAATAAAAAACTGGCCCGTGGCGCAACGCAAGCGCCTTGAAATTAGGCCACATCATGTGCTTCACGCTCGGGGCCGCGAAGTTTTGTCCTTGCTAATACCGCAGCCGACCACGTGCTCTCCACTCGGAGACAGGCTGATCTTGTGTTAAATTAGTTCCCCGCAGCTCATGATCAAAACATCGGTTTCCCCTCATCCTAACCTTCTCTCAAAGGCAGAAGGCACGGCTGCGGCGCCCGCCCCACGTGCCGCGCGATGGGCGAAAAAGAAAGCGAGCCGAAACTGGGAGCGCTTCGACATCGTCCTCACCGTCCTTATCGCCGGGTGGTTTCCCTCCATCATGATGCTGCTCATCGCGTACACGACGCTGCAAAAAACGCTGGAGTCAAAAATTCTGCGCGACCGCCAGACTTTTGTCCAATTGATCGGCCGTCTCGTTGATGACGACCTTGCCCGCACCGCCAGCGTCATCGGCTACTATCAAACTTTGCCGGATATGGAGGGCATTTTCACCGCGCCCAATGCCGAAGCGATGGCACAGCAATGGATCGCGCAAAAACTCTTCTCTTATCCGCGGATCGACGGCATGTTTCTGGTCGCGGCTGATGGGAAACTTCTTGGCAGCCTGCCTGGGACGCCGAACGTGGTGGGGCAACCATTTCATCCGCAGCGATGGAAAGAAGGCGCCGACTCGCGCACCGGCGCTTTCGTATCCGCAATCAATCCGCGGCCGGCGGATGGACGCATGGTCACCGACGTTGTGGGCGCGGTTCGCACGCGCGACGGCCGCACCATTGGCTACATTGGCGCCTCGATCTTGATCGAGCGAATCGGTCGCCGCCTTTCCACCATTTCCTTCGCCGATCGCGCGGTCTGTCAGGTGATCGATCAGGATGGCTTTCCGATTTTCGGCGCAGACTTTCAAGCTAACGTGGCCCCGGCGCAGGGAGCCGAATCAAGTTTGATCGGCGAAATGGCAAAACAGCGGACAGGTCACCTCACGCAGGACGGCACAATCTATTCCTTCGAGCCGCTCGATTCGGCGAAGTGGCTCGCGGTCGTTCATCAGCCGCAAGAGGTCGCTTACCAACCGATCCAGGATTTGATGCGCAAGATCACCGTACCGGCCGTCTGGTTGATCATCGGCACGGCCATCGCGGCCATGCTGGCCGGCAGATTTTACCGGCGACAATCGGAAGCGACACGCCGCATCGCGCGCGAGGTCACGTTCAACGAAAAAATTCTGGCCAATATGCCCCTCGGCATCGCACTGGTCGATCCGGAGACGCGCCGGTTCCTTCACGTCAATGACGCCTTCGCACAAATTGCGACCCAGCTCGGGCAATTACCGGGCGGCATCGATATCGGTGCCGCCACTCACGATCAGATCAAAATTGTCTCGCCCGACGCGATGGAAAACGTGCTCTCCACGGGCTCGCCGTTTCAGATGATCGAGCAGCCTTTCGTCGACCGCACCGGCGCGACGCGATTTCTCAACGTCAATCTTCTGCGTTTGCTCGATGCGCAGCAGCACACCCAGGGGGTGCTCTATCTGGTGGAGGAAAAAACGCGAGACATGACGCTGCGTAACGACCTGCTCAGCGCTAACGCCGCCAAAGATCAATTTCTTGCTCTTCTTTCACACGAATTACGCAATCCTCTCTCCCCTGTCATCGCCATGGTGGCCGAGCTCGATGCGCACGTAAACTCGGCTGGAATGCGTCACGCGCTCGACGTGATTCGCCGCAATGTCGAGCTCGAAGCGCGCCTGATCGACGACCTGCTCGATATCACCCGCATTGCCAAAGGCAAACTGAAGCTGGCACTCGAACCGGTCAGCATTCACAGCGTGCTCGAGCGCGCGCTCGAAATTTGTCGCGACGATATCTCGCGGAAGGAGCTGCACGTCGAACGGCAGCTCCATGCTCGCGAGCATTTCGTGCACGGCGATTCGGCTCGGCTGCAGCAGGTCTTTTGGAATCTCATCAAGAACAGCGTGAAATTCACCGCGACCGGCGGACGCATCACCCTCTCCACCCTGAACCCGCAACCGGGCCAGATCGAAATTCGCACCAGCGACACCGGCATCGGGATCGAGCCGGAGAAAGTGAGCAAGATTTTCAATGCCTTCGAGCAGGGCCAGAGCTCCATCACGCGAAAGTTCGGCGGCCTTGGTCTCGGCCTCGCGATTTCTAAAGCGATGGTGTTGGCTCACGAGGGAACAATTTCCGCCTTCAGCGATGGTAAAGATCGCGGTGCGACATTTACCATCCGGCTCGGCACTATCGCTACGCCCACCCGGCTGCACCTCAACTCGCCCCCGGACGGTCAAGGCGCGCGCACCGTGCGCGAGCGCACCGGCCGGGCGCCGCGCCTGCTCGTGGTTGATGATCACGCCGATACCTGCACGGGAATGAAAATGATCCTGGAACGGCGCGGCTACGAAATCACTGTCGCACACAACGCCGACCAGGCGGCCCAGGAAGCACGTAACCAGGATTTCGACCTTCTTATCAGCGACATCGGCCTGCCCGATCGCAGCGGTTATGAACTGATGCAGGAATTACGTGGACGAGGTTTGCGCGGAATCGCCCTGAGCGGTTTCGGCATGGAGAGCGACATCAATCGCGCCCGCGCTTCAGGATTCTCCGAACACCTGACCAAGCCGATTAATTTTGATCGGCTCGAGCAGGCGATTCAACAACTGCTTGGCGACGAAATTGCCAGTCGAAACTCTTAACCTAGTCCGCCACCAGAGTTATTGCCGGCCGCGCCCGCCGCAGCTTTTCGCTCGGAGGCATCCTTCAGCTCGCGCGACAATTTTTCCACGCGCTGCCGCATAATCTTTCCCGGCTTGAATTTCACCGTCGCCCGCGAAGGGATGACAAAGCTGCTGCCGGGCTCATTGGGATTGCGGCCGACACGGGGCTTGGTTAGGCGTGGCTGGAAGACGCCGAAATTACGCAACTCCACCGCCACGTTATTGGCCAGACTATCGGTGATGTGATCGAGGGTGTGTTGCACCACATCGAACACTTGATGCTGCACCATGCCGGTCTGGTTGCTAATGGCGACTACGATGTCGCGTTTAGTCAATTTCGCCATGATACCACAAACAAAATCGCAACGACGGGGCGGTTTGCGTGGGCGAAATCGCACGGAAGTGCCAGTTCTTACGGCAAATCGGAATATCCTGCCTGCGGCGGAGATGTTCCGCCGGAAAAACTTACGTCGAGGCGGGCCGCCGTGTGAGCGTCGCCAGCCAATAGCTGAAAATGTTTTGCCCGGCCAGCGCCTTGCGTCGCGATTTCAGTTGTCCTTGCGCTATTCCCAGCTTGGTGAAAACCGTGTTCCACTCCGCCTCCAGCCGCCGCGCCTCCTCGGAGGAGAGATCGCGCACCGCGCGCATGGACGAGCCGCGGTTGAGAACGTTTATCGCCCGCGCGGAAAGCTCATGCAAGAGATTCAGCTCATTCAGCACGTGCTCGGTTTCCTGCAGCAAATTAGCGCGCACTTCCGTGAACTGCCGTTCCTGTTCCATCGAAATAATCGGTTTAGCTTTGTCGAGACCATAGGTCATCAGGTCATGCAATTTGCGCCAGCTATCGAGCTGCAAGGAAAGAAGCCGCAGCTTCGCGTCTACCTCGGAGTCTCTCATCGCAACGGTGACGCCGTCGCAGCGTCGAGCGTCTCATCCAGCTTCTGCAAATTGTCGACCAGAAGGTGCTCCCAGGGCCGGTCTACTGTTCTCGCCTGGCTGATAATTCCTTCTTCAAAATAGAATCGGCCTTGTCTCCAGCGGAAAATTTCGGCCAGGGCTGGCTCGCCTTCCAGCGCATTGTAACCGGCATGACGAATCGCCCCGTGATGGAGATAGACCTCGCTGCATCCGCGGCCGGACTTGAGGGTGAAGCGGCCCGTGCGCTGACCAAGGCAGGCCATCTGCAAAATTTCCGCGGCCGAGAACTGATTCAGATTACCAATAAGTGAGTGACACGGATCGATCCCTTCGCTTAAGGCAACGCAGCGGCGTGGGAACGTGGCCAGAAACCTCCTCACGTCGGCGCGTAGACGGCGCGTTCGTGCGGCGCCACTTGTCAGCGTGATTTGCTGTTGTTCTGCCTGGTGGATCAGCTCCGCTGAAGGGGTCTGCCACGGCGCGCACAAAACCTTAAGGGAAGGGAAATGCTGGCGCGCTACTGTGGCCGCTTCCATGGCCGGGGCCGCATCACCTTCCACGATGAAACCGTCAAAATGTTCCTCCATTAATACCGTCACCGCCTCAGCCACGGTACGGACGACCACCCGCGATTCCATATCCGCGTTTGCATCGAGAGTGTGCAGCAACCGGTCTGCAAAAACCGGATCTCCATTTAAAATAAGAAGGCGACTCTGCACCATCGGGAATCGGCGCTTTTAGAGCAAGATTCCTGCCCGGAAGGAGCATTCCCGCCAGATATCGAATCCTTTTTCTTATTCTAGCGGACTGCGTTCCAAGTATCACCGCCGCCACTCGCGCTTCGGCGGCGGTGGCCCAAACGTCTCCGGCGCGATCTCGTGCGCGGTGCGAAAATGGACCTTGGCGATCTGCCGCAGCATATCCGGACCATGTTTTTCCACGACACGGCGTGCCGTTTCCTTAATTTCCGCCGAAACACCCCGTCCAAGTTTCACCCCAAGCTCGGTTCCCTTCCGCTCCAGCCAATCGATGAAGGCTTCGCGCGCTATAATCGACGCCGCCGCTACCGCTAGGTCGGATTCCGCCTTCGTCCGCTGCACAATCTCAATCTCGCGCCCATGCCGCAACAGCGCGGTTTCGATCACACGCACATCGGCAAACTGATCTGACAAAGAGCGCGGACAATCCGGAACTCGCTCGAGAAGGTTTTCGATGACGCGCGCGTGTCCCCAGCCGAGCAGGCTATTGAGATTACCGAATTTTGCATACAGCTCGTTGTAACGAGCCGGCCCGATTGCGACCACATCCACACCCGGGCGCGCAGTCTCCCGAATCCCTTTCGCCAGCGCGCGAATCCGCGCATCGGAGCCGATCCGCTTGCTATCTTGAATTCCGGCCTCGAGAAAATGACGCGCAATCTCGCGATCGATATACACGCCCGCGATCACCAGCGGCCCGAAGAAATCGCCCTTGCCGCTTTCATCCACGCCGAAGTGCGGCGCGAACATCTCTGGCGAATGCACTTCTTCGTAACCGAGCCGCGCCTCCCCAAGAATATTCGGCTCGAGCTCGAACTTGACGAAATCCTCCACCCCTCGCCCCTGCACCAACACCTTTGGTCCCTTTTCATAAACCGCCAGGCTCAGCTTTTCCTTCTGCGCGAAGAAGATCGTATAGGGCCTCGCCGAAAACTGGAATCCCGTCTCGGTCAGCCGCACGCGCAATTTTTCCACCTGTTCGCGATTGAGCGGCGCGGTGAAACTGTTCACGCTCTTATTATATGCACTGCTGTCATCCTGAGCGAAGCGAAGCGCAGTCGAAGGAGCCCGTGGCGTTACCTAAACGTAGCATCACCGGTTCGCTCGGCTCCGCTCGGGATGACGGAGCCTTCCGCCGCGCGCTGGCAAAATGGTTCCGAAAAAATCAGCGCGATCTTCCCTGGCGCCGCACCGACGATCCCTATGCCATCCTCGTCTCCGAGGTCATGCTCCAGCAAACGACCGTCGCCGCCGTCGTCCCTTATTATAATGGATGGTTGCGCCGCTTCCCCACGCTTCGTTCGCTCGCCCGCGCCCCCGAGTCGGACGTGCTGCACGCCTGGGAGGGCTTGGGCTATTACTCGCGCGCGCGAAATCTCCACCGGTGCGCAAGAGTAAGCGTAGCCCGTTTTCAGGGAAAGCTTCCTGCTAGCACCTCCGAACTCCGTTCCCTTCCCGGCCTCGGCCGTTACACGGCGAACGCTCTCACTGTTTTTGCCTTCGACCAATCGCTCCCCCTCGTTGAAGCCAATACCGCGCGCGTCCTCGCCCGGCTCTTCGACGTTCGGGATTCCATCGATTCCACCGCCGGCCGCGAAAAACTGTGGAATGCTTCCGCTCGCCTCGTCCCTGCATCCGGCGGGCGCGAATTCCATTCCGCCATGATGGACTTGGGAGCGCTCGTTTGCACTGCCCGCCAGCCCCAGTGTGGGACTTGCCCAATTAAAACGTTTTGCGCCGCGCCCGATCCCACTTCGCTTCCTGTTAAACGTAACCGTCGGAAGTTGATTTACCTCGTTGAATCGCACGCATGGATCCTCAGCCGGGACCGAATCCTACTCGAGCAATGCTGCACGCGATGGCGCGGCATGTGGATGTTGCCGCGGGCGAGGGCGCGACTCACCAATCCAATTTACACGGCGCGCTTCCCCTTCACCCATCATCAAATCACGCTTCGAATGTTTCTCGACAAGACGCGTCGGCCAAAACCGAACGAACGCTGGTTTCCGCTTCACCAGCTAAAGGTGGTTCCCATCCCCTCGCCACATCGCCGCGCCATCGAAGCGCTCGTGCCACGCAGTAACTAACTGCGCGGCACCGCCGTCATCCCGAGCGCACAGCGGGATTTCTCGACTTCGAGCGCCCCGACATTCACAATGCGCCCGTGAGATCGATGACCGGCTATGGCCGCGGCGAAGCGGAACGCGATGATGCGAAATTCAGCGTCGAGCTGAGCACGGTCAATCGCCGGCAAAGTGAAATCGTGATGACGCTTCCGCGCGACATCAGCGAGCTCGAGGTTCGCATCCGCCAGGCCATCAACGCGCGCATCGCGCGCGGTCGCACGAATGTTTCCGTGGCGCTGCACCAAAACAGCGACGGAAAGCGTTCGCTCGCGCTCGACGTCGCGCTTGCTCGCTCCTACCACGACGCCATGCGCGCACTGCAAAAAGAGCTGGGCGCCCCGGGCGAGATCACGATTGACACAATCCTGCAAGCGCCCGGCGTGATGCGCGCGCCGGAGCCAACCATCGATGCAGAACAAGTGTGGCCAGCGGTGCAGTGCGCTCTCGACGCGGCGCTCACTGATTTAATCAAGATGCGCGAGCGCGAGGGAAAACACCTGGCCAAGGATTTGATTCATCGGCTCAAAGCCATTCGGAAATTATTGAAAGAAATTCGTGCCCAACATCCCGATGTCGTGAAGAAGTTTCGCGCCGCCCTGGCCGAACGCATTGAGAAAGCAGGACTCGTCAACGACGCCAATAACGACCGCCTTTCACGCGAAATATTTCTTTTCGCGGATCGCTCCGATGTTTCGGAGGAATTAACGCGCCTGGAAAGTCATCTCGCGCAATTCGCGCATCATCTACGCAAAGAGGAGCCGGTCGGGCGCGCGCTCGAGTTCATCGTGCAGGAACTTTTTCGCGAACTGAATACGCTCGGGGCCAAAGCCAACGACGCCGCCATCGCGCAGCGCGTGGTCGCGTGCAAGACCGAGCTCGAGAAAATTCGCGAACAGGTGCAGAACCTTGAATAGGAAATTTTCTCGTTACGGAATTTTGTTCGTTGTCTCCGCGCCGTCGGGCGCAGGCAAGACGACGTTGTGCGACGGGCTGCGGCAAACGCCGGATTTTGTTTACTCCGTTTCCTGCACCACGCGCCCACCACGCGCGGGGGAGATCGACGGCGAAGATTACCGTTTCATTTCGGAGGAGGAATTTCTCGCGCGCGTGGAAGGTGGCGAGTTTCTCGAATACGCCAAAGTCCACGAACATTATTACGGAACGCTGCGAGCACCAGTCATCGAAAACCTGAAAAATGGCGTGGATGTTTTGATCGACATCGACACGCAGGGCGCCGCGGCGATTCGTAATTGCGGCGACGATTTTCTCTCGCGCGCCACCTGTGACGTCTTCATCATGCCGCCTGATCTCGAGGAATTGCAGCGGCGCCTGATGAAACGCGGGACGGAAACGTTGGCGCAAATCGAATCGCGCCTGCAAACGGCGGCGCAAGAGATGCAACTCTGGCGCGACTACCGCTACACTATTATCAGCCGGTCGATGGAAGAAGACTTGCAAAAGTTCCGCCAGATCATGGGAGCGGAGAGAATTTTGAGCCGGCGGATGATTTTGCAATAATGTCATTCCGAGCGAGTCGAGGAATCCCGCCGCGAAAGCTTACAGGTAACTTCCGCGGGATCCCTCGACTTCGCACGGAATGACAAGTTGCGGAAGCGCGCGATACTTTGACGCAATGGCGACAAATCGAAAATCGAAGGCAGAGAAGACAATCGTTCTCGGCGTGACCGGTTCCATCGCGGCTTACAAATCGGCCGAGCTTGCCAGTTTGCTCGTGAAACAAAATCACAACGTCTTCGTCGTGATGACGAATGACGCCGTAGAATTCATCACGCCGTTAACGTTGCAAACGCTCTCCAAAAATCCGGTCGCCACCAGCTTCTACAACGAAAAAGAAAATTGGCGGCCGGGCCACATCGAGATGGCTGACAATGCCGATTTGTTGCTAATCGCGCCCGCCACCGCCCACGTCATCGCTGAGCTTGCGCACGGTCTCGCCAATCATCCACTGACGGCTATCGCCCTCGCCACGCGCGCCCCCATTCTGGTCGCCCCGGCGATGAACGGAAAAATGTGGGAGCACGCTGCCACGCAAGAGAATGTCGAAAAACTGAAGTCGCGCGGGGTGGAGTTTCTCGGACCGGAAGCGGGCATGCTCGCGTGCGGCTATGAAGGCGTCGGCCGGTTGTGGAAAGTCGACGACATCGCTTTCCGCGCCGAATTTCTCCTGCGCCAGCACGATCGTTTGATCGCGTAGATGTGGCGCAATTTTGCAAAATCGCGATCACGCGACCAGCAAGTTAAAAACTTGCTCCACTAACGGGTGAAGTTCGTCATCACGGCCGGGCCAACGCGCGAGCCGATCGATCCCGTCCGTTTCATCAGCAATCGTTCATCGGGGAAAATGGGGTACGCCATCGCATCGGCTGCCATTGCGAGCGGTCACGATGTCGTTCTCATTTCCGGACCAGTCTGTCCCCGCGCGCCGCGAACAGCGAAGTTGATGCACGTGAAGACAAGCGACGAGATGCACGACGCCGTGCATGAGGCGATCCGGCATTGCGATGTGCTGGTGATGTGCGCCGCGGTCGCCGATTACAAACCGGCGAAGATTGCGGGGAGAAAAATCAAAAAACGCGACGCGAAATTGTCGCTCGATTTGATTCCCGCGCAGGACATTCTGCGATCGTTGCCGCGTGCGCGCGATTTCTTCGTCGTCGGTTTTGCGGCGGAAACGAATAAGCTGGAAAAGAATGCGCGCCACAAGCTGCGGTACAAAAATTGCAACATGATGGTGGCGAATGATGTCAGCGATTCAGCCATCGGAATGGAGAGCGACGAAAATGCGGTCACGATTTTTTTTGATGATGGCGGATGGAAGACAATTTCGCGCGCATCCAAAAAGATGATCGGCCGCGCGCTCGTGAAAATAATTTTGCAAAGAGCTCAAAAAAGTTTTGACAAAAAAAATCTGCGGATGAATGACTCGTTGTAAGTGAAGTCAAATTCATTTCTTCACACAGCCACCGCGATTGCGGATGGAAAGGGGGGATAGTCGATGGCAGCCAAGAAAAAAGCAAAGAAAGCTCCCGCCAAAAAGAAAGCAGCTAAAAAGAAACACTAAGGCGTAGTGTTGTTCCACGCCCCGGAAAAAGTCTTGGGGCAGAAACCCAAATTCAACCCGGGAGGGGATGCGAATTCCCTCCCGGTTTTTTTGCATCATGTCATTCGTTGTGTACTTCGTCTTCTTTGTGCGAGCTAATCCGGCATGACGCATTATCTCGAAGCCGCGATTAAAGCCGCGTGCGCCGCCGGCGAAATGTTGCGCAGCGATTTTAAAAAACCGCAACGGGTGAATGAGACGACGAAGCACGACATCAAACTCGAGATCGATGTGCGGGCGCAGGAACTGATCACACAGTCGTTGCTGACGGAGTTTCCGCAGCACGCGCTCTATGGCGAAGAAGGAATGGTGGGCGATCAGGCGAGCGAGTTTCAATGGGTCGTGGATCCGCTCGATGGCACCGTTAATTTTTATTACGGCATCCCGCACTTTTGCGTTTCCATCGCGCTGCGCTGCCGGGGCGAGATTATCGTCGGCGTCATCTACGATCCGATTCGCGCTGAACTCTGGACAGGACAAAAAGGCGAGACGCCGAAATTAAACGAGCAGGAGTTTCGCGTGAGCGATCGCGCCGATCTGGCGGAAGCGATAGTTTCTATTGGGCTTTCCAAGACCGGCGTAACGATTGACGCCGGTCTGCCCTTGCTCCAGGACATGGTGCATCGCGCACGCAAATGCCGCCTGCTCGGCAGCGCCGCGCTCGACATGGCTTACGTCGCATGCGGTCGATTCGACGCGTATATTGAGCAAGGCATTTCTCTGTGGGATGTGGCCGCAGGTTGGATTCTTGTGGAAACCGCGGGCGGAACAGTCGACATGCGACCGCGCCCGGACATGAAAGATCGTTACAGCATTATCGCCACCAACGGCGTGATCGACTTGAAATTGTGAGCCAGGTCCGCTGCGGCATCGGCTACGACGCGCACCGGTTGGTGAGCGGGCGCAGACTGATTTTGGGTGGCGTCGAAATCGCGCATGACCTCGGCCTGGAAGGGCATTCTGATGCGGATGTGATTTCACATGCGGTTGCGGATGCGATACTCGGCGCGCTCGGGGCGGGCGACATCGGCAAACATTTTCCAAACACGGACGAGTCAATTCGCGGGATCAGCAGCATCGAGATTTTGCGACGGGTGGCGACGATCGCGAGCGAGAAAAATGCGCGCGTGGTGAACGTGGACGCGACATTGCTGGCGGAAGCGCCGAAAGTTGCGCCGCATCTTTTGGTCATGCGTGAAAAATTAGCTGCTGCGCTCTCGATAGAATCGGAGCTAATCAGCATCAAGGCGACGACGAATGAGGGGCTTGGCGCAATCGGTCGCGGCGAAGGAATGGCAGCGATGGCGGTAGCAAGCGTGGAGGTAGCGTAAGGTCACGCTTCACTCCTTTGTCATCCCGAGCGGAGCGAAACGCAGTCGAGGAATCTCTAGCTTTCTGTCCCGAGCCGAATGATCAGAGATGTCTCGACTCCGCTCGACATGACAAAGGTGTGCGTTGCCTGACATGATTCGCTTGTTCAACACCTACTCGCGCGAGCTCGAGGAGTTCATTCCGCGCGATCCGCCAAATGTGTCGATGTATACGTGCGGTCCCACCGTTTACAGCAACGCCCATATCGGAAACTTCCGCGCATACATCTTCGAGGATTTGCTCCAGCGTCATCTCGAGTCCCGCAGCCTGCGCGTGGATCGCGTCATGAACTTCACCGATGTCGATGACAAAACCATCCGTGGCGCGCGCGCCGCCAACGTGGCACTCGAAGATTTCACCGCTCCATTCAAAGGGGCGTTTTTTGACGATCTCGAAACGCTTCGCATCAAACGGGCGAACGATTTCCCCGCCGCCACCGATCCGCACTACATCGCGCGCATGATCGCGATGATCGCGCAATTGATGGAGAGCGACCTCGCCTACCAGGCCGAGGATAAGTCCATTTATTTTCGCATAAAAAATTTCCCCGATTACGGGAAACTCGCGCATCTAAATCTCGATGAACTACGACCAAGCGGGCGCGTGCGCACTGACGAATACGAGAAGGAGAACATCGGCGACTTCGCCCTGTGGAAAGCGTGGGACGAAGCGGATGGTGAGGTGAGGTGGGATTCGCCGTGGGGACGAGGGCGGCCCGGATGGCACATCGAATGCAGCGCGATGGCGACGGCGCTACTAGGCGAGCAAATCGATATTCACTGCGGCGGAGTGGACAATATTTTCCCGCATCACGAAGCGGAGATCGCCCAAAGCGAAGGTGTGACTGGGAAACAATTCGTGCGCTATTGGATGCACTGCGCGCACCTGCTGGTGGATAACCAGAAAATGTCAAAATCCCTCGGGAATTTTTACACGCTGCGCGACGTCATTGGACGCGGCTACACCGGACGCGAGGTGCGATACGCGCTGCTGCGCGTGCATTATCGCGTGCCGCTCAATTTTACTTTCGAAGGAATGCAAGAGGCGCGGCAGGCATTGACCCGGATCGATGAATGGCGGCAGCGACTGCACGAAGTGAAAAATTCTTCGTCTGGTTCCGGTCTGCGACCGAGCGACAGTTTTCAGAGCGCGCTCGACGACGACCTGAATATTTCGGGAGCACTCGGCTACCTTTTTGAATCGATTCGCGAGACCAATCGCGCGATGGATACGGGCGAGTTTGCCGACGCGGACGCGCAGGCCTGGCTGAAATGGTGGGCTGAAATCAATCAGGTGCTGGCGCTTGATGCCGCGGCGACGGTAACGCTGCCGGCGGAAATTGATGCCGTCGTGAATGCGCGCGCGCAGGCAAGGCTTGCAAAAGATTTTCGAAAAAGTGATGAATTACGCGGGGACCTGAATGCCCGCGGCTGGGACGTGCGGGACACAAAAGACGGACAAAAAATTACGCGTCGTGCCGGCAACCAGCCCTGACAACCTTTTCGCGCCGTCTGAGTTTATCGCGCTCGAACACACGGCGCACTCGAAACTCTTTGAGAACCAGCGCTACGTCTGGGACGCGCTCAAGCAGATCGCGAGCTACCTGCAATTTCGGTTGAAGCCAGCGGTGCTGGGTCAGTTGCTGGGAAAGCCGTTCATCAGCAACACAGTGTTCGTTGGACGCGGGACGGTGATCGAGCAAGGTGCGGTCTTGAAGGGACCGGCGTGGATCGGAGAGAATTGCCAGGTGCGCAACGGCGCGTACGTGCGGGAAAATGTGGTGGTGGGCGATGGCGTCGTCCTGGGGAATTCCTGTGAGTTCAAGAACTGCATCATTTGCGACGAAGCGCAGGTGCCACATTTCAATTACGTCGGCGATTCCATTCTCGGCTATCGCGCGCACCTGGGCGCAGGCGTGATTTTGTCGAACGTGCGCCTGGATCATCGCGAAATTTTGGTGACAGCAGCGGACGGGACGATACCCACCGGCCTAACCAAATTCGGCGCCATCATAGGCGATCGGTCGGAGGTCGGTTGCAATGCCGTGATCAATCCCGGCGCGATCATCGGTCGCGATTGCCTTATTTATCCACAGGCAAATTTTCGCGGCGTGCTGCCGCGCGGCAGCATCGTGAAATTGCGACAGAACTTGCAGACGCTGACGCGACACGATCTGGAGTCGTAGCTGTGAAGGAGCGGATGGGAGGGGATTCGAACCCCTGGTGCCTTGCGGCACACACGCTTTCCAGGCGTGCACAATCGACCGCTCTGCCACCCATCCTTTATACTCGCGCTTCGTGCTCGTCGTATCGATTACGAACACGATTACGAGTAAGAGCAGGAGTTAAAGTTCTAGCCGTCGAAACAATTCGTCGAGCGGAAGCTGAATGCCGATGAAGAATTCGCCGAAATCGGCAAACTGGGCGCTCACGGGATCGAAGCGCATTTCGTAAACGATTTTTTTAATTTGGAATGTGTCGCGCGCGAAAAGCGTCACTCCCCACTCCGCGTCATCGAGGCCGGTCGAGCCGGTAATAAGTTGCTTCACTTTGCCGGCGAACTCGCGTCCAACGCGCGCGTGGCCTTGCATGAGCTGTCGCCGGTCATCGAACGGAAGCGCATACCAGTTGCGCTGGTCGCCGCGGCGTTTGCTCATGTTATAAAAACAGACGACCGGCCAGTCCGGCAGCGTCGGGTAAACGCGTTCGTGCGTGTAATGTTTCATGCGCTCGGCGAAAGTCGTCATGGCTTCGTCGAACTCGGGCGTGCCGCGCTTCAGGCTCTGCTCGCGCTCGAGCGTGGCCGCGTATTGCTCGGTCGTAGTGACGTATTCGCTTTCTTCCGTGAGAGACAGATAACTGTAGACCGGATCGAGAACGCCCGGGCCGAGAGAAAAAGTGAGCTGTTTTTCGAAAACATTGGCGCGGTGCAGATCGGGCGTGATGAGCATGAACGCGGCATCGGCTTTGGGCGTGACAACGCTTAAAGTAAGCAACTGTGTATTTTCGCTGGCGCGAATTTCCTGCACAATTTCGGCGAGCGCGGTTTTGGCCGCGCGTTGTTCGCTGGCGCTGAGGAGCTGCCATTGCGCGTGGTCGAGGCGATAGAAGAGGTGCAGGCAGTGCCAGCCTTGTTCAGGGATGAGCGGCGCGTTTTTGTCGGCCATCGCGGTTACTCTCGGATGCGAGAAGAGCGGGTCAAGGAAGCCGCTGGCCCGCGGTTTAAGCTGAAGCCTTAGGCGGGGGCAGCGCTTTGGGCGCGGGGTAGATGCGGCATGCAATATTCTTCGCCGTTTCGGGCTACGCGAAACTCCAGATGCGGATTGGTTAGTTCCGTGGCGCCGCAGGTGGCGCAATGATGCAGAGCTTCGGTCGCATCGTCGCGTGTTTGCATATCGAAGCGATGACGGCGCGCCGCCACGGTGCGGCGGCTACGCGCTTCGCGCCACAGATCGGGGCCGAAAAAAATGAGGTAGTTAGCCATCGCGCAAATGGCAGCGGCGCGAAACTGCATTGAGCCGAAGACGATGTTGAGCAGCAGAAAACCAGCCGAAATCCAGGCCGCCCATTTCACTTTCAGCGGCAGGATGTAGGCGAAATAAATAACGACATCAGGATAAAACCGGGCAAAGGCGAAGAAGAGCGACAAGGCTAGCATCCAGTTTGAGACGCTGACGCCGAAGAAGAATGCGGCTGCCGTCGTGCCGACCATTCCCAAAAGGTAAAATATCGTGAGCTTGAATGCCCCCCAGACAGACTCGAGCCCGTTGCCCATCCACCACAGGAAAAGCACGTAAAATGCGACGGTGGCCCAATCGGGCAAAGGCAAAATACCGCCGGCTTGCGGAAGAAAAATGTAGGTGAGAAGCCGCCATACTTCTCCTCGCATGATGGCGGCGCGGTCCAGCTCGAGCAGATTGACGTATCCGGGATTCGCTTTCTCGAGGACGAAAACGAGCGCGGTGAGAAAGCCGACGTAACGCAACAAGCCGGGGATGGCGAGAAATCCGAGACGACGTTCCAGTTTATCGAGCCAGATCATGTTGCGCGAAGACGGTAGCGAGCGAGTTGCGTTCCACCAATTGTTCGGGCGGGATATGTGGGACGGTTGCGTGACTACCTTCGTCATCCCGAGCGGAGTCGAGGGAGCCCGTGGAAGTTACCTTCAAGGTAGAGCGACGGGATCCCTCGACTCCGCTCGCGATGACGGTAGTTTGGCGAGGTGACGGATGATGCGCTTAAAATTACCCCGCTGAAAGATCAGCATGTAAGACTCGGAGCGAGAATGGTCCCCTTCGGCGGATGGCTCATGCCAGTGCAATATTCGAGCATTACCGACGAACATCGCGCGGTGCGAAATGCGCTCGGCATCTTCGATATTTCGCACATGGGTCAGTTTATCGCCTCAGGAAACGCTGCGCCTGATTGGCTGAACACAATGCTGACCAACAACGTGACCAAGCTCGGCCCGCGCCAAGGGCAATATACCTTTCTGCTGAATGAACGCGGCGGGATTATTGATGATCTGATTCTGTATCGAATCGCGGACGCGGAATTCCTGCTCGTAGTCAACGCTTCCAAGATTGAAGAGGATCTGGCCTGGCTGGAAAAGGATCGCCCCAAGACGGTTGAGTTACGGAATCGCAGCGCCGATTACGGCGCGGTCGCGATTCAAGGGCCGCGCGCGCGCGAGTTTTTTCGCGCTTGGATCGACGCCGAAACAGAACCGCCGGCACGCAATGTCATCGCCGATTCCCCGATGTTCGGCAGCACGATCTCAATCGCGCGAACCGGTTACACGGGCGAAGACGGCTTCGAAGTCTTTTTCCCGGCAACGATAGCCGCCCAAGTCTGGCAAAGCGCGCTCAGCGCCGGGGCCCAATTTGGGATGAAACCGTGCGGACTGGGTGCGCGCGACACTTTGCGACTGGAAATGTGCTATCCGCTCAATGGCTCCGACCTTTCTTCCAACCGCAATCCACTCGAAGCCGGTCTCGGATTTTTCGTCGATTTACAGAAACCGCACTTCACCGGCCGCGAGACGTTAGTCGAGACAAAGACGAACGGCGCGCGCGAGCGCCTCGTTGCCTTCAAGATGAGCGGCAAAGGTCCGCCACCGCGCCCTCACTATTCTGTTTTTAACAACGGCGCGCGCGTGGGCGAGATCACGAGCGGCACTCTCTCGCCAAGCTTGAACATAGGCATCGGCATGGCGTATGTCTCGGCGGCGTCCGCCAAAGTGGGCACGCCGCTGGAAGTGGAAATCCGCGGTCAAAGATTTCCGGCGACAATCGAGAAAAAACCGCTCTTCAAAAAATCATGATGAATGTTCCCGACGATCTGCTTTACACCGAATCGCACGAATGGATTAAACGCGAAGGCGAGAACATTCGCGTCGGCATTACCGATCACGCCCAGGCGGAATTAACGGATGTTGTCTTCGTGGAAGTGCCCAAGGCCGGGCGCGAAGCGAATGCGAGGGAAGCGATCGCGGTGGTGGAATCGGTGAAAGCGGCGAGCGATATCTACGCGCCGGTGAAAGGCACGGTGGTGCAAGGAAATGATGCCCTCACGCAAAATCCGTCGCTGGTGAATACCGATCCTTTCGGAGAAGGCTGGCTCTTTGTTTTGAAGATCGCGAATGAGGATGACCTAAAGAATCTGAAGGACGCCGCGGCTTACCGGCAGCAGATCGGCTAGATTATCTCCCAAAGATCAGCTGCTCGATTCCGCGCAGGAGATGGTCGATGCCCATGGGCGCGGCGGAGAAATCGTAGCCGGCGACGTTGCCCGCGAAAAGAAGATCGCGCTCCGTCTTGCTCAGGCAGAGCAGCGGCGTATTTCGCAGTTCGCCGTCATCCTGTAACTGTTGCGCGAGCGCATCGCCATCGTCCGAGGCCGCGAGATCGACCACGATGAGATCGGGATGAAACCAGCGCGCCACTTGCAGGGCGAAGGCAGTGTCGTGCTCCTCGTGAATGGCATAGCGATCAGTTTTTTCCAAGGCGCGGCGCACGGCGCCAGTCAGGCGCGGCTCGTGATCGATGAGAAGAATCTTTTTGCGCAGCTTCACGGCGATGCTCGTTGCCCGAGCATCGGGTGTGCCAGCTCTTGCGTCCGAAGGCAGAGCAGTGAGCACGAGGGACTTCGTGAAGTTGCCTTAATGCTTTCGCCGCGGGATCCCCCGACTTCGCTGCGCTTCGCTCGGGATGACAGAACTAGCGGCGCGTGCCGAGCACGAGCAGCAAGTTGACCAGACCGATGCGGCCGCCCTTTTTCACCACGCGCGCGAGTTGTCTGGCGGTGGCGCTGTGGTCCGGAGAGAACATGATTCCGCAGGTGGAGGAAAGACATCGAACGACGCGTCTTCGATTCCTTCCAGCCGTTCACAATCACCTACGCGATATTCGATGGAGAGCTTCTGTTCACGCGCCCGCGCTTTGGCTGATTCGATGAGGGCCGGTGCGAGATCGATGTCAGTGACTTCGGCGCCGGCGCGCGCGGCCCGCTCCGCCACCGCGCCCGTGCCGCAGGCGAGATCAAGCCAGCGCTGACCGCGTTTGGGCTCAAGTCGATCGACGACTGTTTGATGAATGTCTGGAATGGTCTCGGTGGTTTTCTGATACTCGCCCGAGCCCCACATCATGCTCTGCCGCTGCTTCAATTCTTCGTGAGCCACGGAGGCGGGAGTAATGCGCACGCTGGACTGTGCAAACTAGAGAAGGCCGGCAACGCCTCTGTCATGTCGAGCGAAGTCGAGACATCTCCAATTCTTTGTCCCGGACAAAAAGCTAGAGATCCCTCGACTCCGCTCGGAATGACAAAGGAGTCGGGACGACTTGGAATTTTCCAGCGCTGTGAGTAGCCACGAAAACACGACGGTGGCGACGGCGAGAAGCAGGCGAAGTGACCAGTGCGGATGAAAGGTCGCGCTTTAACCGCCCTATGCTTAATTGGCTGCCGCCGATGGCTGTGAAGAATGCAGAGTTGAGTTTTGAAAAGGCGATGGAACGCCTGGAGGCCATTGTTGAAGAAATGGAGTCGGGAAAAATGCAGCTGGAAGATTTGCTCGTGCGCTACGAAGAAGGGATGAAGCTGGTGAACGTTTGCCAGGAACGACTCGCGCGCGCGGAGCAAAAAATCGAGATCATCACGCGCGATCACGCCGGCAAAGTGGCCGTGAAAAATTTCGACGCGGCGGAAACGCCAAGCGCGCCGATTGCTACCAGTGCGATTGAAACTAAGGAGAACGATGACGTCAGCCTTTTCTGAGAAACCGGCGCGCCTGCTCGATTCCGTTCGGGGGCCAGCCGACATTAAGTCGGTTCCGGAAAAGGACTTGTTACAGCTGGCGCAAGAGGTTCGCGAGGAATTGATCAACGTTCTTTCGCAAACGGGCGGTCATCTCGGGCCGAATCTGGGCGTGGTGGAATTAACGATTGCGCTGCATCGCGTCTTCGAGACGCCAAAGGACCGTTTTGTTTTCGACGTCAGCCACCAGGGGTACGTGCACAAAATGTTTACCGGGCGGCTCGATCGCATCGCAACGATGCGGCAATACCAGGGGTTGAACGGATTCTTGCTCCGCACCGAGAGCGAGCACGATTGCTATGGGGCGGGGCACGCGGGCACGGCGCTTTCGGCGGGTTTGGGGATGGCGGTTGGACGCGATCTTCGCGGCGGCGACGAAAACGTAATCGTGGTGGCGGGTGATGCGGCGTTCACTTGCGGCATCAGCTACGAGGCGCTCAACAACGCAAAGTCACAGACCAAGCGTTTCATCGTTGTGCTCAACGACAACGAATGGTCGATCGCGAAAAACGTCGGCGCCATTGCCAGCTATTTCAATTCCATCACGACTAACCCGATGTATGCCGGGCTGCACGACAAAGCGCGGCGTTTCATCGAAGCGATCGCGGGCAAGACGGCGGTCCACCTCGCGCACAAGGTCGAGGAAGGAGTGAAAAATCTTCTCGTGCCGAGCGTGATTTTTGAAGAACTCGGTCTGCGTTACTACGGACCGATCGACGGCCACGATATTCCGCTGCTCATAAAGACGTTCGAATTTCTCAAGACGCAGGAGGAGCCGGTGCTGCTGCACATTTTGACCAAGAAAGGCAAAGGCTACGAACCGGCCATCGCCAAGCCGGACAAGTTCCACGGGCTCGGGAAATACAAGCTCGAAACGGGTGAGACGGCACCGGCACCCACGCCGACCTACTCCGAGACGCTGGGAAAAACCTTGGCCAAGTTCGCCGATGCGAACAGGAACATCGTCGCCATCACAGCAGCGATGCCGAGCGGGACCGGGCTGGGATTATTCCAGGCGAAACACCCGGATCGCTATTATGACGTCGGCATCGCCGAAGAGCACGCCGCGCTTTTTGCCTGTGGTCTGGCAACGCAGGGGTTGAAGCCATTTCTTACCATCTACTCGACTTTCATGCAGCGGGCTTACGACATGATCATCCACGACATTGCGCTGCAAAATCTGAACGTCGCCCTTTGCATGGACCGCGCCGGACTGAGCGGCGACGATGGACCGACGCATCACGGTTTATTCGACATCGGTTACCTGCGACACGTGCCAAATTTCGTGCACATGCAGCCGAAGGATGAGGACGAATTTGTGGACATGCTTTGGACGATGGCGAATTACAGCTCGGGTCCGATTGCGATCCGCTATCCGCGCGGCGCCGGCACAGGCGCGAAGCCGAAGGATGCGCCGAGATTGCTCGAAATCGGCAAAGCTGAGGTGGTGCAGCACGGTCGCGACGTTGCCATCTTCGGACTCGGCAACATGTTCGAAGTAGCGCAGGAAGCGGCCAATCTGCTGGAAGCTCAAGGCGTCTCGGTCGCGCTCATTAACCCGCGCTGGATAAAACCGATCGATACCGGGACACTGGAATTTTTCGCGCGCAGCGTGCAGGTGGTTGCCACGCTGGAGGATCACGTCCTGCACAATGGCTTCGGTTGCGCGGTGATGGAGCATTTGTATTCGCAAGGAATTCACACGCCGATGGTGCGGATCGGATGGCCTGATCAATTCATCGAGCACGGGACCATCCCGATTCTGCGCAAGAAACATGGCATCACGGCCGAGGCGCTTGTAGAAAAAGTTCTTCCGCTTTTACAGCGCATGACGGCGGGGCCGAGGACAAGCGCGGCGTAAGGCAGGCAAATCGGGAACTTGGCAGAAGATGCTTGCGGATATGGCTATGGTGCCATATCGTCACGCTGCATGACGAAGATGACCATGTTTATCGACGAAGCGCTCCTTGCCCGAGTGATGAAGTTGACCGGTCTCAAGACGAAAACGGAGACGGTAGAGTTTGCCTTAAGGGAGACGGAGAGGAAGAACAAGCTCCGCAATTTTTTGCGCGCGAGAAAAGTGACGCTGAGCGAGTGGGAGGCCAGCGTTGATCCGTCCTACGATCTCATGCGTTTGCGTTTGGCGGAGAAGCCGTTGCGATACCGGACGAGACGTGCTGCTGGTTGATTCGTCGGTCTACATTCATCTGCTGCGCAGCGGATTTGACCCCGTAGCGGCGCTGGTAGAACGGTTTGAGGCAACGGAACTGGTCGGCTGCGATGTGGTGCGTTGCGAAGTGTTACGCGGAATCATTCGACCTAAGGCGCGCGCCGATCTCGCGACATTCTTCGACCTGCTTGTGCACGTGACGATGGATTATCGCGCGTGGCAGGAAACGGAAGAGCTGGCGTGGCGGCTCGATCGCGCCGGCAAAATTCTGCCGCTCACCGATCTCATTATCGCGGTCTGCGCATTTCGTGCTGGCGCCGAAGTGCTGACGCGCGACCGCCATTTCCAGATGGTGCCGCGGCTTCAGCTGGCCGAATGGTAAGGGCGAAATGAGCACAATCGAAGTGCGAGAGCTGACGAAAGTTTATCGCACCTACCGCAAGGAAAGTGGATTGCGAGGAGCGATCAAGGGTCTGGTGAGACGGCGTTACGATGAAACACGCGCGGCCGACGGCGTGACGTTTCAGATCGAGGAAGGCGAGTTCGTGGGATTTCTCGGGCCGAACGGTGCCGGCAAAACAACGGTGCTGAAAATGCTCTCGGGATTGCTGAATCCGACGGCGGGCGAGGCGCGTGTTCTTGGTTTCGTGCCCTGGGAACGCAAGAACGAGCTGAAACGCCAGTTCAGTTTGCTCATGGGTCAAAAGAACGCGCTCTGGTGGGATCTGCCAGCTCAAGAATCGTTAGAACTCAACCGCGCAATTTATGGAATCGATCGCGAACGATTTAAAAAGGTGGTCGGTGGTTTGAGTGAATTGCTCGAGGTGACGGACAAAATGAATGTGATGGTGCGCGAGCTTTCCCTGGGCGAACGCATGAAGATGGAGCTCATCAGCGCGCTCATTCACGAGCCACGGGTACTGTTTCTGGATGAGCCTACTATCGGGCTTGACGTCGTAAGCCAGAAACGCGTGCGTGAGTTTTTGCGCGTTTATAATTCGGAGAATCGCATCGTCACGATGCTGACCAGCCATTACATGCAGGATATCGCGGAGTTGTGCGATCGCGTTCTCATCATCGATCACGGCAAAATTTTCTTCGACGGCCCGCTCGATGCCATCATCGATCGTTTCTCGGGGGACAAGCTCATCAGCCTTACTTTTGCCGACGGAGCGACGCGAGACTTCGCGCAGTTCGGTGAAATCGTAGCGCAAACGCCGGTCTCGGTGCAGCTAAAAGTGCCGCGGGCGCAGGTAACAGACACGGCGCGGCGTTTGCTCGAGGCCTGTAACATCAGCGACATCAACGTGCAGGAGATGCCAATCGAAGATGTGATTCGATCCCTCTTTGGCGAACGCAAAACGCCGCCCGCCCTGATCACGAGTTAGCGATGAGCGATGGCCTGGCGCAATTCGTGCACGTAAGCTGGGTTGATTTCGAAGGCGAGGGCGGGCATTTCGGCGAGGTCGACCTGTTCGCTATAGGGAATTGTTTCGACGAGGCCGGCGGCGATAAGGCCGTTCAAAGTATCGCCGGCGTCTTCCAGCTCCATGCGCGTGGCATCTAAAATTTCAGCGCCCATCATGGATTCAGCAAAACCAATGGCGCGAACGACGGCGACTTCGCGGCCTGATAAACGGACATCTCGCATTGCTCGGAGAATGAGCAGCAAGCATGCCGTCTTTATAATTACTAGAATTGGCTTTCCGCGGGAAAAATCGAACGAAGAAAGCCTTCCTTGTAGTTGAAATATTGTGGCGACCACCCAAGATCGCGCAGTCGAGCGTTGCTGACTCGCTTGTTCGAATCACCGCGTTTGCGTTCCCCTGCCGGCATGGCGTGGGCAAGCGGAATTTCCAATTCGGCCGACAACCAATGCAGAATTTCGCTGCGCAACACGGGCGCGTCGTCGACAACGTTGAAAATTCGCGGCGCCACGATGTTCTTCCGCTGAGCGAGGGAAAAAATAGCGGATGCGACATCGTCGCGATGGACCTGATTCACATAACGATCAGGCGCAGCTGAAACGGAAGCCCTGCCCTCCCTCAGAGTCTGTAACAGAAACGACCGGCCGGGGCCGTAAATACCGGCCAAGCGCAGCACAATTCCGCCGGCCGCGAGCGCGACTTCTTCAGCTTGACGCAGGATTCGGCCTTTTTCGCTTGCAGGTTCCGCGAGCGAATTTTCGTCGACCCAACTGCCATCGCGCTGGCCATAGACGCTCGTGCTGCTGGTGAAAATGACGCGCGCCTGCCGAAACGCGGCTGTCAGATTGGCAACTCCGTCGCGATAAATCCGGTGGTAGTCATCCGCGTCGCCGCCACTTGAACTAGCGCAATGCACGACCACGTCACAAACGAAACTGTTTCGCCGCACATCGTCGGCATCCCCAAGGTCGACTGCACGTCGCGTGATCGCGCCGGCAAGTTCAGTATCGGCCAGCTCGCCCGAGCGCGTCCAGGCCGTGATCTCCCAGCCGCGCTGGCGAAAGATTTTTGCGGCGGCGACGCCAACGTAGCCGCATCCCGCGATGAGAACGGCCGGCATTCAAGCAGCTGCCGCGATCTCGATCTCACCGAACGGATCGGACTGGCTGGCCCGAATCTGTTTGAGCCGGATCAACTCAAGAAGGGCGAGGAAAGTGACGACGATCTCCACGCGCGACGCCATGTGCGCGAAAAGCTCAGAAAATTTCAAAGTCGAACCTTCGCTTACGCGGGCGAGAATGGTTTCGATTTTGTCTGAGACGGTAAAATTCTCGCCAAAAATCTCCTGCAGTTCTTCCCGAGCTTGGATGCGTTTGATGACATTCTGAAAGGCGTTGATGAGCTGAAAAATTCCGACCTCGCCCAAGCGCAGAGGAACCTCGGGCGTTGCGACGGCAGCGCGCGAAAAAATATTTTCCTGCTCGAGCGCGCGATCAGACAAAAGCGCGGCGGCTTCCTTGAATTTCTTATACTCGATGAGCTGACGAATCAGCTCCCAGCGCGGATCGTCTTCATCGGCTTCTTCATCGGGCGGCTGTTGATCCAGGGGAAGGAGGCTGCGACTTTTTATGTAGAGAAGATTCGCCGCCATGAGGACAAATTCGCCCGCGAGGTCGATGTTCAATTCCTTGAACGCCTGGAGATATTCCAGGTATTGCCGGGTGATGCGCTCGATCGAAATGTCGTAGATGTCTATCTCGTCGCGCTTGATCAGATAAAGAAGAAGGTCGAGCGGACCTTCGAAGACCTCGAGTTTGACCTTGTAATCCGTCGGCACGGCGAAGAAGGCGCGAAAGTCCTAGCGGGCGGGGGCGCCTCGCCGGTGCACCCAGACGCTGTTCACGATACCGAGGCCGAACATAATCATGAGGACGAACGATCCGCTGTAGCTGATGAGCGGCAACGGCACACCCGTAATGGGAAGAACGGAGATGGTCATGCCGATGTTCTGAAAAATGTGGGTGAAGATGAGCGCGGTGACTCCAACGACAAGAAGCAGCCCCAATTGATCAGCCGCCCAGAAAGCGACAAAGAGACATGTAAGCAAAAGCAAGGCGAAGGCGCCCAGCAAAAACACGCCGCCGACAAACCCCCATTGCTCACCGATGGCCGAGAAGATGTAATCGTTGTGCACGGCAGTAGCGGGAAGAAAACCGAGCTCGATCTGCGTGTTGGGCGCTTTGAAACCTTTGCCGGCCCAGCCGCCCGAACCGATGGCAATAAGGGATTGATTGATCGCCCAGGCCGAGCCTTGACGGTCGATGTCGGGATTGATGAATGCCGTAATGCGCTCTTGTTGGTAAGGTTTAAGGCCAAGATTGATGGCGATGGGAATGAAGGCGACCACAATGAGAGTCATGCAAATGAGGTAGCGCACGGGAATTCCACCAACGAAAAGCAGCGCCATCAGGACCGGGCCCCAGATGATGCATTCGCCCAGGTCGGGCTGCAGGAGAATAAGCAGGCACGGCGCTCCTACGATGACGCCGCAAAGAGCGAGACGAAGCATGGCGTGGAGTTGCTTGAACTGGCTTAGGAAAAGCGAGAGCACCATGATGCCGGCGATGACGGCGAGCTGCGCCGGCTGGAAATTAATCGGACCAAGATGGAGCCAGCTGCGCGCGCCGTAGACTTTCTGGCCAATGAACTTCGTCATGATGAGAAAGCCGAGGCCGGCGAGATACATCGGCAGCGCGCCCCAACGAACCCAGCGGTAATCGATGAGACTTGTGATGATGAAGGCAAAAAATCCCACCACTACCCAGTTTGCCTGTTTGCGCCAGAACTCGGACGCGACCGGGTCCTCGCGCATATAGGTGGCACTGTAAATGGCAATCACGCCGAAAACGGCGAGCGTGAGCATCACGGCAAGGAGCACCCAGTTAAGGCCAAGGATTTTCCGGAGGAACGGTGTCACGATTGGTTTCTCCGAAGCTGAATACATGCGAAGGCGAGCGCAGGCAAACTCAGCGATGCGGAGCTGGACAGTTGGTGAGACCAAGCGGTTGCTCTTCTCAATAACGAGAGTGTTCTCATTTATGATTTCAGTCGCTAGTTATTGAACTATAGGCACTTACCGCTGGCAAAATAGTAATTCTGCCGAGTTGTCTCCAGCTTTGATTTCGCGTACTATCCTTTCCCGCACAGCAATTTTGACGATGGAGCAATTCTTATGGCGAAGCGAACGAAACGAAAAATTGCGCGGCCGCACCTTCCTTTGCAGCGGCAGCTGGGTTTGGAAATCGAGGGGCGTTATTTCGATCTTCGAAAAGTCTTCGACAAGCTGAACGCGCGCCATTTTGGCGATCGACTTCGCGGATATCAAGTCGTCTGGGGACGCAAACGACAGCAACGACCGCGCGAATATTTCATCTTCGGCACCATCCAGGAAGAAGACCGCATTATACGCATCAATCCCTGGCTGGATCAGCGTTTCGTCCCGGGCTGGTTTCTCGAATATGTGTTATATCACGAGATGTTGCATGCGGTCGTGCCGGATCGCGTGCGGGGCGATGGACGGCGCTGCGTGCACACGGACGAGTTTTATCGCCGCGAGCGGGAGTTTCACTTTTATAAACGCGCCCGGCGCTGGGAGGACGAAAACCTCGCGCGTTTTTTGCGTTAGCGGATCTGCCTTACGCTAGCGATTCTCCGCCGCCGTCGGCGCGTTTTCAGACGGCAACGGGGTCGTTGCCACGTTCTTCTTGATGAGGTACCAAAGCGTGATCGCGAGCAGGAGCGAGATCAACTTCGCGCCCCAATTGTGCAACATCAGTTTCTTCATAAGTGCTCTGCAGTAAAATTTCGCTGATTCGGCGCGCAAAGGCTTCCGGGGTAAATCCGCGCTCGATCCGGCGACGATGACAAATGGAAATGCCGCCCGTTTCCTCCGAGACAACGACGGCGACGGCATCGGACTCTTCGGTTAATCCCAACCCGGCGCGGTGGCGCAAACCGAGGCTACGATCGAGCGTTTCGCGCTGGCTCACCGGAAAGATGCAAGCTGCGGCGGCGATGCGGCCATTGCGCATGATGACGCCACCGTCGTGCAGCGCCGATTTGGGGTGAAAAATCGTGAGCATGAGCTCGACGGAAAAATCCGCTTCCAATTGCACTCCGGTTTCTTCGTAGACGCGAATGGAGGTATCGCGCTCGAGGGCGATGAGCGCGCCGAATTGCTTGCTTGCGAGTTGCGTCACCGCTTCGACGAGGTCATGGACGGTTTCTCGTTTCTCACTCGTGAGAGAAAAAATCGGATGCCCGCCCAGCTCGGCCAGGCCACGCCGAAGTTCTGGTTGGAAAATGACAACCAGAGCGATGGCGAGAAAAACGGAAAAGCTGCGCACAATCCAACCGATAACGACAAGGTTGAGCAGGGTAGAAATCAGCGTGAGCGTCAGAAAAACAATAGCCAGGCCAGTCAGCACCTTGGCGCCGCGCGTACCGCGGAAGTAAGCGTAACCGTAGTAAATGCCAACGCTGAGCAGCACAATCTCGATAACGCTGCGCCAGCCGAGAATTATGAGATGCGTGAGATGATCGATCATGCGGCAGTTCGCAGCGCATCAGCGACGCGTAACGCCTCCAGGTTTTCCCTCACATCGTGCACCCGCAAAACATCGGCGCCCGTTGTCCGCAGCACCGAAGTAAAAGCGACCGTTGAAGCCAGGCGATCACCCGCGCCATTTGCACCAGGGAGTCTGCCGAGAAATGATTTTCGCGAGACACCGACGACCAGAGGTTGATCGCCGATACGCAGCCGCCCCAGACTCTTCAGGAGCGAAAGATTATGCGCCGGCGTTTTTCCGAACCCGATTCCCGGATCGAACGCGAGCGTCATTGGATCGATGCCTGATTTTATGGCGCAGGCATACTGTTGTCTAAAGAATTCGCCTACTTCGCGTACGACATCGTCGTAATGCGGCGCGGTTTGCATCGTTCGCGGCGTGCCTTGCATGTGCATGATGATGAATGAGGCGCCGCGCTCCGCGACCAACGGCAGCATGGCGCGATCCGCCCGTCCGCCAGTCACGTCATTGACGATTTTTGCGCCCGCCTCGAGAGCCGCCTCCGCCACTTCCGCCTTCGATGTGTCGATCGAGATCAATGTGTTCGACGTGCCCGCCAGTTGTTCAACCACTGGAATGACGCGCCGTTTCTCTTCCTCAGCATTGATCGTTCCGGCGCCGGGTCGGGTCGATTCGCCGCCGACGTCGATCACGTCCACGCCTTGCGCGATCATTCCGCGCGCGTGCGCGATCGCCTTGTCGGCCTCGAAGAATTTTCCGCCATCGGAAAAGGAATCGGGGGTGACATTAACCACGCCCATGATCCAGCCGCGTGAGGCAAGGTCGTAAATTTCGCCGCCGATTCTCCAGTGCGTCGCACCCACAAGGGTGAGACTATCACGCCACGCGAATTATTCGACGGGCGACTTTGACCGCCCCGTTGGAGATAGGCGAATCGCTTGCCGGCGCGCAGGCAAAGATGGCGCTGTTCACGGCGCGCAAACAGGGACAACTTGAGCGTTCATGGCAAAATCTGACAAACACGCGCAGCCATTAGATTTGCGCGAGGAAATTCTGCGCCTGCTGCGCCAACCGAAATACCGTCCGCTCGATAAGAAGGAGATCGCCGAGTCCCTGGGATATTCTGCGGCGCAGCACGACGAAGTACCGCGCACCCTGCGCGATCTGGAGCAGGCGGGCGCGATCGCGCGCATTCGCAAGAACCGTTACGTGCTGCCGGATGAAGCCGATCTGGTCACTGGCACGCTGAGCGTGCACGAAGCCGGTTACGCTTTTTTGACGGATGAAAAGCCGGGGCAGCGCGACTTGTTCATCGCCTCAGAGAATACCGGTACGGCCATGCATGGCGATCGCCTGGTCGCCCGCATCGTTCGGCCAGTGGAACTTTCGCGGGCGCGACGGCCGCGGGCGGAGGGGCGGGTCATACGCATTCTCTCCCGCGCGCACGACACAATTGTCGGGACGCTGCAACAAACGCGGCATTTCCATTATGTGGTGCCGGATGATCCACGACTGGTGCACAACATTTACGTCGACGCCTCTGCTGTAGCGGTCTATGACCGCCGAAGGGAGGCTGACAGAGCTAGCAATAATCGGCGGGCACAGACCGCCGCTACAGCGGCCCCCCGGGTCGGGGACAAGGTCGTCGTCAAACTCGAGAGCTGGGAGTCCCGCCACGTCAATCCGGAAGGAAAAATCATCGAGGTGCTTGGGCCACGAGGTGCGCCCGGCGTCGACGTTCTCTCGATCATTCGCAAATACCATCTGCCGCTGGAATTTCCTAAGGCAGTCTTAAAGGAAGCCGAGGAAATCCCTCGCGAAGTTAACGCCGACGCGACGCGAGGCCGGGAAGACCTGCGGGGCCAATTCATCGTCACGATCGACCCTGATGATGCACGCGATTTCGACGATGCCATTCATGTGGAAGAACTCGCGGGCGGCGGTTGGCGGCTCGGCGTGCACATAGCCGATGTTAGCGCCTACGTGGAACCGGGCGGCGCGCTTGATCGGGAAGCGCGGCGGCGCGGGAACAGCGTGTATTTGCCGGATCGCGTCATTCCGATGCTCCCCGAACACTTAAGTAATGGTGTGTGCAGTTTGAATCCGCGGGTCGACCGGCTCACCTACTCGGTCTTCATGGAATTCGACAAAAGCGGACGGCCGCGGGGGGCGCGTTTCGCTCGGTCGGTCATCCGCAGTGCTCATCGCTTCACCTACAAGGAAGCTTTCGCTATTTTAAAAAACCCGCCGCGCGATGACCTCGGCACGCGCGTGCACACCGCTTGGAAACTGGCGGCGCTATTGCGGAAAAAACGTTTCGCCCTTGGCTCGCTCGATCTCGACATGCCGGAGGTGAAAGTCGTTTGTGATAAGAACGGGAAACCGGTCCGCTTCGAGCGGGTGGAGAATGATGAATCGCATCAACTCATCGAGGAATTCATGCTGGCGGCGAATGAAGCGGTCGCACGCGAATTGAATAATCGCGGCGTCCCTGCCATTTACCGAGTGCACGAAAACCCGGATGAAGAACGGCTGGGGGATCTCCGCGAATTTGTGCTTAGCCACGGAATTCGCGTGGGGGACCTGACCCAGCGCATGGAAGTGCAGCGCTTGCTCGAGACGATCCGCGGCACGCCTGAGGAGCACGCGCTCAAGATTAGCGTCCTCAAAAGTCTAAAGCGCGCACGCTATGCCACCGCTCCGCTTGGGCATTACGGCCTCGCCAAAGCCAATTACACGCACTTCACCAGCCCGATCCGGCGTTATGCCGATCTGACGGTGCACCGCGCCCTTGCCGATAGAATACGCTCGGAATCGCAGCAGCAGCTTGCGTCCACCGCCGAACACATGTCCGCAACCGAACGCACCGCGGCCGAAGCAGAAATGGATGCGGTAAAAATGAAGAAATTGGAATTCTTCGAAGCGCAATTGCAAGCCCGCCATCCCCAGACGTTCGACGCCATGGTTATCGATGTGCGCAATTACGGACTTCTCATCGAGCTACCCGAGCTCCTGCTCACCGGCCTCGTGCACGTCTCTACCCTGACCGACGATTTTTATGTCTTCTCCCCGACGCAGCATCAGTTCATTGGCCGGCAAACGCGCAAGCGTTTCCGCGTTGGGGACACCCTGCGCGTTCATGTCGCACGCGTTGACCAGTTTAAGCGGCAGATCGATTTTGCCGTTTCGGACCTTCCTCGAGACGGCGCCCGGCGCGCACCTAAGCGCCGTATTTAGTCGCTAGCCTCGTTAGTTCTTTGCTGCGAAAATTTTATGTAAAATTTTGCTTCCCCAATGCTGCGGCGTCTGCCTAGAATCCGCCCCCGGACATGGACAACATCATCGAAGCGAAACAAGTCCAGATCGAACGGAAGCACTTTTATGTGGAATTCCGCGAGAATGACCGGGGTAAATTCCTTCGCATTACCGAAGAAGCGCACGGCCGGCGGAACACGATCATCGTGCCGAGCACGGGGCTGGATGAATTCAGTGCCGCAATCGAAGACGTTCTCGCCACCAACGAGCGCGCCGCGGTGTAGCGGCGGAGTTTTGCGGGAAGAAACGCGCGGTTTACACCGCGTGCGTTGACAGCTTCACTCGCGGAACTATTCTTGGCGCGCCTTTAGCCGAGTCCTCGTATGCGTCGCAAATCTTCCCCTCCCCGACGCGCGCCCACTCGTGGCAAAAGGAAGAGGCCGTCGTCCCGAGCGAAGCGCAGCGAAGCCAAGGGATCCCGTGGCGTAACCTTAAAGGTAGGTTCACGGGACCCCTCGACTTCGCTCGGGACGATGGCTGGAAAATCGCGCTCCCGTGTCGCCAAGTACGTTTACTACTTCGGCAACGGCAAGGCGGACGGCGGAGGCAAAATGAAACCGTTGCTCGGCGGCAAAGGCGCGAATCTGGCGGAAATGACCCGCATCGGCCTGCCGGTACCGCCCGGGTTCACCATTTCGACCGAAGTCTGCACTTACTTCTACGCGCACAAGCGCAGCTATCCCTCGTCTCTGCAGGGTGCGGTTGAGGAAGGGATTCGCCGCATGGAAGCCACCATGGGGACGAAGTTCGGCGACACCGGCGCAATGCCGCTGCTGGTGGCGGTGCGCTCAGGCGCGCGCGACTCGATGCCGGGAATGATGGACACTATTCTCAATCTCGGACTTAACGACGAAACGGTGCTGGCGCTGGCACGCGCAACGGGAAACGAGCGATTCGCGTGGGATTGTTACCGCCGGTTCATACAGATGTATGGCGACGTGGTCATGGGTGTGCAGAAAAAACCGGAGGAAGATCACGAACCGTTCGAAACCGTGATTCACGAGCTCAAGCACGAGCGACATCATCAGGACATCGAGGATACCAGGCTGACGGTAGCGGATTTAAAAGAGCTGGTGATGCGCTTCAAAAGATTGGTGAAGGAACGAACCGGTCGACAATTTCCTAACGATCCCTGGCAACAACTGAAAGGTTCCATCGGCGCTGTCTTCGGCTCGTGGATGAACGATCGCGCCATTGTCTATCGGCGAAAGTATAACATCCCGGTGGAATGGGGCACGGCCGTGAACGTGCAGGCGATGGTGTTCGGAAATACCGGCAGCAATTCCGGATCGGGCGTCGCGTTTACCCGCGATCCAGCGACGGGGGAGAAAGTTTTCTACGGTGAATTCCTCATCAACGCGCAAGGCGAAGACGTCGTCGCGGGCGTGCGCACGCCCGAGCCCGTGGCCGATTTGAAGAAGCATTTGCCCCGGGCGCTGGTCGAACTGGAGCGAATTCGGCACGTGCTCGAATCACATTTCAAAGATGTGCAGGACTTCGAGTTTACCATCCAGGACGGCAAAGTGTTCATGCTGCAAACGCGCAACGGCAAACGTACTGGTGTGGCTGCGGTCAAGTTCGCCTGCGACATGGTGCGGGAAAGATTGATCGATTGGAAAACGGCCATCAAACGCGTGCCGGCAGATCAGCTCGATCAGGTGCTCGCGCCGGTGTTCGATCGTAGCGCGATGAAGAGCGCGCGGGCGATTGCAACTGGGCTGCCGGCAGGACCCGGGGCGGCGACGGGGAAAGTTTATTTCAATGCCGATCGCGCCGCCGCGGCGGCGGGCAGAGGCGAGAAGGTATTGCTCGTGCGGGTGGAAACTTCGCCGGAAGACCTGCGCGGGATGATCGCGGCGGAAGGAATTCTGACGGCGCGAGGGGGTGTCAGTTCGCATGCCGCGCTCGTGGCCCGGCAAATGGGCAAAGTCTGTATCTGCGGCGCGGCGGCACTGCTTATCGATTACCGCGCGAAAACGATGGGCGTGAACGGCACCACCTTTCGCGAAGGCGACGATTACCTTTCCATCGATGGGACGAGCGGGACGGTTTATGCGGGGCAACTCCGAAGCGCGCCTTCGGAGATCATCCAGGGTTTGCTCCACGGAGATAAGACGGCGCAGAAAACCGAGACGTATCGCAACTTCAATCAGCTGATGGATTGGTGCGGCAGGGTCACGCGCATGAGCGTGCGCACGAATGCGGACACACCGGAACAGGTGGAGAACGCGGTCGCGTTTGGCGCCAGCGGCATCGGGCTCTGCCGGACTGAGCACATGTTTTTCGAAGGCGATCGTATCGACGCCATGCGCGAAATGATTCTGGCGCGCAAGAGCGACGATAGGAAAAGAGCATTGGAAAAGTTGCTGCCGTATCAGAAAAGCGATTTTGTCGGCATCTTCAAAGCGCTCAAAGGCAGGCCGGCAACGATCCGTCTGCTCGATCCGCCATTGCATGAATTTCTGCCGCAGGATCATGCCGCGCAAAGCGCGCTCGCGGAAAAAATTGGTGTGAGCACGGATGAGATCGCGCGTCGCGTGCACGAGCTGCATGAACAAAATCCGATGCTGGGTCATCGCGGTTGTCGCCTCGGCATTTCTTTCCCGGAAGTGACGGAGATGCAGGCGCGCGCGATTTTCGAGGCGGCTGCGGAAGTGCAGCGAAAAGGAACGGAAGTGCATCCGGAAGTGATGATTCCGCTGGTTGGCTTTGAAAAGGAGCTCGAGCTTCAGGTGGCGATCGTCCATCGCGTGGCGCAGGAGGTACAGGAGGCGAAGAAAACGAAGTTCAAGTATCTGGTCGGCACAATGATCGAAGTGCCGCGCGGCGCGCTCATCGCTGATGAGATTGCGGAGACGGCGGAATTTTTCAGCTTCGGCACAAACGATCTCACGCAAACCGCGCTCGGCATGAGTCGCGATGACAGCGGATCGTTTCTGCCGCATTATGCCGAACTGGAAATCGTGACGCGCAATCCTTTCGCCACCATCGATCAGAACGGCGTCGGGCAGCTCATGCAGATCGCGGTGGAGAAAGGGCGCAAGACGCGCCCGAACATTAAGCTGGGCATTTGCGGGGAGCACGGCGGCGATCCGGACTCGGTGAAATTCTGCGCTCGATTGGGGCTGGACTACGTGAGCTGCAGTCCATTTCGTGTCCCGATCGCGCGCCTGGCGGCGGCTCAGGCGGCGCTCTCTTAGTCATCCCTAGCGGAGCAAAGCGGAGTCGAGGGATTCCGCAAGGTAAGCTTTAAGGTAACTTCCACGGGATCCCTCGACTCCGCTCGGGGTGACGGGCAGAGATCACCTCACAGCTCTACTAGAAACCTGCGCCCTTCCCTTTCTCGAACTCCTTCCAGGCATTCCAGGAACTTTCCCATTTCTCGTTAGCTGCCCAGGCTTGGGCTTCTAGTAAATGGTAGTAACCCGGGACAGCCCCGCGATTGGTGAAATGACGAACCGTATCGAGCGCATCGCGTACTTGCCCGCGCCGAATCTGCTCGCGATACAATGAATAGCCGGCTGCAAAATTATCGGCCCGATAGACGCTGTCGCGCAGCTGCTCGAGCGACTGGCCGGTTTGCAAGGGGGGAAACGCGGTCTCGCTGTCGTATTTTTGCAGCAATTCACAAGCGCCGCGGAAATCGCCGGCTGCAGCCCGCGCTTTAGCGACAGGCCGCCAGGCGAATTGCAACCACTCCGGGTGCTGGCTGACGGCGGCGAGCAGAGCAGCGGGATCGCCGCGCTTGTCCCAAAGCTCGAACAACTGGCGTTTCTCTTCCGGTTTCATTTGCAGCAGCTCGGGATCAACCCCGAAAAACTTGGCGAACGCCGGACGGAATTCTTCGGCTCCGAGCTGCGCGAAATAAATCAAGGCGAGGTCGTGCTGACTCAAGGCGAGCTGCTCGATGACTTTGCGCGCGATCGGATCCGCTAGAGTCGCCTGGTAAATAATGCTGCGGAAAACATCCGGGCGCTGGGTGCCCGCGCGTTGCAGGGCTTCGCGCCAGGCCACGGCAGCGAGATCGGGACGACGATGGAGCCAGGCAAAACCCTCCTGTAACGGGAGCGCATAGGAATTTGGCTCGAGAAAACGAGCGCGCCGAAAATCGTCCAGTGCGCGATCGGCGGGCGAACGCTGCGCCACCTCGGCGGCGGCGCGAAGAAAGTAAAGTTCCCAATCGAGCGGCGCCCATTCCAGCGCGCGCGTTGTGAGATTGATCGCCTCGGAATAATTGTGTCCGCGGCTGTCAACGGTGGCGAGCTGCTTGGCATCGGCCACGCCGACGGCGCCAGGCAAGAGTGTTGTTCCGCGCGAGGCAAATGCCCACGAAACCCCGACCGCGAGTAAAACGAACCCGAATACTCGGAAGGTCCACGAAATTGGTTTCGACAAGGGAAAATTCGTCGGCCGATGCAGGGAAAGCCCGAGAAGAAACAGCGCGGAGTAGGCCGTGCCAACGCGATGACCGGAGACATCGATGATGCCGTGCATGGCAAACATGAGGGCACCGATGAGAGCAGCGAGACGGAAACGCTGATTAGTCCCGGTTTGCAGCGGCAGGACTCGCCGCATGAGTAACACCGCTCCGATAAATATGAGTGGAAGAGCGAGCCAGCCAAGTTCAGCCCAGACCCACAACCAATCGCTCTCCGGATGAAGCGATCGCGTGTTAGCCAGGGATGCTTTGCGGAAAATCGCGAACACCGGCTCAAAATTTCCCAGGCCGAGTCCAGCCCAGGGCGAGGAGCGAATCATCCGCCAGGCATCGCGAAAAATGGACCAGCGGAAATCAGCCGCAAAATCTGTGCCGGCGAACTTTTGTAAATGAAAGCGCGCGAGCGTCTGACCGCCACCAAGCAGGAGAGCCGTGAGCAGGAGCAGGACAAATGATGAGGCGAGCGAGATTCTTACTGCGACGTTTTGCGTGGAAGAGCCGATTCGAAGTGCCACCGCCGCCACCCATAAGGCGCTGGCGGCGATGAGCAGGACAATGCCGGCGCGCGAAAAATTCAAAATGATGGCGGCGACGACAATGACGAGCGCCATTGTCCAAAGCACCCAGCTGTTGCGACGATAGCGGATGGAGTCCTGGGCCGACGCCAGGATCAGCACAGAGCTGACGCCGAAAAGATCAGCCGTCTGATTGCGATTGGGAAATGGCCCGAAACCGCGGGCATTGATCCAGAAAGGCAGAGTGTGATGCGTGAGGTAAAGCAGGATGCTCAGCGCGGCGAGGAAAACTACACCGATGACGAAGAAGCGAAGTTGAAAACGCGCGGCGCGCAGTTCGAGTTCCTGGGAAGAGACCCGGTAAAGCCAGCACAGCGCCGCGAACAAACTAATGAAGCACCCGGCCGTAATCCACGGCTGCGGCGTAAGAGTATCGGGCAATGCGATACCTAGGTCCTGCGTCATGGCTGTGCGCCATTCCGGGGCGAAAAACAAGGTGCGGGGGAGAAAGCTTACGAGCGCGCAAAGAGCGAAAGCAAGAAAGGCGAGATTGATGGGCCAGCCGAGCGAGCGACGCGGCGGCTGAAATATCAGGAACGCGCCGAGAAGGGCGACTATGACTCCCTCCGCCCACTTCGCCGTCCCGCCGCCAAGAAAGACCGCGAAGATTGGTAACAGAGCAATAAAGAGGCTGCGCGCCCATTGTCCCGGCGTGACGCGTCGAATCGCGCTGGAGTTTCTCTCAGTCATGTCTCGCGTGCGGGCGCCGAAGCATCATGGTATGGGATTAGCTTTTATATATGACAGCGTTTCCGATGCTATTTCCGTCCCAAGACTGTGCCGACTTTAGCACGAGTTGAAGGCGCGTTGCCAACGCGTACTATTCCGCAACACATCTAACAATGCTGACGCAGCGTTCCGAAGGGCTTCGCCGCCTTCTACTGCTCTGTCAGGTCGTGCTTACGGCCGGGATTTTCTGGTTCGGCGTTTGGGTCATGGTAAGCTTCTACTCGCCGAGCGCGGAGCTGACTTGGCGCCGTTACAGCATCTACTGCGTGCTCCTCGTGCTTGGCCTGACCGTCGAATTTCTTGGGCGCGACAACTCGCGCGATTATCTCCTGCAGAACGAGCTGCTGCGGCAGCATCGTCTGAGCCTGCGCCAGACTTTCGCCAGCGTCGGCACACTCGTCATTTATCTGATCGCGACGAAGGACGGCTTCATCTCCCGTTTGTTTCTTTTCAATTTTGTTCCCTGGCTCTATGTCGTCCTGCTCTTCTCGCATCATTATCTCTCCCCTTTCCTGGCGCGCCGAATCTTCAACGGCATTCGCGAAGAAAGAACATTGCTCGTCGGCCCGCCCGAGCGCGCCCGACAACTGCGCAATTGGCTGCGACTTAAATCTGAGATCGGAGTGGAGACGGCCGGCATAATTTGCGCCGACACACCTGGTGGCACGAACGGAGATTTGCCTGTGCTTGGTCAGCCGCGGGACTTCGAGCGCGTCGTGCGCGAGTGCGGCGCGACGCAGGTCATCCTGCTCGAGATTCCCCATGATGAATCGAGCCGCGCCATCATCAGCACCTGCGATCAGATTGGTATTCGTCTCGTTATCCTGAGCGATCTCGAGGAGACGCTGCGGCATCCTGTCGTTCATTTCGAGGACGGCGGGTTTCGATTCATTGGCTTACGCGAAGAGCCGCTGGAGAATCCGGTTAACCGGTTCATGAAACGCACCATCGATATCTTTGCCTCCGCTCTCGTCCTTACATTTGTGTTTCCTCTCCTCGCGCTGCTCGTCTGGATCGCGCAACGCTTGCAATCCCGCGGGCCGCTCTTGCATAAACAACTCCGAGCCGGCATTCAAAACCGCCGGTTTCTGATTTACAAATTTCGCACCATGCGCGCGGACCAGGAGGAATTGTCGCGGCAGGCAAGGGACCGGGATGAACGCGTTTATCCGGCGGCGCGCTTGTTACGCAAACTCAGCCTAGATGAAGTGCCACAGTTTTGGAACGTGCTACGCGGCGAGATGAGTCTGGTCGGGCCCCGCCCGCATTTGCTCGAGCACAATGACGAATTCGCCAAGCTGATGGCCGGCTATCACGTACGCACGTTCGTCAAGCCGGGCATCACGGGACTGGCGCAGGTGCGCGGATTTCGCGGCGAAGCGCGCCAGGGCTCCGATATCGAGAATCGCGTCGCGTGTGATCTCGAATATCTGGAAAACTGGAACTTGTCGCTCGAGATCGGAATCATCGTCCGCACAGTCGCGCAATTATTCCTGCCCCCGCCGACGGCCTATTGAGAGTATCGCGCGGGCGCTCCCTCTGTCCCCGCGCGGTCCCTCTCTGTCATCCCGAGCGAATGCGAGGGATCTCTCGAGGTTCACAGGTCATCGGACAATCGTGAGGTTCCTCGCCGTCTTCGCGGCTCGGAATGACGCGCTAATTCGCGCTGGTTTGTTTCTGGAGTTCCCGCGTTTTCACCACGGAGAGAAACTCGTAGAACGAGTGTAGTCGCGCGAAGTAAAACCCTTCCGCGCCATCGAGAAAACCTTTCTGCCAGATGTAAACATAAAGAAATCGCAGCAGTGGCCGGAACGGCATCTTGAGGAAGAGCGTCTTCAAACGACGACGCGTGCCGACATTTTCACCAGCGATTTTTCTCGCACTGCCGGTCATGAGGGTGTCGGCAGCGACCCGCGCTTCCCAGTTTGAATAGCGATTATGTTTTTCTACAAATACCGCCACAGATGGAAAGGCGTAATGGTCCATCTCCACGGCGAGCCGAGCGGTTTTTCCGCGGACCTCCACGTGCTCATGGACTTCATTGTCGCCGCTCTCCGTCTCGGCATCGGTCAGCTTTTCGTAGCGGCCAAACGCGTGGCGGAACAAGCGCAGATTCCAGTTGGGATAGTATGCGTGCCGCAGCCATTTGCCCATAAACATGAACCGGCGATTGATCCAATAGCCGGCGGTATCGCCCGCATTCGCGATGACGCTGCCAAATTCCGCCTCTGCTTCCGGCGGCAAAACCTCATCCGCATCGAGAATGAAAACCCATTCGTTCCGAAATGGCAGGTTTTCCAGAGCCCAGTTTTTCTTCTTCGGCCAGGTGCCACTAAATTTGAACTGCACCACTTTCGCGCCGTGCGCCTCGGAGATTGCAATCGAGTTGTCCGTACTCTGTGAGTCGACCACAAAAATTTCGTCGGCCCATCTCACTGCATCCAGGCAGCGCGGCAGGTTGGCGGCTTCGTTCTTGATCGGAACGATAATCGAAACCGGCACCCGCGCCCTCATCGCGGTCGCAAAACGCGACAAGGATTCCCGATCGCGATCACATCCGGCGGGACGTCCCTGGTCACAACCGAGCATGCGCCGATGACACTGCGCGCACCAATCGTCACGCCGGGAAGGATGAATGCGCGAGCGCCGATGAATGCGTCCGGCCCGACCGTAATTTTCGCGACAGTCAGCGGCATGCCGGCCTGGGTAAAGTCGTGGCTGCCGGTGCTGAGATAAACTTCCTGCGCGACCGTGGCGCGTTCACCAATCTCGATTTCGCCGAGCGTGTAGGCGTTGGCGCGATCGCCGAGGCAGGCGCGATCATGCAAAGTGAGATGCCAGGGAACGGCGATGCGCGCGCGCGAATGAACAAAAGGTGTGCCATCGATTTTCGCTTCAAAGACGCGCAACCAAAAAAGTCGCCACGGATTCAAAGGCTTCGGTGTCCACTGGCAGAAGAAGAACCAGCAAAATTCCCACAACACGCGTAGCGCGCGTTGACTACCGCTCCAGGGCGACTCAAACGCGGTCGTTTGATCTGGGTTGACGACTTGTTCGTTCGGCATGTGTTGTAGCCCCGAACGCGTTCGGGGTGGTAGCTGCCACTGTTATCGGCGGCGCAAGCGCAGCGTTGCCGCGCAGACGATCAAAATCCGCCAAAAATCTGTCGCCGACCCGTGCGAGCGAAAACTCTTCCGATTTTTGCTGTCCAGCTTGCGCGATTCGCGCGAGCCGAACCGGATCGCCTCCCGCCGAAAGCAACACCGCAGCCAGCGAATCCGCTGGGTCGGACGCTTTGTGGTCGAAAACAAACCCGGTCGCACCGTCGGCGATGAAATCGCGAAAACAGCCGAGAGCGGAAACAATCACGGCGCAACCGTGCGACATCGCTTCCAGCGGAGCGAGACCAAAAGTTTCACCGCGCGCGGCGAGCGAAGGATAGGCAAAAATGCGCGCGCGGCGGAAGGTCGCGGCCAACTGCGCCTCGTTGAATATCGGCCCGCAAAATTCAACCGCCCCCTTTGGCCCGACCTGTTGCAATTGGGCGAGGTATTGGTCCCCACCGCCTCCCTCTTTTACCGCGCTTGGGCCGACGATCATCAGCCTCCAATCCGCAAGTTCATTGCCAGCCGCGCGGGTAAAAGCTTCGACCAGGATGTGCACGCCCTTCTCCGGATGAACTCGACCAACAAAAAGTACGATTTTCTCGCGCGCTTCGATCGGCGGAGGAGAATCTCCGATGAGCGGGCGCGGATAGGGAATCGCAATCGTCTTGTCCGCCAGAGCGGGCGCTTCATTGACGATCGCCTGCGCAATCTCGCTCGACGGCGCCTGCAGGCGCGCGGAACGACAATAAAATCGCATCTGACCTTTGGGATAACGGCCGACGTGCACGTAAATTTTTCCTCGCCATGGATCGCGGGTTAGAATCGGCAACCAAAACGTATTGGTGACGAGAATGTCGGCTGCGGGAAGAACGCGGCGAACGCGCAGCGAGTAAAACAAATCCAGTGCCTTGAGCCAGAGCAATGAGCGCGGCGTATTGTAACCGCAAACGCGAAGGTGACGAATGCCGTCCACAACTTCATCGCGCGCGCGATGCGTCACGGCGCGCGAGATCATGGTAACGACGTGACCGCGCGCGACGAATTCATGCGCGAGAGCGAACCATGCCTTTTCCACCGCGCCGCCCATCGTTGGCGGCACCGGGAAAAATGCGCCCAGCACAATCGTAATCTTCATGGCGTGTTCGTGCGCAGAATGTTCAGGAGTGAATCGGCGGCGCGACCAATTTCGAATCGCTGTGCAAAACATCGCCGGGCGTTAGCACGCATCTCTTCGCGCGGGCGCTCCGGTGTATGCAGCCAGCGCTCGATCAGCCGGGTCGTGCCGGCAAGATCGTCCGGTTCGGTATAGCCGGCCTGATCGGCTTCGATCTCGCGCCAGATGTTCACCTTGTCCGAAATCAAAACGGGGACGCCGTAGGAAAGCGATTCCACCACCGCCATGCCGAAATTTTCCTGATGCGACGGCAGAATAAACGCATCGGCATTTTCGAGTGCGCCACGCTTAAGCGCGCCTTCGAGCATTCCCGGAAAGATGACGCGCGGGGAGACGTCCATGCGATTCACGCGCTCACGCAGTTGCGCCGTCCAACCGATCTGGTCTGGTCCGGCCAGAACGAGCGTGACCGGATCAGCAGAAGCGCGTCGAGGCAAGGCATCGATCAGCATATCGCATCCCTTTTTCGGATGAACCCGGCCAAGGAATAGAAGCATGCGGGTTTTCTCGATCTCGGGAAACTTCGCAAGAAAAAGGCACTTCGCGCCCGGCCCGGCTTCGGGTGGCGCTTCCACGCCGAGAGGCGAAACAACTTCGTGGGCGCGGTATAGCCAGAAGGACTGGCGCGCAAGGATTCGCTCTTCTTCCGAGGTGAAAACGACAGCGGCGGCATCGCGCAGGACGCGATAATCCGCCCACGGCCAATAGACCCACTTCTTGAGATGCTTGAGCGGAAAGGTGCGCTTGAACCATGGGTCAAGCATGCCGTGTGGGAAAACAAAGTATGGCACCGACGCTTTCCGGCACTGCTGCCGGAGAGCGAAGCTGTGGTATTGCCAGATGCCATTGGCAATGGCGCAGTCGAATTCTTCTACGTGTGCCAGAAGCCAATCGCGCAGCTCGCGCGAGTAGCGATAACTTGTTTTCGCCTCGCCGACCGGGTGAACGCAGAACGGCAGATCTTGCAGCCACGGCGCAGCAGGATCGTCCTGCGTGACGACCGTGATGTCTGCGCCGCGCTTTTGCATCGCACCACTGAGCGAAACAACGGCGCGGGCAACGCCGCCGGTCTCCGGATTCAGCGTCTGCACTGTTTGCAGAACCCTCAAGCTAAACGACGAAGCCTTCCTGGCGGGTGAAGTAGGCGCAATCCGACGGCAAAGTCTGCAGCTCCCGCGCGGGCACGCCGCCATAGAGCCGGTGTGTTTGGGTGTGCGCTTTGTTGAGGAGCGATTTCGCGCCGAGAACGCAGAAATCCGGCAGGGCCGCGCCGCCGAGCGCGACGCAATTCGTGCCGACAAAGCAATAACTGCCGATGCGGATCGGCCGCGAAGCCTGCCGATTCCGACGAATGTCGATGGAGTGAGAGATAAATTGCGATTGGAAACCGGCGATAGTGGTGAAGGCGCCGATGGTAATGGAACTCGTGCAATCGAGGAGATGACGATTGGTGATGGCAGAATGCTCCCCCACCACCAACTCCGGGTGACGGTCGGTTTCCTGGGCGAAGTGTAGCGGATGGCCGAGCGGAAATCCGGTGATCCAATTGCCGCGGCCGATAGTGGCGCGAGTCTTCAAATGCAGCAGATCGAGGTTTTTCGCGACGGTGAGATCACCGATGCTACTGCCTTCTTCCATGATGAGCCGCGATGGAAAAATCCAGGACAACCCGATGCGCGCCGTGGGATGAATTTGAAAACCGAATTGCTGCTCGAGAAAGCTGCGGCGTAGATTCCAAGGCAATAGCGTGGCCACGAGCATGAGAAGTTTTTTCATGCGGCGGCCCCGAGTTCCCGATAAAGCGCAAGGTAACGCTCCGCCATTTTTCGCGCGCTAAAGCGGGTAGCGTTTTGCAGACTAAGTTCGCGGTATTTTGCGCGCATGCCGGGTTCGCGCAGGCGAAGAAGATCCTCGGCGAAACCGTTTTCGTCCTCGACTTCGCGCAGCAAGGCGGCGTCGCTACCCACTTCCGACATGGGTGCGGCTTTACTGGTAAGCACTGGGCAACCACAGGCCTGAGCTTCAGCGATGGGCCATCCAAATCCTTCGAAACGCGAGGGAAAAAGAAGCGCGTGGGCGCGATTGTAGAGAGCTTCCAGCAGGGCACTGTCCGGAGACACGATCTCAACGATACGATGTGAGATACCGAGTGTGCGCGCCTCGGCGCTGAGCTCGCGGCCAATGGAATCGCCGGCGAAGACAAGCTGCGCGTCCCAATCGTCTTTTGTCTTGGCAAAGATGCGGAGGACGGCCGCGCGGTTCTTGCGACGCAGGTGGGAACCGACGTGCAGGACAAAGGGGCGATCGAGATTCAAACGTTGCACGGGCGCGAGACGCATTGTGGTCTCTTCTTCAGCCAGCGGCTGATAGTCGTAGTTCAAACCATTTTCGATAACCGTGATAAGTGGCGCTCTACCTTTCGTGGTCAGGAGGCGTCTTGCGTCAACGGCAGTCGCTTGCGAAACACAGACCACCGCGGTAGCACGGGTGAGTCCACTGACGATCCAGCGCTGCAAAAATTTCCCGGTGACAGAAGCAGGGCAATCGGTTTGCTCGCCGAGGGCGCCACGGACCGCGAGAAGGTCGTGACAGGTCACGACGACAGGAGCATCGCGGAAACTTTGGCTGTAAACCGCATTGGAGTGATCGCAAATATGAACGACCGAAGCCTTCCCCCATGCACCGCGGCGAAGGCGCAATGGAAAGAGAATAAACTTGTCGAAATAGCCAGCCCACTTCTGGGCAAAGCGCGTGCGCCATAAATCTGTGAGCCATGGTGACGGACGTAAAAGTTTCACCGGAACATTGAGGGCCCGCAGCTCGCGCAACATCATTTCGCTGAAGCGCTGCATGCTTTGCTGCTGGTCGGGCAGGAAGTTACCGATCAACAGAACCATTGGTCTGAGGCGCGGGCGGGGTGTCGTGCAATCGATCCGCATAAGGCGAACGACTGCGCGCGAGACGTGTCGGAATTGCCGAGGGAAGAGGCGCGGAAGCGAGCACGCGCGGGCGCATGGAAGCGAGGCATAATCCACTGAGAACAACAGCGAAGCCGAGACTGGTAGGCTGGCCAAGCTGCCCGTTGAGAAGAATAATAAAACCGGCGCTGAAGAGAAGCAGCGGCAAGATTTCGGCGCGACCGAGCGCGCGTAAAGAGAGCCAACCCAGCCAGCAAACGACGGCGGTGCGCCAGAGCAAGAAGGCGAGGCCAAGAATAGGGCCACTCTCGAAGAGCACACGCGTCCACTCGTTTTCGGCGAGGAGAAACTGAACGCTGCCGACGAGCATGCGCGATCCCACGTTTGTGCCAATGCCCAAACCATATCCGGCAAGCGGGAATCGGCTGATGTCTCGCAACCCCTCGGTGAATCCACCCAGGGTCCGCTCGATCAAACCGCGCGTAATGGTGGTCTCCTCGACTTCGGCCGATTCGGTGAAGCGATCGGAAAGGATATTCATTCCTTCCTGCACGATGGGAATCCGCGTGATGAGATAGGCGGCGACGACAAGAGCGAACAGGGTGCGACCGAAACGGTTGACGGCTTCAGGTCGCAGAACCAGGACGATGGCGAGCGAGAGCACGACGAGCAGCACCGAGACCACAAGCGAGCGGCTGCCCGATACGACGATGGCAAGCAAAATACTGAGAGCGCCCGAGACAAGGAGCCAGTTGCGATAGGTGGCGCGGGAAAGCGCGCCATAAATGGCGAACGCGGACGAAAGCGCGACGTAGTAAATCGGACCGGAGATGAAGGAGAACGTGCCCGGGGGACGAATTTTTCCGCCGCCAGCAGTAATCTGTTCGCCTTCCCCGAGGCCAACGGTGCGATTGATGAAGGAGTCGGGCGAATCGTGGAACTGCAGCGCCATGACCAGACCCATCGGAATCATCCCGAGCAAAATCCACCATCCGATTTTTTTGACGTCTTCCACATCAAAAACACTCGCGAAGATGAAGATCAGCGGCAGATGCAGGAAATTTGAGCGAAAACCGAAGGCAGTAACGATGAGAACGCGCGTGATCGGGACGTAAGGCTGGAGGACGAGAAAGGCGACAAGCCAGGAAAGGAGAGCGATGGGCGCGAGAAAATACATGAAGACATTACGCGGCCAGACGCCGGCGCGCAGGGCAAGGAGATAGACGACCAGCACGATGGGGTCGCGCACGAGCAGGAGAGGATTCGAGAGCTGCGGCACGATCCATTTACGCAACGCGCCTTCGATGACGAGCAGGAAAATATAAAGCCAAAGGAGACGGCGGATGGTGCGCAAGAGCTTCTCGTTTTCCGCCGGAGGCGCCTTCGGCGGGGGCAATCGTTTGGCGGGAGCTGGCATAAGGCAGTTAATTATTCATCACTTCGCGTGCCATCGCGACGAGTTGGCGGCGATAATTCTCCCAAGTATGCAGACGCGCTTTCTCCCGCGCGGCTGATTTCATCAGGTGCAGACGGTAGGGCTCGCTCGCCAGCAACTCGAGTTTCTCGGCGATGACGTCGGCCGATCGGATCGGCACGATGAATCCGTCGACCCCATCTTCGATGATGTCGGGCCCGGCGGTGTGCGACGTGGTGATAACCGGTGTGCCCTGCGACATCGCCTCAGTGATGACAAGGCCAAAACCTTCGAAGAGCGATGGGAAAACGACAACGTCGTGGGCGCGCATTTCGCGCAGGACTTCGGCGTGGCTCATGCTTGGAAGCCAGCGATGTTTGCGCACCGCTTCATCGAGAACGCGACAGCCATTGACGGATTTGCGGCCAAGCAGAGTCAGCTCGCAACGATCTCGCCCAATCATTTCGACCGCTCGCAGCGCGTAGGATAATCCCTTGCGCTGACCGAGTGACCCGGCAAACAGGATTCGCAATTTACCAGGGCAATTCAGCAACTCGGTATCGTCCGTCGGGGGTGTGCCGTAGGGAATGACGGAGACATTCCGCGCGTGCGGCGATTCCGCGAGCGTTGTCTTCGTGAAAGTACTAGCGACGACGACGTGGTTAGCCAGACGCAGTTCTTCATCTTTGCGCTCGCGCTTTCGTTCGCTGTCGCGCGTCCCGGTCAGGGTGGCGGCCCACTCCGGCTCGTTCTCGCTCTCCTCGGCGAAGATCCGCTGGGCCGCTCGCCAGTAGCCGATAGGCAAATCATAGATCCGCGTAAAGCCGCGCTTCTGCGCGGCGCTAAAGGTTTCGAGGGCGCAATCCTCGTAGCCATAGACGACGGTGAATTTTTCGGTTTGCGCAATCTCCGCCCCGACCTTTCGATCGAGCGCACGGGAAACTGCATCAATGCTAAGCGGGCCAATTTCGTGTTCGGAAAAGAAGGGCGACTTGACCGCGCCAAGGAGGAGGCGCGCGATTTCGCGGAGCGGAAGCGAGTGCGTCCGCCGGCGCACGATTTCAGGATAAGCGCGGCGGCGAAATGTTTCGCGCAGACGCAAAGGCGCTGCTTTGTCGAAGGCCGAGTCAGGATTCCAATTGATGGTTGTCCAGAATTCGCGCAGCAAATTTGCATCGGCAAAAGCGCTGGCCGCCTGGCGCACATTTTCGTTTCCGGTGGGATGCGAAAGGATAATCATCCGACGAGCTCGCGCAGGATTTCCAAGTATCGATTACCGACGATTGAAGCCTGAAAGCGCAGCAGATGCGCCGGAGCAGCGGCACGAAGTTTTTCGCGGAGCGACGGAGCAACGAGTAACTCGTGTAATCGACTTGCCAGTGGTTCAGCCTCGCCATTGGCAAAAGTGAGACCGCAATCTCCAATCGCTTCGCGCAGTCCACCCTGTTCCGAACCGACAGGAACACAGCCGCAGCCAATCCCTTCGAGCGCCACAACGCCGAACGGCTCCGGCCATCGCGAAGGGATGGCAATGATCTGGTGACCGTTCAACATATGGGCAAGCTCGACTCCTGACTTCCTGCCGGCGAATGTCACGTCCAGGTTCAGCTCGCGCGCGCGCGCACGCAGATTGTTTTCTTCCGGGCCCGTTCCGATGATGGTGAGGTTTGCGCTGGTTTGTTTTACCAGGAACAGCGCGCGTAACAACAAGTCGACCCCTTTGTCTGAAACGAGGCGACCGACAAAAACGATGTCGCGAGCCCGCGGAACATTGGGCAGCAACTTGAACACTTCATCGTCATAAGGATTACCAATGATTTTAGAGGGTGCGCCGATATCGCGAGCGATAGCTTCGCTGATCGCGACATTTCTTACACGGCGAGCGAGCGCGCGTTTGATGCGATCGTTCCAACCGATGGAGCCGCTCGTATTGCGCATCCACGTTTGATGAACGAGAAGCACGCGTTTACGCGCGAACAGCGCGGGAATGAGGTGGCGCAGGCTGATATTGTTCTGGAAAACAACGTCACACCATTGCAGCCATTTTTTCAGCTCCGTGAAAGTGGGCCGGCGCAGGACGGGGAATGTTTCGGGCGTTTCGACGTCGCCGGGCGTTTCGGTGACAAGCGCAATCTCGTGTCCAGCCGCGGTGAATTCGCGCGCCAGCAACTGCGAGACCGTTTCAATTCCCCCCACGCTTGGAGCGTAGGCATAGGATGAAAACAGGATCTTCATGCGACTGGCGGCTGACCGAATCGATCGGCAAAGTAATCGCGGCAACCGCGCCAACGCGCGCGCGGAGAAAAGGCGAACGCATCGCGACGGGAGCGAAACGCGAGTCGGACGGTGTTTAGAAGAATCAACACAGCGCGACGGCCGGCGGCGTGTCGCCCGAAGTAATCGTGCACGAGCAAAAGAGAATTGCGGGTAAACAGATAACTGCGCAGCTCGCTCGCGGTGGAGGTCTGCGGATTATCGACCACAGCGCCGCCGACAAGCGCCACTTTCCAGCCGTGTCGCCGCGCGCGCGCGCCCAGTTCGTGTTCGTCGCCGTAGGCGAAATAACGTTCATCGAAAAGTCCGATCTCGGCGAGACATTCGCGCCGCACCATCATGAGCGTGCCGTGAGGGACATCGATGTCCTGGACAACGCCGGGTTGAAGTCGTGGCGCAATCTCCTGTGAGACGGCGTGCCGTGCGGATAATCGCGGAACGCTGCCATCGGGATACTCCGGGCAAACTATGCCGAGCTTGCCATCAGCGTCCATCGCGCCAACCAAGCGTGCGACGCAGTCTGGCGCCGGCTGCGCATCGTGCGCGCTGATTAAACAGTAGACGCTTCTTTCCTGATCGAGCCATCGATGAAGCGCGAAGTTCAATGCCGCACCCCAGCCTTTGTTTTGCGGTAGTCGAAGAATTTCCACGGATGAATCGATGGCACTGCGCAAATTTTCGAACGCGCCAGCGGCAGAGTTGTTATCGAGCACGAGAACTCGCAAATCCGCGCGCTGTTGGCGGAATGCAGTGACGGTGTTAGCGCATTCTCGCGGTCGATTCCAGTGCACGATGATGAGGCGAGGCGGTTCGGTGTTCACGCGAGCTGGAGTTGCTGCGCGATGGTGCGAGCGAGTACCGCCAGCGAAGCGTGCCGGTGATACCAGGCGAAGATCGTTCTGGCGACATTGCCGCGGTCCTGCGGGATTTGGGAAACAGTGAAGGGTCCGGGAAGCGTGTCGCCGTCGATGGCGATTGCGCCGGATACGGCCGGTGCCACGGGAACGATGCCGTGGGCACAGAGCGCGCTGAAACTGCTCGATTTCAAGAGAACGTCGCCTGGCACGTTGCCCGAAGCGAAGTAATCAACCCAGGCGAAAGCAGCTTCAGCAAACATCGGCGCAGCCGCTTCCGGAGTTACCTCGGGAAAATATTCCGAGGAAAATTTCGACGGCGTATTGAGGAGAGCGCGAATGTGCGGATTGAAGGCGCCACCGACGACAGACAATTTGCGCGGAGCGAATTCATCTGGAATCGCGCTGACAGTTTTTAGGAAGGAACGCAGGGAGCGCTCGAGCAGTGCCGTCCCGCCGCACACCATCCAGCAGTGCGGATCGCGTCCCCGCAATTGCGCATCATCAAACTTCGGTTCGCCCCAAGTGGAAGTGACGGGCTGCACCGTCGCGCTGCGCTCCGGGCACAATTTTTCGAGTTGCCGGCGCATCGAATCGCAGCTGATCAGTCGCGCGTCCGCCAGACAGGCGACATCGCGCGCGATCTTTTTTTGCAGTGGCTGGAGCCAGAACTCACTGCGCCAGGGAGGTCCGCTGGCGAAGAGTTCGTGGAAAATCACGAGAAGCGCTGCGCCACATTCCCGCCGGAGTTGCTTCAGAAAGCCGGCGAGGGTGAGCGGCACGCCACGTTTTTGAAAGCCGTAATTGACATAGTGAACAATGATCCCGTCACAAGTCTCACGCGGCGCGCGCGCCCGGCAAAACTCTGCCATCGGAAAAGTGGAGAAATCTTCTATCCGGGAATCCGAGGACGTTTCCTGCGCGATAAAAACGGAATCGATGCCGTGTTCGTCGCGCAGACCGCGCGCCATCTTCAGCGCGTAGTCCCCCACGCCGTCCAACGATCCCGGAGCGCGCGGGAGCAACTGGAGGACGTGAGCGTTCATGCGAACAGCCTCGCGTAATTGAGCTGGTAATTAAGGTTCTGCGGGCGCTGCCCAATGAGCTTTGCCGGATTACCCGCCACGATCGCGAACGGCTCGACATCTTTCGTAACGACGGAGCCGGCCGCCACAAACGCACTGCGGCCAATCCTGGTGCCGGGTAAAATGAGAGCGCGAGTCCCAATGAAGACATTGTCTTCCAGTTCGACATGGCGATTGCGACCGGCGAATGATTCGCTCTGCGGGTCGTGATCGGCGGTGAGAATGCAGACCTCGGAGGAGATGGAAACGTTATTGCCGATGCGCAACGAGCCGCGGTTATCCAGGCGGCAGTGCTCGTTGATTACAGAGTGATCGCCGAGGGAAAAATTGCCGGAGCAATCGAAGCGCGCGCCCATGAAAATAAAGGAGCGCCGACCGATATCGAATTGCATGACGCTGCGATAAAAACCGAGCCGCAACGTGTGACTGGGGAGTTCCGCGATGATGTGGTTGCAAAGATAAAGCAAGCCGTCGAAACGGACGCGGCGCAGGGGAGTGCTCATGCCGCGTCGTGGTTTTTCTCGAGCGCGGCGCGATAGGCGGCGATCGTATTCGACGCGATATCGGACCAGGAATATTGCGCGGCAAGCTGGGAGCTTTGCGCTTGCAGTGCAATATAATCAGGCAGCGGTAGTCGCAGAATTTCAACGACACGTTTGCTCATGGCGGAGATGTCGCCCGCCCGAACGAGAAGCTTGTCGGCTGCTGGTGCGAGGACCTGGCGCGGACCCGGCGCATCGTAGGCAACTGTGGGAATGGCGGCGGCCAATTGCTCGAGAAGGCCAAGGCCAAAACCTTCGACATAGCTCGGAAAGATACCGACCGTGCAATCACTCAACAGCGCCGGCAGCTCGGCGGGTTGATATTCGCGGACAATTTCGCACCAATCACACCGCTCCACCCCGAGATCGCGCAGAACAGAAGCGTCCGCCGTAAACGTGCCGAGAAAACGGACGGTGACATTTGGCACGACCGCGCGGATGCCACGGACGATTTCGGCGAGGTCGCGCGCGCCTTTGCGAACACTCCACATGCCAAGAAAGCAAACCTTCGGCGCAGCCATCCGTGCTTCAGCAGGATGGACAGCGCGCGCGAGTTCCTGGCACCGTTCGGCAGTCAAACCGTAGGGCTGAACGATGGCTGGTTTATCTGAGTGAATATCTTCACGCAACGATTTGAGTTCGTCTTCGTTCGGCAGATTGAGAATGTCGGCATGGCGAACGGCGCGTGCGGCAGATTGGAGGGCGTAGCGTCTCGTGAACCGATAGAAAATACGACCGACGATCTTCCCACGGGAGAGATCCGGCCAGCGCGTACGAGCATAGCGATCGAACTTCTCGTAGAGCCAGTAAAGGCCGACGGAACGCGCGACGAGCAGGCCACGGAAACGCAATCGCGCCTTCGAAAACGGGACCGGACCCAGAAGCGAATCAATCACGTCATACCGCGCCGCGTGCCGGCGAATGAAACGAGCGGCACGCCGGGGGAAGAGCACCTGGCGCAAAGAAAGAACGATGTTGTGCGCGGTTGGGTTCGGGAACGCTTCATTCAGGCTAAAATGATCGACGGTGTGACCGGCGGCGCGCCATTGCTCACCCAGTTCCATCCAGACACGTGTGGCCCCAAGACGAGCGTCCCAAGGGAGATTGACGACGCACAAAATACGTAGCGGGCGCTCGCTCGGCTTCATCGAGGAAATGATGACCAGAATTTATGCCGTACGGGGCTTACGTAATGCCGCAGCGCGATATCAGGCCGGGCATAACAGTCGCGAAAGAGGAATTGATCGTCGAGTTGGAGCACGAAATTCCCCGGATCGAGCGGGTGGGCGCCGCTGGCGTGCATGGCGAGATGAACCAACGTTTGATTGGTGAAAAAAACCGGCGGCTCGCGCAACTCGTGAAACCGTTGCCAGGCAAGCGACCAATCGGGCCGTTTGAACAAAAAAAGAACGCCGGTGTTCACGGGATCGGTCTTTTCGCTTGTATCACGCAGCAAACGAGCGTCACCGGCAAACTGGCAGTCGCACAGGTAAAACGCCGGCGCGGTTCGTGTAGCCAGTAACTCGGAAAAACGGCCGGCACCTTCGAAAAAGAGAACGTCCGAATCCAGGTAAAGAGCAGGCCGCCGGCGCGGCAAAGAGAGGATGAGGGCCAATTGTTTGCCGGTAGGATGGTTCGACAGGTAATCGCGTATCTCGGGAGAACTTATCTCCTGCGGAATGTCGGAGGTGGAAATCACCCGGATACTCGCGTCGATGTTCTGGAGTAATGACACACTGCTTCGGGAGTAGCTGCCGTCTGAAACAATGGTGAAGCTGGCCGGTCGACCAGCGTATTTCAGAAACGAACGAACGGAAGCGATTTGCTCGGGCAAGGCTGCTTGGCCCGAATAGGTGAAGACATCGAGGTCGAGCTGTTTCTCGTTAGCGACAGGCCGGCGGACTACCACAGGCAAGAGTAGGCGGTAAATATTGCGAATGAGCGCGCCGCGCTGACGCGCGAGGTGATAGCCAAAGTTCCACATTGCTCACGTGGTGGCGGGTTGCCAGGAACGAAAACCGCGAAGACCGAGCACGAAATTGAGCAATAGGTTCGGAATGTTGGAAAGGAGATTGAAGACGAGGACGCTGGTGACACTCGCGAAGTCAGTGAACGGAATGAGTGCTACCTGCGTAAGCAACGTCAGTGGGATGTAAAGCCAGGAGCCGGCGATCCAGGCTTTGGAGGCATTGAGCGACCAGAACGTTCCGGTGAGGGCGGCGAGAACGGACGCGCCCACCATCAGGAGCAGTTCACGATGCAGGTGGGCGTATTTGCTGCCGAGAACGAAAAGGAATTGCTCCGGGAAAAAGGCGGCGGCGGCAATGACGATGAGACAGAAAAAGGCCACGCCACCGACGATCTCAAGATAGAGTGACCGCATTCGATCTCGATTCTGACAACGGGCGAAGGCGGGGATGAAGATGTTAGTAAGAAGGTTGGTGAGGACGGTGAAGATCATGGCAAGGCGCCCGAGGGCGCCGACTTCGGCAATGGAACTCGTGCGATTAGCGAAGAAACTAATGAGGAAGACGGTGATCTGACCTTGCACGCAGTAGAAGATGGCGTTGGCCGCCTGGCTGCGGATAAAGCCAAGCATGGCGGCACGATCTTCCGAGTTTTGCGACGCGTGGAAATCGATGACGCGCGCGCTGTAGCGGCGCAGCATGAGATATTGAATGAAAATGACTACGGTGGAAATGGTCAGCGCGACGCCGGCGTTCAGAAGAAGAAGCGCGACTATCAGAAGTGCCGCCAGGCGAAGAACAACGCCGGCGAAATCGACCCACTGGATGAATTTGATTTCGGAACGAAGGCGCGGGATGACACCAAGGACTCCGACATCGAGATGAACCGCGAGACCGGCCAGCACGACGACAATGAGGAAGACGGAGTAGGCTGGGCTGGCGCCGTTCTTCGCCAGCATGACATAGAGAATGGGCGTGACAGCCACAATGCCGAATAAAGAAAGACGGCGGCGCAGGTAAAAGGCCGTGCTGATAAGCTGACTGAAACGAGGGCGATCGTTCCAAACGCGCCCGCCGATAGATACGAGCCCGACGCTAATGCCGATATCAGCGAGCAGGTTCAAAGTGCCCTGCATGGTATTGGCGATGGTAAAGTAGGCGTACTCGCGCTGGGAAAGCATGCGCACGATGAGGATGCCGCTAAGGAATCCGATGAACTGCACAATTGCCTGGATGCCGGCAAAGTTACCGACAACGCGGCCGCGCCGGAGGATACGGCGAAGGTAGGGCGTTTGGGCAGCCTCTGTGACGCCCGCTGGTGGAAACTCAATCAGCGGCATAATAGAAGCGGGCTGATCGAGGCGCGCAAAGGTCGCGCCGTGGCCGTGAGTCAGGAAGGCTGCACCTGACGAGCCGTCTTATGATGCGCGGACTCAGTGTCAGACGCCGGTGTATTGTAGTATTCCGAATACTGGTAGTAATAATACTCTGGCAGCGAAGTATCCACGTAGTTAAGGATTACTCCCGCCACGTTAACCTGGCGACTGTAAAGTAACTCCAGCGCCTTCTTTGTCAGCCGTGCCGAAGTATAAGCCAGGCGGACGACAAAAAGAGTGGCATCGATCTTCGGGGCGAGACTGGTGGTGTCATCGGCGGCCAGCACGGGCGAGCTATCGATGACAATGTATTCGTACTGCTGGTAGATGTCCCGCAACATCTGGTCAGTGGAATCCCGGAGGAGATGCTCGCTCGGTTGCGCCACCGTTTTGCCACGCGGAAGCAGAGATAGATTTGGATAAGAGGTAGGCACGACAACTTCCTGCCAGTTTACTTCCTGTTTCAGGGCTTCGGCGAAACCAATGCGGGAAGAAATACCGAACTGTTCGCGCAAGGCGCCGCGGCGAAGGTCGCCGTCGATAAGAAGAGTGCGCGCGCCGGATAGCGCCATGGTGATGGCGAGGTTGGCGGAGATGGTCGACTTGCCTTCGTTCGGCACCGCGCTGGTAATGAGCAATGCTTTCGGCCGTGGACCGTCGTAAGGCATGAAGAAGATGGACGAGCGCACGTTGCGATAAGATTCGGCGAAGACGTGGCGCGGCTCATCCGCTTGCAACAAGGTGACGGGGCCTTTGGTCTTCTCCTTCGGAATTTGCCCGAGCACGTTCTCGGTGAAGTGATGTTGGAACTCACTGTATGAGGCCATGCGGTCATCGATGCGATCGAGCAGTAAAAGAATGCCAAAGCCGGCGAGCGCGCCGCATCCCAGCCCGATGAGGAGACTCTTGAGCAAACCGGGTCTAACGGAGATTGGCGCCGTCGCCATTTCCATGATTGAAATCTGGTCCGCGGTATCGACGACTTGCGAGACGCCGACCGACTTTAAGTCGTTGGTCAACCGATCGTAAAGCTGCTTCGAGCGATCGAGTTTACCTTTGATGCGATTGAACTCAGCCAGGCGCTGACTCAAATCAAGGGCTTTGGTTTCCCACTCCTTGATGTTACCCAGCAGATTCTCCATCTGTTTGCCGATTGATTTGCGCCGAGTTTCCAGTTTCTCGACCGCATCGGATCGAAACAATTCGATGAGCTTCTCCTGCTTCGTGATCTCATCGTTAAGCTTTGTGATCTTGGGATGCTTGGGCCGAAGATCCTTCGACAAGGTATCGCGTTCGGCTTTGAGCAACTGCACAGCTTGCTTGGCCTTGAGATAGTCGCCCTCGGGCCCGACGTCGGAAAACGGCATCCCACTTTGCTCGCTGGCCGATGCGCTTGGGGACGCTTCCGGCGTGGCCGCCTGGCTACGGTCGAGATTCTGGTCGAGATCGAGCTTTTCCAACAATTCGTACTCGGTCTTGAGACGGGCGTAATCCTGATTGAGCTTCACCAGATACTGCGCAGCGCTGTTTCCTTCTTCCTGAATAAAGCCGATGTTATTCTGTTTCTGAAAGTCGAGCATCTCGTCTTCGGCCGCGCGCATATCTTTCTCAACCTGGATCAACTGCTCCGTTACACCGGTGGTAAAATTATGGGTCTGGTCCTGCCGCATGCCCTTTTTGAAATCGAGGTACTTCTGCATGACGGCGTTTAAGTAAGCCTGGGTGTAATCGGGCGAGCTACCGAGCGCTTGTAGCTCGAAGATAGAAGTTCGCGGGCGCTGCAGCACATTGATCTCAACGGGCACAGGGTGAAGCTCGGGATGAGTAGAAGTTACCACCGCTTCTGCGCTCCGGCGCACCTCTGAACTCTGCATCAATTGGATCTGCGTGCCGTAGAAATTGACGTTATCTTCGCTGTAGACGGCGTTCTGATTGACGTTGAGCTTCCCGGCCAGCATCATCTTGCTGGTGGAAAGAAAGGAAGGCGGAGTCTGGAAGATTAGCCAGGCCTGAACGAAGAGACCTATGCAAATAGTCAGAAGCGGAATCCACCAGCGCCGTTTCAGCAGCGATTTGTAACGATGGATGCGCGTGATGAACGCGGTCGACCAGGAGCCGGCGGTTGGTCGTTCAGCAAGGCCGTTCATACTTACATGTTGATGAGGCGTTGCGGAACGTATATCTGGTCGTCCGGCTGCAACGGGATATCTTCGTCGGTGCGGCCTTCCTCGATGACCCGCTTCAAGTCGACGGTATAATCCTTCCCATTCTTGCGCGTGAGTTTAACCTTACGTTTGTTAGCAAAGTCACCGAAGCCACCGGCTCGGATAATCGCCTTGCTTACGGTGTAATTTTCGTCGGGCGGGATTTCCTGCGGCCCCTGCCCTTTGACCGAGCCATAGACGTAGACTCGACCGCGTGACTTCTCGCTCACCTTGTCGACCGCGAGGATGACGGTGGCGTGATAGTAGTATTCTTTCTCGAGCGCGCTTTTGATATTATAGGCCAACTCGCGGCAGGTTCTGCCCGCGGCCGGAACCAGACCGACATAAGGAACTTCCAGCTCGCCGCTATCATTCACCCGAAGATGCTGCGATTCTTGATCACGATCTTCGACCACGCGGAAGCTGACGTAATCATTAGAGCCGAGTCGCTTCTTGTCATCGAGCACGGACATGGAATTCGTGCGCATGACCGTGCTGGTGGTAGGTAAGTCGGGCGCCCTGGGCGCGGAGGGAACCGCGCTGGGCTCCTGAGCTCGCATCAGCAGAGCCGTGACGCAAAAGATAACCAGGCTCGCCGCCAATGACTTTACTCGTCGATTCATCTAGAAACTGTAGGTCGCGTCGAAGCCGACGCGGTTTTGAGAGTAATCGCGATCGGCTACGTTCGAATCTTTTTGGGTATATTGATAACGGAGGCCCAGCGTGACATGCGGCGTGAGCTGGTAGCCGACGGTAAGAGCGCCACCGTAGCGATGAAGGTGTTCGTCGATGAAACCGCCGGACTCGTCCGCATTTTCGTAGAAAACCTCGGTCGAAAGAATGGTATTGCGAATGATGTTCCAGTTAACAGTGTGCCGAACGTAATTAAGCGAGATGTAGTTGGAATTCACCCCGAGTTGGCTTTCGTGGCCCGCGGCCAGAGTTTGAGTAATGGATGCGTTAAGGCGATGCGAGATGAGGGCATTCGCGTAGTAATCATTGACATCCTTCGAATCGAAGACCGAGCCGGTATTATCGAAGCTAATCAATTGATAACCGGCCGCGACGCGGAGTTTCATGTAATTGGTGAGTTGTGTTTCGACAAAGCCGCCAATGGTGTAGGCGTTGGAGTCATTTAAAATATTCTGATCGTAATAAGTCGTGGCGAAGCTAGTCTCCAGGCCGATGCTGGTAGTATTGGTCAGAGTAAAGGCGACGGAACCGACCAGCTCCTCGGAGTTGCGGTTAAGATAGTCGAAGTCCGAGTTAGTCGAAATGTAGGCATAGTGGTCGTACCCCAAAGTCAGCACCGCCTTGTTCAAATCCCAAAGCAGGGAAACACCGGCAGTGTTCTCAAAGCGGCCATAATCGACCACGTTGCTGACCTGAAGCTCATCGATCGGGTCCTGCTGCAGAGAAAAGCGATCGTGAAAATTAATGCGGAAGTCGCCGATGAAAACGTCGAAAGCGAGCTGGGAACCGGGCGCAAGCAGAATGCCATTTGTGTCCTGATCGGAGTGATCGAGATAGAAGGCGTAGCCCAGGCCGATGTCGAGGCGCAGAGTGTTGATCTGCGTGACAGGCCAGATGGCGTCGATATTCACCTGCGGATGAATGATAACGTCAGACTGAGGGTTGTTCTCGGAGAGGTTAATATTGTCGATGTATTCAACCCCGAGAGTGGCGCTGAGACGGTATTTAATGGGACCAGTCATCAGATTGTAGGGGATGTGATCGATGTCCTGGCGGCGAGCTTCGGCCGCTTCTTCGCCGGCGAGCGAAGGGCGAACCGCATCCTGCGCGCGGAGCGAGACTGCTCCGAGCAACAGAAGGAAAAAACAAATCGTGCCGAGCCGTTTACACGACTGGCCGAGACCCAAAGGAAGTGAGCGGCTCATACGAAACAGGGTGAGTTTAGCCTTAGCAGATGCAGTACCAAGCGCGAGGCGAAAGCTCGCCCCCCGCTCGCCCCATCCGATTCCAGCTTCTGATTTTGCGAACGTAACAATTAACGTGATTGCCCGCTCTTAATGAAAGCGCGCAATCAATTCAAGGAAAATTGACCCGGTGGGGGAGGCGAGTGCATCCGTGCCCCATCATAGACACGGCAAAAATCATCGGGACGATGGCGCGATCTAAGCTTTGGCAGTGTTTATGATGCCCTTGTTCTCTTTGCGCGGGCTCTGCACCGCTTGGTTGTTTGCGACATTCACTATTCTGAGTGTTTTCACCGCACCGGTCTCCGCAAACGCCGGACGCGGAAACGCGGCGCGCGTGGCGGCAGACCCGGAAACGAAAACGGTGCTGGCCATTCAAAATGGCGACAGCGTGAACTGCCGGCTGGCACAAGGTGACAACACCTTCGTCCTCGCGCTTCCGGATAGGTCCACGCTCGATCACGTAACGTTCGTGAACGACAACGCCGCTGCCTGCGGCCGGCTCCGGATATCGGTGGCGGACCAGGAATTGCCGGCACTGAGCGCGCAATGGGTGCCAGTTGATGGCAGCATCGCCTTTGCTCGCAAGCGCCTCTTTAACGTTTGCATGGTCGGTGTGAACGCGAAGTTTGTCAGAATTACATTCAGCGTGCAGACCGAAATGCCCGCGAGGAAAACAGATATTGTCGGCAAAGACATCCCCTCCGATTTCACTGCGGTCAACGCTATATCAGTCTATAATTTTCGCCCGAGCAGAACTGATCTTTCCGTGGTCGAAAATTTTCGAGCTCTGGCGCGCAGCAACATCGAACACATCAGCGCCAACCTGGCGATGGCGGACAGAGGCCTGAGTGTCTTCGCACCCGGCTACTAAGAGTTTCAGGCCGACATGGCCTGCGCTTCGGGCTCGTTAATGAGGCGCCGCTCGACCGCGCCGTGTCGATCGCAAATGCGAATTTCAGCCGGGACGAAAGTACATTGCTGCTGAGCGTGCCGGATAGCTTGCTCTTTGAGAATGAAAACGCGTTCCTCGCCGGTGCAATGCGCGCACGTCCAGCCGTATCGGTGCGGCCTGATCTCGATAATAGAGCGGGAGCTCACGCGGGATGCCGAGTTTTGCACATTTATTCACAAAACGTCTAGCCGTTTGTTTGCGAGCAGCTTGTGGGGCCCGGACTGATAGTTGTTCACAGCGATAAACCTCTTCCAATAATTGCTGGAGCGAGCCGCTGGCTCGCCCCAAATCTTGCGAATAGGGACAGCGCGGAGGCGAGCGCCCTCCAATAAACAGCTGAAGTTAAGGCGGGGCGATCGTGTCGTGAGCGTTTTCGTTGCGTACAATTCTATTCGCCTCACGCTCGAGCGGCGCATAATCGACTCGGCGAGGCCGCAGATAAAATTCTTCGACGGCGATCTTCGTCAGCGCCGCCGCCGGCAAAGCCAGGATTGCGCCAGGCAAACCGAAGAGCCAGCCCATGGCGATTGTGAAAAAGAGAATCAGCACCGGGTTTAAACGCATCTCTTTCCCGAGAATATACGGCACAAGAAAATTGACCTCGATTTGCTGCACAAAAAGAATAGCCGCAAGCGCGAGCCAGAATTTTGTCACGCTAATGCTGAGCGCGACAAAGAGCACCGGAAACGCGACCAAGACCGGTCCAATGTTAGGCAGGAATTCGCCGAAAAACGCCAAAACACCGAAGACAAATGCCGGCTGCACGCCCACTGCCCAAAGCAGAATGCCGGTGGACGCGCCGGTGATGAAGCCATTGATGGCGACGCCCCGCGCCCAGGCCGTCATTTGTTCCATCATGCGAATGAGAGTGCGGCGTGCTTTGTCGCGATGCCGCCGGGGAACAATCGCGAGGTAGCCGACGACAAGCGGCCGCGGATTCGCGAGCACGAAAATCAGGAGCAAGACGGCGAAGACAAAGATGAAAACGCCGCCGACGATGCCAATCGTGGAACGCAACAGCACATTCGCCATCACGCCGGCCTGATTACCAACCGTGGTTGCGATCTGGTCAGCCTGCGGCAGTGCATTTTGCAACACGGGATAGCGATGCGTGAACTCGGCGATGCGCGCTCGAATATCCTGCCACGCGCCCGGCGCGCGGTGCACCAGCAATTGAAGCTGATCGGCGAACGTGGGGACGGCCACAGCCACGACGAGCACCGCTACCGCAGCGAGGCCGGCGAGCACCAGCGCAACCCCAAACCCGCGCGGCACACGATGCCGCTCGAGCCAGACGACGAGCGGATTGAGAACCATGGCCAGCAAAATCACGATGCCGAAGAGCAACAGCACCGGCACGAGCGCGCGCAGCAACATCCAGGTGACGGTGAGCAGCACAACGAGAATGAGGAGCCGGCGTGCATCGCGGTAGGTGAACGGCTCCCGCTCATCGCGCTGTTCTGTGACGCGCTCGTTCATGGATGAAAACCGATGCGACGTTTCGTCGACCGCGGTAGTGTCTTCAAATCGCGAAAGGCATCAAAGACGACTTTCATTTGTTTTTGCTCTCCGCAGCGTTCGTGAGTGTTGTTGAGACGATTGTGTGAAATACCAGCGCCACGATAAAAGTTACGTCGGCAGAGGTCCGCGAAACGGATCCGTTTTATCGAACCTGGGCAACGTCACCGCCCGACCGGTGCGCGCGCTCTCGAAAATGGCCTCGACGATGCGCTGATCCTGCAGCCCTTCTTCGCCCGGCGTATATGGCTGCCGATCGTTCAGAACACAATCGGCCATGTGATCGAGCTCGCGCGCGAAATGATCCGATTCCGCGAGTTGGGGCAGCCCTGGTTGCCCCGGTTTAGCGAACATTTTTAGACCGGAATAATGGAATGAAGGTTCCATACCAAAAGTTCCTCGCTCTGCCACCAGGCGATAAGAATTCGTGTCGTGGGCGTCGAAGCTGCACATGCAATTGGCCAGCACGCCGCTGGGAAAACGCATCTGCCAGATTACAGTCGCGTCCACCTCCCGGAAAAGCGGATTGCCCGCCGGCCGGAATGCGCGCGTGAACACTTCCGTCGGTTCCTCTCCTAACAAGAAACGAATGGTGTTGATGCAGTAAATCCCAAGATCGCCGACGGCGCCACTGCCGGAAAGCGCCTTGCTCAAACGCCATTGCCATTGCTGAAGACGCCCGGTAAATACCGACTCGAAATATTTGATGGGGCCAAAACTCTTGTCGCGCACCAGCCGCTGCATCGCCCGGTTCATCGGCTCGTATTGCATGCGATAGGCGATCATTAATTTCACCTTCGCTTTTCGGCACGCGTCGATCATTCCCTGGCATTTCATCGCCGTGGTCTCCATCGGCTTCTCGCAAAGCACATGTTTGCCCGCGCGGGCGGAGCGTTCCGTGAACTCGGCGTGCATGGCGTTGGGCAACACCACGTAAACGACCTGCACGTTTGGGTTATCGCGAATGCGATCGAAGCTTTTGTAATCGTAAATCGCGTCTGCCGGCACGGCGTTCTCCTGCGCCAGCTTCTGCGCCTTGGCCGGATCGCCGCTCACCAGCGCCGTCAGCTTCGCTTTTTTGGAAAAGCGAAAGGCCGGGATGATTTGGCCTTGTGCGAGCTGGCCCAATCCGACGAGGGCGAAACCGACGCGTTCCTCGTCGGCCAACGGTCCGCCAGATTCCACGCTCTGTGGTGCGGGAGTTGCCGAACCGCCGGACTCCTGCGCTGGGGTAAAATGCATTGTGTGTGGTGCGAGTCTCACGGCAAAGATTCCGCGCGATAGGCGCGAGATAAAACGGCGGGATCAAAAGCTGTCGGCGAAAACTTGGCATTATCAAAACGTTTCGCGTTGCGATGTTCACTAAGTCGCGATTCCTGTCGTTCTTGAGCACACGCTGCCAGCCTGTCCTTTGCGGCAGCTTGCCGGAAACCTCGCTAAAATTCAGCCGAAACATTGCCACCATGCATTTTGGCCAGCGGCCAAATGCTACCGGCTGGTAGGCTGTGCTCCCAGAACTGAGTTGCGCCGCCTCCACGGAAGTTCAGAATCGATGGCGCGATGACACTCAAATCTCTTTCCTTTGTTCTCATCTTCGGTTCCGCGGCCCTGGCACAAACGCCCTCTCCCAGTCCCTCCGCCAGCGGCAAGCGCCCATTCACCTTCGAGGACATGATGAAGCTGAAACGGGTCGGCGCGCCCGTGCCGTCGCCCGATGGGAAATGGGTCGCGTTCGATTGCGTGGACGTCAATTTGGAGGCGAACACAAAAATCTCGCATCTCTGGATTGTGCCGGCGCAAGGCGGCGAATCACGGCGGTTGAGTGAGATTTCGAACCATGAGGAGCGGCCGCGTTTTTCACCCGATGGCAAGTGCTTGATCTGGACATCGAAAGCAACCGACCCCAGCCAAATCTGGATGTCTGATTTCGACGCTACGGCCGGTGCGCTTGTCGGGAAACCGCATCAGGTCACGAACATTTCTACCGGCGCCGATGGCGGCATCTGGACGCCGGATGGAAAGAATATCGTCTTCGTCTCGGCGGTATATCCCGATTGCAAGGATGACACGTGCAATAAGCAGCGCGACGAGGCGCTAAAGAACAGCAAAGTGAAAGCGAAGATTTTCACGCGGCTGCTCTATCGGCATTGGAACGCCTTCACCGAATTCAAGCGCAGCCACTTGTTTGTAGTGAGCGCCGAAAGCAATGCGTCGACAGACGCAAATGCCAGTCCGGTCACGGACCTCACGCCGGGCGATCACGATGTTCCGCCGTTCAATCTCGGCGGTCAGGACATGTATTCCGTTTCGCCCGACAGCCAGGAGCTCGCCTACACCAGCAACATCGATGAGGTCGAAGCGACGAGCACGAACAATGAAATTTTCATCGTGCCGGTCGCCGGCGGGACACCGAAGAAAATCTCGACCAGTCCCGGCAGCGACTCGACCCCGCTCTATTCACCAGACGGGAAATTCATCGCCTGGCGCTCGCAAGCGCGCGCGGGCTTCGAAGCGGATAAGCAGTCGTTGATTATCTACGACCGCGGTTCGGGCAACCGGAAGAACCTCTCGGAAAAGTTCGATCGCTCGATTGGCAGCTTCTCTTGGAGCAACTTGAACGGGATTTACTTCACGTACGAACAGTTTGGGCAGTCATTCATTGGAACCGAGGACCCACAACTCCAGGCGAGCATCTCTGAGCGTGGCTTCTCGCCCAAAGCTGAGATGCACGCGGATAATGTTACCGTTTCGGGTAGAGGCGTTTTCTACACGAACGCGTCGCTCAAAGCGCCGGATGAAATCTGGAGTTTCGTGCCGGGAACTCATGATTCCTCGGGCAAAGAACCAGATGAGGTTACCCACGTGAATGACGCGCTGCTGTCGCAGATCGACATGCAGCCGATGGAGTCGTTCACCTTTAAAGGCGCGGGCAACGCCGATGTGCAGGGATTCATCGTTAAGCCGCCGGGGTTCGATCCTAACAAGAAATATCCACTGAAGTTCCTAATCCACGGGGGGCCGCAGGGGGCGTGGGGAAACTCTTGGACCTATCGGTGGAACGCGGAGTTGTTTGCGGCCAATGGTTACGTGGTAGTGATGATTAATCCGCGCGGCTCGACCGGTTACGGCCAGGCGTTCACCGATGCGGTGAGCCGCGATTGGGGCGGCAAGCCATACATCGATCTCATGCGCGGGCTCGATTATGTGGAGAAGACTTATCCGTTCATCGACAAGACGCGCGAGGCCGCGCTGGGCGCGAGCTACGGCGGTTACATGGTGAACTGGATCCTCGGCCACACTGATCGCTTCAAGTGCATTGTGTCGCACGACGGCGTGTTCAACACCGAGTCGGCCTACGGCACGACGGAAGAGCTTTGGTTCAACGAATGGGAATTTGGCGGGCCGCCATGGAAGAACCGCGAGCTCTACCGGAAATTCTCGCCTCACCTTTTCGCCGACAAATTCAAAACGCCCACCCTGGTCGTGCACGGCCAGCTCGATTACCGGCTCGACGTGAGCGAAGGCTTTCAACTCTTTACCACGCTACAGAAGATGAAGGTGCCTTCGAAGTTTCTCTACTTTCCTGATGAAGGTCACTGGGTGCTCAAGCCCCAGAACTCGCGGCTCTGGTACAAGACAGTGAACGACTGGGTGGACCAGTGGTGCAAACCCGGCGCGGTGACGGGCAATTAGCCTCGTCATCCTGAGCGGAGCGAATGAAGTCGAAGGATCCCGCGAAGGTAACTTTAAGGTTTCACGACGGGATCCCTCGAATTCGCTCGGGATGACGAGGCTACCTCCGTCTTCTTCCGAACGAGTAGCCCCGATGCGTGCGCCCGCCGCCGATGGCGCGTTTGCCGCCCTGGACGATCTCCGGCTCAAAGAGCACGGTGTAGATGTAGGGGAAGTTCCCCAGCTTGAGCCGCGGAATTTTTTGCCCGATGAAGCGTTCGATTGCCTGCAGCGCGGGGAGTTCCTCGCCGTTCATCAAGGTGAATGCGTCGCCCACATTCTGCGCGCGCCCAGTTCGCCCGATGCGGTGGACGTAATCTTCCGGATGCTCTGGCACGTCGTAGTTGATGACGTGACTGACTCCCGCGATATCGAGCCCACGCGCGGCGATATCGGTCGCGACCATCACTTCGTATTTGCCGCTCTTGAATCCTTCCAGCGCCTCGATGCGTTCGCGCTGAGTGCGGTTGGAATGCAGGACGGCAACGGAATGCCTTCCTTCTTTTAGTTTGTGCGCGATGCGGTCGGCGCCGTGTTTGGTGCGTGAAAAGATGAGGGCGCTATCGAAATTGGTACGCTCCAGCAGCGCCATGAGCAGCTCGAACTTTTGCTCGGCCGCGACGGGATAAACCGCGTGAGTGACAGTTTCTGCCGGGGAGCGACGAGCGCCGATCTCCACCAGCTCGGGTTCGCGCAGCACCCAGGCGGCCAAGCGCTCAATTTCCGGCGGCAACGTGGCGGAGAACAAAAGCGTTTGCCGATCGGTCGTAATTTTTTCCACAATCCGGCGTACGTCGGGCAAAAATCCCATGTCGAGCATGCGATCGACTTCATCGAGCACGAGGATGTTGACGTCGCGGAAATGGAGTGTGCCCTGCTCCAGATGATCGAGCAGGCGGCCGGGCGTGGCGATGACGACGTCCATTCCACGTTTCAAGTCTTCGCGTTGTTTCCCGTAGCCGACGCCGCCATGAATCACGGTCTGGCGAATGTCAGTGAACCGGCCGTAATCGCGAAACGCCGTCTCGACCTGGGCGGCGAGCTCGCGCGTCGGCTCGAGCACAAGGCAACGAAATTTCCCGTGAGTATCGAGCTCCGTTAGGATGGGCAGGGCGAAGGCGGCTGTTTTCCCGGTGCCGGTTTGGGCAGTGCCGATGAGATCTTTGCCGGCGAGAACGATGGGGAATCCGCGTAGTTGAATGGGGGTTGGCTCAGTGAACCCCATGGCGTGAGCGCCGCGCACCACTTCCGGGGAAAGTCCAAAATCATTAAATGACACGGCTGGGAAGGTAAAGCCTCACGCGAAGGACGCAAAGGATCACGAAGCTGTTATTGTTGCCCTTGCCAGCGTCCCTTGTCATTCCGAGCGGAGTCGAGGAATCTCTAGCTCCAATACAAAAATCAGAGATGTCTCGACTGCGCTCGACATGACAAGGGTCCCCGCCACGCGCGTTCTGGTAATCGCCGATACGCATAACAAGTTGCCGCCGATCGTGAGCCGGCTTGCGAACGGAGTTAACGAGATCTGGCATCTCGGTGATGTTTGCAACGTGAGTGTGCTGGACGAGCTAAAGTTGCTCGGCCCGCCGGTGACGCTGGTGCGCGGGAACTGCGACAGCAATTATCTGTGGCCGGAAGTTGTTGATCTAACGAGAAATGGGATTCGTTTTCGTTTGCAACACGTCCCGCCCTCTCCGCGCCAACCGCCGACGGGTTGCGACGTGCTGCTCCACGGTCATACGCATGTGCCACGCGATGAGACGATCGGCGGGGTTCGCTTTCTCAATCCTGGTTGCGTCACGCGGCCAAATCGCGGCGCACCGCCGAGCGTAGCGTTTCTGGAGTTTGGCAGAGCTAACCATTTCGAGTGGAAGTTGATGAGGCTTCGATAGCGTTGAACAGGAATACGCGTCGGCGGTCACAGACCGCCGCTACAGGGTTATTCTGCGCGCAACGTTTCGATCGGGTCGACGCGGAGGACGCGTTGCGCCGGGAACCAGCAGGCAATCATGGTGGCGAGAGTCAGGACCGCGGCGACGATCAGATATATCACGGGCTCGTTCGGGCTGACTTGAAAAAGAACCGAACGGAGAGCGCCGGCGGAGAGAACTGCGCCTGTGAACCCCAGGACGCAACCGAGCGCGAGCAGCCGGATGCCGTGGCCGAAAATGAGGCCACGAATTTGTCCCGCCGTCGCGCCCAGGGCCAGGCGCAGCGCAACCTCGCGCAGACGGCGGATGGCGTTGTAGGAGAGAGCACCGTAAAGACCGATAGTGGCTAGGAGCAGCGCCAATCCGGCGAAGACCGAGAGTAGAGATGCAAGAAGCCGCTGCGTGGCCCACGTTTCTGACACGCGCGTTTCCATGGCGCGCACATCGTAAACGGGCTGGCGGGCGTCGATGCCGGATACGATTTCGCGCAGAGATTTCTCAAACGCATTTAGCGCCATCGGGGTGCGCGCAAACAAAACCAGATTGGTCCGGTCGACCTGCGCGTTTGAAAAATACATCACGGGCAATGGCGCGGGATCATCGTAGCCATGAAACTTCATGCGCGCGGCGACGCCGACGATTTCGAACCAGCGCGTTTCGTCTCCTTCGCTAAACGGGGCGGAGAACAACCGTTTGCCGATCGGATCGATGCCGGGGAAATATTGCTCGGCCAGCGCCTGGTCGATAATGACGACGAGGGGCGACTGTTTAGTGTCGCGCTCATTGAAGTTACGGCCACGCAGGAGCGTCGCACCGAGCGCGCGGAAGTAGTCGCCCGCGATCACTTCGATGTCCGCGTTCGGTTGCTGGCTTGGCGGCGGGATGGGCCGCCCTTCCGGCACGAAATTGACCTGCCAGCCGACAAGCAACGGCGAGTTAGAACCGATGGCGACGTCTTTTACGCCAGGGAGGGCCGAAACTTTGTCCATGAGCGCCCGGGTGAAGGCGGCAATCTTATCCGCGCCTTGATAGGTCGTGTACGGAAGATCGATCCGGGCCGAGATGAGATTACGCGGCTCGAAACCGAGCGAAACCGATTGCAGCTGAGCGAAGCTTTTTAAAACGAGCGCAGCTGAGCTGAGCAGAACAAGGGTTAAGGCAACGTCGACGATAACAAGCCAGTCGCGCGTGCGCCGTGTTGCCTTGGTATCGGAGCTGCCATGGGCGCCCGCTTTCAGGGCCAGCTGCACATCGGCGCGGGAGCTTTGCCAGGCCGGCCAGAGACCGAAAAACAGGCTCGTGATCGAAGTGAGAACGAAAGTGAACCCGAGAACGCGTGCGTCGAAATGCACATGCTGGAAGCGCTCGATGCCTTGCGGCGCAAGGAACGCCAGCAAGTCGCGACCCCAAAGGGCGAAAAGAAATCCAAGCGTGCCGCCAAGCATGGAGACGACAAGACTTTCGATCAGAAGTTGCCGAATGATTTGCGCGCGGCTCGCGCCCACTGCGGCCCGGATAGCAAATTCGCGGGCCCGCGTCGCGCCTCGAGCGGCAAAAAGATTTGCCAGATTAGCGCATGCAATCAGAAGGACGAGTACGACCGTGCCGAGCAGCAACCCCAGATTCACCCGATATTTTCCAATGAGATTTTCCAGCAGCGGAGTGACGAGCGCGGTTGTGTTTTCGTTCACGTCCGAAAACTGTTTCTCAATGCGAGCCGCGATCGTGCGCATTTCCGAGCGTGCTTGGTCGAGGCTGATGTTAGGTTTGAGCCGGGCCCAGCCGACGAGCATGGGATGGTTCTTGCGATCCTGCCACGCCGCGTTATCGGCCCGGCGCATGATCGGAAACCAGACCTCGGTGTCCTGCGGCGAATTCATTTGCGACGGCATGACGCCCACGATGGTAAAAAGGCGCCCCTGAAAATCGACGGCACGGCCGACGACACTGTGGTCTCTTTGGAAAACGCGTTCCCAGAGCCGATCACTGATGACAGCCAGTCGCGGTCCCCCCGATTTATCTTCCTCCTCGCTGAAGGTGCGGCCAAGTTCGGGAGCGAGACCGATGACTTTGAAAAAATTTGCAGTCACGAAAGCGGCGCTGACGCGTTCGGCCGCTCGACCCGGAACGCCGCTCAAGTTCAGTGAATCAAGCCGGCTGATGGCGAGATTTTCGAAAACCGTATTATCACGCCGCCAGTCGAGATAATCGGGTAACGAAAGCGAGAAGGACGATTGCGGCCCGATCTGCTTATTGATCTCGCTGATGACAACGATGCGATCGGCGTTTGGGTACGGCAGCGGCGCGAGCAGAACCGCGTTGACCACGCTAAAGATTGCGGTGTTGGCGCCAATGCCGAAAGCGAGTGTGAGTATGGCGATGGCGGCGAAGGCCGGCTGTTTCGCCAGCATGCGAAGGGAGAAGCGGAGATCGTTCATAGAATTTCGATTGTTATTCAGCCCGCAAGGCTTGGACGGGATTTGTTCTGGTGGCGCGGATGGCTGGGAGCAGTGCAGCAAGGAAAGCAATCAAGCCGAGGGTGACGATCACGCCGCCGAAGACCATCGGGTCGTAAGCGGTAGTATGGAAGAGAAGCGTTTCCATAAGCCGCGCGACTCCGGCCGCGGCCACGAGTCCAAGGACCAGACCGACGGCGGTGAGTCTGGCTCCCTGGCCTAATACGAGACGGATGACGTCACCAATCTGCGCGCCAAGAGCGAAGCGGATGCCGAATTCACGGGTGCGTTGGGAAACCCCGTAAGCGATCAGGCCGTAGAGACCAACCGCTGCCAGCAGCAGCGCAAGCATGGCAAACAGGCTGAAGAGGGTGAGGTAAAGCTGCGGTTGGGTGAGGGTCCGTTTCACTAAAGTCCGCACCGGCGCGACTTCGGAGATTGTCTGCTCTGGATTGAAGGCCCAGATGGCGCGCTGGACCGTTTGCGACATCGTATCGACCGGAAGCGGGGAACGCACGAGAAGAGTGGCGAACGGCCAGCCGCGTTGATCTAACGAGGCGTAGACCTGGCAGGGCGTGGCCGCGTCCAGACCATTGCGCGGCACATCGCCGACGACGCCGATGATCTCAAGCGGCTGCGGATTGGGCTGCTGCGGAGTCGGCGGAAGGGTGAGGCGCTTGCCGATCGCGTCGTCGCCGGGGAAGAATTTCTTTGCGGCCGATTGACTGAGAACAACGACCTTCGGCGCTTTGCTTTCATCCGTTTCGGCGAAGGTGCGCCCGGTCAGGAGCGGAATATGCAGCGTCGTAAAAAATGAAGGACTCACGGAATCGTAAAAAGCGGGCGGCAATTTCGTCGCGTCGTCGGATGAACCCTGTACTGAAAAAGTCGCAGGGATGCCCCAGGTGAAGGGCATTGTTTCGGTGAACGCGGCCGCTTCTACTCCGGGGATGGCGCCGACGCGCTCGAGGAGCTGGCGATAATAATCGGAGCGCTTTTGCCCGGTGTCGTAGCGAGTCGGGGCGAGCGTGATGACCATGCTTAGCGTGTTCTCAATCTGAATGCCGGGATTTACTCCGGTGATGGCGGCGAAGCTTTTCAAGACCAGCCCGGCACAGACCAGGAGAACCATGGTGAGCGCGATTTGCGCGACGACCAGCGCGCCGCGAAGCCGGACCGATTGCAGACCAGCGGAGCCTTTGCTTCCATCGCGCAACGAATCGATGGCATCGATCCTGGTCGCACGCCACGCCGGATAGAGACCAAACATGAGTCCGGTGAGCAATGCGGTTACGCCGGTGACGAGCAACACCTGTGCATTCAGAGCGATTTCGTCACTGCGTGGAATCCAGTCGCGAGAAAGACTTGCCAGGAGCGCGTCCAAGCCCCAACCAGCCAGCAAGACTCCGAGAAGGCCACCGACGATGACGAGCAGGAGCGATTCGATCAAATGACCACGCGCGATGGCAGCGCGACTGGCGCCAAGCGCGAGGCGGATCGCGACCTCACGCTGGCGGGTGGAAGCGCGCACAAATTGCAGGCCGGCAACGTTCGCGCATGTGATGAGCAATACGAGCAACGCCGCGCCGATAACGAGAAGCAAACCTTCCCGGTAATTGCCGACGACCTGATCGCGCAGCGGAGATAAAGTGAAGTCCCATCCCTTGTAGAATTTCGGATCGCTCTCACCCAGGCGCGCGCTGATGGTATCCAATTCCGCCTGCGCGGTAGATGCAGCGACGCCGGGCTTGATGCGGCCGATCACGCTCCAATAACGGGACGCGGCGACAAAGTTTTCACCGCCCTCGTTCGCGAAAACGCGCCAGAGAGAAGAGATGTTAAAAGGATCTTTGAAAGTGCGCGGCATCACCCCGATGACTTCGTGGGCGACATCGTCAAGAGTGATCGTTGCGCCGACGAGCTCGCGCCGGCCGCCAAATTGCTTTTGCCAAAGCTGGTAACTGAGCACGACCGTGGGCGTGGCATTGCCCGCCGCATCCTCTCGCGTGAACGTGCGACCGATGAGCGGCTTCTCGCCCAACACCTTGAAATAATCCTGCGTCACAAGGTTACCGGTGAGTGAAGTTGGTTTCTCGACACCAGTCAGGTTGTCGTAATTGTAGCGACCGGCGGCGATGCTCTCGAACGAACTGATCTGTTTCTCGACGGCGCGGAAACCCGCTGGCGCCAAACCCTGTCCGCTCAGGTTTTGCTGCAGATTACGTTGCTGCACGGCCACGATGCGATCTGCATCCGGGTACGGAAGAGGCGCAAGCAGGACCGCGTGGACGACGGTGAATATGGCAGTGTTTGCGCCGATGCCGAGGGCGAGGGTGAGAACGGCGACCGCGGTGAAGGCGGGTTGCTTCGCCAGGATGCGCAAGGCAAAACGAAAATCCTGGAGGATCGTGTTCATGTTACTCGTTCCTTAAAGCGACGATGGGGTCGACAACGCTCGCGCGTCGCGCCGGCCACCAGCAGGCAACAACGGCGGACAAGGCGAGGACGGTTGTGACAACGAAGATGGTGGGCAAATCCGTCGCGCCGATTCCGAAGAGAAGGCTTCTTAACAATCGGCTCATCAAGAAGACGGCGGCGATGCCAAGGGCGACGCCAATCGCGACCAGACGCATGCCTTCGCCGAAAATGAGACGCAGAACGTGGCTGCGCTGCGCGCCGAGAGCGAGGCGAATACCGATCTCATGTGTGCGCTGCGTGACGGCGTAGCTCATGACGCCGAAGATTCCGGCGGCGGCAAGAAGGAGGGCGAGGCCGGCAAAGAGCGCGACAAGGATGGCGTTGAAACGCGGCTGGGCGATGGATGACGCGACGTAGTCAGTTAGAACCCGCGGCCGGTAGAGCGGCACATCCTTGTCGAACTCGGAAACAACATTGTGCAACGCTGCTGTGAGCGAACGTCCATCGGTCTTGCTGCGGACGAGAAGCGACATGCCGCCGATGGCGAACTGCTGATGCGGCATGTAAATCTGCGCCTGCGCGGCTGATCTAAGACTTGTTAGATGGATGTCGCCGACGACGCCGACGATCTCGCGCACCGGCGGCTCCCCCGGAGCGACCGATCCGCTGGGAGCGATGCGTTTGCCGATGGGATCTTCGCCGGGAAAGAATTGTTTGGCGAAGCTTTCCGTTACCACGACGACAAAGGGGGCGTTGATATCGTCGCTCGGAGTGAAGTCGCGCCCACGCAAGAGCGGCACGCGCATGGTCTTGAAGAAATCCAAACCAACGACGTTGACCTGCACGGCGGGTTGCTGGCCTTTTGGAAGGGGCCGTTCCTGAATATCCATAGTGAGCTGAACTTCGCTCCCGCTCAGTGGAATCCACCAGGCGGCGCTGGCGGAGGTAACGCCCGGCAATTGCGAGACTCGCTTGAGCAGTTTGTCGTAAAAGGTGGCGGCTTGGGCGGGCTTTCCATAAGTCGCATCGGGCAACGCGATTCTCGCCGTCATCACATTCGCCGCGTCGAACCCGGGCGGAACTTTTTGCAGACGCAGAAAACTTTCCACGAGCAGGCCCGCGCTCGAGAGCAGCATGAGCGCGAGCACGATTTCGGCGACAACGAGACCGGAGCGAATGCGTCGGCCATGCGCGCCTTCGCTTGAACCGCGCGCGCTTTCGTTGAGAGAGCCGACGATATTCGGATGAGATGCGCGCCATGCCGGCAACAGCCCGGCCAGTATTCCAACAAGAATGCTGACCGCACCGGTAAAGGCAAGGACGCGCGCATCCGGCGAAATGTGATCGATGCGGGGAATGTTCGCGGGCAGAAATCGTTTGAGCGAATCGAGCGCCCAAACAGCCATGATTAGTCCGGCAAGGCCGCCGGTGCCGGCGAGCAGCGCGCTTTCCGTTAACAATTGTTTAACGATGTGCCAGCGACCAGCTCCCAGCGCCGCGCGGATGCTGATCTCCTTTTGTCGCGAGACCGAACGTGCCAGGAGCAGATTGGCGACGTTGACGCATGCGACCAGCCCGACGCATGCGGCCATGGCTGTGAGCATCATCAAGGCAGAGTGAGCCTCGCCGACGATGGCGTCGCGCAGGGGGAGAACGCGCACGTTAAAATTGGAATTTGAATCCGGATATTGCCGGCGCAGCGTCGCGCTGATCGTATCCATGTTGGCCTGCGCTTGCGCGAGCGAGACGCCGGTTTTCAAACGGGCGATGCAGCTCAGAAAATCGTTTCCTCGCTGCGCCGTCATGGGCGCCGAGCCGTCGGTCGTTTCGCGCAAGACCGCGACCGTAGTCCAGAGTTCCGTCGGGACGTTGTCGCGCCCGAGCGGGAACGCAAAATCTTTCGGCATCACGCCCACGACCTGATAACTTTGCCCGTCGAGCGTAATGGATTTGCCCACGACCGACCCGTCGCCAGCGAAGCGCGTCTGCCATAAGCCGTATCCCAAAATGACGCCGCGATTTCCCGCCTCGTCTTCCTTGGCAGTAAAACTACGGCCAAGTAATGGCGCCGTGCCGAGCAGATTGAACAGTTCGCCGGAGACTGCTTCACCGACGACGTGCGTGGCCTGTTTCCCGTCGGTCAAGGTCAGGCTTCGGTTGGTGTAAACGGCGACGCGATCGAAGACCTGATTCTGCGCGCGCCAATCTTCAAAATCCGGATACGAAACGGAGGAACCACTTCCACTCTCCGCCCCGGCGCGCATGTCATAGAGCTGGAGTTCGACCAAATTTTGCGGCTGACGAAACGCGAGCGGCCTCAGCACCACGGCGTTGAGGACGCTGAAGACAGCCGTGTTGGCTCCAATGCCGAGGGCAAAAGTGACGACGACGATGCCCGTAAAGAGCGGCTGTTTGGCCAGAGCGCGAAAAGCGAGACGGATGTTCTGCATAAGTTTTTATTCGGTGCGCAAGGCGATGACGGGATCGACGTGCGTAGCGCGCCGGGCGGGCAACCAACAGGCGAGGAGCGCAATCAGGACAAGGAGCATGGCGGCGTCGGTGGAGCTGACGCCGAAAAGTAGTGTGGAAATTAATCTCGTTAGCCCGAGAGAACCGACGAGCGCGACAACGACGATGGCGGTAAAACCAGGATTCTTGCGCAACATGCGCGTGGCATAACGCAAATCCTGGAGAAAATTCTTCATGCGTTCATTCGGCGCGTAACGCCACCATGGGATCGACGCGCGTAGCGCGCCGCGCCGGCAACCAGCAGGCGATGAGCGCGACGATGGCCAGTGAGAAAAGCGCGATGCTCAACGCCGCCGGATCGAATCCGCCGACGCCGTAAAGCAAGCTTTGCAATCCGCGCCCTGCACCGATGGCCGCGAGAAAACCGATGATGAGGCCGGTGCAAACGAGCAGCATTCCGTGCGTGAGGACGAGCCGGAAAACGTCCGCGCGTTGCGCGCCGAGCGCGAGACGAATCCCGAGCTCACGCGTCCTTTGTGTTACGGTCAGCGCCATGACGCCGTAGAGGCCGACGCTGGCGAGCGCGAGGGCGATGACGGCGAAAGAAGCCAGCAGCGACATCATCATGCGACGTGAGCCAAGGCTTTTCCCGACGTTGTTTTCCATGGTAGAAATGTCGGCAAACGCCTGGTCGGGATCGAGCGCCTGTAGTTCCCGTTTGATCGCAGGCGCGAGCGCGAGCGGATCGCCTGATTTCACCCGTACCATGAGCATGTTGCCGCGAGTCGGCCTCTGCTCCGCACTGAAATACATTTGCACCCAGCGATACTGCTCGACGTTGTCTTCGCCGGGTGCCTCGTTGCGGGTGCGCGGCACTACGCCGACGATTGTCAGCGGCGGCGGATTCTTATCGTCTGATTGATTGTCATCGATCTGCCGGCCGATCGGGTCTTTGCCCGGAAAATATTTCTGCGCCAAAGTTTCATCGATGATGACAGAGCGCGGTTGTCCGGCGCGATCATCGGCGTTGAATGCGCGTCCGCGCAACAGCGGCATGCGCATGAGCCGAAAGTAATCGGGCGTGACAGCGTTGATCTCAGCCTCCGGTTCTTCTCCGGGCGGAATCGGCGGCGTGCCCGTGATGTGGAAGGAGCTATCCCATTCGTTATCATCAAAGGGAATGTTCGAGCCAAGGGCGGCTGCTTCCACGCCGGGGAGCGCGCGGACGCGTTCCACGAGCTGGTTATTGAATCGCGCAACTTTTTCGTCCGAATCGTAACGCACCTTCGGCAACAACACGTCCGCGACGAGAGTGTTTTCAGGGTTGAAACCGAGCGGCGCGCGTTGGGCATTTCTAAAACTTTCCAGAGTTAATCCCGCACCGGCGAGAAGAAGCAAGGCGAGCGCGACCTGCGCCACCACCAACCCCGAGCGGACGCGTTGGCGCTGCGCACCGTCGCTCGTGCCGCGGCTCCCTTCGTGCAACGAAAGAGTGAGCGACGCGTTGCGCGAGACACGAAAAGCCGGCCAGATACCGACGAGCACTCCGGCCCCTACGGCCACCGCAGCGGTGAAAGCGAGGACTCCTAGATCAAGATGCGCATCCTGGAAACGCGTCGCGTCCGAAGGTGCAAAACTCGCCGTGCCCCCGGGCGAGACGGCTTTGATCGCATCAAGTCCCCAAAGCGAGAAAAGCACACCGGCGATGGCGCCGAAGAGGGCAAGAAGCGCACTTTCGACAAACACCTGCATGGCAAGCTGCCGGCGGCTCGCGCCCAGAGCCGCGCGCACGGCCAGTTCGCGTTCACGCCCGAGCGCGCGCGAGAGCTGCAAATTCGCCACGTTGGCGCAAGCGATTAACAAGACGCAGCCAACCGCGGCCAGCAGGAGCGAAACGCCGTGCTTGTAATCCTTCACTGATGAATCGAGCAAGATCATGGCATTGACGCGACGGCCGGTGTTGGAATCGGGATAACGGCGATCGAGTTCAGCCGCGATGGCGTTGAGATCGGAAGTCGCCTGAGTCAGAGTGACGCCGGATTTGAGGCGGCCAAGCGCGGAAAAGCCGGGGTGATTGCCGCGCTGGAGGTAATCCTTGTCCCCGCGCAAGTCTTCCAGCGGAATGTAAATCTGCGCTTGTCGCGGCAGTTTCACGTTCGGCGGAAGTACGCCAATGATCTCGCGCTCGACCCCATCGAGCATAATGGAATGACCGGGAACGCCGCGCGAAGCGCCAAAGCGACGCTTCCATAATCCATCGGAAATGAGCGCCACTTTCTTGCAGTGCGGAACATCGTCCGCCTCGCGAAAATCTCGCCCGAATGCTGGCGCGACGCCGAGGACGGAAAGGAAATTGTAGGTGACGCGGGCGGCGCCGACGCGCTCCGCTTCCGCGTCGCTAGCTGCGCCGGACAAGTTGGCGTCGCCGCGGCGTAAAAGCGCGAGATCAGTGAAGCTGCGCTGCCCAGCCCGCCAATCGAGATAATTCGGCAGACTTACGGAACCGGAATCGAAGATATTGGTGCGCTCGCGGATGAGCGCGAGCCTGTCCGACTGCGGATAAGGCAGTGGTCGCAAAAGAACGGCATTGACGACGCTGAAGATGGCGGTGTTAGCGCCAATGCCGAGCGCAAGCGTGAGCACGGCGATAGCGGTGAACGCCGGCTGTTTCGCCAGCATTCGCAGCGCGTAACGCAGGTCCGACAGCAACATGCCAGCTAAATCTCGTTAGCCAGCTTTTGCGATCTGCGAGACGAGGTGTTTGCCAACGACGTGACCGGGGACGACGACGGGTTGAGCTGCCACCTGAAAGATCGAAATCACCGCGCTCAAGATGAAGATCGTGTAGATCAATGTCTCAATCACGGTGCGGCTTCTATCTTCTGATTCCGATTCGATGACGAGATCGTAGGTGTTTGATTTGTGAGTATTCATAAGGTTGCCTTGCCTTATGCACTCGCTGTGCCACGTAATTTTTGCGCGCTATAAATAACTGAATTGGTTTGATTTATATTTTTCCCTAAGAATTTCGGAATGCGAATTCATTCCGCACTTGGGAAATCCCCGTCCCGGAAATGGAACACAGGATCGCAGCGCTTATTTCCTACGCCGGTAACAAGCGTTGCGCGCTAGGCCGACGCCGCTTGTTTCTTCGATTTCTTCTCGCTTGCTTCTTCTTTCCTGGCCTTGCGCGACGTCGTTTCCTTCTCTTCCGGCTCTTCCTCAATGACGATGGCCGCATCGACCCATTCCAGATAAGCTACCAGCGCAGAATCGCTCTTGCGTTGACCAAGCTTGACGATGCGGGTGTAACCGCCGTTGCGATCCGCGCTGCGGGGCGCGATGTCGTCGAACAGTTTCTTGACCGCATCTTTTTGCCGCAGCACGGCAAAGGCAGTCCGCCGGGCGTGCAGCGAACCATTCTTACCAAGCGTCACCATTTTTTCCGCCAGCGGCCGCACTGCTTTGGCCTTGGCAAGCGTCGTCCGGATGCGGTAATGCTCGATCAAGCTGCAAACCTGATTCGCGAGCAATGCTTTTCGGTGCGCAGCCTTGCGGCCCAGCTTGACCGTCTTTTTCTGGTGTCTCATCTCAGATAACGAGCTCGATTACTCCTCGCTCGCACCATTGGCGCTGGCGCCGTCGACGCCCGCCACCGGCGTTTCCACCAGACCCATATCGAACTTCATTCCGAGCCCGAGTCCCAGCGCCGTCAGTTTATCCTTAATCTCGTTAAGCGACTTCTTCCCAAAATTCCGATACTTCAACATCTCCGCTTCGGTCTTCTGCGCCAACTGACCCACCGTGGTGATGTTGGCGTTATTGAGGCAATTCGCCGCGCGCACACTGAGCTCGATCTCATTCACGCTCATATTGAGAAGCTTCTTCAGCTTCATGTTTTCTTCGCTGACGCCGGCCGGCGTTTCGTCGAATTCGATGACGTCTTCGTTGAAGTTGACGAAGACATCTAGGTGATGGCGCAAAATGGCGGAGGATTGAAGCAGCGCGTCATCAGGGGTGAGACGGCCATCAGTCCAGAGTTCGAGGATGAGCTTGTCGTAATCGGTTCGCTGGCCGACGCGGGTATTTTCCACCGCATACTTCACGCGCGTGACGGGCGAGAAGATAGAGTCAATCGGGATCAAACCGATCGGTTGATCGGCGCGCTTGTTCTCTTCCCCGGTGGCGAAACCACGACCGACGCGCACTTCGAGTTCCGCGTCGAATTTGTGTTTCTTCTCCAGCGTGCAGATGATCTGATCGGGATTCAAAACTTCATAGCCTTGCACAAGCTGAATGTCGCCGGCGGTGACTTCGCCTTCCTTGTTCACACTGAGTGAAAGCTGACGCGGCTCGTGATCGACCGCTTTGAATTTCACTCGCTTGAGATTGAGAACGATATCGGTGACGTCTTCGACCACTCCGGGCAAGGTGGCGAACTCATGTTGAGCACCGGTGATTTTTACGGCCGTGATCGCTGCGCCTTCCAACGAAGAAAGAAGCACACGCCGAAGCGAGTTCCCTACGGTGTGGCCGTAACCCGCTTCAAAAGGCTCCGCGACAAACTTCGCGTAAGTTTCCGTCGACACCTTCTCCTCCTTGGAGAGTGTCTTGGGCATTTCAAACCGACCGTAACGAATGGGCATGACTTAAATTTCCGATTTCCGAACTTCGATTTCCGATTTCTCAAGACACACGTTTCGCGTGCTAATCAATCGGCAATCACAAATCGACAATCGGCATTTCCTCCAGCACCGGGTTCCCCCTGGCGAGTGAAGCTTCGCGTCAAGCGACGGAAACCCAGGGACCAACGGCGCAACAGTTACAAACTCGCTGCGAAGCGGGGAATGAACACCAAACTGCGCAATTTGCAAGCCGCCGTATGGGTCGTCCCTTGTATGGCGCTTGTGCCAAACGCCGGCGCCCCGGTGTTAAATAGGTATGGCCGATGCTACGTCAAACATTTGGCAGATTGACCAATCCCCTGTTTTTATGGATAAAAGGCGCGTGACCCCCGATGACGAAACAGAGTTCGTCAAAAACTCGGTGCTTTATAAGGAGTTCCTGGCCGAGCGGGAAGAGATTTTGAAACACAAATGGATCGAGAGCGAAAAAGCCGGCTCCGACATCGGTTTTGAAAAAGCGCTGCTCGACTGGATTGTGAAACATCGCTCGAACTGGCGACAGAAACGATTAAAGGAGGGCCGCGGCATGGCAGCAGTTGCCGCTTAACTCCACGGTTCCTTTAATGCGGTCCCGCGAGATCGCGAAGGAAAATGAACAACCCCGAGACAAACCCTGACTCTTCCGTCCTGGTCATGGACGGTGAAGCGATCGCTCGTGCCCTGCGCCGGATCGCCCACGAAATCGTAGAGAGAAACGCCGACCTCGCGCAGGTCGTTCTCGCAGGCATCCCTTCGCGTGGCAATGAAATGGCGCGAAGAATTGCCCAAAACATTTTCGCCATCGGGAAAGTGAGGCCTGCGCTTGGCGTCATTGATGTGGCGATGCATCGCGATGACGTGGGCACGCGCGCTGAACTGCCTGTCGTGCAAGCTTCGACCTTGCCGCTGCCGCTGGAGAATCGCACCGTCATTATTGTCGATGACGTCTTATTTACCGGCCGCACCGTTCGCGCGGCCATGGATGCAGTCACATCCTTTGGTCGGCCAGCCAAAATTCAACTCGTTGTCCTCATCGATCGGGGTCATCGCGAGTTGCCCATTCGCGCCGATTATGTCGGAAAAAATTTGCCGACGGCGGAGAACGAGCGAGTGCGACTCGTTCTCGGTGGCGAAGAAGAAGGCGTCTGGCTCGTAAGAAGAGCGTCAAAATGACAAAGACATGTCGCGTTAAGCATTCATGAATACGCGCTGGAATCGCAAAGATCTCCTTGGCCTGCGAGAGCTTTCCGCGGACGAAATCAATCTTGTTCTCGAAACGGCGGATGCTTTCAAGCAAGTGGGCACTCGTGAAATTAAGAAAGTGCCGGCGTTGCGCGGGAAAACATTAGTTAATTTTTTTGTCGAACCAAGCACAAGAACTCGCACCTCGTTCGAACTGGCCGCGCTGCGCCTGAGCGCCGATGTCATCAATATTTCCGCCAGCACTTCCAGCCTGACTAAAGGCGAGACTCTCAAAGACACCGCCAAAATTCTCGAAGCCAATCACGTCGACATTATTGTGCTGCGTCACGGCTCAGCCGGCGCGCCGCAGTTCCTCGCCCAACGGGTGCGTGCAAGCATCATTAACGCTGGCGACGGCGCGCACGAGCATCCGACACAGGGTCTGCTCGATCTTTATACCATTCGCGAACGCAAGCCGCGCATCGAAGGCCTCAATGTTGCCATCGTCGGCGACATTCTTTTTAGTCGCGTGGCCCGCTCAAATATCTTCGCTTTGACCAAACTCGGCGCACGCGTCACCCTCGTCGGCCCGAGTACGTTGGTGCCAGGCGATTTCGAAAAATTGGGAGTAACCGTCACGCACGACCTCGAGGCTGTGCTGCCGCAGGCGGACGTGGTGAACCTGCTGCGCATCCAGCACGAGCGTCAGCGTAAGGAATATTTCCCCGGGCTGGGCGAATACATCCGGCTCTTCGGTCTAACCAAGGAGCGCGCAAAATTGTTGAAGCCCGATTGTCTGATCATGCATCCGGGGCCAATCAATCGCGGGGTCGAAATTGATAGCGAGTTGGCCGATGGCAACCAGAGCGTGATCCTCGATCAGGTGACGAACGGCCTGGCTGTGCGCATGGCTGTTCTCTATTTGTGCGGAGGGATCGCGGCGTGAGCGTCACCGTAATCCAAGGCGGGCGGATCATCGATCCAGCAAATGGCCGTGACGAAGTTGCCGATCTGTTCATGGTCGATGGTCTGATCGCAGAAGGATCTGCAATCGAAGGGCGCATTAATGAGATGATCGCGGCCCATGGCTTGATCGTGGCGCCCGGTTTGATCGACATGCACGTTCATCTGCGCGAGCCGGGATTTTCCTGGAAAGAGACGATCGCGAGTGGCGCCCGGGCCGCCGCTGCCGGCGGGTTTACCACCATTGTCTGCATGCCGAACACCTCGCCGGTGGCAGATAGCGCCTCCACCATTACCTGGATAAAAGATCGCGCGCGCGATACCGCTTGCATCAATGTCCGGACCGCTGGTGCCATTTCGAAGAATCTCGCGGGCGAAGAACTCGCTCCTATCGGCTCGCTCGCGCAAAACGGCGTCGTCGCCATCACCGATGACGGTCACTGCATTCAGAATCACGAGCTGATGCGGCGCGCGGTCGAATATGCCCGCATGGTCGGCGTGCCAGTGCTCGATCACTGCCAGGATTACGATCTCGTCGGTGACGGAGTCGTGAATGAAGGTGAATGGAGCACGCTTTTGGGATTGCCCGGCTGGCCGGCGGCAGGCGAAGAGGCGATTGTCATGCGGAATATTTTACTGGCGGAGCTGTGCGATCATCACATTCATTGCCAGCACATCAGCGCGGCCGGGAGCGTGCGGCTCCTGCGTGAGGCGCGCGCACGCGGCGTGCGTATTTCCGGCGAAGCCTGTCCACATCACATTGCGCTCACTGACGCTGCGATCGAGCAGTTCGACACCAGCTTCAAAATGAATCCGCCGCTGCGCAGTCAGCGCGATGTCGATGCGGTGATAAAAGGAATTGGCGACGGCACGCTTACGATTTTGTGCAGCGATCACGCGCCGCACGCCGCATTCGAGAAAGAGGTCGAATTCGACAAGGCGCCGTTTGGGATTGTGGGACTCGAGACGGAGCTCGGCTTATTCATCGACATCCTCGTGCATAAACAGGAAGCGATTTCCATCAATCGACTGATCGAGATGTTCACGGTGGAACCGGCAAGGCTGTTGAAGATCGATGCGGGAACTCTTTCGGTCGGAGCGAGCGCGGACGTGACACTAATTGATCCAGAAATGGAATGGTCGGTGCAATCGAGCGAATTCCAATCGCTCTCGCGCAACACACCATTTGGCGGGTGGAGATTAAAAGGTCGTGCCGTGCGAACAATTGTTCACGGTGAAACTGCCTTTGTCATTCCGAGCGAAGTGGAGCGGAGCCGAGGAATCTCCAACTCTCTGTCCAAAGCGGAATAATTTCGAGATGTCTCGACTACGCTCGACATGACAAGGGCGGCGCCCGCGTTTGATTTCAGTCCCGCTCTTGTTGAATCACAGTCGTCGGACCAATGGCGGTCATAGACCGTCGCTACAGAAATCAGCTATAACCGCCGCCGTGAATGTAGCTCTCGAGGTGAGCGATGGTCGCGCTCTGACACGAAATGACGTGCTTGACCAAGTCTCCGATGGAGATGAGGCCGACGAGCTTCTCGTTTTCCACCACCGGCAGGTGCCGGATGTGCCGCTCCGTCATCATGCGGAGACAATTTTCCACCGGCTCGTTCGGGGCGGTGACGGTGAGATTTTTCGACATGATCTCTTCCACACGCGTTTCCCGCGAATGTTTGCCGCGCAAGAAAACTTTGCGCGTGTAATCGCGCTCGGAAATGATGCCCAGTAATTCGCTGTCGCGCGTGACGAGGAGCGCGCCCACGTTCTTCGCATCCATCATCTGGATCGCTTCAAAGACCATCGCATCGGGCGCGATGGAGAAAATTTGCGCACCTTTCTGTCCGAGAATCGCGCTGATTGTTCCGCTTACATCCATAGGTCGACGACCGGGACAAACAGAGTAGGTCGCCCCAGGCCGCTGCGCAACGAATTTTGGCTTCCGCGTCATCCGGAGCGAAGCCGAGGGATCCCGTCGCGCTACCTTAAGTAAGTTCCGTAAGTTCCGCGGGATCCTTCGACTCCGCTTTGCTTCGCTCAGGATGACACGCCAAGATGTGCAGTTAGTTCTATGAGCGAGCGCGGCGAAACTTTTTTGCAATGAGATCGCGCAGGTGATCGCCAATGACCTTGTCTGACAAACGCGCAATCACCTCATCGAGAAATCCGGTCACAACCAATTGCTGCGCGACGATTGGCGGAATGCCACGCGAGCGGAGATAAAACATTTCCTCTTCGTCAACCTGGCCGCTGGTGGCGCCGTGACTGCACTTCACGTTATCAGCCAGAATTTCCAGGCCGGGCATGGAATTGGCCTCGGCGTCATCACTGAGCAGAAGATTGCGCACTGTCTGGTAAGCATCGGTGAAATGGGCGTGCGGCTCGACGCGAATGAGACCGCCGAAAGTAGTGCGGACGCGATCGCTCAGGGCATTCTTATAAAGCAAATCGCTCGTCGTGTGCGGGCAGGCGTGGTCCTGCAAAGTGCGGGCGTCGAATTCCTGTTCTCCGTGCGCGACCGCAACGGCGAGCAGATCACTGCGCGCGCCTTCGCCGACGAGCCGGCTAAGGCTTTCAAAACGCGAATAGGCGCCGCCCAGATGCAGATTCAAGCTCATGGCCGAAGCGTCGCGTTCGACGGCGGTGGCATTGATCTGCAACGCCGTGACCTTCTCGTTCCACTGCTGCGCACAAACGTATTTAACGCTGGCACCGCGGCCCGCGATCAGGTCATTGACGCCGCAGGCGAAGCCGTAGGTTTTCTCGTTCAGCGAACGAAAATGTTCGATCACAGTGACTTTCGACATCGCGTCTGCGACCAGGAGCAGATGCGGAAACACGGCTGAGTTATCCCGGCTGAGCCAATGGAACACTTCGATCGGCACTTCGACTTCGACGCCGCGTGGGACATAAACGAAAGCACCCGCGCGTACGTGAGCGCTATGCAGCGCCGTGAATTTGGCCGAACCGAGCGTGGCCGGCTGCGCCATGAAATGTTTTCGCACCAGATCTTCATGCTCAATGAGCGCGCGTTCGAGTGGTTGGAAGATGACGCCAGCCTGACGCAGCGATTCCGGAAGAGCGTCGCGTTCGAGAAGATGATCGTCGGCGAAGACGAGCCGGCCGGTCTGCGCATGAAGAGGAATAGACCGCTCGAGGATTTCGATACGTTCATCATCCGAGGAAGCTCCGCCGGTGATGAATGGGCGCAGATCAAGCGCATCGACATTGGAGAATCGCCACGCCTGATCTTTGCGCGTCGGATTCGGCAGGTTCGAGAACTCAGACCAGCCGCGGCGTTGTTGCTCGCGGAACCAGGCGGGCAAATCGTCGCGCCCGGCAAAAGATGAGACGAACAGGCCGCGATTGGGGGCCGTGCGTTCTTCTTTCACCGGCTCAAGCAAAGCTGTGTCGTTGCTCATTTGTCCAGACGAAGACTGCGGTCACTTCGGCTAACTCAGTCAGGCTCAGACCGCCGTTACAGGGTCCTGCGCGCCAAGCTATCCAACCGAGCCTTCCATCTCCAGCTCGATCAAGCGCTTCAGCTCCACGGAATATTCCATCGGAAATTGCCGGACGAGATCGTTGACGAATCCGTTTACACTCAGGCTCATGGCCTGTCCTTCGCTCAGCCCGCGCTGCTGCATGTAGAAAATCTGTTCGGCGCTGACCTGGCTGACACTGGCTTCGTGCTGAACCGAATTGCCGGTGCCGCGCACGGTGATAGCCGGGTAAGTGTCGGTGCGGCTGCTGGAGTTGATAAGGAGCGCGTCGCACTCGGTGTTGTTCCTGCAATGCTTGAGGTGTTTTGGCACGTGCACCAAGCCGCGGTAGGTGGCGCGGCCCGTGCCGATGGAAATCGATTTCGAGATGATGTTCGAAGTCGTTTCATCGGCGGCGTGGACCATTTTTGCGCCGGTGTCCTGATGCTGTCCGTTGTTGGCGAGGGCTATGGAAAGCACTTCGCCGCGTGATTTGCGCCCCTTCAAGATGACGCCGGGATACTTCATGGTCAGGCGCGATCCGATGTTGCAATCGATCCATTTGATTTCGGACTGCTCGTGCGCGAGACCGCGTTTGGTCACGAGGTTGAAAACGTTGGCCGACCAGTTTTGCACCGTAATGTATTGGATCTTCGCCCCCGGCATGGCCACGAGCTCGACCACCGCGCTGTGCAATGTCGCAGTGTTGAACTTCGGTGCGGTGCAGCCTTCCATGTAGGTCAATTCCGCGCCTTCATCGACGATGATGAGCGTGCGCTCGAACTGACCGAAGTTCTCGGCGTTGATGCGAAAATAAGCCTGCAGCGGATGCTTCACTTTCACGCCCGGCGGCACATAGATGAATGAGCCGCCGCTGAAGACGGCGGAATTAAGCGCACTGAATTTATTGTCGCCGGTCGGGATGACTTTGCCGAACCATTTCCGGAAAATCTCCGGATGCTCCTTCAACCCTTCGGTCGAGCCGACGAAAATCACACCTTGTTCGCCGACTGCTTTCTTAATGTTCGAGTAAACGGCTTCACTGTCGAACTGCGCTTCTACCCCGGCGAGAAACCTGCGTTCCTGCTCAGGAATACCAAGACGCTCGAAGGTGCGCTTCACATCTTCGGGCACTTCGTCCCAGGAGCGTGTCGGACGCTGGCCCTGCGCGAGGTAGTAGCGGATTTTATCGAAATCGATCGCGTTAAGATCGGCACTGGCCCAATGCGTCGGCATCGGTTTGCTTTGGAATGTTTTCAGCGCCTTCAGCCTGAACTCGTGAACCCACTCTGGCTCCGCTTTGACGTCGGAGATGTAATTGACCACGCCTTCGTTCAATCCCGTTCCAGCGTCGAAGTTGTAAGCGACGTCGTAATGGAAATCCCCAATGCTGCGATCGAAATCGACCGCTGATTTTTCAGTTTCAGTTGCCATAAGTTTGCCTTCTGCTCGTGCTAGTAATCATGCCAGCGCCAGCTCCGCGGCGCGCTCCCGCGTCCCGTCATATCCCTTTTCCTCCAGCTCCAGCGCCAGCTCCTTGCCGCCACTGCGCACGATGCGACCGTGCACCATCACGTGAACGAAATCGGGAACAATATAGTTGAGCAGCCGCTGGTAATGCGTGATGAGAAGCACTCCGAGGTTCGGCCCGCGCAACGAGTTCACGCCATTAGCCACGACCTTAAGCGCATCGATATCAAGTCCGCTGTCCGTCTCATCGAGAACGGCGTAACGCGGTTCCAGCATCGCCATCTGTAAAATCTCGCAGCGCTTTTTCTCCCCGCCGGAGAAGCCTTCGTTGACCGAGCGCGAAGTGAAAGAGCGGTCGATCTCGAGTAAATCCATTTTCGCGTAAAGCTTCGCGTAATAGTCTGTCGCCTCCAGCTCTTCGCCTTCAGGCAAACGCGCCTGCACCGCCGCGCGCAAAAAGTTCGCAATCGTGACCCCGGGCACTTCGCTCGGGTATTGAAAAGCGAGGAAAAGTCCCTTGCGCGCGCGCTCGTCGGGATCGAGCTCGAGAATGTTTTGGCCGTCCATTAGTATCTCACCGCTCCGCACCTGGTAATGGGGATGCCCGGCGATGACCTTCGCTAACGTGCTCTTGCCGGAGCCATTCGGTCCCATAATGGCGTGAACTTCGCCCACGCCCACAGTCAGATCGAGATCGCGAATGATCTCGTTCTGCTCGATGGTGACGCTTAAGTTTCTAATCTCCAGCTGCTGCATAAATCGGGGAATAGAAGCATAGCCAGTTTTCGTCATTTGGCGAGATGTGGTGGAGCGTATCATCCCGGACGGTCGTGCGCCGTTTAATGTGCCGGTAGATTCCACCGGGTCCCTCGACTACGCTTCGCTCCGCTCGGGATGACCGCTCGGAATCGCAGAAAAAAAATTCGTCGGCGAATGGAGTGGCTGGCATTGGCGGCCGGCATGGCAATTGTCCCGCTCTTGCCGCGGGCACTCTGCTACCTGCTCGGCCAGCTGCTCGGCACACTCGGTTATTTTTTTGACCGCAATGGCCGGGCGGTCGCTCTGGCGAACATCGAGTCAGCGCTCGGCCCCGACTCAAAACAGCGTCGCGCCATCGCTCGCCGTTCTTATTGCACCTTCGCGACGACTTTGATCGACCTCTTGTGGAGCTCGCGGCTGACACCGAAGAATTTTCGCCGCTACATCGAGATCGAAGGACTGGAACGCGCCGAAGCCGACTCGGGCGAGCGCCGCTCAGCCATTGCCGTTTCGATTCACTACGGCAATTTCGAGTGGCTCAGCCTTGCCATGGGATTTCTCGGTTACCCCGGCGACATTGTGGCCGAGCGACAGAAAAACTCGCAACTCGAGCCGCTGATTCATCGCGCGCGCAAACGCTCCGGGCACACGATCATTCCGCGCAAGGGCGCAATCGTACGCCTCTACAAAACTCTGCGCCGCGGCGGGCGCGTGGCTATTCTCATCGATCTCAATGTGCGTCCGACGCAGCCCGCCGTGATTATTAATTGTTTTGGCATGGAGACCTGCGTCACACTCGCGCACGCCTGGCTGCATCAGCGCACCGGTGCCGCGATCATTCCCGCGCATTGCGAACCGCTGCCAAACGGGCATTATCGGGTCGTCTGTCATCCGAGAATCGAGATTTCGGCAGATGCAACGCCGACACAGATCGCGCAAGCATGTTGGAATTCTTTCGAGCCGATGATCCGGAATAAGCCGGGGCCCTGGCTTTGGATGTATAAGCACTGGCGGTTTCAGCCGAAAACGAGTGAACGCCGATACCCTTTCTACGCCAATACTTCGCCGCATTTCGAAAAATTAAAAAAACGCCTGGGCCAAGCCGAGACTGCCAAGGCAGTCCCAGGGCGCCCGCGCTGAGCTGTAGCCGCGGTTGCTGGCCGGGGCTGCTCTGGCATTGCAAGTGCTGAGTTGTAGCCGCGCTTCCGCCGCTTTTTCGTGCCAATGACAAATCTAGACAACGGCAATCCTCGCGATGCCACCCTCGAATCAAAAGTCGCGAGCGAGTTGAACAATCTCCTCCAGATCATCTCCGGCACGAGCACGCTGATCGAGAACGTCTGGGAAGGAGCGCAAGGGTCCGAGAAATATTTCACCATGTTGCGCACGAGCATCGAGCGCGCGGAGCAGGTCGCAGCGCAACTGGTGGCACGGGCCGGCGGGACGAATGGCAAGGTCATACTTCACCCGGCGTTCCAGGAACCGGCGGTCGCCACACCCGCACCAGAATCCGGCGCGCGCAAACCCGGCATCCTCGTGACAGATGATGAAACGATGGCGCTGACGCTCATGGGAAATTTATTGTCTCAATCTGGATATGAGGTCGCCACCGCCCAGTCGGGCTTCGAGTGTCTCGACATCTTTCGGCGCCGCCCGCAATCCTTCGACCTCGTGCTTCTCGACCTGGCCATGCCCTTCATGGATGGTGAGGAAACTTTTCAGCGTCTGCGCCAGATTTCGCCGGCCATCGACGTTGTGCTTATGGCTGGTTTCGTCGAAACCGAGCGCCTTGATCGCATGATGAGCGGTGGTCTTGCCGGATTTCTCGGCAAACCATTCACCTCTGGTGATGTCATGGCCCTAGCCGAGTCGGTGATTGAACGCGCGCAACAGCGGCAGGACATCAAGCACTCTGGTTGATTGGGCGCCCGTGACCGGTCGCTCCACCACCACCCAAATTCCCTGCGGCGACGGCATCCCGGCTGCTCATTAGCACGCACTTATGAGCTCAGCTCTAAGCCCGGCCGCATTCGATCAGCTCTCTCGCAATCGACTTTTCGAAGGCATCGAATCCAATGTGCTCGAGAAAATTCGTCCCGAACTGAACATCCTCCATTTCGACCGCGGCGACATCGTTTTCAAAGAAGGCGATGCCGGGGATTCGCTTTACCTCGTCGGTGAAGGTTCGGTCAAAATCTCGCGCCAGGACCGTGCCGGCCATCAGCAGGTGCTCGCCTACATGCATCCCGGTAATTTCTTTGGCGAGCTCGCCATGCTCAATCGCGCCCCGCATTCCGCCATGGCCACGGCCGCTGAGCCGACGCTCCTCGGCGCGGTCAAGGAAGAAACCTTCCAGCACATCCTCGAGCTCGCCCCCAGCCGGATGCATCTCAACTTTCTCCGTTCGGTGAGCGAACACCTGCGTAGCGTCAATTCGCATTTCATCAACGAAGTCATGCGCAACGAGCGGCTCGCCCTCGTTGGCTCCATGGCCAATTCCATCATTCACGACCTCAAAAACCCAATTTGCATCGTCCGCTGCTGCTCAGATTTAATCGCCAGCGAAACGAATGATCCGCATCTGCGCGAACTCACCGGCATGCTCGATGGCGCGGTCGATGGCATGCTGGCGATGACGCAGGAGTTGCTCGATTACGCGCGCGGCTCCATGCAATTACACAAGCAACTGGTCTCTGTCTGGGGAGTGCTCGATGAGCTGAACGCGCAATCGCTGCGTTTGCTGCCGGGCAAAAATATCCAGTTCGTCAAACACATCCGTTACGACGGAAATGTTGAGATTGATCGCGCTCGCTTCATCCGCGTCCTGGCGAACCTGATCAAAAATTCGCGCGACGCCATGCGCGGCGGCGGCATTCTTACCATTACGACAGACCTTGTGCGGGACCAGGTAGTCATTCGGATATCGGATACCGGGGCGGGAATTCCGGCCGAAGTGCTGCCGAAACTGTTCGAGCCTTTCGTCACTCACGGCAATTACGCAGGTACCGGCCTTGGGCTCGCCATCGCGCGCTCAGTCGTCGAAGCGCACGACGGCAAAATCTCGCTTTCGAGCGTCCCCGGAAACGGCACCACTGTCGACATTCGGCTTCCGAAACCGCGCGAATAGGCAGCGTTTCGGTAAAGCGCAAGAAAGGGCGCCATTGCGGCGGCTATACGGTGCAACGAAGCTGCGCCGTGCCGTCGCCGCGCAAGCCAAACCTTGTCGTTTTCCTGCCCGATCAGCAACGGGCTGACACGATCACTCCAAAGTATACCCCCAATCTCGCGCGCCTGGCGGCTGAGTCGGTTGTCTTCGAGCGTGCCTACATCACGCATCCGGTCTGTACCCCCTCCCGCTCATCGATCATGACCGGGACGTGGCCGCATCAAAACGGGTGCACCAGAAACAGCGTGGCTTTGCCGCCTTGCTTCAAGTGTCTGCCGGAGCTGGTCGCTGACTACACCAGTGCCTATTTCGGAAAGTGGCATCTCGGTAATGATGCCAGTCCACAACGAGGTTTTCAGCATTGGATTTCGACCGAAGATATCGGCGACTACAGCCGCTTCCTCGTGTCCCATGGTCACAAACCAGATCGAGCCGACGAAACCTTCTCGCGACGATTCATCAGCAGACTACCCATCGAGCTATCGAAGACCAGGTTCCTGGAAAAGCACGCCTGCGATTTTATCCAACGCTATTCTGGGGAGCCTTTCATCCTGTTCGTGGCTTTTGTCGAACCTCACTCTCCTTACAATGGCCCACTCAATGAAGTTCATCCTATCGAGGAGATCCCTTCAGATGTAAGTTCGAAGCTCGGAGAAAAAACCCCGCTGCGCTATCGCCTCATGCACGAGTGGCAGGAAGCTGAGGCTTCACTCGATCGCAACAGATTACCTGCGCAATACTATTTCGGCGCCACTCCCGACGAATATAGAGGCATCAGGCAACGATACCTCGGGCTGGTCACGCAGGTTGATCGAAGTATCGGGGCGATCCTGGAATGTCTCACGCGATATGGTATCGCCGACGAGACGATCGTCGTTCACACCAGCGATCATGGCGACATGCTCGGAGCCCACCAACTATTCGGGAAGGAAGTCATGTTCGAAGAAGCGGTGCGAGTCCCGTGGCTAATCAAACTCGCCGGGCAAAAAGTCGCTCATCGAGTTTCACAGCCAGTTAGCCAAATCGACTTCTTGCCTACCTTGGTTGACTTGCTTGAGGGCGAACACTCTTCTCAGTTCGCGGGCCGCAGTCGAGCAACCGTAGTTCGAGGCGAAATGATGCCGGGCGATCCTGTCTTTATCGAATGGGCGCCCAACCGGACCAAAGTGAAAAAGCGAACTACCCTCGCCTCGCGCTGGAAGGTAAAGCGTGCTGTCAATGAATCTACACGAACAGTAGTTACACCCGACGGCTGGAAGCTATGTTTGCGTAATCGCGATGCAAACGAACTTTACTACCTGATCGATGATCCGACTGAAATGCGTAACCGGTTTGACGATAAGGATGATCAGGAGATCCTCAATCAACTAACTAAGCAGATTCATAACTGGCAGAAGCGAACAGGAGATAAGTTGCGTATTTATCGTCTTCCTGACGGTAGCGGCGGGATCCCTCAATTGCGCACGGGATAGCCTGTTATTTCCGTGAAAACACCTTCGCCAGGCTGCTCCATCGTGATTGTTCTTCATCCGGCAACTCACCCATCGTCACGTAGTTTCCATTCGACCGACGAAACCATTCCGGTAGCTCAAGGCCGCTTTGTTTAATGCTGCGGTAGCAATTCTTCGTAATGGCGCCGCGCTGAGTGCTTTCGCCGAACACAGCGTAGTTATCTCTGGTGACGAACAACCGGAGATAGTCAGGCTTGGGAATATCGTTCTTTAGTTTATCCATTACCTTCGCGTTTGGAATATCTTTTGGCATGTGAGTGAAGAAGTAACGTAGCACTTTCACACGCAGGAATTGGTGGATCCAGATCTGATACCACTTTCGCCTTTCCAGTAGAACATCGCCGCCCGCTGTAGTCCGTTCGCCCGGCCCAATCGACAAGTCAGGTCTTTCAAGTGTCACTCGACAGCGGCAGCAGAGCAGACCCGCCATCTCGGCCTGTTCGCGGGCAAAGGCAAAGAGGTTGCGGAATTTCTCCGCTACCAGCCGAATCGGGTACTTATCGTCCGCGCACCAGTAAATCCATTCCTCATCATCGAGATCGGAAATGAGCTGAAGTGCTGTGCCCGGGATGTCCGGCGGCGTCCTGATATATTCTTCCCGGGTCGAAGCGGCGCCGTCCAACGTTTGAAATGGAATACGAAAAACGAACGGATGGTCAGGCCAAAGCCGCGCATACTGACCAATCATGTGCTGAGTGATCACCCGATGCCGATCCCAGCTCAGGACGATCGCTTTAATCCGTTCCGCCATGGCCCAAACTACAACTGCGCGATGCCATTCGCACTGGCAAACAGGCATTGCACACGCGCTTGCATTCGGCCATCGCCAATCGAAAATCTGAACGTCACTTACCCCGTGGTGTAACGGTAACACAGCGCCCTTTGGAGGCGTTATTCTTGGTTCGAATCCAAGCGGGGTAGCTTTTTTTTGCGCGTGTTTTCTTCCGTCGCGGATTTGCTCGAATCAACCGGCGGGGCGATTGGTTCAATACTCGAAGCACCGACCCATGCCAGCCACTGCTCTTTCTGAAAACTACTGCGTTTGTGTGGGCGAAGATGGCGCGCCGCGTGAGATCGGCCGCAGCGGCACCGCCGTTACCTACAAAGCGATGGGCTACCAGAGCGGCCAGCCTGTCTCGCTCCAGCTCATTCCCCTCGGCAGCTTTAGTGAAGACGGACGCGCACAATTCGAGGTCAAGGCTCGCGCTGTACGCAAGCTCAAGCATCCAAACATCGCACGCCTTTTCGATGTTCGGGTCGAGGGCGACCACATCGTTTTCGCGACAGAATACTTGCAGGGCGAAACAGCGGAGGCCTGGGTCGTCGCTCACGGCCCGATGCCGCGCAACGCTGTCGTGCGCGTCGGGCTGCAGGTAGTCAGCGCGCTCGCCGAAGCGGCATTTCACAGCTTGAGTCACCGTTCGATCCAACCGTCGAACCTCATGATCGTCAGCGGTGCCGTACCAGATGGCAATTGGCCTTCCGTGAAGTTGCTCAATTTTGGCCTCGCCGGCCTGAAGTTGTACGTCGAGGGTCAGGATGAGCTGGTGCCGCCAATCGGCGCGGCTTTTGCCAGCCCCGAGCAACAGGAGAAAGGCAAAGTCGACTTTCGCTCCGAGATTTTTTCCCTCGGCGCGACGATGTGTTTTCTGCTTACCGGCGCCGTGCCGTTAACCGGGCGGGCGCGAAGGTCAGGCGCGGGCGAACGAGTCCTTCCGTCAAGCCGGGCAATCCCCCGCGCGCTGCGCAAATTGCTCCGGCGCATGCTTCGCATTAATCCCGACGAACGGCCGCATGATCCGCTTCTTTTGACGGACGAGCTCCGAAAGTGCCTTGGTAAAGTGGAACGTCGGCCGGCGCTGATCCGTTCTTTGCCTGTACCACTCGAACCCGAGCCATCGTATGCGGTGCCGCGAATACGCACCGTCACGCCTTCGCCGTTGCCTGTGCCACCTGAACCCGAGCCATCGTTTGCGGCATCGCGAGTACGCACCGCCACGCCTTCGCCGCTGCCCGTGCCACCTGAGCCTGAGCCAGCGTTTGCCCCGTCCGATCGGCCACGCCTTCTTGTTCCAATCCTGACCGGCGCAACCCTGCTGCTCTTGTGCGGCGCTCTGGGAGCGGTGTTGTTGCCCGGCCAATTCCGTTGGTGGACCCACAGCAATCGTCCGATCGAAACTATCGGGGTGCCTATTGGTGTACCCGAGAATGACTTCGCGCCCGAAACCGAAGAATTCGCATCGAAAACAGTAACAAATCGTAACGAGCTTTTGCCTCCGCTGCCCGCGCCGTCATCTACGCCCGAGGCGTCCGCTAAAAATACCGCGCCTGTCATAGCCGAGAGCTCTCCGACCGCTACGCCGGCGCCCGAAGAGGCAGCTATACCTCCGGCCTCGACCCAGCAATCTCCCGTTCAGCCAATTGTTGTGCAGGAAGTCAGCTCTCCGCCGCCGGCGGAAACTCCGGTAAGCGCCCCGCCGCAGGTCGTGGTCAACAATCGCATGGCCGAACCTCCTCCGCCGGCGGAAGCTCCGCCTTCTCCCGCGACCGCTCCGCCGCCCTTCGCCGACGCTGCACCGCAAACTATCGATGAGCCCGCAGCCGTCGCTGAGCAAGAGCCCCCTTCGGAGGAACAAGTGCCGAAGGTCAATGTACCCGCAGAAGTTTCACCGCCACCATCCAGCACGCCCGCAAAACAGATCGCCGCCGCTCCGCCCAAACCCGCCAGTGCGGCAAGCAAATCCGCGCGCGCAAATTCCATCCGTCGCGGCAATGCGCGCCCGGCGCGCAATCGCGCTCTGCCACCCCTGCGCGTCGGCACGACTGAGGCGCGTTTCGTCGGCACTACCGATGACGGCAAATGGATTCTCCGCACTGCCTCGGGTGACACCGTCGTCACGCCCCCATTGCCCGACACGAACGATGCGCCCGTCATTTCACATCGTAAAGTGCGCAAGGTGCAGACTCCCACGCGCGCGCTTCCGATAGACTCGCGTCCGCCGGTTGTCGTTCTGCCGCCGCAGAACTGAGCCTCAATCGCTCTTGTCTGGATTCACTTCTGGCAAATTTTCCTTCTTCTGCTCTTGCAGCGTCCCGCTGAAGGCTTGCACGAAGGCGTTGCGAAAAACATTCAGCACCGTCGTCATCACCGCCGCTTTCGGATCGTCGAAATTTCCTTTCAGCGGCGCCTTCGTGCCGAATCGGTCCTTTGGTTGGTTGCGAATGACACGCGTCAATCCGCCGACGATACCCTGCCAGACAAAATTGATCGGATTATCCGCATCGTGCTGTGGACTGAAGATGGCCATGTGATCAAAGACAGGCTCGACGTAGCCGGTGAAACTGCCGTTCTTCGAAGTCATCTCCGATGCGACTCGCAGTGTGCCGCCTTCGAAAGTGATGCTGGCATAGGCTTTGGCAAACTCATTCAATTTCACCAGGGGCAGCTCACTCACCTCTCCGCGATAAGTGAACGTCGGCTTCGACGCGTAGGGGTCGAGCGCGATCTGCGAACGATAGTCTCCCGTCTGCAACGGCCGCCCTTGCATTTGAATCTCCGCAATTAAACTCTTCGAGAGCTTTTTGCTGTTAGTCAGATTGGTCGCCACCATCTGAATCCGATCCATCACCACATCTACCTGAGGCTTCCTCGAAAAATCGCGGTAATGGATTTCGCCGTCATGCACACCAAAGCGATTGATCCTGAGCGGAAATAATTGCTTGATCGTCTGCGTCCATGGCTGGTCGATGCCGACTTGCGAGTTCGCTTTGCTCGGCGCGTTCACGAAATTCATTTTCGGTTTGTAGAAATCGAGTTCGCCCACGAACGCGCCATCGAAGACCGCTTTCCATTGCACGGAAAGATCGACCAGCGGCGCGGAGAAAAAAGGCACCGGCACGCGACCGGTTGTCTTCTCGATATTGACGTTGTGAATCTGGTAAGCGCCCCGCCACAAGTGCAAGGTCACGGCGGAGACATGTCCTCGATAATCCGGCATCTCGGAGAGCTTGCGATTGACATAATCGCGCACCCAGAACGGCAGCAGCGCGCGCGCGATGACGAGCACGACAAGCAGGAAAAGCGCAATGTAGAATGGGGCGCGATGCCAGCGGATCTTGCGTTTGCGTGACATGGACGAGGAGGCAGCCCAGCAATGATTCCCTTAGCAACAAACGCGCCGCCACCTCTGAACGGACGTGCCCCCCTGCATCGCTAGCGAATCCTAGGGATCGACACTCTTTGGGCGCCAGATCAAGTACGCAGGAGCGCCGAGGAAGACGATAGCTAGTCCGATGCCGGCGCGGGCCGGTTGCGTCACTATGGTATTCAGAGCGAGAGCGGCGGCAGCGATAATGAAGAGCAGCGGCGTTATCGGATAGCCCGGTACGCGGAAGGACCGAACCGCATCGGGCATACGCCTCCGGTAGACGAAGATGCTGGCGGCAGCCAACGCGTAAAAAATCCAGCCAACGAAAATCACATAGGTCAGTAATCCCTCGAAAGTGCCGGTAATCGCGAGGATAGCCGACCAAATAGCTCCGGCCGTGACGGCAAACGCTGGCGTCCGAAACCGCGGATGCACTTCAGCCAGTTTTTGGAAAAAAAGACGGTCGCGCGCCATCGCGTAATAAACACGCGAAGAACTGAGTATCGCTCCGTTGGTCGCGCTGAAGATTGAGATCAAGATCGTCAGCGTAATCAGTTTTACCGCCGCCGGACTTACGACTTTGGCAACTGCGGTGGCGGCGAGGCGATCTGAGTCCATGACGCCCGTTCTTCCCAGCGCGGCGAGATAACCCAAATTGGCGACGAGATAGATTGCAACCAGCGCGGCAGTGCCAATCAAGAGGCCAAGCGGAAAGTTTCGTTTCGCATCGATGACTTCGCCGGCGTTGTAGGTGACGAACTGCCAGCCTTCATAAGCCCAAAGCACGCTGATCATCGCCAGTCCAATTCCGGAAGCGAGCGACCGGTCGAAACGCGCGGGCCAGAGCGACGAAGGTGTTGCGTGGAATTCTCGACCGAGCCAAAGCAAGACCACGCTCATCAAAACAATGCCGATCACTTTCACCGCAGTCGTCCAGTTTTGCAGATCGGAGCTCGCGCGAGTGCCGATGACATTGGCCGCCGTCACCACTGCGATCATCAACACCGCGACACATTTCGCCAGCAACGGACTAAGAGGCACGATTTCGTTAAGATAAGCGCTGAACGCGACCGCCAGCGTAGCGACCGCGCCGCTGCTGATAACAAAGAAAAGTGTCCAGCCGAAAAGGAAGGCGGGGAATTTCCCGAAGCAATCGCGAATGTAAACGTAGAGTCCGCCCGCCGCCGGTTTCAGCGCGGCGAGTTCGCCATAAGTGAGCGCGCCGAGCAGACTGAGCGCACCACCTAGTAGCCATACCAACAGGGCAGGGACAATGAAGCCATCAACCTGCCGAAGCACTGCGCCCGGCACGAGAAAGATTCCCGACCCGATTACCGAACCGATAGTCAGTAGGATCAAATCAAGCAGGTTCAGCGTCCGCGGCAGACTTGTCGCCGGGCGCGAGCTCTCCCGATTCATATCGCTCATGATTTCCAATTAAATCGAAGATGGCGTCTAACCCAAGCCATGGTCTAGAGTCGGCAAACCAAATGTTCGTTCGACGAAAATACGCCGCGGAGAAGTCGGTCGGGACGAGGATACCGAAGGTGATGCTGATGTTTCGGTTGTCTGGCTCATGTTGAAATCCGGGATTTCTCTAGCGCCGCGTTTCGCGGTTCTATCGCTGATCGCCATAGCTCTCGAGCAGCTTGCGACGAGCGAGTTGCAAACGCCGCGTCATCACTTCGCTCATTCTCTTGAGCAACCCGAATCCGAGACTGTGGTCTTTCTCGCAATACTCTCGTAGAACGGTGCCGTAGAAGAAGATTGCCGCGGTCGCTTGCGTTGCGCGCGCGGTGAAATGCCACACATATGGCGGGAACAACCACGACCAGCCGAGGAGGTCTCCATCGCCGATCGTATCGATCATGATCGCGCTGCCGCTCTCGGAGTTCGATTCCAGAGCAACGCTTCCGTGCTCGATGAGGTAGAATCGGTTCGCCTGTTCACCTTCGCGAAAGATGATCTGGTTCGGATCGAAACGGGTTCGCATCGCAGCGTCAGCCAGCAGGCGAACATGATGCTCACTGATGCCGCATAGGAATGGATGGGCTGCTACCGCGCGCTCTAGAACTCCCCGGTCGTCTGGCATATTAAGGATTCCTCTCCCTCTGATACTATGATCTCGCGTTCGCCAATCGGCGCAATGCGCCGTTTGCGAAAGGTAGGTCGTTTTTTGCGCTTGGGCGCAAGCATCTACTTCCGCAAGGCGAATATCGTGTGGAGTCCAAACCACTCCTGACGATTTCGTGACGCGTCACACCAGCCTGCAGTGGTCGCGCGCATCGACGAAATGCACACTGATGTTACACCTCGACCCTTACACCTTGACCCCTCGCAGTCGCAAGGCATTGGCGATAACTGAAACGGAACTGAAGCTCATGGCAGCTCCGGCGATGATCGGGCTAAGAAGCAGCCCAAAGGTGGGATAAAGAACGCCGGCTGCGACCGGGACGCCGAGCGCGTTATAGATAAAGGCGAAGAAGAGGTTCTGGCGAATGTTACTCATCATCGCGCGACTTAGCCGAATAGCTTTCTCGATCCCGCGCAGATCACCTTTGAGCAATGTAATCCCGGCGCTTTCCATCGCCACGTCTGTGCCTGTGCCCATCGCGATGCCGACGTCGGCGGCAGCCAATGCGGGCGCGTCGTTGATGCCGTCGCCGGCCATCGCGACGACCCGGCCCTGCTCCCGCAATTGACGGACGCGCTCGTGCTTCTGCTGCGGCTCTATTCCAGCGGCGACCTCATCGATACCGAGCGTGCCAGCCACGACGCGGGCGGTGCGCTCGTTGTCGCCGGTGAGCATGATAATCTTGAGCCCGAGCTTGTGTAGTTGCTCGATCGCGCCCGGAGTGGATTGCTTGATCGGATCAGCGACCACAATGATTCCAGCAGCGCGGTCGTCCGATGCCACAAAAATCACGCCTTGCCCCTTTTCTTCCAGCTTGGCCGCTATCTCTTCCAGGTCGTCTAGGCCACTGACACCTCGGGAACGAAGAAACTTCGGCTTACCGACAAGCACTCGGTGCTCGTCGACTCGCCCAATGACACCTCCGCCAGTGGTCGATTCGAAATCTGTCACGGGCTGCGGATTCAAACCGCGTTCTCTTGCGCCACTCACGATCGCCGCAGCGAGTGGATGCTCGCTGTTAGCTTCTACTGAGGCCGCGAGCGTGAGCAGATCGCTTTCAGAAATCCAAGCAGCGGGAAGAACTGAGGTTACGGCCGGCCGGCCTTCGGTCAGTGTGCCGGTTTTGTCCACGACCAGCGTTCGCACTTTCTCCATCAGTTCGATCGCCTCCGCTTTCTTAATCAGCACGCCGGACTGGGCGCCGCGGCCCACGCCTACCATCACCGACATCGGCGTGGCGAGACCAAGCGCGCAGGGACAAGCGATGATCAGCACCGCGACCGCATTCACGATTGCGTAGGCGAAACGCGGCTCTGGTCCAACTAGAGCCCAGACAATGAAAGTGATGATGGCAATCCCGATGACGGTAGGAACAAACCAGCCCGCAACTTTGTCGGCTAATCCCTGGATCGGCGCTCGGCTGCGCTGCGCTTGCGCAACCATCTCGACGATCTGAGAGAGAACAGTTTCGCTGCCGACCCGCTCCGCTTCAATCAGGATGCTGCCGGTTTGATTGACCGTCCCTCCAGTCACTCGATCACCGTTGGTTTTCTCCACTGGCATCGGCTCGCCGGTGATCATCGACTCGTCGATGCTGGTTCTGCCATCGATGACCCGTCCGTCAACCGGGACCTTCTCGCCTGGTCGGACGCGCAGATGCTCACCTTTTTGAACTTGCTCGAGCGACACGTCCTGCTCGCCGGCGTCGCGCACCACGTGCGCGGTGTTCGGCGCGAGATCGAGCAATGCGCGAATGGCGCTTCCGGTTCGGCTGCGAGCACGCAGCTCCAGGATCTGCCCGAGCAAGACGAGGACGGTGATGATCGCGGCGGCCTCGAAGTAGACGCCGATCTTCCCGTGCGCAGCGAATGATGGCGGAAAGAGCTGCGGCAGCAGCATAACCACCGCGCTGTAGAAGTACGCCGCGCCGACACCAATGGCGATCAAAGTAAACATGTTGAGCGAGTGGTTGATGATCGATTGCCAACCGCGTTGGAAGAATGGCCACCCAGCCCATAGCACAACCGGCGTGCTCAAGATGAATTGCGCCCAGCGCGAAAGGTCGCCTTGCACCCACTCCGGTGCGGCCGGTACGACGTGCCACATGGCGAGAATGAAAACGGGCGCGCTGAGCAAGGCACCCATCCAAAACCGCCGCGTCATGTCGCGAAGTTCAGCGTTGTCGTCTTCGCCCCCGGCGGTGACGTTCTTCGGCTCCAGGGTCATTCCGCAGATTGGGCAATTGCCAGGATGGTCCTGCTCGATCTGCGGGTGCATCGGGCAGGTGTAGATAGTCTTTGCCGGCTCACGAAAAGTCGGATTGCGCTCCAGATTCATTCCGCACTTCGGACAGCTTCCCGGTGTGTCGCTTTCCACGCCTTCGCACATCGGGCAGAAATATTTCTTCGCTGGCTGTCGCGACTTCGCAGCAGTTTCTGTCTCGGCAGCGCTATGGTGTTCGTGATGGCCGCAGCAGGAATGCTCAGCGTTCCTGTTAGACGATTCCGCGGTTTTCATTTGCTGATTCCTTGCGATTTGTGACTGGACCAGTGGATTGCGCGTATTCGCCAGCCCTCGGGCGTTTTCGTTAGCACCATCAGTTCGACTGCCGCGCTGTTTATAGCGCGACCCTCAAACCTACCCGTCATCCGGCTCGTCGCGATTGTCCACGTCACGTCGCCCTGCTGTTGAACAGCGATCGGAGAACTTGTTGTTATCATCGCACGAGCAAAAGCAATGTCCTCCGCCAAATGCTCGCGCTCATATTCCGCACGCGTCTGTTTGTCGCCGCTTTCAAGGATGACCGCGTCGGCTGCGAGCATCCCCATTACTCCGCTACGATCGCCTTCGCGCAGAGCGCGATGAAAGCCTTCGACCACAGCCGTGATCTGCACTGCCCCGCTGGGAGTGGATTCTTTCTGCGGTTGCGCGACTGCGGCGGCTGTCGCGAGTGCTACGATGGCGAAGCCGACAACAATTGACCATCGACGCGCCGTCATCCGTGAAGCAACGGCCAAAGCGCGTAGATGGTCAATGCGCCCAACAGCAGCCCCCAAATTCATAGAGCGCTTCGGACCACCAAAGCTCAGCAGCGCCCATTTTCTTTTCGAGTCGGTGCTTGTCGAACATCCCCAGCCATGAATCAAAAGTCCCGCGAAGAGAAACAGCGAGGCGTGAGTTTGTAAACGCAATGACGGTAGCGCGCCTATGCCCAGACCGAGACTGAGCGCGCCAATACCCGCGATCAACTCGGCTCTTTTCACAGCTGGTAGTGGCTTCATTCCATCTAATTGACGAAGAAGTATGGACAGTGAATGCCAAACGATGGGTAAAGCGCGTGCGGCACGGGAATAATAATCGCGGCCAGGTGTCCCCGTCTGGAGCCGAAAATTGCGTGCAGGATATGACCACCATCCAATTGGCCGATCGGCAATAGATTTAAGAGCTGTCAGGAAAAGTCCGAGCCATCCTGCAAACCAAGGCGAGCCCCGTCGCTTCGCTAAACACACGCTCGTAGCTGCGGAACAATCGCGAACGCCGCAGCGCGTCCACGACTTCTCTGTTCGAGCTGTCTGAAGAGTTGCTGGGCGTGGTTAGCATGATGGATTGTTCACCCGTCTCCTGCGAAAAAGGCGACCTAGTCTAATGGGATGGTCGGAGCAATTTACGATAAGGTAAACGCAAAATCTGGTTAGAGCGTCGCCCGCTCGGTCGGTAACGAGAGGCCATGCGAAACCCGAGACACCGAAAAAGCGGCCTCATTTGCTGAACTGCGCCGAAGCGAAAACCTCCCGCTCTCCTGGGTGATCGGCCGCGCCGATTCCGACAACATCGAGAAGCTTACCGAATCAATCGGCTTCCGATTCGGCACTAGCGGGAGCGAATTCATGCATCCGAACACCCTCGTCCTCGACGCAAAACTAAATCCCGAAGTGGATTTACGACAGCAACCACCGCGCATCTGACATCGACAACGCGCTCCTCATCGTCGCCGCCCAAAGCGATTGGCTCGGCCGCAACTCGGCGACGATCTACGGGCATCAGCTTTTCCTCGTCTCAGTCCTTGCAATCCCTCTCGTCCATTCCTTTCTCGAGCGCAGGCCGAAACGCTGCTGCAGTGCCATCTGTAGTCGCGGCGGATCACGCAGTAGTCAACGACTCACAGCGATCCTGAATTGGCGCTTACTGCAACGCGCATGATACGTCGCACAGCGCAAGCCGAATCGATAAAGCAAGGTTTCGAGGGTTCCGCGCCTCCGGCCGGATCAGTTCGTACCTTCACCTGTGCTGCAAGTATTCTCTCCTGTGACCGAAAACGACCGGTCTGAGGTGAGCAAGCACCAGTCAAAGCGGAGTGGACCGTAGCGCAGCAGGCCATACAATGGAGGAAGCCCAACGCGCGGCGTTACCCAAGCCTGCGGTCAGCTCCGTTTCCGTTCAAGGATGCGAGGTCCGGTCGATTCGCGGGCCCCGGGGGCGTGTTCATCTGGCGGCCCGCTGTGCGCGACGAAAGCCGCTCGCCGAAGCAAAATTAAAGGCTAACTTCCGAGGGAAACGCCGACGTAGCTCAGCTGGTAGAGCAGCTGATTCGTAATCAGCAGGTCACGAGTTCGAATCTCGTCGTCGGCTCCACTGCGCGCTCATGCAAACGGCTGTCATCATCCCCACTTTGAACGAAGCGGAGAATGTCGAGCCGCTCGTCGGGCAGATCGAGCAAACCGGTTTAGTTTTTTCCGAGATCGTCTTCGTCGATGATGGGTCTACTGACGGCACGCGCGAAACGATCCGGGCCTTGGTTGGCTCGCGTCCCGTGCGTTTGATCGCGCGCGAAGGCGGAGAGCGCGGATTGGCCGGCGCGATTATGGCGGGCGCTAATTTTACGTCCGCCGACGCCGTCATCGTCATGGACGCGGATTTGAGTCATCCGCCAGAACAAATGTCCGCGCTCCTGCGGCCGATTTTGAATGATGAAGCCGATCTCGTCATCGGCAGCCGCTACATAGCAGGGGGCGCCACGCCAGACTGGCCGCTCTGGCGTCGCGCCATGTCGCGTCTCGCCTCGCTCCTGGCATTTCCGCTGACCGGCGTGCATGATTCCATGTGCGGGTTTTTTGCGGCGCGGCGCGAATGTCTGCTGCACTTCGCCAGCAACGCCACCGGCTTTAAAATCGCGTTTGAGATGCTCGTGCGCGGCCGCCGAAAACTGCGCGTTCGCGAAGTGCCGATTGTGTTCCGCGATCGGCAACGCGGAAAATCCAAGATGTCGATGGGTGAAGCGACACGCTTTGCGCGCGATTGGATGCGAGCGGTGACGCGAAGGATCTTTCAGCGGCCGGCGCCGGCAGCGACTTTGCCTCCGCGCCACAGCTCGATCGCGACGCCGAAGTAAAGCGCGAGCGCGGCGAAAAACACACTGCCGTAAATTTGCGCAGCACGCGGCGAGATTCCTGTCACGATCAGAAGCACAGCTGCGAGCAGAACAGAAGATAGTGCGATGGTGCTTTGAGCGCTGAACACGCGTTTTGTCAGCAGAGCGAGCGGCAGCATGAGCCAGCTGAAGAGATATCCAAAAGCGAGCGGGGTAAAGAGCAGGATGAGGATGAGGAGCGCGCCGAATTCAAGCGCTTGAGCATCGGCAGCGCTGCGGGAACGCGTCATGGCGGCAACGAATGAGAACCCGAGGAGACCTGCTAGGACGAGAATGATGCTGTTGATCGCTTTGAAATCGAGATCCGCCAAATTCCTGAACACGACCGGCTCGCCTTCGTCGTTCACGCTCACAGGCCGCAACATGCGATTGGCCAGCCCGAAGACCGATTGGTTCTTCCAACTATAACCGCGCCCGGCGCGCTGCGCGATTCCACCAGATTGGTAACGCAGCATGCCGCGCTGCCATGCCGCCACGTCCGAGAGCGTTTGCGACATTCCGCGGAATGGAATTGGCAGAACGAAAAGAAACACAAACAGCGCGACGAGGAGAGAAGTGGCCGCCGTCCAGTGGCGGCGATAGACCAGGTAAACGATGGCAAGAAACGGAAACGCTTTGATGGCGGCAGCAGCGGCGATCAGCGTGCCAGCCAATATTTGTTTTCGTCGCTGCAATGAAACAAACGCTCCCAGCATGAGCGCGAGCAAAAGCAAACTGGGCTGACCAAGATGATAACTGGACCAGACGAAAACAATTACGATCAGATTCGAAACCAGCGCGAGTGCGGTGGCGAAACGCCGTTCATGCGCGAGCGCGAGCGAAAACCGGATACACAGAATCCACGCCAGCGTATTAAGGCAGGTGAGAAGCAGAATCATTGCTGCTTTGCCGAATAAAGCGGGCAACGCGAGGGCGAGCGCGCAGCTCGGCGGATACATGAAGGGAAATGTGCCGCTGCGTGGATATATCTCCCGTCCGTGAAGCACGGCCTGGGCGGCATCGAACCAGGTATGGTAGTCGAATTGCGTGCCGTGGCGCAGAAAGCGGACGAGCGGCAGGAGGGTGAACGTGGCCGCGACCGCGATGAAAAGTGCAACAATGATTCGCCGCCAGCGCGGTTCCTCCAGGCGCTCGGCTATTCGGCGAATGAACGTGATCACGCCGCCAGATCTTGTGCGTGAAGCGGTGGTCGTGCCTTGTGCCATTCGGTGCTCTGCTCGTAGGCGTGCGCGATCTGGAAAAGTCTCGCTTCATCCAGCGACTTCGCCATGAACTGCAAACCGATGGGCAACGCATTCTCCACTCGCGCAAATCCGCACGGCACGCTGATGCCGCAAATGCCTGCGAGATTGGCGGCGTTGGTGAAGATATCGGCGAGATACATTTGCAGCGGATCGTTTATTTTTTCACCGAACTTGAATGCCGGCGAAGGCGTGGTCGGCGAAATAAGCGCATCGACTTGCTCGAACGCGCGCGCGAAATCGCGCCGGATCAATTCCCGAACCTTTTGCGCGCGCAAGTAATAGGCATCGCAATACCCGGAGCTGAGCACGTAAGTTCCGAGAATAACGCGCCGTTTCACTTCCGCGCCGAAGCCTTCCTCGCGCGTGCGCCCATAGTGATCAGCCAGGTCGCGGACGTTCTCCGCCCTATGGCCATAACGCACGCCATCGAAACGGGCCAGGTTCGCCGAAGCTTCCGCTGTCGCGAGAATATAGTAGACGCTGACGGCATACTCCGTGTGTGGGAGTGAGACTTCTATCATCTCGGCCCCGAGATCGCGCAGCCGCTCGATCGCTGCATCCATCGCACGCCTGACTTCACTGTCGATTCCCGCCCTCACGTATTCCGCCGGCACGCCGATGCGTACCCCGCGCAAATCGTCGCGCAAATTCCTTGTGTAATCCGGCACCGGTGCGTCGAGCGAAGTCGAATCGCGCCGATCGTGCCCGGCAATTGCATTCATCAGCAACGCCGCATCGCGTACAGTTCTCGTTAGCGGCCCGACCTGATCAAGCGACGATGCAAATGCGACCAGCCCAAAACGCGATACCCGCCCATAACTTGGCTTCACGCCCACGACGCCGGAGAACGCCGCCGGCTGTCGAATCGAACCGCCCGTATCTGAGCCGAGCGCGCCGAAAGCTTCACTCGCCGCAACGGCCGCGGCCGGGCCACCGCTGGAACCGCCAGGCACGCGTTCAACGTCCCAGGGATTGCGCGTGATCTGCGCGCTTGAATTCTCCGTTGACGATCCCATGGCGAACTCATCCATATTCATTCGCCCGAATGGAATTGCGCCATGCGCGCGCAAGCGTTCGATGACGGTAGCGTCGTAGGGCGCGATGTAGCCTCGTAAAATTTTGGAAGCACAAGTGCATGGCTGACCTTGCACGCTGATCAAATCTTTGATTGCGATCGGCACTCCGCCGAGCGGCAAAGCCACGTCCGCATTCGCCGCTTCCGCCATTGCCATCTTTAAATCCCGCGAGAGATAGGCCCCGATCTTTTCATCAATCTCGTTGATTCGATCCTCCAGCGCTTCCAGCACTTCGCGCGGTGAGATCTCTCGCGCGCGCAGCAGAGTCTGCACTTCGCCGATAGTCAGCGCCGGCAGATCGCGCTTCGTCATTCCACCACTTTGGTGACAATGAAGAGACCGTTCGCCTGCCGGGGCGCATTCCGCAGCGCCTCTTCCGCGGTGAACCAATCGCACGCTTCATCCTCGCGAAAAACATTGAAAACGGGGACGGCATGCGCTGCCCCTTCTATGCCGCTCACATCGACCTGTTCCAATTTCTTCGCGTAAGTAAGAACGTCGCCGAGTTGCCTTTGGAAAAGCTCCGCCTCATCCGCCATCAGGTTCAGCCGCGCCAGTTTCGCCACATACGGGACATCGAGCTGCTCTGCCATCTACCAATGGAAGCGTGTCATCAACCAAAGCACAACCGCGGCCAGTGTGACTATGAGAACGAGAAAAACGATGCGCCCCTCCCGCCGCTCCTTGCGCAATGCGCCGCGACGTCGCGGGCCCCATTCCTCGTCACCCCAACGCCGATCCCTCAGCGAAAGCGAAGCGTCCAGGCGGCTCCCGCGTTCATTTGCGCGCGTCAGCAATTCCTCCCGCTGCCGCTTCGATGTTTCTGCCGCCACCCGCGGCGCTTCTTCGATCATCCGCTGCAGTTCCTGCATTTTATCGCGCAGCTCGCTCTCGCGGCGCGCAAGCTCTTCCTGCTGCTGACCGACCGTTGACTTCGGGGGGCGTCGGCGCATGCGGCGGCTTAACCCTTCGCCATCCAGAATGAGATGAGCAGCACGATTAATCCGAACGCGATGAGTGGAAACGTCAGGGCAAATCCGATCAACATCCATTGTCCGAACGAACGCTCGCCCGTGGCACGCATTTCCGGCGCCGCTCCTGGCAGCGCCACATCTTCGGCATCGCCATTGCCCAGCGCTTGCAATCGGCTGCGTTGCTGGCTGAATTCCGCCCGCGCGTCATCGACTGTGCTCAGGGCGCGACTCAATTCGCGGTGCAAATCTGCCGGATTCCAACTTTTGGGATCGATCGCCTCCAGCACTTCCAGATGCTGCGCAAAACTCTCTCGCGTCGCCCGCACCTGCTCGAGCTTGTTCTGCGTCTCGTAAGCATCGCGCTCCAGCACCACGAGCGAACGCGCCAGCTTGTCCGTCATCTCCGCCCGTCCGCGATCCAGCTCTTCCTGGCGCCGGCTCAGCTCTTCCAGTTCCCGTTTCTGTTTCTCGATCTGCTCCTGCTGCCGCTTAAGCGCGAGCAATTGCTCCTGCGCCTTTTGCACCTGCGAATCAAGCAGTTCCGGTGTGACCGATTCCTCTTCACTAAGTTCCAGCATTTGTTCGCGCATTAGTTCCGCCATGGTGAATTCGAGCCGCGCGCCTTCGCCGCTCCAAGTTCATCCGATATTAAAGAGTCAACTTCGGAATTCCACTGTTTTCCCGCGTTCTCACTGAATTTTTCGCGTCAGCATCAAATCGACGGCTTCATCTCTAAAAGCATCCCCTTGAAATATTCCGTCTCTGGCATCGTCGGCAACACGGGATGATCGAGCGCCTGTTCGAAGCGCCGCAGCCGCCGCGCCGAGCGACGCGCGTCGACCAGCGCGTTCGAAATTGTGTCCGCAAAAACCGCGTCGCCTACATGATGCGAGCAGGAAAATGTCGCCAGCAATCCATCGCGCGAGAGCAACTTGAAGGCGCGCAAATGCAGTTCGCGATACCCGCGGATCGCTTCGCGCAATCCTCCTTTCGTTTTTGTGAAGGAGGGCGGGTCGAGAACGATTAAATCAAATTGCGCTTCCGCTTTTTCCGCCGCGCGCAAATAGGCAAAGACATCCTGTTCGACCCAGCGGACTGCGAGCTGATTTCGCCTGGCATTTTCCCGCGCCGCCTCAAGCGCGCTCGTTTGCGATTCCACTGCAATGACTTCGCTGGCGCCGGCCCGGGCGCATGCAAGGGCAAATGCGCCCTGGTTCGTAAAGCAGTCAAGCACGCGTCGTCCCCGCGCCACCTCCGCAATCGCCGGATAATGCGGCAGTTGATCCAGGTAGAATCCGGTCTTTTGTGCGGCCAGCAGGTCGACGCGAAATGTTACTCCGCTAATCTCAAATTGCGCCGTTCGCGCTTCCCCACGTATTACTCCACTCGTCTCAGGCAAACCCTCTGCTCGCCGGGACGAACTATCGCTCCGCTCGATCAGGACTTTCCCCTTCAAGGTTTCGCCGATGGCATCGGCAATCATTTCTTTGCGTTGGTCCATCGCGAGAGTCGTTAGCTGAAGAACATACTGCTCGTTGAATCGATCGATGATCACTCCGGGCAGTCCGTCGCTCTCGCTCCAGACGACGCGATGCAGATACGCGTTCACTCCGCGTCGCGCGCGATACTCCGCCGCCTGCCGAATTCTTCGTCGGAAGAAATCGAGATCAAGGTCCTGCCTTCGATGCGAAAAACGCCGCGCCACGATCTGCGATTTCGAACTCCAAATCGCGCTCCCAAGCAGGCGGTCGCTTCCATCCTTGATCGAAATGACGTCACCATCGCTCGGCTCGCCGAAAACTTTCAGCACCTCGCTGGAAAAAACCCAATCGTGCCCGTGCAAAATTCGAGCGCGCGGTCTGACGACAATTCCGGCCATGCCAGAATGTATGAATCAGGAACGCAGGAACTCAGGAATTTATTTTAGTTTTTTCCTGCTTTCCTGCTTTCCTGATTAATCAATGCGGACGCTGCGTGAAATCGAACTCCCCGGGATTCCGAAACTGCGCAGCGGCAAAGTGCGCGAAGTTTTCGATCTCGGCGAGAACCTGCTCTTTGTTGCGACCGATCGCCTCTCCGCTTTCGACGTTATTCTGCCCGATCCCATTCCATTTAAAGGCGCGGTGCTGAATCAAATCTCAGCTTTCTGGTTTGAGAAGTTCACTTTCGCCAGGAACCACTTTATCACCGCGCAATTCGATGAGTTTCCCGGGAATTTGAAACCATTTCGCGATCAGCTCGATGGCCGCTCCATGCTCGTGCGCAAAACCGAGCCGCTGCCAGTCGAATGTGTCGTGCGCGGTTATCTCGCAGGCTCCGGCTGGAAAGATTACCAGGCGAGCGGCGAAGTCTCTGGAGTTCGATTGCCGGTCGGCTTGCAGCTTGCCTCAAAATTGCCGGACCCAATCTTTACACCCTCAACCAAGAGCGACTCGGGCCATGATTTGAACATCGACGCAGCCGAAGTCGAGCGAATGATCGGCGGCGCGCTGATGAAAACCGCGCGCGACCTCAGTCTCGAAATTTACAATGCCGGAAGCGACTACGCCGCCAAGCATGGCATTATTGTCGCCGATACCAAGTTCGAGTTCGGCAAATCCGGGGACGAACTATTGTTAATCGACGAATGCCTCAGCCCCGACTCCTCGCGCTTCTGGCCGTCAGACAGTTACGTCATCGGCCAAAGCCCACCCAGTTTCGACAAACAATTCGTCCGCGATTATCTCGAGACTCTCGACTGGAACAAAACGTCGCCCGGTCCAAAGCTTCCGTGCGACGTAATCGAGAAGACGAGCGCGAAATATCTTGAAGCGTTCGAACGCTTGACCGGTTCGGCGTTGTCAGTTGGCGAGTAACTCCTTCACCAGCTCACGCTCTTCCTTCAACTCACTGACGCTCGCGTCGATTTTCCCGTGGCTGAATTCATTAATCGGCACGCCACTGACCACTTCAGCTTTGCCGTTTTTGGCACGCACCGGAAAGCCGCAGATTAAACCCTTCTCCACCTCGTACTCTCCGTTTGAGCAAAGCGCCACGCTGTGCCAGTCGTTTTGCGTGTCCGTCGTCAATGAACGCACCGTGTCCACCACCGCGTTTGCCGCCGATGCGGCGGACGACAATCCGCGCGCTTTGATGATAGCGGCGCCACGTTGCTGTACCATTTTTATAAACGTCTCTTTCAACCAACCCTCATCGCCAATCACTTGGTTCGCGGCTTTGCCGTCAATCTTCGCATTATAGAAATCGGGATACTGCGTGGCGGAATGGTTTCCCCAAATCGTCATGTCCTTCACCGCCGTGATGTCGGCGCCCGCCTTGTGCGCCAGCTGCGCCTTGGCGCGATTTTCATCCAGTCGCGTCATGGCAAACCAGCGGTCGCGCGGAATGTCGCGTGCGTTATTCATCGCGATAAGACAATTGGTGTTGCACGGATTTCCAACGACGAGAGTGCGTATATCCGCCGCGGCGTTTTTTTGAATCGCCTGACCCTGGCCGATGAAAATCTTGCCGTTAATCCCCAGCAGATCCTTCCGTTCCATACCCGCCTTGCGCGGCACGCTGCCCACGAGCAACGCCCAATTCACATCGCGAAAGCCCTCATCCAGATCAGCCGTGGGCGAGATAGATTTGAGGAGCGGAAACGCACAGTCGTTCACCTCCATTACGACGCCCTCGAGCGCGCTCAACGCATTCGGGATTTCGATGAGCGTGAGCGCGACCGACTGCTCCGGCCCAAACATCGCGCCAGAAGCGATGCGAAAAACGAGCGCGTAACCAATCTGACCAGCCGCGCCAGTGACGGCAATCTTAATGGGAGAAGTCATGATTCAATTAGCCACGGATGAACAACGATGAAACACGGAATTTTTGAAAAGCGCGCACCATCCCTGAAGATCCGTGTCAATCCGTGGCGACAATTCTTCCGCTTTTTTCGATCACCTCGCGAACCAGCTTCAACCGCTTTTGAATTGGACCACTCGCGCCCATCTCCGCAATCGTTTTCGGTAATCTCCGTGTCCAATTTCCTTCGCCCGCCGTCCCGGGCACATTGAAGCGATCCCTCCGCGCCAGCAGATCAGTGATCATGACAACGGCGATCCACGAGTTGGTCTCGAATAGCGCGCGCATAATCGCCGGATAAAAATCGCGATCGTACTCCAATCCTTCGCGCGGTTCGATCGAGGCGAATCGCGCGATTTTTCGCAAATCTTCTGCCGCCTGCTCCTGCGTCGGCGCACCTTTATCGTGCGCCTCGGCCCAGAGATCGCGGACCGGTTTGTGATCATGCGTCGCGTAGGTGGCAACCGACAACCGCTCATAATTTTCCCCGCGCGCGACTACGCCATCATAAACTTCCCATTGCGGAATTTTAAAACCGGCAATGTCGAGCGATTGCAGGCTTGGACGCACATATTCCGGCACCGTTCCCAAGTCTTCGCCGGCTACGCGGGTCGCGCCGCTTTCCTCTAAGACGACACGCAAATACTCCTCGCCTTCGCTTTTGTTGGCTTCGCAGTTCTCTGGCGTTTCATCATTGCGCGGAGCGAAATGCGGAGCCCGCCCGCCGGTCTTCTCCAGCATCTGCTCCTGTGTAAGCGGAAGAATTTTCTCATTCCGCTGCGGCCGCCACGGAAACGCGTAAATCCGGTAAAACCCAAGGACGTGATCGATGCGAAAAACGTGGAAGATGCGCTTCACCCCGCGGGTGCGTTGCCGCCACCAGGCGAAATTTTCCGCGCGCATCGCGGGCCAATTGTAAACCGGGATGCCCCAATTCTGGCCCCACTTCATGGTGAACTCGTCGTCTTTAAAGTATGGCTCCGGCGGCGCGCCACCCGACCAATCAAGATGAAACATCTCCCGGTGCGAATAGACGTCGGCGCTATAGTAACTGACACCAAAGGGAATGTCGCCCATCAGCGCCACCCCATGGCCCCGGGCAAATTTGCCGATTGCGCACCATTGTTCGTCCGCGATCCATTGCGCGTAGCGGAAAAAACCTTCACGCTTCGCAAACTGCTCACGCTCGTCGCTTGCTCGCGCCTTGAGCCAGGATCGCGCTGAGGCGGGGTGGCGATGTTCAGCTGGCCATTGATCCCACGCTTCGCTGTCGCCGTTCAATTCCATGAGGGCGCGAAAAAGCACATACGGCTCCAGCCAATCTTTCTCGCGTCGGCAGAATTCAGTGAAGTCTTCACGACGCGCTCGATTTGCGCCGGTCTGAAAATTCTCAAATGCGCGTTCGAGCAATGATCGTTTCAGCTCTCGCACCCGCCGGTAATTCACCGGGCCGCTTCGCAACCTGCGAAGCTTTTCTTCAGTGAGCAGACGGTCGAAATCTTCCTGGGTCAGCTCCTCCGGCGAGCCCGGCGTCAGCTGCAACGTCGTCGGCTCGATCGCCATCGAACTGATCGCATTATACGGTGAATTGTCGCCGCCAGTTTCGTTGATCGGCAGCATCTGCACGAGCCGGAATCCATTCTCGCTTACCCAGATAATAAACTCGCGCAGAGCAGCGATGTCGCCGATGCCGAGATCATTTTCCCCACGCAACGCAAATAGGGGCGCGAGAACGCCCGCGATCTTCCGTTCCGGCGTGAGCAAGCCTGTCATGTCGAGCGCAGCCAGCTGTGGCGGTGGCTATGATCGCCGGATCTGCCAGTCCTCCACCAGCTCGTTCGGTATCTCACTCAGGAAGCGCGACGGCCGCTGGAATACGTCGCCGAAGCCTGCGTTCAAGCGCATGTGCGGATAGCTCAAGTAAAGCTCATCGCGCGCGCGTGTGATTGCCACGTAAAACAAGCGCCGTTCTTCTTCAATGGCGTCGCGCGTTTCGAGGGACCGGCTACTCGGGAACATTCCGTCGGTCAGCCAAATCACGAACACGGTATGGAACTCCAGTCCTTTCGCCTGATGCACTGATGAAAGGTTCACCGCCTCGTTGTCACCCGAATCGTTCGGCGCCGGCTCGGCATCGACGTTGCTGATGAGCGCGAGCTGCGAGAGAAATTCCTGCACATCACTGAACTGTCGCGCGAACGCTGCCAGCTGATTCAAATCTTCGCGGCGTAACTCGTAGTTGGTGAAGTTCGCCTTCGCGTAATCATCGTAGATCGCCTCCACCACCGAGACGATCATCTCACTCGGCGGATTCGGTTTTCCCTGCGGCGCCATTTCATCGAGGGTCGCGGCAAGTTGTTCCCACATTTTTCGCGCACGTGTGCTCACGCTCAGCTTTAGCAGCCGTTCGCCCCATGAACTCACATCACCATTCGCATCGAGCGACTTTTCCCAGCCGTTCCAAAGGCCATCCGCGCTCTTGCCGCCGATTCCCGGCAGTAATCGCACCATGCGCTTGAACGCCACTTCATCGCGCGGGTTGGCCACGAATCGGATAAACGACGCTACGTCTTTGATATGGGCCTGTTCGAAAAACCGAATCCCACTCGTGATCTGATACGGAATTCCGCGGCGCGAAAGCTCGAGCTGTAATTCGACCGCATGATAGTGCGCGCGATACAACACCGCGATGTCGTTCAAGTCCACCCCTTCATCGCGTAACTCCAGAACACGCTGTGCCACAAATTGCGCCTGCTCGCTCCCATCATTCAAGGCCACCACCGCCGGCTTAACGGCGTTGGAATCACGCGTTGCGCTCAGGTTCTTCTTAAACTGCCGTACGTTGGCCGCGATTGCGCTATTCGCGACTTCGAGTATCTCCGGCACGCTGCGGTAATTTAGCTCAATCTTGAAGACCTGCGCCGTGGGATAGCGCTTCGGAAACTCAAGGATGTTCTGGAAGTTCGCGCCGCGCCAGGAGTAGATCGATTGTGCGTCGTCGCCAACGACCATCACGTTCTTGTGCTCGGCCGCAAGGGTATCGATAAAATCCGCCTGGATCTTGTTAGTGTCCTGGTATTCATCCACCAGCACGAACTGAAACTGTCGCCGATAAAACTGCGCGATGTGCTCGTGCTCGACCAGCATGCGCAGCGTTTTTTCCAGAAGATCGTCAAAGTCCATCGAATTCGTCGCCTTTTTTTTCCGCTCGTAACGCACATGCACGTCCTTGATCGGCTCGAGCAGCGGCAGGAAGTAGGGAAACTTCTCCGCCAGCAATTCTTCCATTGGCCGTTCTGTATTAACGACGAAGCTAAAAACATCGGCCAGCACATCCGCCTTTGGAAAACGAATCTCCTTCGGATCAATCCCTGAACTCGCCACCACCGTCGCGATCAAATCCTTCTGGTCTTCGCGATCCATGATGGTGAACCCGCTCGAATATCCCAGCGCGCTGCCGTGCCGCCGCAGCATGCGATTGCCAATGGAATGAAACGTGCCGCCCCAAATCCCGTTCGCATCCACCGGCAGTAAATTCGAGACGCGATCGAGCATTTGCCGGGCGGCTTTATTGGTGAAGGTGAGGAGCAAAATATTTCGTGCATCGATTCCATTCTCGAGCAAGTAAGCCACCCGGTAAGTCAGCGTCCGCGTCTTTCCTGATCCCGCGCCCGCGATCACGAGCAACGGGCCTGGTGGGGCCGTGACCGCCGCGAGCTGCTGTTCATTCAGTTCCGCCGCATAATCGATGGCGCCGCCGAAAGAATGCTTTGCGCGCTGGAGGGTGTATTGGCGAGACATCGGTCGACTATGCTCCGGGCGGCGACACCACTCTTCAAACGGAAAGAGCGGGAAAGAATCGCACAGTCGTTAAAATGTCCATCGTCAGAAGATATGCTCATCGTAGAGTACATGAGGGCTCGAAATTTCGCCGGCACGGTGTATCATATCTCATGGGCTTTTTCGGTCGCTCCACGGGCTCGAAAGCAAGCTTGCTGGCCGGTCTGATATCTCTGTTGGCGCTCACTTCCGGATTCTCCGAGCAGCACAAGCGCCTCCCCACCGAAGAGCTGGAGAAAATGGAAGATAACCCCATGTACATCTTCCGGCTCGGAGCCTCCGCTCGAATGATCTCGCAATTCGGCGCCTTCACCAGCGTTCAGGTTAACGTCGACCGCAACGGCAACAACATTACTGGCGACGCCGCTAACGAACCATCGCTGGCAGTCGATCCAACTAATCATAACCGAATGTCCGTCGGCTGGCGGCAGTTCAATAGCGTCGGCTCAAACTTCCGCCAAGCCGGCTACGCCTATACCAATGACGCAGGCGCGTCCTGGACCTTCCCCGGCGTTCTCGAGAACAACGTTTTTCGCACCGACCCCGTCCTTCTTTCCGACTCTGGCGGGCGCTTTCTCTATCTGAGCCTGCTCCAGAATTTTTTCGACGATATGTGGCGCTCCCTCAGCGGCGGGATGACGTGGGCAAGACTCGCGCCCGCCGATGGCGGCGACAAGCAGTGGTTCACCATCGATCGATCGATCAGCAGCGGACGCGGTTTCCTGTATCAATGCTGGAGCACGGGCGGAAATAATTACGGCGGCCGGCAGTTCACCCGCTCCACTAACGGCGGTCTCAGCTGGTTGAACCCGCTCAATATCCCCAACTCTCCTGCCTGGGGCACGCCCGACGTCGACGCCATCGGCAATCTCTACATCGGCGGAGTCAATCTCGATACTAACCGGATTTGGTGTGAACGCTCCATCAACGCGAAGAACGCCGCCGTTATCCCCACTTTCGATCAGAGCACCCCCGTCAACCTTGGCGGCGACATCGCGTTCAGCGAACCGATCAACCCGGTCGGTTTGGTCGGCCAAGTCTACCTCGCAGCCGATCGTTCTGGCACGAGCTCGAGGAATCATGTTTATATGCTCGCGAGCACGCAGCCAACTGGCTTCACTACCGGAAGCGACGTCACGTTTGTACGCAGCGTCGACTTCGGCCACACCTTCAGCGCGCCCATTCGGATCAACGACGATCCGATCAACCACGCGAAGTGGCATTGGTTCGGCACCCTTTCCGTCGCCCCCAATGGCCGGCTCGATGCCGTCTGGCTCGACACACGCAACGCCGCTAATAACACCGACTCGCAGCTCTTCTATTCTTACAGCGTCAACGCAGGCACAACCTGGTGGCCGAGTATTCCGGTAAGCGCTCCTTTCAATCCGTTCCTCGGTTACCCCAACCAGAACAAGATGGGCGATTACATATCCATGGTTTCTGATAATGCCGGAGCCGACGTCGCCTACACCGCCACGTTTAATCGCGAACAGGATGTCTATTATGTGCGTGTCGCTCCCCTCGGTTCTCGCCTGCTCAATATCTCGACGCGCGCAAATGTCCTGAGCGGCGACGGCGTTCTCATCGCCGGCTTTATTGTCACCGGCACCGGTCCCAAACAGGTCGTCATCCGCGGAATCGGACCTTCCCTTCCGGTGACCGGCGCGAGATTGGCGGATCCTACTCTTGAACTACATCAGGGTAACTCGATTTTGGCTACTAACGACAATTGGAAAACCAGATCCAACGGCACCAGCCAGCAATCGACCGTTCAAGCTACTGGCCTCCCACCTGCAAACGACCTGGACTCAGCCATCGTCGCTACTTTAAATCCGGGCACCTACACCGCCATTCTCAAAGGCAGGAACAACGGAACAGGCCTGGGATTAATCGAGCTCTACGATCTCACTCCCGCCGGCACATCCCGGTTTACTAATATTAGCTCGCGCGGGTCTGTCGGTACGATCGACGATGTCATGATCGGCGGATTCATTGTCGGCGGCGGTAATGGTCGCGGCGTGCGTGTGGGTGTACGCGCGCTTGGTCCCTCTCTGAGTAATGCGGGCGTTCCCGGCGTCCTGGCCAATCCAACTCTTGAGTTGCACGACGTTAATGGCGCTCTTATCGCTACTAACGACAATTGGAAAATCAACGACCAGACTCATCAATCGCAAGAAGTGGAAGTGCGAAGATTCGCTCTCGCGCCAGCTAGCGATTTCGAGTCGGCCATCATCACTACTCTCGTTCCGGGGAACTACACCGCCATCGTTCGAGGAAAGAGCAACACGACCGGCATTGCCTTGGTGGAAACCTATAATCTGCCCTGAAGGACGGTACGCGGCATGAGGCGGACCGGCCATGATCGTCGAAGGCCGTAAGTTCGTCTTAGCCAGAGGGCAATGGGCGGCGTAAAATCGCATGCGAAGTGGGTTTGGGAGTCCTGTTTGTATTTTGCGGCAATGGCGGGATTGGGGGAAGTGCTGGCAGCACTGACCATCATTTCCGGAAAAGGCTTTGCAGCTTCGCTGGCGTGGCGCTGTCGTCGCCGGTAAGCGCGAAGTAAGTAAGACCCGCATCGGAGCAATCGTACGTGCTTTTGCCGGCAAGTCGCCCGCGTGCCCACAGCCATTGCAACTTCGTATCAGCCGAATCAACTCGCTATAGAGATTTGGGGCGTTGAAGGGGCCGTTGGGGGGATTGCCGTTTAAGCAATGGTCATTTCTCACCCAGAGTGTTGAGCCTGAAAACAACGCCAGATAATTCGGCAGGCTCGGGGGCGAGTCGAAAGCGATTCTCATTTTTATTACCCTTCCTGCATCGCCCCGGCAGTGGCCTGGCTTCGCCGTGCACTACCACGGCGTTGCTATCACTCAGGTGACCGGGGCAGACCTGGTGTTAGGTCTATGCCCATTGGTGGATTATGCCCGGAATAACAGATATAAAGCCGTGGAGTTATCTGGGCAGCAGGTAGCTTGGATCAAATTGTAGCGCATTTTCTTCTCGCCTCGCCGCACTAGATTCCCCGATCCCCTCATTAACATGTTAATAACAGAGACCTTGGTTTACGACGAACGAGCTGGCGCAGGCGATCGATTTTCTCGAGGCCGAGATCGAACGCTCGGAGGCGTGGGCCTGATTCGCGCTTATCACGAACACTGGCACCTTGTTTTCGGTCAACTGCAGCGGCGGCCCCGTGCCGTCCGAGCGATCGCCGGCTGCATTTTTCTCCCACTCGCTTTCCTGTAACATTGAGTCATGCGCGTGATCGCGGTTGATGCTTCGCTCCGTCACACCGGCGTAGCCATTGTCGATAAGGCGGACGGGAAAACGCGCGCATTGTTCTACGGAACAATCCACAACGCCACTTCGCTAAAACCCTCCGCCTGTTTGGTCGCGATTCGAAACCGGCTGGCGGAATTGATCCGCGAACATGAGCCTGATTGCTGCGCGCTCGAAGCGGTCATTTATGTGCAGAGTTACAAGACGGCAATCACCCTGGGCGCGGCGCGCGGGGCGGCCATTCTTGCTGCGGCGGAGAAGGGTCTGCCTGTTTTTGAATACGCGCCCACCCGGATTAAACAATCGACTGTGGGCAGCGGAGGTGCTGCCAAAAATCAGGTCGCGTTTATGATTCGCGCGTTGCTGGGTTTGACGGAAACGCCCGATGCGGACTCTGCCGATGCGCTCGCGATTGCGCTCACGCATGTGCGCGCCCAGGAAACGGCGCAGCTCGGAATATCGATGGCGGCGCAGATATGAATCTTGAAAGTCGCTGGCTCGGACGGATGGATTTTGGCGATGCCCTTTCATTGCAGGAGGAAATCGTGGGACGGAAACGGCGCCATCCGATGGCATCGGATACATTGCTGCTGCTCGAGCACGATCCAGTCTACACCATCGGCCGGACGCCGGACCAGACGAGCCTGCGCGGGGCGGCGCATTTGCCCCATCCGTTATTTCAAATCAACCGCGGCGGTCAGGCGACTTATCACGGACCGGGACAATTGATAGGTTATCCTATTATTGATCTGCGGAATTACGGGCAGGATTTACATAAATTCTTGCGCTGGATCGAAGAATTCCTCATCGAATTTCTAACGAGATATAGCATCGAAGGGCGGCGACGCGAAGGCCTCACCGGGGTCTGGGTGCAGGACCGCAAGATCGCGTCGATCGGGGTAGGCGTACGGCATTGGATCACGATGCACGGATTCGCCCTGAATGTGTGCGGCGATCTTTCTCCTTTCGCGCAAATCACGCCCTGCGGAATCGCGAACGTCGCCATGACGTCCATCGCACAAGAAAGCGGTGAAAGCGTGACAGTCGCCGAGGCGGGCGCGATGATGATTGCGCTGACGGTAAGTGACAATCTGCGCGTGCCGTCGGCACCTCAAGCAGCGTGAACACGAATATGGCCATACCATTGGAAGACAACTTCGCGGACGTGATGGGCAAGGCGCAGCGCGGTCTTGGAATTTCTGACTCCGAAGTGGCGAAGAAGGCGCGCATCGATGCAAACGCCATGCGCAGATTGCGCGACGGACATTTCGACGAGTTGGCGTTGTTTCGTGTCGCGCCGGTGCTCGGGCTGGGGGCGCGCGCGCTTTGTGATCTGGCGCAGGAGCATTATCAGCCGGTCGCACGCGAGATCGACGGGCTGGCCATGTTCAATACGCCTTTTCACGATATGCGGGTGAACGCCTTTCTCCTTTGGGATCCACAGGCGCGCCATGCGATTGCATTTGATACCGGTGCGGATTGCGGCCCGATGCTGGCTCGCATGAAAAAAGAAGGTTTGACGGTGAAGCTGATTTTGCTGACGCACGCACACCCCGATCATATCGCCGACCTGGCGAAGTTGGTGCAGGCAACGAACGCGCCGGTTTACATTTCCAGTCGCGAGTCCGCGCCAGGAGCGGAGCCGATCAAGGAAGGAAAGAAGTTCGAAATCGGCAGCCTGGAAATCGAATCATTTCTAACATGGGGACATTCGCGCGGCGGCATAACCTTTTTTGTCACCGGTCTGTCCCAGCCGGTGGCGATCGTGGGCGATTCCATCTTCGCCGGCTCAATGGGGGGCGGAAACGTTTCCTATAAGGACGCGCTGCAAAATAACCTGGAGAAGATTTTGACGCTGCCAGACGAGACGATCGTTTGTCCCGGGCACGGGCCGCTCACAACCGTCGGTGAAGAAAAGGAACACAACCCTTTTTTCGCAGGTCGGTAAGTCATCGTGAGCGAAGTGAAGGATGAGAGTTAATAATATGAACATTGGGTTTGTCGGAGTGGGCCGCATGGGTGCGAACATGGCGCGGCGGCTCGTTGAGCGCGGGTTTCATGTAACGGCCGTTTACGATGCCAACCGTGCAGCGGCGACGGCGCTGGCAAACGAACTGCGCTGCGCGGCATGCCAGCAGTTGTCGGACGTGACGGCGGAGGCGGACGTGATCATTACCGTAGTCAGCGATGACGCAGCTATGCGGGAGATTTTCGCCAGGTCGGGCGATAGCCTGTTGGTCAACGCGCGCAGAAAATTATTCGTCAATTGCGCAACGATCACTCCAGCCGTGCACGTAGAGGTCGAGCAATGTGCAGAGCAAGTCGGCGCGCAAACTCTGGAAGCATGTATGGCGTCGTCCATTACTCAGGCGCGCGAAGGCACTCTTTATCTCATGTGCGGTGGAAGCGAAGCGGCGTTCGCCAAAGCAAAGCCGCTTCTGGAAAATCTCGGCGCGAAAGTTCGTTTCATCGGAAGAGCCGGCGAGGCGGCCAAGGTGAAAGCGCTCGTCAACATGGTGATGAATATCAACACCGCCGGGCTCGCGGAAGGTCTCGGGCTGGCGGACGCGCTCGGGCTCGATCTCGCGATGGTGCGCGAAGTTTTTTCCGAGACCGGCGCGGGTTCGCGCGTCCTGCAAACGGATGGCGAGGATATGCAAAATCGCGAACATAGCGTTTTCTTTTCCGCGGCCCACGCCGCCAAGGACAGCGGAATTGCACTCGATCTGGCCAACGAGGTCGACCTCGACCTGCCGCTGGCAGGTGCGACGAAGCAGCAATATGACGCGATGATTGCGGAAGGTCTGGGCGGGCTCGATAAATCGGGCATTGCCGAGCTGACGTTCAAGAGCCGGCACAAGCACGGCGGCGACCACGTCTAGCACTCATGCCCATAATCTTGCTCCTGCTCGAATCGAACTGAAGATCGATTGCGAGCACGAGATACGCGCCCGCCACCGCCAACGGTAACTTGAACGCCGCGCGCATCACGCGGAAATTCCCGTTTCGCGTGAATATCGTCTGGCGCATTTTTGCCTATCTCAAACGTTATCCTGCGCTTGCGCTCGGGATGATGGCCTGCGCCATCGTTTCCACATTAATGGTGGTAGTATTTCCGGTCGTAACCAAGCGAGTGGTCGACGAAGTTGTGCTGCAACATCATCGGGAACGCCTCCTGCCATTGGTCCTGCTGGCCGCGCTCGCTTTCGCCCTTCAGCACGGCCTCAACTCCCTTCGCCTGATCCTGAACAACATCTTCGAGCAACGAGTGATTTTCGATCTGCGGAGCGATCTCTACTCGCATATTCAACTCCTGCCGCTGCGCTGGTTTGATAATCGCGCCACGGGCGACCTGATGACGCGTGTCCTGGAGGACGTGACCTCAGTCGAGCGGATGCTTATCGACGGCGCCGACCAGGGGGTCGTGGCAGCGCTGCAGGTGGCGGTCGTGCTGGCGATGATGTTCTACGTGAGCATGCAACTCACCTTAATCTCGTTAGCTCCGGTGCCGTTGCTCGCAGCCGGGACGCTTTGGTATACGCTGACGGCGCACCGACGTTATCGGAGGCAACGCAAGGCCGCTTCGGCCATGAATTCGCTCCTGCACGACAACCTCTCCGGTATCCGGCAGATACGCAGCTTTGTGCGCGAGAAAAACGAGCATGCTCGATTCAATCGCGGCAGCGACGAACTGCGGCGCGCGACCCTGCTGGTGATGAAAGTATGGGCACTTTACAGCCCGGCGATGTATCTGATCGGATCGCTCGGAGTGATTCTCACGGTTTATGTCGGCACGCGCGCCGTCCTGGCCGGAACACTGCAACTCGGTGACCTCGGCGCTTTTCTTATCCTGACCGGTTTTCTTTACGAGCCCGTGGGCAAATTACATCAATTGAATCAACTCATTCAGGCGGGGCGCGCCGCCGGCGAGCGTGTTTTCGAGATCATGGACGAGCCAGTGGAAGAGGGCTGGTTGAGCGGCGGGGTGAACACGAGCATCAGTGGCGACATTAGATTCGAGGATGTGAGCTTTAATTACGCGGGAGGGTTGCCGGCACTTCGCCACATCACGTTTCATGCGGCGCCGGGCGAGACAGTTGCCCTGGTGGGCGAGACCGGCGCCGGCAAATCGACCCTAGTGAATTTGCTCGTTCGTTTTTACGAGTTCACGGCCGGAGAAATTCGTGTCGATGGCCGGCCCATCCGCGATCTCGCCCTGCGCACGCTTCGTGAAAACATCGGGATGGTGACGCAAGAAAGTTTTCTTTTCAACGGCACCATCCGGGAAAATTTATTGATGGGAAAAACCGACGCGAGCGATGCGGAACTGCTCGTGGCAGCGACGGCGGCGAATGCGCGCGGTTTTATCGATCGGCTTCCGCAAGGTCTCAGCAGCGTGGTGGGGGAGCGTGGCGTGAAGTTGAGCGTGGGGGAAAAGCAGCGGCTCTCGATCGCGCGCGCCATTCTGAAAGATCCGCCCATTCTGATTCTCGACGAAGCGACGGCTAGCGTTGACACCGCGACCGAGCGTTTGATTCAGGAAGCGCTGGAAAATCTAATGGCGCAACGGACCTCGATTGTCATCGCGCACCGGCTTTCCACGGTCGTGCGAGCCGACCAAATACTGGTGCTCGAGCGCGGAAAGATTATTGAGCGCGGCAAGCATGATCAGCTCATCGCGCTCGGCGGAAAGTACGCACGTCTGTGTGAGGAAAGCTTGCTCGAGACACCGGACGCCGAGCCCGCCATTGCCTGAACCGCTCAGATTTCTTCGGGCGAAACGGCGAGCAATTCCTGATAACGTTGCTCCAGATCGCGATATCGTGTCTCCGCTTCCCGCACCGAGCGGCGCTCCTCACGCAAGCTGCGCTCGAGATCGCGAACCCGCTCCTCGAAGTTGATCGACATGCGCGTGGCGGCAGGTGTTTCACCGCCTGCGCCGTTAGTTTCCCCCACCGGCGCGGTGAAGAGAGACTCGATCTCAGCGATGCGCTGCCGCGAGCCATCACAGGTGTTGATGACAAAATTATCCGGGGTGACTTCGCCCAGACGCACGAATTCCTGAATCGCGCCCAGAGTTGTCGGGCCGTAATAGCGCTCCGTCGTCGCTTCCACCAGCCAGTCCATTCCCAACTCGGAGAGCATCGGCGCTTTCATCCACGTTTCCTGGTCTGGGGAAACAAGGTCCTGCGGCGCGACGCGCGCGCTGGCCGCCCAACGCACCAGCTGATCGAATGGAAGGGGACCAAAGAGATTACGGTCCTCGTGTTTACATAAATACCACGTCGTCTCCATCGCTATTCACCGACCGAGGGGGACGGGGTTGCAGTTGGGCTCGCGCTGGAGCTGGCAGATGGGATCATGATCGTCTGACCGGCCTGCAATTTTCGTCCGTCTTCGATGTGATTGAACTTTTGCAAGTCTTCCACGCCGACTTTGTTTTGCTTGGCAATGGATGTGAGCGTTTCCCCGCGGGTCACGACGTGCGCGCTTCCACCGGCGAGGGTGGCATCGCTCACGGGCGAAGCTGCGGGCGCTGCGGTCGGTGTCGCCTCGCCGACCATGACGCCCGGCCGGGAGATTTGCTGCTCCATTTTAAGAATCTGCTGCGAGAGCACGTCGAGCTTGCTATTAATTTCGTCCACTTTCTTCGTGAGCGCGTCGATTTGCGCGGGCGCAGGTGAACTCTCGGGCGTCTGCCCGAGAAGAGAGCTGAGTGCGACGACGGAAACGAGAAGTGGCCCAAGAAATTTCATCGCGCCAATGTTGCCATCAGCAGCGCGCACTGGCAAGACCTGCGACAAGGCAGTTCCGCTCCCGTGTTCCTTGCAAAACAAGGATTTTCCGTATCGTTACGTCAATGCCGGAGCGCATTCAAAAGCCGGTCGAACCGGCGCCGTGGGGGCCGAAACAGGGAGACGGCGATGGGCCGCGCTCACCGGATATTTCACGGCCGGACACGAAAGACCTGCTAAAGAAAATGCGCAAGGTCGACCCCAACCAGTCGAAGCGTTACCGGCAACGCACCGGCCAGTAATGGACGCGGGTCTGCCGCCGCTCGAGTCTGGCGCGAGCGGCGATTTTTCGGCGCTGCTACAGCGAAATGGTTTGCTCGGGGGGAAAAGCGAAATTTCGCGCACCGCGTCGCGAGAAGAAATTGTTCCCACGCAATCGACCACGATTCTCGCCTTCAAATTTTGTGATGGCGTGCTCGTTGCCGGCGATCGGCGCGCGACCGCCGGCAATACGGTGGTCTACGATCGTGCGGACAAGGTTCTGGAAATCGACCGGCACTCGATCATGGCCATCGCGGGAGTGCCGGCGACGGCTTGGGAAATGGCGCGCGTGCTCGAGCATTCTTTCCAATTCTTTCGGCGCACGCAACTACAGGAGATGAGTGTAGACGGGAAAGTACGGGCACTTTCGAAGTTGCTGCGCGACAATTTTGGTTTTGCCCTGCAGGGAGTCGGGCTGGTAGTGCCGATCTTCGCCACGTTCGATGCCAAAGCTTCGCCTTCGGCGCGGCTTTATTTTTACGACGCGATGGGCGCGCAATTTGAAGCAACCGATTTTGCCGCGACCGGTTCGGGTTCGCCGGCGGTGCGCGGGATTTTGTATTACGAAAATACCTGGGGCAAAAAACCGCTGCGTAAAATCAGCGAAGATGAAGCGGTGGTGGTGGCGCTACGCGCGCTCGACACTGCTTCGGAAGCGGACACGGCCACGGGCGGAATCGATCGCGACGCGAAAATTTTTCCGATCATGAAAACCGTTTCGGCGGGTGGAATCAGCACACTGCCGGAGGAAAAAATAGCGGCGTTGTTTCACAAGCGCGTAGCATGATTGAAGAACCGTATCGCTGGGTGGAAGCGATCGCGACGCGACGCGATTACATCGAGACGCAGCTTTCTTCGGGCAGTCCGATCGTCGCGCTGACTTATGCCGAAGGGATACTGTTGTTTACCGTAGGCCAGCAAAAACTCTTCGAGATTTACGATCGCATCGCGCTCGGCGCCATCGGACATCCCGGCGACATCGAACGGTTGCGCATGGCGGCCATCGAGCTGGCCAGTACGGAAGGTTTCGCGCGTTCGGCCGCGGACGTTTCGCTGCGGCGGCTGGCGTATTACTCCCTTAGCCCGCTGATGAAAAACGCGTTCGAGCAAATTTACGGTGCACCTTTTCTGGCGCGTCTGCTTTTCGCCGAGATCGGTCTCACATCGGCCGAAGATCTTTTCCTGCGCGTGGAATACGACGGCGCCATCAGTCAAAAGAAAAGCGGTAGCACACGTTTTGCTGTTCTGGCAGCTACGAAAAAATCAGCGGAGCAGATGGAACATCTTCTGGAGAGCGAGCATCGCGGCGACGAAAATCTGAGCCGTGCGCTTGAACTGGCTTTCGATAGCTGGACCATGGGACAGAAGATCGTGGAAGAAGGAAATGCATTGCCGAGCCGCGACGAGATTCGGCGGCAGCGAGCGGAACGGCTCGGCGACGGCATCCTCGAAGCAATCGTCCTCGACCGTAAGACTCGCCCGGCGGTGCAGTATCGCACGGTGGCAGAGAGCGAGCTGGTCGCATTGACAAAAACGCCGTGAGACCGCGGCGGCTCGGTCGCGGAGTAACAAGCGCGATCGCGTGGCTGGGACTGGCATTGCTGAGCGCGTCTTTCCTCGTGCTCGTGCTGCAGCCAGCGCCACCGGCCTCGCGACGAGTCGAGCAACACAAACGAGCAGAGCCTTTCGCGCTGGTGGTGCTCGATCCGGGCCATGGCGGCGCGGACTCGGGCGCGATGGCCGGAAACATTCTCGAAAAAAATCTCACGCTCGACATCGCGCAGCGGGTGGAGCGATTGCTGGCGGCCGAAGGACTTGCTACGCTGATGACGCGCGTGGGCGATTCCTATGTGGCGCTGGCCGACCGCGCCGGGCTGGCCAATCGCGCATCCGACGCCATTTTCGTGAGCATCCACTTCAACGAAGGCTCGCGCACGGTGGCGAGTGGGGTTGAAACGTATTTCGCCTCGCAACAAACGAGGGGCCTGCCGCGCCTGGCGAGCTGGCTTCCCTTCCTGCAGACGATTTCGACCGACCAACCGAACGTGCAAAGCCAAAGTCTGGCTGGATTCATCCAGGAAGAACTAGTCAGGCGCACGCAGGCGGTCGACCGGGGAACGAAGACGGAACAGTTTTACGTGCTGGCAAACGTGCGCCATCCGGCCGCGTTGGTGGAGGGAGGATTTCTGACAAACATGGACGAGGTGGGAAGATTGAATGACGCCAATTATCGCGAGGGCATCGCGAGCGCGATCAGCCGGGGGATTCTAAAATATCGCGAGACCTTAACGCAGCGAAGGAACGTGGCGGAAGCGCGATGAATAAGGCGCGCGTAACGGCGTCAAAATGCGAACAGCGATGAAATGGAGTGCGGCAATGGTGATGGCGCTCGTGCAGGTGGCCTGGGCCGATAGTGCAATTCAGCAGGCGCAGGAAACGCTGAAAGAGCAGGGTTATTATTACGGGCAAATTACCGGCGAAACTAATGCCGATACGACTGCTGCCATTCGCCGCTATCAAATTCGCAACGGCTTGCAGGTGACGGGAGAGTTGAACGACGAAACAACGCGGGCGCTAAATTCAAATTCCAGTTCTTCCGCCAGGGTCGAGACGGCGACACCCTCGCCACAGCGCCAGTCTGAGAGTGATGAACCGGAGCAGGGCGAGGATCTCGAAAGCCCACCGCAACAAAACGTTCCGATCGCACCACGCGCGATCAGGCCGCCTCTTAACGAACCAGTTCCCGCGCCGCAATCTCAAGCGCCAGACGACGTTTTCGCCGGGACACCTTACCGAACCGCACCAGCGCAATTGCAACGTCAGATCCTTCTCGGAGTGGAGACGAGTCTGCGCCGGCGCGGTTTATATCGCGGGCAAATGGATGGGGTGTTCGGACCGGAACTGCAACTTTCCTTGCGCACTTATCAATCGCGAGTGGGACTTCCAGCATCCGGTAATCTGGACATGGAGACACTGGCGTCTCTTAGTCTGTTGCCGGGGCAACACGGGCCGCCTGGTCTACGACGGCGTCGAGTTGCTCCTGGAATACTCGAGGAAGCGCCCGTGCGCGGCGAGTGGATTCACTGAAAGGATGCGCTTCTCCGCGGAAAGTGCGAATTCGTTGGGCGCACAGGTCGCGAACGCGTGTTCCTAGTTGTTGTCGAAATGAGCCGACTGTAACTCAGCCGTGACAGTGCCGACGAAAATTTGACCTTCAACGCGCAAGAGCATGCGATCGGTATCATCGGAGATCCAAATTGCGGCACGACGAAATTTTCTATGCGCCTCCAGCTCATTTTTTTTGCTGACGCGCTGTAATTGAAGATCAAGTTTAATCGCGTTGTAACTGCCGGCCCGCACTTTGATGTGATCGCGCCCGGCGACGGTGACGGTGGCGACGTAGGCGGAGGTCGCCGGGTAAACCGCCACGCGATAAACGCTCCGGTCGCGCAACGGCTGGCTGCGGATGTAGAGAAGGACGGATTGTAAATCGTTCAGATTTTCCATGGGGAAATTCTTGGTGCTCGGCTTCGGCGGACTGCCTTCGATTCGCGTACGATTCACGCCGTCGTCAGAGAATTGCAGATGCGTTTCGATACGTTTTCCGCGCACAGTCTCGCTTTGCTGCATCTCGATAGGCCGCAAAGTTTCGGCGTTGGCGATGGAGCGATAATCGAGATCGAAGCGCCAGAGCACGCGCGCCAATCCAACGGTGTGGCCGCGTCCCTCCAGCACGAATGTGTCCGGGTCACCGCGATGGAAATAAACTTCGGCCGTGGCAGCGGTGATACCGCTCCAGCCGAAAGCATAACTCGCGTGCACTGGCCGCGAATCGGAAAAGCTGCCACGCGTGTCGGGGGTGAGAGTTGAAAGCCATTCTGGCGCGGCACGCAACGACGGAGAGAACCAGACTGCGCTCGCCAGAACCGCAAGCACGTTGGCCGCGCGGCGCAGTGTGGGCCAGGCGCGCATGATCACAAAAGCAAAAACGCACGCGAGCTTGCGCCTGCGTGCGTTTGCAAAAGACCCGGTGTCCTTACGGCTTGCGTGGCGACGGGGAAGCAGGCGAACCAAGTCGCAACGGTGAAGCAGGCGACGCCGCTTTGCCAGCCGCAGGACTCGAAGGTAACGTCGCGTCCGTATTTAGGGTGCTGACGCGGCCAGGTTTATTCAGAGCCGCCACCACGTCGTTGGTGAAATCATAAGTGTCACGCGCGTACATTACCAGCGGCACGCCATTGAGACTCATGCCCGAGCGATCGAAAACAAGGTCCATATTCTGACCTTTCACCCGATCCATCACGATATCGGTGATCTCCTTGACGATGCCCTCGCGCATTCGCATTGCCTGCTCCTGAAGCTGGCGTTCGCGCGTCTGCCGGAATTCCGTGATCTCGCGCTCCATGTTTTTCACGTTCGCGATTTTGTCGTCCCGATCTTTGGCTGTCTGCGTTTTTTTGTCCGCGCTCAAAGCCGGCGAATCGAGCTGCTTGTTCAACGCGTTCACATCTTCAAGCGATTTCTTGTAGGCATCGGCGCGATCATCAAATTCCTTCTTCGCCGAATCACGTGCCGCATTGATCTTGGCCTCCGCTTCCTTGGTTTTGCCGTACTCCTTGAACGCACGATTCATGTCGACGGTTCCTATCTTGAGCGTGCCCTGCGCGGAGGCGGCCAATGGCAGCGCCACCGTGGCGGCGAGGGCAAGGGAGAGAAGCTTATTCATAGCGGTAGTTGGATGGGGTTGAAGTGGCGTTAGACTGGCCTTAGCTGGTTCTGTTCAAAATTGGTAGCCGACGTTGAAGTTAAATTGGCCGCCACCGTGGTTGTTGTCTTTCTGCAGGGGAATGCCGTAGTCAACTCGCAAAGGTCCGATAGGCAAGTCCAGGCGCAAACCGATCCCAATGTCGGACGCGACATGGCTAAGACTTAGATCGTAGGGATCGCCTTCGACATAACCAGTGTCGTAGAAAATCGCGCCGCGCGCTTTCTCGACAATCGGGAAAGTGAATTCGATGGTTCCGCGGACGAGGCTCTGGCCGCCGATGGGCTCACCTTGATTGTCTTTTGGTCCCACATCGCGAAATTGGAACCCGCGCAGATTGTTAGATCCGCCGAGAAAAAGCCGATCGTAAATACGTACCCGATTTCCGTTTCCCCAAGTGTCCACCGTGGCGAGCTCACCGTTGATAAGAAGAATCGTGTCATACGGCAGGTGAAAATATTTCGAGGCTTCCAGATCGAATCCGTAAATCTGCTCCGTGCCGCCGAGAAAACCGCCTGCCACGTACGCGGTGAGAGAGACGCGCTCGCCGCGCCGCGTTAAAAATGGATTGTCGCGCCGATCGTACACAAGACTGCCGCTGATCTGACTTTTGGTTGAGCTGCCCTGCTCGGCGATGATCTGCGACGACGCGCCCAGGGAAACATTGTAAATATTGATATCCTCGAAGCGATACGCCAGCGTCCCGTAAACGAAGGGGAATAATGCCTTTCGCACTTCGAGCGATAATCCGTAATTGGTCTGATCGTAAACAGAGCTGAGATAATTCGCGTCGTGGTAGAACAGGGATCCGCTTACTGCAATTGGGCGGTCGAGAAACCACGGTTCCGTCAGCGTCAACTCAAGGTCGCGCCGCTGCGTGCCACCCTGCAGACGCAGCCGGAACTTCTGACCCGCCCCGGTGAAGCTGGGCCAGTTTAAGATATCGAAATTTCCCTGCGTCAGCTCGACAAACCCGACGAGGCTATCAACAGTGCTGAAACCGGCGCCGAAGTTGAGTGAGCCAGTGCGTTTTTCTTCCACCTGCACCTCGAGATCCTTGCGTCCTTCTACGCCGGTCTCGACCGGATAGGCTTCGACTTTCGAAAAATAGCCGAGGTTCTCCAGCCGTTTCCGACTATTCTCTACGCGGACGGTATTGAACACATCACCGGGCGTAATGAGCACTTCACGCCGTACCACCTTGTCTTTCGTGCGCGTATTGCCGACGACGTTGATCCGCTCTACAAACGAGCGCTCGCCTTCCTCAATCCGGTAGGTCACGTCGATGATTCCGCCGCGCGCCGGCGCACTTTGCGGAATGACTTCCGACTCCACGTAACCGCCCGTGCCGTATGCGTCCGCCACCGCTTTGGCGTCGTCGCGGATGGCTTTAGGCGAATAGACAGCGCCTTCTTTTACTTTGAGCAGGAGTCGGATTTTATCCTCGGTCGTGTTCTTGTAACCGACGACACCGATTTTTCCGACGTGATACTGCGTTCCCTCATCCACTACCACGACGATGTGCAAGGCGCCGCTCGTCGTCCGATCCTTGCGCACGTCGCGCACGGCCATGTCCACGAAACCGTGGTTCTGGTAAAACTCGCGCACGCTCTGCAAATCCTGCTGCAACTGCGCTTCATCGAGCCGTCCCGATTTGTCGAAGAAGGCAATGATGGTCTTCTTCTTCGTCTTCATCTGCTTGCGCAAAATCTTGGCGCGGAAATGCGCGTTGCCCTCGAAATCCACCAGGCTGATCGCCCCCTTCACCCCTTCGCTGATGGTGAAAACTGCGCGCGAGGTGGCGCGCTTGGCATCGATCGGCTCGACGCGGAACTTTATATCCACATCGGTAAAACCGTGGCTCTGATAAATGTCGAAAATCTTTTCCCGGCCTTTCTCCAAATCCTCTTCCTTCACCGGCGCGTTTAATTTCACCCCGAGGTTTTTGCGCAGCCGCCGGGGGCTGATGCGCGTCGCACCATCGATCTCGATCTCGGTCAAAAGCGAGCGCGTCTGGATTGCCACGATCACACGAATGCCTTCGCCTTCCGGTTGGCCAAAGATCCGCACGTTTTCCATCGCGCCTGTGCTGTAAAGACTGCGGATGTCCTCCTCCGCCACCAGATCGGAGTAGGGCTGGCCGATTTTGGTGCGCATCTGCGCCAGTACACGCTCGCGGCTGATTGTCACCGGCCCGATGTATTGCACATCGATCGTGCGAACGAGGGGCGGGCCTTGCTGCTGCTGCGCGGGTTCCGGCGGCGATTGCGCCTGCAGGCAAATGCCTGAGGTCAGCGCCAGCGCAGTAAGTATCGGGAGGCAGCAGCGGCGGATTGAGTCGTGAAACATATCGGAGATCGTCTGCACCGCCGCGGGGAAAGGCGATATTAGTTCGGTACGGAGGCGATTATCGTCAAGTGGCAAATGCTTGCAAGCCTTCCACTCGCAATCGCCTCACCCCGTTTCTCCCCCCTCGGAGAGAGAGGAGGCGCAAAGCGCCTGGCGAGGAATTCGCTCACCTGCGAAGCATCAATTCAACAGCTCGTACCAATTATTCCTCCGCCGCGGCTCATAGCCAGCTTCGCGGATAAGCGATTCAATCTGCGCTCCGTTTAGCCGGAAGGTCGTGCCGGCGCTGCTCACCACGTTCTCTTCCATCATCACGCTGCCGAAATCGTTCGCGCCAAATTTCAGCGCCACCTGCCCGATCTGCGGTCCCTGCGTCACCCACGAGCTCTGGATATTGGGGATGTTATCCAAAAAAATCCGCGCCAGCGCCTGCATCCGGAGATATTCGGATACACCCGTTTTCTGCTTCACCTTCAACACCGTGTTCTCCGGTTGAAAAGTCCAACAGATAAACGCCGTGAATCCGCCGCTTCGGTCTTGTTGTTCCCGGATGCGCCGCAGATGCTCGATGCGTTCTTCCGCTGTCTCGACGTGACCGAACATCATCGTCGCGCTCGATTTCAAACCCAGCTCATGAGCGATCCCCATCACCTCGAGCCATTCGTCGCTGTTAATTTTCAGCGGCGAAATCTTTTTTCGCACCCGGTCGACCAGGATCTCGCCGCCACCACCGGGAATTGAGCCGAGCCCGGCTTCTTTGAATTTCGCAATCACATCGCGCAGCGGCATGCGGAAAACCTCCGCAAAGTGCTGGAACTCGGGCGGGCTAAATCCATGAATATTGATATGCGGATATTTCTCGCGGATGTGCTGCAGTAAATCGATATACCACTCGAAGGCGAGCTTGGGGTGATGTCCGCCTTGCATGAGTATCTGCACGCCGCCGGCCGCGCTTAGTTCGTCGAGCTTCGCGTCCAGCTCCTCGAGCGAGATAACATAATGATCCGCATCCTTTTCGGTGCGGTAGAACGCGCAGAATTTGCAGTAAACGTTACAGACGTTCGTGTAATTAATATTGCGATCGACGATGTAGGTCACGATCTCAGCGCCGCGCGCGTCATAGGAAAGACGCTTGGCCTGCCCGCGCCTCCGATCAGCGAGCGCGCCGAGTTCCTCCAGCGGCCATCCATATAATAAGAGCGCTTCGTCGCAGCTGATGCGATCGCCCGCCAGGACTTTGTCAGCCAGCAAATCGTTTTTCAAAGCGACCATCGATTCAATGTCACTCAAAGTGACGACAGCTTCCAGTCAACGCGTCACCGGACGATGATAAATTAGAGCGCGCAAAAAGCGCGATCGAGCACATCGAGGAGAAAATCGGCGTCAGCCTCATGCAGACACATCGGCGGGGAGAAGCGGATGGTTTGTCCTTGCAAGCCCCCCTTGCCTAGCAAGAGGGCCATGTCTTTGCAAGTCTCAAGGATTCGCGCGCACTCGGCCTTAGCGGGTTCTTTGGTGACACGGTCTTTCACCAGTTCGATGCCGAGCATCAGGCCCTTGCCGCGCACATCGCCGATGATGTTGTGCTTCTCCTTCAGGCGATTCAATCCGCTCAACAGGTGGTTGCCGATCTTCAGAGCGTTCTCCTGTAGTCTCTCGCGCTCGATGATTTCAAGCACGGCCATGCCCTGCGCGCACACGACCGGATTCCCGCCGAAGGTGTTGAAGTGAATGCGTTGCGAGAGAGCGGCGGCAATTTTCGGCGTGGTCACGACCGCGCCGAGCGGCGCGCCGTTGCCGATCCCTTTGGCCATGCACACGATGTCGGGAATAACCTCTTGTGTTTCGAAACCCCAATAGTGCGAACCAGTCCGACCAAAGCCGGCCTGCACTTCATCCGCGATGCAAACTCCGCCCGCCGCGCGCACGTGCCCGTAAACATGTTCGAGATAGCCATCAGGAAAAACGACGCAACCGCCCACGCCTTGGATGGATTCTGCGATGAAGCCCGCGAGCTGCCCCGGCGTTGCATAGTCGATCAGATTCTTTACATCAGCCGCGTAGTTTTTCCCCGCGTCGGCATCATCGCGTCCCCACAAGCCGCGATAAGGATCGGGCGTCATGGCGTGATGCACCCCGAAACTGTGCGGAATGTTGAATTTCCAGGTCGCGTGCGCGGTCAACCCCATGCCCGAGGCGTTCCCGCCGTGGTAGGCGTTGCGCAAGGCGATCATGTCGTAGTTTCCCGTGTAAGCGCGTGCTATGAGCTGCGCCAGGTCGTTCGCCTCGGAACCTGAGTTAACAAAGTAACAAACCTTTAAGTCACCCGGGAATTTTGCCGCCAGTTTTTGCGCATACTCAGCGATATTCGGATGCAAATAGATGGTGGTGGAATGTTGCAGCAGTTCGTTCTGCTTCCGCGCCGCCTCCACCACGTCCGGATGGCAATGGCCGACGCTGACGGTGACGATGCCACCGAGCGCGTCGAGATAACGCCGCCCGCTTTCGTCCCAGACATATTGCCGCTTTCCTTCCACAATCATGAGCGGCTTCTTGTAGTAGAGGAAGATACCCGGATTTAGGAATTCCTTGCGCAGACGAAGCACCTCATCGGCGGAGGGGCCGGCATACGCTTGCGGCGAATGGTCGAAAGGCGGTAGTTCAGCTAATTGCATGTTCCCTCTATAACATGAAGGGACGGCCTCCGTGCCGTCTCAAACTATCCGAGAGGTTGAACCGTCTACCGCGTGCATCTCGCGCGAAGGACAAAACCATTTCGATCAAGGTCGTAACTCCACCAACCAGCGCGGCCTTGCCCGCCGTCTCGTAAGTGTCTTTCGAGAATGTGCCCATGAAGGGCAGATAAATATGCGTGTGCGGATCATCGTGCGATCAATTCGCGTGATGCGCTCGTTCTCGCAGTAGATGCGGCGATGTAATACTCAGTCCCGGTGACGACTTCTCCGCCTTTGATTAGAAGTGACATGTGCTACACGCTTGCGAACCCTGCCTCTGTCATCCTGAGCGAAGTCGAAGGATCTCTAACTATTGGTCTTTGCACCGTTGCGTGAATGATTGGAGATCCTTCGCTGCGCTCAGGATGACAACCGTAGAAGGTGCGATTCGCGATCGCGCTCACTTCTTCCAAACGTCGCCGACGCCGTCGCCGAACCAGCGCGTGGTCACGACTTTTTGCTGCGTGTAAAACTGCACGCCTTCCTTCCCCTGAATGTGCAGGTCGCCGTAGAACGATTCATCCCAACCGGTAAACGGGAACATTGCCATCGTCGCCGGCACGCCGACGTTGATCCCGACCATTCCCGCTTTGACGCGATTCTTGAATTCGCGCGCAGCTTTGCCCGAGCTGGTGAAAATGGCAGAGCCATTTCCGTAGCTCGATTTATTCGCGATCTGAATGGCGGCATCGAGGTCGCCCATGCGCATGACGTTCAGCACCGGGCCGAAAACTTCTTCGCGCGCGATTTCCATTTCGTTCTGCACTTGATCGACAATGGTCGGGCCGAGGAAAAATCCATTGGGCGCATCGGAAACTTTCACGCCGCGGCCGTCGGCAATGATTCGCGCACCTTCTTTTTCTCCGCTCGCGACCAGGTTCATTACGCGATCGCGATGTTGCGCGGTAATCACCGGGCCCATATCGGGCTGCGCCGAGGTATCAGTTGGACCGACTCTAATCGCGCGCGCCGCTTCAACTAACGACGATAAGACATGATCTGCGGCTTTGCCGACGGTGATTGCAGTCGAGCCGGCGATGCAACGTTCGCCGGCGCAACCGAACGCCGCGGTGGAAAGAGCTTCCACGGTTTTCGTCACGTCAGCATCCGGCATCACGATGATGTAATTTTTCGCGCCGCCATTCGCTTGCACACGTTTGCCGTGACGGGTGCCGGTTTCAAAAATGTACTTCGCGACCGGCGATGAGCCGACAAACGAGATCGCTTTCACTTTCGGATGCGTGAGCAGGGCCTCGACGCACTCGCGCCCACCGTGCACGACATTGAGCACGCCCTTCGGCAGGCCGGCCTTCTCCAGCAATTCGATCAGAATCACCACTGTGAGCGGAACTTTCTCGCTCGGCTTCAGCACGAAAGTATTTCCGCAAACGAGCGCGAGCGGGAACATCCACATCGGAACCATCGCGGGGAAATTGAACGGCGTGATCCCGACGCAAACGCCGAGCGGTTGATGAATTGTTTCGCAATCGACGCCTCGCGCGAGATTCTCCAGCGTGTCGCCCATGAGCAATGTCGGCGCGGCGCAGGCATATTCGATATTTTCGATTCCGCGATGAACACTCCCTCGCGCTTCCGCCAGCGTCTTGCCGTGCTCGCGCGAAACACTCTGGCAAATGCGCTCGAAATTTTCTTCGATCAGTTGTCGGTACCGGAAAAATAAGCGCGCGCGTTCCACCGGCGGTGTGTCGCGCCAATCGGGAAATGCATCGGCCGCGGCTTGCACCGCTTCGCCGACGATCTCGGCGCCACACATCGGCACTTCCGCGATAATTTTGCCGCGGGAGGGATTAAAAACGGGCGAAGTGGCAACGGTGGAAATTGTTCTCCACACACCACCGACAAAAACAGGGCAGAGGGAAGGTGATGGGTGAGAAGCGAGAGGCGTAAGGTTCACTGCTTGCGCTTTTCTACTTCTCACATCTCACTCCTCACGCCGCTGCCTTCATCGCGCCAAGCATGCGACTGCTTCACGAAATCCTCGCCGCTCATCCAGCCAGGTCTCGAATTTTCGGTCCCTGATCAGCTCGATATTTCCCCAGCCAGTCGGCTCCTTGCCATCCGCAGCCATTAACTTCGTGTAACGGCGCGAAATGCAATTCGACGAAGCAAGCTTTACCGTCTTCGCGACGACCGCGCCCCAGCCTCCGCGAAAGGCGCGGCTGATCACATTGAGATTCGTCCCTCGCAGTCCCGAACCGATCACGAATGGGTTGGGTAACTTCAGACCATTAACGGTGGTTGCGAGCGTAGGCATAATGATTTCGGTGAAACGCTAGGTGTAAGCGCCGCTAGCCCTAAATTCGATATAAATTAGCTGTATGGGAAAGCGTGAGAGGCCAGCGCCTTGGCAGCAGTGGGGTTCAGGCCTTGAGCCGGAAGCGGTGAAACAAATGGCGAATGCCTGCGCGTTACCCGTTTCCGTGGCCGGCGCACTTATGCCCGATGCGCATGTCGGTTATGGCCTGCCAATTGGCGGCGTGCTCGCGGCCGACAACGCCGTCATTCCTTATGCTGTCGGTGTGGATATCGCCTGCCGGATGAAGCTCACGGCCTTCGATTGCAAGCCGAACACGATCGCCGGGCAAAAGGATCGCTTGGCCAACATCATTGCACGTGAAACGCGTTTCGGAATTGGCTGCTTGTTTAAGCCGCGCCGTGAACACGACGTGATGGATCAAGACTGGAACGTGTCGCCCGTGACCCAGCGCCTGCGTGACAAAGCCTGGAACCAGCTCGGCACGAGTGGCAGCGGGAATCACTTCGTCGAATTCGGCGCGTTCACTATGAGTGACGACTCGCTAGGCATTCCCGCCGGCGAGTATCTCGCGTTGCTCACGCACAGTGGTTCGCGCGGAACCGGTGCGCAGGTTTGCCAGCATTACAGCCGCATTGCGATGGATCGTCACAGAGAGTTGCCGAAGGAACTGAAACATCTTTCGTGGCTTTCGCTCGATGAAGAAGCCGGCCAGGAATACTGGGCGGCGATGAACTTGATGGGCCACTACGCCGCGGCGAATCACGCCCTCATTCACAATTACATCGCACGCTCGTTAGGCGCGGACGTGATTCTCGACATCGAGAACCACCACAACTTCGCGTGAAAGAACAACACGTCATCGATGGCGAAGAACGCGAAGTCATCGTGCATCGCAAAGGTGCCACGCCCGCGGGCGCCGGAGTGCTCGGCGTGATTCCGGGCTCAATGGCTTCACCGGGATTTGTCGTGCGCGGAAAAGCTCACCCGAAATCTTTGCACAGTGCGTCGCATGGCGCGGGCCGCGTCATGAGCCGCACAAAAGCGTTGCAGTCGTTCACATGGAGCTCAGTGAAAAAACTCCTCGCAGAACGCGACGTGACTTTGCTGTCTGCCGGGCTCGACGAAGTGCCGGGCGTTTACAAGGACATCGATGCGGTAATGGCCGCGCAAACCGATCTGGTCGATGTGCTCGGACGCTTCGATCCTAAGCTGGTGAAAATGTGTCCGAGTGGCGAACGCGCGGAAGATTAACGAGTCGTGATCCAAGTCATAGCTTGTCGCCTAACTTGTCGAAGGCGGTCACGGCCATTCGAGATGCTCTTCTTTGGTGTCTTCGATCTTGTGGTGACTGATCCCGTGCAGGCTTTGCGCGACCATTTTGATCGTCGGCACGCCGGCGCGTGCGACTTCGGCGGCATGATTTGCGCGGTAAAACAATCGGCTGTCCACGCATGGGGAAAGTCCGCATGACAGGACGCCATCCGCCGCACCCGGGACGGTGTGCCATCCCAAGGCTTCCTAACGCGCTACGTCAATTCGATTGCCTGAAACGAGCTCACCACATCATCGGGGCCGGCGTGGGTGAAGAAGCACTCATAAAAACCCGGACCGAGATCCCAGTGATCGCCTTTGTAATACTCATCGCGATAAAAACGCCAGACACCGTTGACGATAATGAGCGAGCTGATGCGATCATTCCAGAAATCCCCCAGATAATGAAAGCTCAGGTTCGTACGCGAACTAGCTCCTTTAAAGCCGACGTGATCGAACACGATTAGCTCGGGCAAACGGAGGTTTCCCTCCAAACCCTTGGCATGCACTTTGGCCGGCTCAGCGGCGCACGCGTGATAGCTAAGCTGGCCCACTTTCCATTTCGTATCGATGACGCAGCCGTTGTCCGGCGAGAGTTCGGTTTTGGGTGTTTGTCTCATAGCGGCGAATTTCCTGAACTCTGAACCATGGTCAGCGCCTCTGTCGAGCAGAGAGATTCGCGGGCGGCTGCAAAATCAGTCATCCCGAGCGCAGCGAAGCGGAGTCGAGGGATCCCGTTGCGGGAGCTTTACGGTGACTTCGCGGGATCCTTCGACTCCGCTCAGGATGACACGCTTCCACTGCACGCTGTCATATCCGCGCTTCGCGGTGAATCGAGCGCAGCCGGATCGTTTTTTGCGAAAGATCGTGCGTGGCGCGAATGAAACGCACGGTGCGGCTTTTCGCTCGCATCAAAAGCGAGTGCGTAACGGCGGTGGCGCCCTGGGAGCGTACCCCGCGCAAAAGCGCGCTGTCACTGATACCGGTAGCGCAAAACAAAATGTTTTTGCCGTTGGCCAGATCGTCTGCCGTGTAAACGCGGCCGAGTTCTTTCTCGCAACCCTCTTCCACGAGCTTCGCTCGTTCCTTTTCATCGCGCGGCCACATCTTGCATTGCATTTCGCCACCAAGACATTTTATCCCCGCCGCCGCCAGCACCGCTTCGGGCGAACCGCCGATGCCCATATAAAGATCGATGCCGCTGTCGGGCAGCGCCGGCGCGATCGCCGCCGCGATGTCGCCGTCGCTGATCATGCGCAACGACGCGCCCGCTCCGCGAATTTTCTCCACGATCTCCTTGTGCCGTGGCCGGTCCAGCATCATCACGACCACATCCTGCACGCGCTTGTCGAGTGCGCGCGCCACAATCGCGAGCGTCTCCCCGATCGGCGCTTCCAGGTTAAGATTATCACCGCGGCGCTGCATGTATTGAATGACGCGCGAGCCGTAGGCCAGCTTCGTCATGTAAAACGAAGGCACATCGCGTAACGCCACCTTGACGCCTTCTTCGGGACTGGCCGCCGCGATGCAACTGATCGAATTCGGTGCGCCTTTGGAAATGTTGGTCGTCCCGTCGATGGGATCGATGGCGATGTCGAACTGCGGCGTTCCCGGCAACCAGGTCCCGAGTTGCTCGCCTTTGAAAATGCCGGGCGCGTTATCCTTGATGCCCTCGCCGATTACCACCTCGCCGCAGATGTTCATCAAATCGAACATGCCGCGTATGGCATCGCTGGCCGCGGCGTCGGCTGCTTCCTTGTCGCCGCGGCCGAGCCACTTCAGCGAATTCAGCGCGGCCGCTTCTGTGGCGCGCAGAAAATCCAGTTCGATGATGCGCTCGAAATCGTGATAATTCTGCTTCGGCAACCGCGGCATGAGGAACGGTTATTCTCCGCGCGCAACCGGCGGCTGACAAGTAAGCGAAAACTCTAAGCCGGCGTCAGGCGCGCTTGAATCATCCGCCTTCTGCGGCAGCCAGTATTCGACTGCAGACCGAGCAGCGCTTGAAGCGTGCGCTTTCGGTCGCATCTTCCGAAAGTGGTCTGTATCATCCGAGGGATTTGGATATCGCCGACACCGCCGAATAGCAGCAGTACTTTCGGCATGAAACTCGCCGCCATCGTTGCTCTTACCCTCGTGCTCGCGCCATTTTCTTTCGCGCAATCATCCGCCGAAAATGAGGTGCTTCAGTTCGAGGGCGATTGTTGCAAAGCTTTCCAACAAGCCGATACCGCGACCCTCGAAAAAATGCTGACGGACGATTTCACCCTCACTCTTTCCAACGGCGAAGTCAGCTCGCGCGCGAACGAAATCGCCGAGCTTGGTAGCGGCAAGGTGCACTACAAAATCTTCGAAAACTCAGGTATGAAAGTGAGAATTTACGGCGACGACGCCGCGGTGGTGATCGGACAAACCCGGGTCAAAGGAACCTCCGAGAGCAAGGCCTTCGATCGCACTGTGCAGTTCACCGACACGCTGGTGAAACGCGACGGCCGCTGGCAGATCGCCGCCGGCCATATCTCGCGTTTGGAAAAGTCGAAGTAGTATCAGCCTCCGCCAGCCGAACGACGGTGGCGCAAACGAAGAGAAAATAGCGCGCCAAATACCGCGAGCGCGATAAGATCGAGCCAGGTGATGTAATTCCAGGTCATGCGCGCACGCTCGACAGCGCTCGGCGGTCGCGGGCCTGTGGGAACGAGACCCAGCCCAGCAAAAAGCAGGTCGACAATGATGCCGGACACAACCATCGCGACATAGAAACCGCCGCCGCGTAGGAGCACGAGCTGCTCGCCGCGCCCAAGCCGGTCGCAAGACCCATCGTCTTAAGATTCGTCCGCCCGAACGCGCGACTCATCTGTTCCTCGCTAACGAATGTCTGGAGCGCGGCGGAAACGCCAAAGCCCATGACCAGTGCCCAGAATGTTTCCCACAGCATCACGAAGGCGTGATGCAATGTCATCACCATCCAGTTCATGATTTCACTGAAGTTGCGACAGTTCCTTCCGGATTCTTATACCAACCCGGATCGTCGTAGCTCGTAATGCCGTCACGGATTTTCAGAATGGTAAACATCCCGCCCATTTCGATCGGACCGAACTGTCCGGTGCCTGTCATCATCGGCAGCGTGTTTTTTGGACCGGGCATCATGTGCGCCATCTCGGACATGCCTGACATCCCGGTGCTTCCCATCGCCATGTATCCCGGCACCAGCTTGCCGATTTCACCCGACAATCCCTTTTGATCGACGCCGATTACGTTCGGCACCTGATGGCCCATCGCATTCATGGCATGATGATTTTTGTGGCAATGAAATGGCCAGTCGCCGGGATTGTCCGCGACGAATTCGACCGTCCGCGTCGTTCCGGGCGGCACGTTCAAGGTCGTCTCCGGCCACCACGCTGACTTTGGGATTTGTCCACCGTCGGTTTCCACAAGCCACCAGCGATGGCCATGGAAATGAATCGGATGGCTGTCCATGCTCAGGTTAGCAAAGCTGACGCGCACACGATCGTTCAGCTTCGCCACCAACGGCGCCGTGCCCGGCCAGACGCGGCTGTTGAACGTGAACAAATTGAAATCCGTCATGATGTTCGGATTCGGCGTGTAGCTGCCCGGTTCAATGAACCATTCCTGCAGGAAGACGAGGAAGTGGCGGTGCACCGGTTCGGGATAGCCGTTCTTCGGGTGAATGACGAAGAAGCCCTGCATTCCGAGCGCCATCTGAACCATCTCGTCGGAATGCGGGTGATACATCTGCACGCCATTTTGCCGGAGTGTGAACTCGTAAACGTAGGTCTCGCCCGGCTGAATGTGCTTTTGCGTCAACCCGCCGACGCCGTCCATTCCGTTAGGCAAAAGTACGCCGTGCCAGTGCACCGTTGTCGGTTCCGGGAGTTTATTCGTGACAAAGATGCGCACGCGATCGCCTTCAATCGCCTCGATCGTCGGTCCCGGCGTCTGCCCATTGTAGCCCCAGCAATTCACCATCATGCCCGGCGCGAATTCCCGCTTCACCGGTTCCGCCACCAGTCTGAATTCCTTTACGCCATCGGCCATTGTCCACCGCAAGGAGGATCCGTTGGGCGTAACGACAGGCTGGTAATTCAAGTTCGATCCGGCGCCAGTGGGACTGGGCGATTGATTGGCGACAACTTCCGCCCCGCGTGCGAGACGCCCGGCGAGAGCGGATCCGCCCAGAAACGCCGCAGCGCCTGAAAAAAATTTACGTCTTGTAATCATATTTTGCCCTCCTTCACTTCTTGCTCGTCTGCTTTCCTCCTGCCTCCCTCGGAACCGAGGACGATGCGGGGAACAACGACCCCCCCATCGCACGCTCCAGATCGGCGCGCGCAATCCAGTAGTCCCGCAGCGCGTCGATGTAACCGCGTTCGGCGGCTAATTCGTTTTGTTTCGCGAACAGGAGATCGTAAGTGCCTTTCAACATCGAATTATAGTGTTCCAGGGTAAGATTCAGGACTCGCCTGCGCTCGGGAAGGAGGTCGTCGCGGTAATAGGTGGCAAGATCGGCCTTGGCCAGGAGTCGATCGCGCGCTTCCCGCACTTCCGAACGGATATCGATCGCTTGCCCTTCCAGCCTGCGTTCGACTTGTCGCAACTGTGCTTCCAGCCGCGCGATGCGCCCTTGCCCCCGATTGAAGATAGGCACTTCCAATCGTAGCGTTGGACCCGTTACTCGCTGGCCGTCCGGGTCCTTCTCCGTGTCGACTCCCACCTCAACCGCGCCGACGTAGCGATAAGTCTTCGTGAGACCGAGGCTATGCACGATCGCGCCAACTTCTGCTTTCGTCGCCGCGAGATCGAGGCGCTGTGCGATTGCGACGGATTCAAGACGGTCGAGCGGAAGATTTTTGACTGAAATGGAAGGGAGTTCATCCGCGATTTTCCATTGCGTGTCGGCGCCCCAGACTCCCATCAAACGGTTCAGCCTCTCGCGATCGCTACGCATTTCCGCGGTGATCTCGGCTGCATCCGCTCGCGACTGCGAGTAGCTCGCCTGTTGATTGGCGAGTTCGAGATCGTTGATCGTTCCACCCTCGTGCTGTCGTTGCGCAAACTCGAGCGCAGCCGAATTCGTCGCGCCAAGCTCAGTGAGACGTGAGAACAACTGCTGCTTCGCCTGCAGGGCGTAGAACGTCGTCTTCACCTCAGAGGCGAGTTTCAATACGGCATTGCCCACCCGTAGCTTGGCGCGCGCAAGCTCGTTCGCTGCCACTTTCTTGCGCAACGGAATCAGGAAAAGATCGAGAAAATCCTGAACGATCGAATACTCAAGATTGGTTCCTGATGGAGGCCGGTCCGGAAAGCGTGCGCTAACATCAAAGCTCGGATTTTTGAGCAAACCTGCTTCGATTAGGTCCGCGTTAGCGATCCCTATTTCTTCAAAGGTGGCTTGCAGCTCGCGATTGTTGAG
>JBBRAF010000007.1:0-117210 GCA_038207045.1 Chthoniobacterales bacterium
CAAGCACCAAAAATGTTGGTGATCGAAAACGAGCGGAACGCCCACGCGCCCGTGAATTTCCAACACGTCCGCCGCACTGAACGAAATGTCATCGTTCTCCAGAACAAGACGTCGTCGGACGCGTTGGGAAAGCTTGGTTTCATACACTCGCATCCATCGCTCACGAGCACGTTCTCGCTTGCCATAAAGACCGCCGACATGAATGACTATTCGGGCTTCAGGCCCGAGCTCCATGACATCGAGTATCTCCGCCTGGCTCTCGACATCATGGATGCTTTGACTCGTTAGTTTTTCATCTGCGCTGTTGAGAATGATGTATTGAGATGGATGGAATGAGAGTCGCAGATTTTGCCTCCGCGCCGCCTTACCCAGCGCGACAAGATCGCTTCGCGCTTCCCTGATTTGATTCTTAAAAGCTGGTTTTTCCGGGTGCGTCAGATAAGGCGCAATGTCGCTGGAGATACGATACATGCTGATACCGGCGCTCTCGAGATAGCCGAAGATGGCGTGCAGGCATTCTATGGAAGTGCGCAGGTGCGGCTTCTTTTGCCAGCGCCGCGTATCATTGCTCTTCAAACCGGCTACGCTCATCACCTTGACGGGAAATCCCAGCCGCAACGGCGGAGGCGCTTGCTTCGGTTGCTTCATACTTTGAAGGTCATGAAAGAACTTACACCGTCGCTCGCCTCACTGCGAAAGTAACAATCGAGTTACCTATCGTTACTAGCGCTACGAAGCGCCGTTCGCTATCACGTTCCGGGAGCGGCTTCCTTTTTCGGGGTAGTTCCCGGATTGTTAACCCCATTTCCGCAGTTTGACAGCAGTCCTGCCGTATGTAACACTCGTTACATCGATCGGCGCGATCTGCTCCTAAACAGATGCCTCGCTTACTTTCTGCAGCACGGCGTGGCAAACGTATCACTGCGCCCCTTAGCCGCCGCTACCGGAACAAGTGCGCGAATGCTCGTACATCATTTCGGCTCGAAGGAAGAGCTGATCATGGCCGTGATGGAAAGGGTGCGCATGGAACTTCAGTCGATTCTTGTCAAGCTACGGGAGGAATCGGGCCGCCTGCGTCGCGCAGAAATTATCGGGAGCTTCTGGCGCCTGATCGCAAGGAAGGATCGCCTACCCTACATACGGCTTCTCTTCGAGGTCCAGATCCTGGCGATTCAGAATCCCCGCCGCTATCGTCGCTACCTCGTTCACACTTCCGGCAGCTGGCTCAAGCTCATTCAAAGTTTTCTTCCGGCGAATAGGAACACTGCCGCGGTCGCGACTTTAAATGCTGCCGTCATCGATGGGCTGCTTCTCGAACTACTCTCGACTGGAAATCTCCGCCGCACATCCGACGCTTTGAACAAATACATCGCGATCCTGGTCGGTTCGCAAGAGCGAAGAGGAAGCGCTCGCGGATGACCAAGAGGACAACAGGCAGGCTTATCGGAGGTTTGCGCGATGCTCCCCCTTCCCCGGCCGCCTCCAGGCGCCACCTCACTCGATTTCTTTTGATCTCCGCCGGCATTGCCAGTGCGACATTTATCCAAGCGCGGCATCCAGTGGCGCCGGCGCGGAATGATAGTCGCGTTTCACTCTATCTTACTTTGATCGGAATAGAGCTGCTGCTTCTCTGGTTTGTCTCGGCAGGAGTTCGTGCGCGCGGTAACTCGATTCGCGACCTCATTGGCGAAAGATGGCGAGTCGCACTCGATCCCGTGCGCGACCTGATTGTCGCCTTCGTGTTCTCAATCCTACTGGGTTACATTAAACTGTTCCTCTTGTACTGGCTCGGACATTGGCGGAGCAACACCGTCTTTCTACTCCCTACTACCCGACTGGATTCGACGGCGTGGTGTTTGGTTGCGATCACGGCCGGCGTCTGTGAAGAACTCGTTTACCGCGGCTATCTTCTACGACAGCTGTGGAACGTGAGCCGCAGTCTGCCTCTCGCCATTTTCCTCCAGGCCGTTGTCTTCGGATCCGGTCACATCTACCAGGGCTGGCAACCGGCCGTGGTAACCGTCATCTACGGGCTTGCTCTCGGACTCCTCGCCGCCTGGCGCCGCAGCATCATTCCCGGGGCCATTGCGCACGCCGCGCTCGACGTGATTGGCGGTCTTCCTGCGTCCTGAAGGCGATCGCTCCGAAACTAAACCTTAACTATCGCTCTCCACCAGGGGTAGAAACTCTTCGTGCACGATCTTCCCGTCCTTCACCGTATAAACGCCTACTTCGGACATTTGCATCCGTTTCTTCGAGTTTTTGTCTGTGACATCGATGTCGTATTGCACTACGAAGCGGTTATGCGCGACAAAAGGCCCGCTTACCTTCGAACTGTGCACTTCCATGTTCTGCGACCACCAATCCGTCTTTTCTCGCACTCCCTTGATACCGCGCGTCTCCGGCGAACCGCCATCCATGGACCGCGCTTCCACGCTCACGATATCGTCAGCATACAAGGTATCGACTGCTTCTTTCCATGCTTGTTTACGGCAAAGCTCGACTACTTTTTGCGCTACTTCCTCGGTGTTCATATCGGGAACTTAGCTCCAACTCAGCGCCTGTAGCAATCAGCTTTATAGGAATTTAGCGCGCCGTCGTCGCAGAACCAAGCGCCCTCTCGAGTGTAAAATTGCAAGCCGACCTTACTTTTTGGCGGTGCCAGGCTCCGCCATTTTGCGATGCTGCTCTGCCAGCAGCGCAGAAGGCGTGACCGTAGCCATGGCGGATTGCAGTTTATTCTTCAAACCGCTGACCACATCACCTTCGCCTTTCATCATCGCTTCGAATCCGGTCTTCGCCACATCGGCCGGATCGTCCTTCTTGCTCGCCCCCACTTTTGTGTCCGTCATGCCGGCCCGCGTGAAAAACTCGGTCTCGGTCGCCCCCGGCATGAGGCAAGTGACGGTTACTCCAGAGTCCTTCAGTTCGTTGCGCAAGGCGAAGGAGAAAGAATCCATGAACGCTTTTGTGCCGTTGTAGACCGCATGAAAAGCGCCCGGCATGAATCCGGCGATCGAGCCAGTGATAAGAATTCGGCCGCGGCCACGCGCGCGCATGTCGCGCCCGACTTTCTGAATCAGATAGATCGTGCCCGTGACGTTGGTGTCGAGGACGTGCCGCGCTTCCTCGAAATTTTGGTCCAGGAAAGCGTCGCCTAAACCATGGCCCGCGTTAGCGAGTAAGGCATCGACGGCGCGGCCATTCGCCGCGGCGTAAAGCCGATCACCCCCTCGGTGGTGGAGAGATCTACCTCCACTGCTTCCACCGAAACGTTCAGCGCACCGAAATCCTCCGCCGCTTGATTGATGGCGGCTTGATCCGCGGCAACGAGAAGATCGAAGCCATTCTCGGCGCATTGTTTAGCAAGTTCGTAGCCGATGCCGCTCGATGCGCCCGTGACGATGGCAAATTGGCGATTGTTTGTATCCATAGCGTATTACGTTTCCCAACAGCTACGCACGGCACCGGCACACGCGGGTCTTTTATGCCGGATGTTAACCTTCATGCGCCGGCGCTTTCGACGCGAACAGCTTCCGCAGTACGTCGGCGCGATACTTGAATATTCCTTCCACGTCAGGCCGCACCAGCCAGCGGTGCACGAGAACATCAAACAGCACGGCATATCGGACATGATCCCGCACCAGCGTGCCTCCATCGCTCGCTTCGAACGTGTGCTCGTGAACCCACATGCGGTAAGGCCCGCGGAGTTGTTCGTCGACAAAACGGTAAGGCGGTTGCCATTCATTGATGCGGGACCGCCAGCGCAAGGGCACGCCGCGGACGCGCAGTCGGTAATCGAGCAATGTTCCTTCCTGCATGGCGATTTCCGGCGTGAGCACTTCGAATTGCAACCATGGTGGCGTGATGGATTGGAGGTTCGTAGCCGCGGCAAAAAACGGGAACAATTTTTCCCTCGCCACGGGCAGCCAGAGTTCCGACCGGAAATGATGAATCTTCATGCGACTCCTTGATCGAGTGTATCCGACTTCTCCAGCGCGAATCTAACGTATGTCAACGACAAATAAGAGAGCGCCGTGGGATAGGCCAGCGCCGAAAAAGAGCCGTCGCACAAAACTCAGTTCGAAACGTAAAGCGAGCGCTAAAGCCACTGCCAAGCGCGCCGGGCGCAAATATCCCAGGCCTGGTCGATAATATGAATGCGGCTAAAACAGCGCAGCGGTAATGCAAAGAAATGATGTCCACAAGAACCCCAAAGGAGGTTTAACCGCAGCACGGCGGAAGCAGCTCACCGGCAAGGGTGCAAAGTTGACCCGGGCGTGAAAAAAACTGGAATGGCGGCGGAAGAGATGTGGCGACCCATCCGTTTTTCCGATCAACTGCCGCAATCTCGTTAGCTCACTCCCGTCACAGAACGAACCCGAAGGTGCATTCCATGGAGTGTGGGAGCAATGGTCCTAGGCTTGACTTATTGAATCTAACCTGCAGCAGTTTAATGGAGACCTATGAATGGTGTCATTGTGATCGTCGCTTACCGGCCGAAGAGCGAAAAAGGAGAGGAACTGCTCAGGTTAGTGCGTAGTCGCGTGCCGACATTGCGTAAAGAAGGTCTGGTGACGGATCGTGTACCTATCATTATGCGCGCGCGCGATGGCGCCATTATTGAAGTCTCGGAATGGAAGTCACGCCAAGCGATCGATGCCGCACACAAGAACGCGAATGTCTGGGCGATGTGGAACAAGTTCTTCGAACTGTGCGATTGCGTCCCCCTCAATACCCTCGAGGAAGCGAAGGAGATGTTCGCCGGATTCGAGCCGATTAGTGACTAAGCTCGTCTTTTGTAATTTCTCCCATGAGCACTACCTCCGCTGCCACTCCCGTTGCATCCGGCGACCAACCAGTCGAGCACGTTGTCGTCCGCGGCAACGCCAGCGGGTTTCTTCAGGAAGCTGTGGCCGGGAACTATCACTTCCAGGTCGACGAACCGATCAGCGTGGGCGGGACCGAATCCGCGCCCGATCCCTACGATTACCTGCTCGCCGCGCTCGGTGCCTGCACATCGATGACGGTAGGGTGGTATGCACGACAGAAGAACATTCCGCTGGAGAATGTCGTCGTCTCTCTTCGCCATTCCCGCATTCATGCCAAAGATTGCGGCGAGTGCGAGACGAAGGCTGGCATGCTTGATCGCATTGACCTCGAGGTCCAGCTCAACGGCTCTATTACGCCAGAGCAGCACGCAAAACTGATCGAGGTCGCGGGCAAATGTCCTGTGCATCGCACGTTGAAATCAGAGATCGATATTCGGTTACGCGATGCCCAGCAGCCTGCGCAGTAATCACGCAGCAAGCGGCGCCAAAATGCCAGCTCCAAAAGTCGGGCTATTCGCGAGGAAGCACAAAAGAAACGATCTGATTTGCCGCGCGATGATTTGTCCAAAATGACTCGCCGTCGAACGTTAGTGAGCGACAGGCGAAGGGAACCGTTGCGAGATCGTTAACCCGAGGATTTTCCTCGCGCGGGTCGAGACGAGCGATACGCCAATCTTCCTTCGGGTGCTCCCTTCCGCGCAAAACGTAGATCGTTCCATCGACAAACACGTGTCCGCAGATTTCCGCGCCTACTTCAATGATTCGGGCGACGTTGCCAGCAGAGTCAAGCTTCAGAATGCGGTGCTTATACCACTGACTCAGATAAAGGCTTTCGCCGTCGTAGCTCAGATAGGAGCCGGTAAAGTCTGGACACGTTATTCGGTCGGATTCAGAAAAGCCTTTGCCGGGAATAAAGTATCGAATGTAACGATCGTCGTTACTTCCTTCCCCGATGGTGAAACGAAATGTGCCGTTTGTTGCCACTGCTGCCCATGGAATCCCAGGAGTATCAACTTCTTCTATTACGGACCACTTCCGCGGCTCAATGGCAAATAATCGCCGCAAATCGCGTGAGCCCATCCATAACAATCGATGCGCTCCGTCCCAAGCCAGGGCCTGTGGCGTCACTGCCGGCGCCGCCAGTCGTTGCCGCTCGTTGATCGTTGGAAGATCGTTAGCCGGCGTTGCCATCAGATGGGAGATGACAGTGAGGCATGAGTGCTCTTTAGCCCGGTCTTAGTGATATTCTATTTTGACAATCCTGACCGGCTTGTCACCAGTTAACGTCACGCGCTGGCCTAGCTCCGCCGCCAAAAGAGTCTTTCCCGCCGTGGAAATCCAGCTCACCGCGTCTGGCGCAAGGTTAAGTTCATCGACGCCGACGACGCGATACGTTTGCGTCTCGCCTGCGGCATCTTCCACGGTTACAACAGCGCCAAAAGCGACACTGTTCGACGAACCTTCGGGCGGATCGACGATCGTGGCGGAAGCCAGGATGCGTTCAAGTTCCGCCATTCGCTCCCTGTCTCCGGGAGTCTCTCGGAGGGTCGCAAGCTCGGCCTGCAATACCCCCGCGCCGCGTCTTGTCATGTAGTTCATGGCTCCCGGGGGTAACCCCGAGGGGGAGCGCACGCGCCCGAATCGCTCTGGTAGATCAATATCTTCTTTGATGAAAGCCCTGCTCATCTCAAATGCCTTCGACCGGAACAAACGTAATTTCGACCATCCTCCCTCGAGCGCAAAGCGAGAAATATCACTCTCATTCTCATTGCCGCGAACCGACGCCAAGTTGCCTTTCGCATCAGTCAACGTAAGGGAAAAGGCGATAAGCTCATGAATAGCTTGAACTAAAGTCGAACTTGTGCGCGGTTTGCTCTGTGAGCTCGTTACCGCACGTCGTCCATTTTCTCTGCATCGGCGCGCAGAAAGGGGGAACAACATGGTTGTGGTCTGTGCTGCGCACCCATCCTCATATCTGGATGGCGCCCTTGAAGGAGCTGCACTATTTCGATCGTTCCCTGCGTTATCTCTCCCCCAGCATCCTTGCCGCTGATCGCTTGCTTGAGCGCCTTCTTGGCCGTGCGCCGCACAATCGGGAGTTTCGCCGCAGTTGCCGTCTGCAGATGGCCCGCGCGATCCGGCAGCGCGATTGGCCCTTGCTGCGCTGGTATGCGCGCTATTACTTCGGCGGCCGCAACGACGAATGGTATCTCTCGCTTTTCGAAAAAAGTGGTGAGCGCGTCCGCGGCGAGATCACACCCGCGTACTCCATGCTCGATCAGGAGGACGTGGTGCGAGTGAGACGGCTGCTACCGGATGGTAAAATAATATTTCTTCTACGCAATCCGATCGAGCGTGCCTGGTCTCACATCCGCTTCGAATCGATGCAGGGCCGCTTCAACGGGATCGAAGACTTCGCTCAAGTTCGCCAGCTTATTGAGCATCCGGGATTCACTTTGCGCGGTGATTATCTGCGCACGCTCGATTATTGGGCATCGGAATTTCCGCCCGCGCAAATGTTCATTGGCTTTTTCGATGACATCATTGCGCAACCTAAACATTTGCTGGATGAGATACTTCACTTTCTCGGTTTGGAATCCGGCACCCTCAGCGCGGCACCGACCCGAAAAGTAAACGCGTCACGGAATGTCGAGATGCCGGCCGACGTTCGCCAATATCTCGCGCGAAAATATTTGCCGGATCTGGAGAAACTCAGCGCCCGTTTCGGTGGGCACGCCGAACGCTGGCGCATTGCCGCGGCCAGGGACGCTTAAAACTGGCCTCCATCCGCCTGGTGGCCGACGACTGTCCGCCGTTTTTGCGCGCCTCCTTTTCCTGACCGCAGCGCTTGGAACTTGGCTTCGCCTTCACACATCCCGTCCGATGCCAACAAAGTCGCGTCAATTTCGCTTTCCGACAGCGCTAGCTTTCAAGGCTTCGCCATCGTCATTTCATACTTGTCTGTGGTACTAACACAATCTGCCGCAAGGCCGACTTATCACCGATTATCGTAGGCATGCCGTAAACATGGACCGCCAAACAGTTCCACGTCGGCACGCGTGCTGCAGTTGATACCAGGAACGTAATAATATCGATGCGGGCCGGTAAAAGGCACAACACTTCTTTTATCGGGGCGAAGTGTCGCCACTGGCGATTCGCTCGCGCCACGTGGCTTCTGAGTAGCCGGGTGCCATCGCTTCCCTTGGCTAGCAGGACCGGGTAGATGGCTTGCAAGAAGCGCATTATCTTCATGCGTAACCAATGTCGCGAATCCCATAGCGATCGATCACCTCATCGATTTTATTGTTATCTTCTACCCGGTTGAAAAGTGGGATATACATAAAGTTTGTTAAGCTTAAGCCCTTGCGGGACAACCGCCGCAATCTACGTTCACCAGTCACGATTTAAGTGCCGAAAACGCTCGGGTGGTGAAATGGCAGACACGTACGTTTGAGGGGCGTATGCCGAAAGGCATGGGGGTTCAAGTCCCCCCCCGAGCATTAATAAATTGCACTGCATGAAGGCGGAGTTACTGGCCCGCGCACGGGGCGCTTCGAAAATCCTTCGCGTCGCAGAGGCGAAAACGGGTTACTGGACGAATCATTCCTATCGTAGCTGTGAGGTCGGTACACTTTCACCTACTCGTTGCCGCCCGGTAAGAAAACTCATTCCGCACCCGCCACAAACAGTCTGCGTTATCGCGGTGCTCGGCGATCCCGCGAAATGTCGCGACAAATGATTACGCTTTCCGCCCTGATTAACATTCGTTAAGTTCGCCGCTATGGAATCGCTTGTTCTCGTGGGGTTCGCCATTGCGGCCGTCATCGCTTTCGTTCTGTTCATCGTTGCCTTCAATTTTTTCGGGCTTTGGCTGCGCGCGCGTATCGCCAACGCGCCGGTCAGCATCGGCAAGATGATCGGGATGCGACTGCGAAAAGTGCCGGTGGGGATGATCGTTGATAACCGAATTACGGCGGTCAAAGCGGGCCTCGACGTTCCGAGTGATCCGCTGGAGGCGCATTACCTCGCGGGCGGGGATGTCAATCAGGTCATCCTGGCGTTGATCGCGGCGGACAAGGCCGGCATTGCCCTCGATTTCAATCGCGCCTGCGCCATCGACCTGGCGACGAAGGGTACAGGGAAAACTGTGCTCGAAGCAGTGCGCACCAGCATTAATCCCAAAGTAATCGACGTGCCCAATCCGACGATGGGACGCACCACCATTGATGGCGTGGCCAAAGATGGCATTGGGGCCAAAGTGAAAGCGCGCGTGACGGTGCGCTCGCATCTGGATCGGTTCGTAGGCGGGGCCACGGAAGAGACGATCATCGCGCGCGTGGGCGAAGGTATCGTCAGTGCGATCGGCTCGGCTGATTCTTACAAGGACGTTTTGGAAAATCCGGATCGCATTTCCAAGGCGGTGCTGGCAAAAGGTCTCGATAGCAACACCGCCTTTGAGATCCTGTCGATCGACATCGCAGATGTGGACGTGGGCGACAATATCGGCGCGAAATTGCAAAGCGAACAGGCGGATGCGGACAAGCGCATCGCCCAGGCCAAAGCGGAAGTGCGGCGGGCAGCGGCTGTCGCCGTCGAGCAGGAAATGCGCGCCAAGACACAGGAGATGCGGGCCAAAGTGGTGGAAGCGGAAGCGCTCGTGCCGCAGGCGATGGCGGATGCGTTTCGCTCCGGCAATCTAGGAATCATGGATTATGTGCGCATGAAAAATGTGCAGGCGGATACGTCGATGCGCGAATCCATTGCGGGCACAGATAAACCGCCCCAAGCGGGGTGAGGTTAGCTAGCGTGAAGGTGAACGGTGAGTATGAATCATGAACCGATGTAACGAAGTAAGGGTGTAACGATTGGACTGACCCATGCACTTCGATCAAAACATCATCTTTATCATCGTTGCCGCGATCTTCGGCATCTCGCGCTTGGTTGCACGGATTGCGGAGAACTCGCGCGAACAATCCCAGCGGCGCGATCAGCAACAGGCGCGGCCAGCTCAGCGGACATCTTCAACTCCTACGGTCGCTCGTGCTCGGAAAAGCGATGAGGAACGCGTGCGCGAGTTTCTCGAAGCTCTCGGCGCGCCGGCGGGTACTCTTCCACCGCCCAAGGTGCAGCCGCGAACGAATGTTCCGCCGCGGCCGGTTGCGCCCATCACTCCACCGCCAATGTCCCGGCCCTTTTCGCCGGACCTGTTCAAACCCCTCGCGGAAAAGGCGCGCAAGGTTTTCACGCCCAGAGCTACCCCTCCGGCTGCGGAAGCGGCCGCTCCCGCAGGTGCGGATCAGCCCGGCGCGTGGCTGCGCGATCAGGAGCAAACGGAGATGGCGGCGGCGAAATTCGACGCCGCTACCTCAGTCATGGCCGAGAAGGCGACGACCGCGCCCCAAGCCGCCGATTCTTTGTGGCGGAATGCACTGCGCTCGCGTGATTCAATTCGCGCCGCCTTTATCTTGCGCGAAATTCTGGGACCGCCGCGCGGGTTGAGCGAGCCGGAACTGGCCTGATTAAAAGCCGCGGCGTAAGTCATCCTCCGACTGCGCTTGAGCTGACACACCAAACTGTTAGCTTGCGCCTCGCTCGCTATCGCCGGCGTGGCGGAACTGGCAGACGCGCTGGACTCAAAATCCAGTGATCGCAAGATCGTGTGGGTTCGATCCCCTCCGCCGGCAGGCTTTGGCCAGCCTGCATTCTCACCAGCTCCCCCCGCCTCCGACTGGCCAACCGGGAGCGGTTGCCTACAATCCCGCGCCCTCTCGGGGCAGTTGCGCGCACGAAGTGCGCGAGTTGTGGTGTGAGCGCGCCTCGCCTGCTCCGGCCCGACCCATATCACGGATTGCGAAAAAGCTGATCCGAATCTACATCGTGAACAAGGGCGCCCGCGGGAACCTCACGTACGTCATACAAGCGTCCGGTATAGGGACTGATGACATACCCCGGGCTACTTGTGGGCTTCGCCAATGGGTATTCACCGTCTGGCGGCGGGCGATATTTGCGTGCTTCACGCTTACCCACGACGGCGCCGACGATCGCGCCACCTGCCGCGCCAGCCGCAGCACCGATAGGTCCACCGACGACCGCTCCGGCGGCAGCGCCAGTCGCCGCGCCCGTGCCCGTCGACGAGCTACACCCACACACGGTAAAAAAAGAGGCGATGCTAACGACAAATGAAAACAAACGCATCCGACTCACAACCATACCTACGACTTTCCTGCGGGATTGCACGTCGTAATCGGTAAAAAGCCGGAAGCAGCACCGTTCATCATCGCGGAACAAGCGGCGCTGATTGCATAGTAGGAGCGCATGTTATATTCGTTTGTATGACAAGGCGCGCTTTCGGAGTTTTTATCGGTCTCTTCGGCGTAATCGGGCTCGCGCTCGCAGCTGAAACCCCCGCTGTGGAAGGAACAGTGCGCGGAGCAGACGGAAAGTCGCTACAAGGCGCCGATGTTCGACTCGAGGCGCAATCTACCAAAGCGGCGCCGGTGCTAACGAAGACGGATGGCTCAGGCAAATATCGTTTTACCAATGTCAGTCGGGGCGTTTATCGCGTCACCGTTCTATCGGGTAAGGTGGTGCGCGGCTTTATAGACGGCATCCAGGTAAACGGGACCAAGCGGATTGATTTCGACATCAAACCCACGGGCGCAAAGAAAGCAAAGCATTTGGTGTATGTGCCGGCGCAAACCGGCTCGCACATCGGTGGGGGCTGGGTGGAATTCGATGATGACAACGCGACCGCGACTGGCGACCAACGCGTCAAGAAGATGAGTGGCGATCAGCTTCGCCGGCTGCAGACTGGCGGGCAAGGAACGGACGGGCACTGACGCGGCGGATCTCCCGTCTCGCTTTCCGAAACTTTTCTCCTGCCAATACAATTGTGCGGCCGCGTCGCGGACCGCCTTGGATTACAACTCGACTAGAGCGGAACGACGAGATGAGTGGCATTTTCGCGACTCCGTTCTGGATTGCCCCACGATACATTTGAGGTACCGTCAGATATTATTAGTAAAGTAAGCTTGGGATTTTGTGTGGCGCTCTTTTGCGGCTCCGTTGCCCTCGCTTCAGACACATGCGTTGTCGAAGGAACAGTGCGCGGTAAGGATGGCAAAGGTATCAAAAATGTTCGTATCGGTCTCTACGCGGAGTTGGGAGGCAGGTCGCGACCGCTGGTGAGCAAGACCGACGATGCTGGACGATACCGCTTCGCCAGCGTCAGCGTCGGTGCGTATCGGCTCACAGTAGCGGCGGGTGATTCGCTGCGAGAATTTATCGATAACGTACAGGTCGATGGCAACAGGCGGATCGAATTTGAATTGATTGCGAGTGCGGCGAATAAGGACAGGCTTTTGGTCTGGGTGCCGGCTTCTACCGGAACACAGCTAAGCGGACGCTGGGTGGACGTAAACCGTGACGCCGTTCATCAAGAGCAGCGCGTCGATCAAATGACCGGCGAAGGATTACGGCGAATCCAGGAGCGCGCTGGGAATATAAGACCTTGACGGGCGCGCCGGCCTTCGGCAGGTCGCCTCGTTAAGGCAGAGCGCGAAGCACCGGAAGGAAATCGCTTAGGGCTCAACCGGGGCAGAACCGACGGGAGTTGGAGTAGGAGTTTGCGCTTCGGGCGAGGGACTCGGCGCCGGCAGGGCTGGTGACGGCTGCTTCGAGACATCCAGCGCCAACGTGGGTGGCGCCGAAGGGTTCTGCCCTGCTTGCTTTTCCCGCGCGGCGAACTCGGTCTTTTGCCGGCGATAATCCGACAAGACCATTGGGCGCTTTTTTGTTTCGGCCAGGGTGCGGAAATTATCGATGCCAGCGCAGATGGCTTCGGCCAGTTTGCTGCGCCATTCGCTATTCGCGATGAGCCGGCTTTCCCCCCGCTCGGTCAGAAAGCCGCCTTCTACCAGCACGGCCGGAATTTTCGTCAGCCGCAGAACCGCAAAACGCGCTCGCTTGATGCCGCGATCAAATTCGCCGACCTGCCCGAGAAGCGAATGATAGATGCAGCTTGATAACTCGATGCTGGCGGCATCTTCACCGGTGCCATTCTGAATATTAACGGAAGCGAGTGTGAGATTGTCCTCGTAAGTGGAGGGAGCTCCGCGAGGTGTGAGCGAATAAATTTCGAATCCGGCCGCGGAAGGATCGCGGTCAGTGGCGTTGAAGTGCAAGCTAACGAATAGTGAATCAGTCGTCTCGTTAGCGATGTGCGCTCGCGCTTCCAGCGGCACAAAGACATCGCTTTCGCGCGTCATCACCACGCGAAAACCTTTGGCTTGAAGCAAAGGACGAAGCTGCCGCGCAACATCGAGCGCGTAATCCTTCTCAAACCCGTAGGGACTAACGGCGCCTTTGTCGAAACCACCGTGCCCGGGATCGAGCACGATTGTCTGCACCCGTCCGAGATTTCCGATCATGTTCGGACGCAGCTGTGGCTCCAGCGTTTTCGCCAGGTCAATGCGCGACACGACCACTTTGCTCTCATGCACGAAAACCGGGAAGCTCAGCCAATTGCGCACGCCGTTGATGAGCACTTCGCGGCTATCGATCATCAGCCGCAGGTCGCTCCGGCCGTTATCGAGTCGCACGTTTTTGCCTTCCAAAACCGGATCCGGGAAGCCGTAGAATTTGGCGATGTTGTCCACGGTTAGAAAATCGCGCCCCGCGATTTTGATCACCTTCCACTCGACAGCCGCGGAAGCGGGGCCGAGCAGACCCAGAACGCATGCGCAGGTAAGAAGCGAAGCCCTCATCCGGGAGAAAGGATGCAGGATAAATGCCAGCGGAACCAAACGGTAGAAAAACAGCTCGATTCTTATTGTCGGCTTGGTCTGTGTTGTCTTATGCAAAATAAACGATGCGCTTAACTAAAGCTCTTCTTCCGCCGTTTATTATCGCACAAACTGCGTTTTTCGCCGGGCCTGTTCTGGCCCAGGCAACCCCCGAGAAACGCTTCCTCTGGCGAGTGACTGGTGCGTCACAGCCCTTCTATATTCTCGGCTCCTTTCATGCGCTGCGTGGCAGCGATTACCCTCTGGGTCGCCAAGTGGATGATGCTATCAGCCAGTGCAAACGCTTCGTTTTTGAATACGACGTCAGGCACACCGACGAGCGGCTTTGGACAAAGAAGATTAAAGAAGCGCAGCATTACGCTGCTGGAGAGACGCTAAAACAGAAAGTCAGACCGGCCACCTACGCCTACATCCAGAAGATCGCGAAGGTACGAGCCTCGGAATATAACGATGTCAAACCATGGGGAATTGCGTTCTTCATGATGTCGCATCCCTATTACCATAACGTGTACGGCTACTGGGGCGTCGAGAGCTACATTTTGCGAAAGGCATCGATGGCTGAGTTTGACGGTTTGGAGTCCTTGGATGAACACATCCGGGTGCTCTCGGACATGTCTGATATGGAAAGCGAAGTGTTTCTGCTGCAATCACTGGTCTATATGGACCGTAATGCGGCCAACCTTTCCAAGGAAATCACCACTTACAAACACGGTGACACCGATGCCTTGCCCGCTTTTACCACACAGCAAGACCGCGAAGCGCCCTTTATTACCTGGCGCCTCATTGAACATCGCAACGCGCAATGGATCCCGCGAATTGAAAAGGAAATGAAATCCGGCAAGCCCACCATGATTGTCGTCGGTGCGCGACATTTGTGTGGAGCGCATAACGTGATTGGGATGCTGCAGGCGCGCGGCTATAAGCTCGAGCAGTTGTAACGAGTCGCCGTTGGACAAGGCAGACGTTTTCGGTTTCCTAACCGAATGCTAAAGCTCCTGCCTCTGTTTCTCGCGCTCGCGACTGCGACACTTTACGCCCAGACCGAGCCGCAAAAGTCTCCGCCGCTCAGCTCAGCCACTCCGCCGCCGAACGTGCACGAGGCCGCCTCGACCCCTTCAGACAAGAATCCGCCGCCGCCCACCAGCGCCAACGCTACGTCGCAAACCGGCGAGAGCGCAAAGCCCGCCATCGACAAAAACCCGCCGCCACTCGACCTCAAAAACATGGATACGGCAGTCAAACCGTCGGACGATTTTTATATGTACGCCAACGGCGGCTGGCTGAAGACGAATCCGATTCCGCCAGAATATTCGCGCTGGGGCAGTTTCAATGAGCTGACGGAAAAGAACAATGACGCCCTGCACGAGGTCTGCGAAAAAGCGGCGAACACGCCGACCGATCCGAAGCTCGCCCCGGAAACGCAGAAGGTAGGCGATTTCTATGCCAGCGGCATGGACGAACAAGCTATCGATGCAGCCAAGGCCACACCGTTGAGTGACGAGTTCGCGCGCATCGATGCCGTGAAAGATCGCAATGATGTGCTGAAGGAAATCGCGCATCTGCACGACCTCGGCGTGACGTCGCTCTTCGGTTTCACCTCCGCTCAGGACGACAAGAACAGCACCATGGTCATCGCGCAGGCGTACCAGGGCGGCATAGGTATGCCAGACCGCGATTACTACACCAAGACCGATGAGGCTTCGAAAAAGCTGCGCGACGCCTACGTGCAACATGTTGCAAAAATGCTGACGCTGGCTGGTGAAGCGAAAGCCGACGCCGGACAGCATGCGCAGAAAATCATGGCAATGGAGACGGCCCTGGCGCAGGGCTCGCGCACGCGTGTCGAACTGCGCGATCCGGAAAAGAATTATAACAAGATGAAGGCGGCCGATCTGCAGAAGCTCATGCCGCAGTTCAAGTGGTCGGATTATTTCGGCGAGATCAAGCTGACGAATCCGGGCGACATCAACGTCGGGCAACCCGACTTCTTCAAGGCAGCGGACAAGGTTTTCGCGAGCACGCCGATCGAGGACTGGAAGGAATATTTCCGCTGGCACCTCGTGCACGGAGCTGCGAGTGAGCTTTCGAGTGATTTTGTAAACGAGAATTTCGATTTCTATCTTAAGGCACTCACCGGCGCGCAACAGTTGAAGCCGCGCTGGAAGCGAGTGGTGGCGGCGACAGACGGCGGCATCGGTGAAGCGCTTGGCAAACTTTACGTGGCCGATCATTTTCCGCCGGAAGCTAAAGAGCGCGCGCTCGATATGGTGAACAATCTGCGCGAAGCACTGGCCGAGCGCATCAAGTCGGTTGATTGGATGGATCAGACGACGAAGGATCAGGCGCTGAAGAAACTCGCCGCCTTTACGGTTAAGATCGGTTATCCAGACAAGTGGCGGGATTACTCCACGCTTAAGATCGATCGTGGCGCGTATGCCCTTAATGCGATGCGCGCGTCAGTGTTCGAAGTAGACCGTGAGTTAAAGAAAGTGGGCAAACCAGTGGATCGCTCGGAATGGGGCATGACGCCGCCGACAGTGAACGCTTATTACAACCCCAACCTAAACGAGATCGTTTTTCCCGCGGGGATTTTACAGCCGCCGTTCTTCGATGTAAAGGCGGATGACGCAGTCAACTACGGCGGTATGGGCGCGGTCATTGGCCATGAGATGACGCACGGCTTCGATGATCAGGGTCGGCAGTACGATGCCGTGGGCAATTTGCGCAACTGGTGGTCACCGAACTCGCTCAAAAAATTCAAGGAGCGCTCGAGTGCGGTGGTTAAGCAGTATTCCGAGTACGACCCGCTCCCGGGTCAGCACATCAATGGTGAGCTGACACAGGGCGAAAACGTTGCCGACCTTGGCGGCGTGAAGGTCGCGTTCGCCGCGCTGCAGAAAGCGTTAGCGAAGAATCCCGGCTCGCGCGAGCAAAAGATCGACGGCTTCACCCCGGAGCAGCGATTCTTCCTCGGCTGGGCGCAAGTGTGGCGCGCGAATCAGCGCGAGGAAGATCTAAAATTGCGGCTGAATACAGACCCGCATTCACCCACGCGCTTCCGCTGCAACGGCCCCCTCTCTAACCTGACGGAGTTTCAGAAAGCGTTCGACCTGCCGGACAATTGTCCAATGGTGCGCGCGGAAAAGCTGAAGGTGAATATCTGGTAGCGCAAGCTCGCGGAACAAGGGCACGCATCCTTAACCGTTCGCGATATGCGGTGGCGGTGGCTAAGGGAACGAACCTGCAGTGTCTTGCCTAGTCAAAGGCGCGCCGAGTCAGACGGCGCCACCAGCAACCCCGCAGACGTACACGCGAGGCGAAATCTGAGTTTCGCGTTCGTAAGCGTGCGCAAGTTCGGTGGCGATCTCTTCCGCGCGCGCACGCTCGCATAAGGTCACCGTCGCGCCGCCAAATCCGCCGCCGGTGAGTCGCGCGCCGAGTACTCCAGGAAGCTTCTGCGCGATTTCGACGAGCGTATCGAGCTCAGGCGTGCTGTTTTCAAAATTCTGCCGCGAGCTTTCATGGGACGCGTTTAGCAGTTCGCCAAAACCTGTCTCATCTCCGGCCTCGAGCAATTCGAGTGCGCGCCAGACGCGCCCGTTTTCTTCGACGATATGGGTGGCGCGCCGCCGGAGTAGATCGGGCAGATCGCCGCGCTGGCCGAGTTCATCAGTCGTGACATCGCGCAAGGCGCGCACGCCGAGAGCCGAAGCTGCCGCCTGCGTCTGTTCCCTGCGCAAATTGTATTCGCCGCTCGCGAGCTGCCGCTTCTTTCCTGATTCCGCGATAATTAGAGCCACGCCAGGCGGGAAGGGCAGAGTGTGAATCTCCTCCGTACGCGCATCGAAAAATACAGCGCAATCCATGCGTCCGAAAAGTGAAACGACCTGATCGACCAGGCCGGATTGCACCCCCACAAAACGATTTTCGGCGCGCTGACACGCCTTCGCGATTTCGAGCGGCGCAATCTCGCGTGGAAAGAGTTTGAGCAAAAAAAGTGCGGTCGATAATTCAAAAGCGGCCGAGCTCGAAAGACCTGAGCCGATGGGAAGATCGCCGCTTACGTCCGCCTCAAATCCGCCAACGGGCACTCCCAGGTCGATCAACTCGCTAATAACGCCGAGGGCATAATTCGGCCAATGATTTTCGCCGAGCGGACGCAGGTCCGACAGGCTGATCTCCGCTTCGCCAAAATCGCCCGAGCGTAATCGCACCAGCGCATCGTCACGAGGCAGGCCACTTACCTTCACCCGGCGATCAATGGCCGCGCCCAACACCACGCCTTCGTTGTAGTCGGTGTGATTGCCAAGCAACTCAACGCGTCCGGGAGCGTGAGCCGCCACTGCAGAATGCGTACGCTTCACACAGAAGGGTAACGCGGCGGCAATTCCGCAGCGGCTCGGTGCCCATTACCAAAAACTAGGGCGCGCAACCTTGGAGCTTGGATTGGGATTTCCCTTATTCCTGCGCAACCTTTCCGCCCCACGAAAGGATCTTTGCCTTCGTCCCCGCCGCTTCAGCTTCCTTAATGTCGCCGTTGCGATTATAAAAAAGCGAGAGGCTAGTCCAGCCGATCTGGTCGTTTGGTCGCAATTTCGTGGCGCGTTCGCCCGCAGCGATTGCTTCTGGAAAACGCCCAAGTTTCATCAACGCCATTCCGAGCGCATGCCAGCCATCAAAAAATTCCGGATCGATCTCGACCGTGTGTCGGTATTTCTCGACCGCGCTTTCCAATTCACCCACAGCCAGATCGCCGTTGGCGTCATCGAAAATCTCGTCGCGCGATTCCACGGCTTAACTTGTCTGCGGCGTCTCGACGATTCCAGCAACGCGCCGCCGCTCCTGCAACCACTCGTAGAAAATGATCGAGCGTTTGCCCCGCTCGAGACGCTCCTGAAGCGATGCGCGATTAGCTGCCGCTTGCGCCGGGTCCGGCGCATCGCGCTTTTCCACAACTGCCACCAGCGTCCCATCGGCGGTTGGGATCGGCTCACTCACATCGTTGGTTTTCAGTTCGGCCACGGCGTTTTTCACCACTGGCAGGTCAGGCGATTTCTCCGGCGCGGGCGAAGCTGTTTCCTCCTCCGCCAGGGTGAATGGGGGCAACGGCTCCAGTTTCACGTTCCCTTTCTGGGCCGCGTCCGCCAACGTGTTTCCTGCTTTCAGCGCCTCGCGCAGATCGTGCGCAATCTTCGCCGCGCGCGTATTCAGCAGCTCACGCTCCTGCCGCGCCTTCAACGCATCGACAATCTTCGCTTTCGCTTCCTCGAGCGCGAGCTGCTTCGGCGGCAGAATTCCGGTGAGTTTCAAAATGTAAAAACCATCGGCGCCCTGCACCGGTTCGCTCATCGGTTCGGCTTCGGAAAGACCGAACGCTGTTTGCGTGAGTCGAGTATCGGACTTCAACTGCGGATCAGGCGATGCCTGAGTGAATTCGCCGGTCGTGTTTACCGGCACCGGAAACTTCGCGGCCACGGCGGCAAAGTCTGAGTTCTTCTCGCCCAACGCCTGCACCACATCGTTCGCTTTATCGGAGAGTTTTTGCAGCGCATCGACGCGCTCTTTGCCGGTCAGCTTCTTTTCCGCTTCGGACAGCGTCAATGCGATGAACTGAACCCGCCGCTTCTCCTCACCTTTCAATTGTTCCGCGTTCGCCTCGTAATACTTCCTGATGTCATCCTCGGAAATCTTTACCTCGCCCGCGATATCGGCGGTTCTGAATCGGGCCACGCTCGCCTGGATCTTGGAATACATGCGCTCGAAATCTTTTTGCGTTTCCGTCGCCGACACGATCGCGCCCGTGCCGACCAACTGCTTGATCCGATCGAGAGCAACCTGATCTCCGACCAGTTCCTCCAGCTGTCCTTCGCTAAATCCACGCGGACCGAGATAATTCTGCACCGCATCGCTATACTTCTGCATATCGAACCCATCCTTGCCGCGAAACGCCGGCAGTTTCTTCACTGCGTCGGCAATGTCTGTCGCAGTCGGCTCTATTCCCAGCATCTCCGCTTCATGCCGAATAATGATAAGATTCAGCGCAAAGTGCTCCTTGGCCTGTCCCTCTGTCTGCGCCGATCCAATCAAATCGCGCAGGAATTCGAACATACCAAGATCGCGCGCGAGCTCGAAAAAGCGCCCTCCCCGGCTTAATTCAACATTAGAAACGTTTCGCCCGTAAAGCCGGGCGGCGACAGTCGAACGCGTCGCGCCGAAGTCCGTCTTATTGAAATAAAAAACGAAGGGGATCGCCAGAATCGCGATCACAATCATGAGCCACTTCTGATGCTTGCGAAAAACGTTGATCATAAATGTCCGTTCAGGCCCGTCCGGTCGGGACCGCGGGCAGAATCTAGCGCCAGCCGATCACGCAGCAACTCATCGTGATTCGCTCATCGTCATTGAGCGAACGTTCAGCGCTTTAGTATTTCGGCATTGTGATTGGTGAGTGTTTCCGCCGTCTCCCGAACCAGTTCCCATCCATCCCGCAGATGTTTCTCTGTCGTCAGGATATTCCCAAGGCCAAGGCGAATGACGGTCCGGCCACGCAACTCTGTGCGATTTAGATAAGCGCGGCCCGATCGATTCACCGCTTCTACGATCTTGGAGTTAATGGCGTCGCTCTCCTTCGCACGAAAACAGACCACGCCCATCGTAATCGGTGCGCTCAATTCAAACTCAGATGATGCGCTCACCCATTCACCAAACAACTTTGCCATTCGCAGGTGTTCGCGAATGCGCGCCGCGATGCCTCTGCGCCCGAACGTGCGGAAGACCATCCACGCTTTCAGCGCGCGAAAACGCCGCCCCAGGGGCACGCCATAATCCATGTAATTGCGTTCGGCTTCTTCGGTGTCGCCGCGGAGATACTCCGGGACGAGGGTGAAGAGGCGGCGCAACCGTTCGATATCGCGCACGAAAAGCACGCTGAAATCGAATGGCACAAAAAGCATCTTGTGCGGATTGAGGACGAACGAATCCGCGCCTGACCAGCCTTGTGTGATCCAATTCTCCTCCGGCAGCAGCGCGAGTCCGCCGCCGTAAGCAGCATCGACGTGCAGCCAGATTTTATGCTCGCGGCAAACCTCCGCGATGGCGTCGACAGGATCGACGCTGGCGGTGGAAGTGGTGCCGCAAGTCGCGACCACCGCCACGGGTTGCAACCTTCCTGCGACATCACGAGCGATTGCTTCACGCAATGCATCCGGGCGCATCCGAAAGTCCTCGTCAGTCGCGACGCGCACGACATTGTCTTCTCCCACGCCGATCGCGATCGCGGCCTTTTCCACCGAACTATGCGCTTGATCCGAAGTATAAATGCGCAGCACCGGCGCAGACGTAATCCCCTTTCGACGCGCGCCCGGCACCACTTCTTCGCGCGCGAGCGCAAGCGCGTGCATCAGCCCGATCGATGCCGTATCAAAAACAACGCCGCCAAATTCGCGCGGAAGCTTCATCCATTGCCGCAGCCAATCGATGACGACGGTCTCGAGTTCGGTCGCCGACGGAGACGTGCGCCATGTCATTGCGTTAACGTTCAGCGCGGCCGATGCGATCTCGCCCAGCAATCCGGGGGCGGTACTGGTGCAACCGAAATAAGCGAGAAACTCCGGGTGCGACCAGTTTAGGATTCCGGGAACAATGATGTTTCTGAAGTCGCTGAAAATCGCCTGAAAGCCCTCGGGATCCTCCGGCGGATCGGCGGGAAGCTGCGCCGTAATCTCTCCCGGCCGGACCGAAGGCGCCACCGGCATGTTTTCAATATTCGCGCGATAATGCACCGCCCAATCAACGAGCTGGCGTAGCTGATCGCGAAGATTGTCGATTGGAACGTCGCCCAAATCACCCGTCATAACGCGCGAGACTTCTTGTCATGTCGACCAAAGTCGAGGCATCCCTGACTATTTGTATTGCACTAGAGTTAGAGATTCCTCGACTTCGCTCGGAATGACTTAACTAAAACGCGAACCCAAAACTAAAATGAAACGCGCCGAAGTCCTCAGTGGCTCGCGGATCTGGGTTCACTCCGTAATCCAGACGCACCGGTCCAATCGGCAGGTCGTAACGCAAGCCTGCGCCGATGCCGAACCGCATATCATCGAAACCAGGATCGCTCGCCTCCGGCAACAAATTGCCGGCATCGACAAAAACGGCGCCTTTCAATTCCCCATAAAGCGGAAACGTATACTCAACATTGAAGATGGTGTAAAACTCGCCGCCGATGGGATTGCCGCGGCGGTCATGCGGCCCTAGATCGCGCTCGCCGAAGCTGCGCACCGTCGTGCTCCCGCCGCTGAAAAAGCGTTCGTCGATGGGGATGGCGAGCGCTTCCGTTCTTCCCATCTTGTCGAGCGGATAGACCACGCCGCCCCGCGCGCCGAAGGCGAGCAGACTGCGTTCAAACCATTTCCTAAACCCGGATTTCTCCAGGTTCTCGGCGGCCACCACCGCAAGCGGTTCCGGCGCAAAAGAAAGGTAGTAGCTGGCACGCGCGGTCGTGCGCAGCAGATCTACGTCGCTGCCGATAGCGCTGGTCGCGACATCAACTGTGTTATCAAAAACAAATCCGCGCGGCGACACCAACGGATTTTTCCGCAGATCGAGCGTCTGGGTAAATCCGATTGCGCTAACGAAATATGAATCCTGACCGATCAATTCTTCCGGCCTGACGCTGGCATCGGTGATTTCGACATGTCGCGCTGCATAAACGAGCGCGACCTCATATTGATCGGTGATTTTTCGGCTAAGCGTGAATCGCCCACCGAGCTCGAACTTGGTGTAACCATCGAAATCAAAAGTGATGGCCGAGAGTCGCGCCCTTAACGAATAGTCGCTTTCAAACAAATACGGATCTTCGTAGAGGATGTCACCTTTGTAGCCGCGCTGCGACACTTCGATGGAAGTAGTCAGTGGTCGCCCGTAGCCGAAGAGATCGCGATTGGCGTACTGCACTCCGAAAATACCGCCCTCGAATGAGCCGTAACCGATGGAAAAGCCGAACTGTTGCCGCTTCGCTTCCTCCACGTTGATGTCGAGGCGCAACTGATTCCCATTCACCGGCGTGGGATTGATCTGCAGGATGTTGAACAAGCTCGATCGCATCAACTCACGGAATTTTTTCTCGACTACATCCGGACTGTAAGGCTTTCCCCGCAACCTGCGGAAACGATTAACAAGATAGCTCGGCCGCAACTTCTGCGTGCCCGTGACGGTGACGCCATCGAAGTAGTAGATGTGGCTGGGATCAATCGTGACACGCACCGGCACGTGACCATGCACAGCAGCGGCTGGGTCTCCGCTCGCATCCACTTTCACCGCGTAGTAGCCGCGCGCCTTGTAGTAGGCCTGCAATCTTCGCGGAATATCTGCCAGGCGCCCGTCCGTATAAGGCTGGTTGAGCAAATCGTCGAGCTGTCCGCGCACCGTTTCTGCGCCGAAAATGGTAGGGCCGACAAAATCGACCGGGCCGAAGAAGTATCGCTGACCTTCGTTCACGGCGATCTCGGCATTGACCAGGTCCGATTGGACGAAGCGGTATTGCGGTTTCTCCACCGCGCAATCGCTGTAACCCTCCGAAATGTAAAAGCGTTCCACCAGCGTGGCGCCTTCATCGACATCAGAGCTAACGAATGGCAGGGACGATTGCAGTTTTGAATAACGCTCCCGCGTCGGTCCGACGGCAAACTCAAAGAGTTTGTCCGCCCCGATGCTCTTGTTGCCGGAAAACTCAATCTTCCCCAGGTGAACCTGAGGCCCTTCGTTCACATCCAGCCGCAGCCGATCGCCCCCTTCGATTTCATAGCGAGCTTCGACGTGGGCGTAGCCGTGCTTCTTATAAAAGAGCGCAAGAAAAAACGCCGCGTCGTCCGCGCGTGCACTGCTCAAGCCATATTGCTCGATCGTCGCAATCTGCTCTTTCAACTGCGAGCGCAGCTCCTTGTCGTCAAAAGCAGCGTTGCCGCGAATTTCCAGGTTTGCGCGTTGCGCCACCTTCTCTTCCTGCTTCGCCACCGCGCGCTCTTGTTTATGCTTTTCCTTTTGTTGCGGCAGCTCGGTCGCATTCTGCGCGCGTGCGATCGATAGACTTGTGCCGAGCAGCAGCGCGACAAATCCAGATTTCTTCCATAGTTTGCTGGGAGAGTGCCGGAGAATAATTAGAGGTGTCTCGCCCATTCGACTGCGTCCAGGGTGACAGCTCGACATGACAGGCAGCGCGGCCTTCTTTGTCATTCCGACCGAAGTGGAGGAGTCTCTGACTGCTTTGAGGAACATGGACGGGATCTTCAGCGGAACCGGATCAAATATTTCACCTGCCCGCGAAAATCGCCGGCCACGCCCACATCTCCCACGAGCATGATGTTATCGCTCAGTTTGACTTTGGCCGTGGCCGTTTGTTTGCCGGTGCGCTGATCCACTGTGCCAAATTCAACGTCCACCCGGTTCATGAGCGAATCGTTCTTGGTTGTCTGACCTTTTTTGAAAATTTTTGTGTAAAGCTGCTTCACCAAAAGCAGGGCGGCGCGGCTGGCCAGGACATTCCCGCTCCCGGTCAGTTCTGCACGGGTCGTACCGGTCGCGAGCAATGAAATAATTTCTTCCTGCGGCAGCGGCGGCTCGCTACTGAAAACCGCCTGCGGCGCGAGCGAGGTGCCGTAAACGTAAACATTGATGGTGTAGTCGCGGATCAAAGACGTGCCGTGCAGTTCCACGCGCGGATTGAACGGATCGTCCGGCGAAAAATAGAGAAAGCCATATTGCACCGTGAGCGTGCTGAACGGCAGGGTGGCGTCGAAGTTTTCCAGCCTCACCTGCCCCTGCAAACCGGGATGGAGTCCGGTGCCGGTGAGTTTCAGGTCAATGAGAGCATCACCCGTCGCCAGATTACCGTTAATCAAAAACGGATCCTTGCTCGTAATGGCGACGTCGAACTTCCAATCGCGCACTGGAGGGTCCGGCACCGAAAGCACCGGCGCGGACGATGGTGGCTCCGGCGCCGGCCGCCCCGGCAAGCCGATGGGAATGATGTCAATGTTCTTGAGAAAATGACTGTTCGTCAGCGCGACATTTCCTTTGACCGTCGCGCTCGCGAGCGGCCCGCTCACTTTGATGTTCGCGTCGGCTCGTGCCGTCAGCGAATCGTTGCGCGCCACCAGAATACTCTCCGCGCGCAGATCGAGATCGATGTTCGGCTCAGTCAGCTTGGTGAAGACGATGCGACCACCAAGAGTGAACGGGCCGCCGGCAAGGTCGCCCCCGAATTTTTCTAAAACCAGTGCGTTATCTCGAAAGACCAGGCGCGACTGGAACCCATGCAGCGCCGGCAGCGTTCCGTTGGTGAAACGCGCCGCGTTGATGGTGATGTCCCCGCTGCCACTGAAAACCGGATGCGCGATTGTGCCGCCGATGGCCGCATCGAGCGCCACTTCGCCATCGAGGTGCTCGACACCAGGGATGAATTGACGCAGGAAATTTACCGAGCTGCGCGGCAACCGCACCGTTCCCTGTACCGGCGTGTTCTCGTCGAGCGATTGCGTGCTCAGAACTTTGCCGGCATCGAATGGCATCGATGCCGCAATCGCCACCGGCTGAATCTTCGACTGCTTCAACTCGCCCGCGATGTTCAGCTTCTTATCCCCCGCCTCCGCCGTGAATCGAAAGGTGGCAGGATCAAGATTGTTGAATTTCGGGTTGCGTAGATCGCGTGCATCAACATCAAGGCGCGCTCGAAGATCGGAAAGCGTTCCCGTCGCGTCGAACTTCAAGCTTACCATCCCGGATGCGGCCGGAGTCATGCCGAAATTCTCGAACATCTTTTTCAGGTCGAGGTTCTCCGTTTGAAATGTCGCGTTCACGTTCCCGTCGGACGGAAACAACGGCTCGCCCGTTCCCACATGACTCCAGATGAAGGGCACCGTGATCGAGCCCGCCGCATATTTCGCCTTGCCCTGATCGAGCTGAATTTTAGAAATTTCCAGCGTCTTTCCCCGGGCCGAAACGATGGCCTGAAAATCCATCTGATCGCTCGCCAGAAACAGCGTCGGCATCTCGAGGCCGGCCGGCGAGTAAGTCGCGTCCACGTTTGCCTGCAAACCTTTCTGGTTACCGAACCGTCCGTTATTCAGCGCCAGCTTGAACGACCCGTTCCTGGCAAAGTCCGCGACCGAACCGCTGCCTTCCCAATTCATCGTCAACGAGCCGGCCAGCTCGCCTTTGTTGCCGGTCGCTTCGAGTAATGGCTTCAACGTTGCCAGATCGGCAATGTTCACCGCCAGCTTGCCACGAAAAGTTTTCTCCCCGTGCCAATCGAACACGCCGTAACCGTTGACGAAATCGCGCTCGTTCAACCTCGCAGTCAGATCGTTCAGGAAAATCGAATTTCGCCAGATGGATCCCACCGTATTCAGAGTAGGAATTTTGAGGTTGCGCACCTGCAATCCCGATCCGTAGAGGCCGAATGATCCGTTTGCATTCGTCCCGTCCCACTGCACGTCGGCCAGGCCAGAAAGCGCGCCGGTGACGCGGTCAGGTGACGGACCGATCCAGAAATCACCAAGCTGCGGTGCGTTGATATTCACATTCAATCGCGCCGGCGTTTTCATGAAATCATCGTTCTTCGCCAGCAGCTCCGCCGTTCCGGTCGTGACCACCGAATTCTGCCCCCGCTGCACTCTCGCGTTCTTGATCGTGACGCGATTTCCATCCTGCTCGATCTCTGCCGAAATGGAGTCTGCCGCCACCTCAGCGTTATGCGCGCCGGTCGCCGTTATTCCTGCAGTCGTCCGCATGCCGTCGAACCAGGGCGCATCATCGGGAGCCGCCCGCAAATCTTTCGCGCACACGACAGTCGCTTCCAGTTTCTCCAACCCGATATCGCCACTGCGTAAGTCGCCTGAAGTCATTCTGAGATTGGCGTCCATCCGCTGAGCATGCACGTCGAGCGTGCCGTTGATTTGCGCGCGACCCAGCACCGGCTGTGGCATTCCCGCCGTGAGCGGCCCCAGATCAAGATTGTTCCCCGCGATCTCAAAATGCGCCGGGCTGCGCCCGAGATCGTCCGCGTTTGCCGGAAGCTCGACCGTTCCGCGCCCTTGCAGTCCGCCGCCGGCGCGCATCAGTTCTAGCGGTTGAATTGTCGCCACGCCATCGCGCGCTGCCAACTGAGCGGTCACCCGGTCGAACGTCACGCCGTTCACCTGCAAATCGCGCACCAGCGCGTTGCCGGAACTTAGCCACGTCTTCGGCGAGCTGATCAATCCAGAGAAATCGAATGCGACATTCTCGATCGTTCCCGCCGTTCCCTCGTCCCCCACACCAAATTGCCGCAACGATTCGAGCGTAAGATTGCGCGCCGTCCCCTGCGCCTGCACCCGCAGCGAGCGCACCTCTTCCGTTAATCGCCCCTGCACCTCGAGCGAACCGGCATCGATCGCGGCATCGACCCTGAACCCGAGTGTATGCGCGCGGAGATTCGAGGCGTCGACGTTGACCAGCGAAATTTTCGTCTTATCACCGAGCACGACATCTCGCAGCGCGAGGTTGCGATCCCCATAATTGGTGGTCCCTGAAATACGCGACCACATTTGACCCGAAGGCAGCTGCACTTCTGCGATGGTCAACCCCCCGGCCGCGCGTGGATTGAGGTCGAGATTGAGATCCCTTAAGACAAGATCAGCCGGGTGATTTCGCACAGTCACGCTCACCCCTTCGAAGCGCGCCCGTTGCGGAAAAATTCCGGGCAGCGAAACCTTTTCATGCGGCGGCGGGGAAGGCTTCACCGTCGGCTGCGGGTTGATGACGAAACGCGCGTTTCGGACGGTGATCGAATCGAGCAATTCGTCCTGATGTCCGCGCAGCAGCGCTAACAAATCATATTCCGCGCGAATGTAATCGGCGTCGCCGGCCTCGACCGGCGCCGTCGGCTTTATCGGCGTGATGTGGAGGTTGCGAATCGTGATCGCGCTGAAAACATTTCCCTCCGCCCGAAACTCGAGCTTCATATTCTCCTTCGCCGCCGCGCGCACGGCGAACCAATGAATTCCCCCGAGCAAAATCGGCCGATGAAAAACGGCAATAGTCAGGAGCAAAACCCCTATTGCTATCCAGATAAAGCGCAGGCGTTTCCCCTTCGTCCGCGCCTGTCCCTCAAGTTGATCGGCCACGAGCGTTCAACCGTATGGACGCCTCCGCAAAGAGCAACCGCCCTCTGTCTTCTTCACCTTCCCCTTCTCTGCCAGCCTTCTTCTGTCTTTAACCTCACCTCTTCGAAACTTTTTGCAGACCGACTCGATCTCAAGCATGACCAACGAATGAATGCAGAAAGAAGAATTAACTCGTTCTTTCTCGTTCATCCTTCTTAATTTTTCCTTTATCCATGAACACGACTCCGATCTCGCGGCGTAGATTTAGCCATCTCTTAAGTATTGGCGCGATAGCGGCCGCGATAAGGCCTTCCTTCGCGGGCGAGCCTGAGGGTTCGCCCGCCGCCAGCGTCGCACCGGCTACTGGCGTAATCCGTCTGAGCTCGAACGAAAATCCTTATGGGCCGTTTGAGCGCGCATTACGGGCAATGACCGACGCGTACTCGCTCGCCTGGCGTTATCCGGATGAACAGAACGATGCGCTGATTGACGTTCTGGCGAAGCTGAATGAGGTCGATCACGATCAGATTATTCTAGGCGATGGCTCGGGCGAGATTCTCAAGATTTGCGCCGCCGCGTTGACAAGCAAGAACCACAAACTCGTTGCCGCCGATCCTACTTTCGAAGCGATTCTTAACTACGCGAAGACGAACGCCGCCGAGGTTGTAAAAATTCCGCTTACTTCCAGCTACGCGCACGATTTGTCGAAAATGGGAGCGGCCGGGAAGGGCGCCCTTATTTACGTCTGCAATCCGAACAATCCGACCGCCAGCATTACGCCAAAGGATGAATTGCGCACCTTCATAGCTCAGGCGCCGCGCGATAGCACCCTTCTCGTCGACGAAGCTTATTTCCACTTCGCTGAATCGCCGGACTACGAAAGTGTCATTCCGCTCATTAAAGATCACCCAAACCTGATCGTCGCTCGCACCTTCTCCAAGATTTATGGAATGGCGGGATTGCGCTGCGGTTATTGTGTCGCGCAGAAAGGGACAATCGCGCGAATGCGACCGCATCGGATGTGGGACAGCGTGAACTGCATGGCCCTAGCCGCCGCGATCGCCAGCATTCCGGACGTCGAGGAAACGGTCCGGCGCCGGCGTATGAACAGCGAAACGCGAGCATTCACCGTCGCTCAACTCGACGAACTTGGTTACAAATCGATCCCATCGCAGGCGAACTTTATCATGTTCGATGTGAGACGTCCGGTCGTTCCGTTCATTCAGTCGCTAAAAGAGCGAGATGTGCACGTGGGCCGTCTGTTTCCGGCGATGCCGCACCACATGCGCCTGACCATCGGTAAACGGGCTGAGATGGAGGCCTTCCTTTCCGCGTTCCGCCAGGTGATTGCGTGATAGGGCGCGAGATTGCCGAGGATAGATGGCAGGAAGTGTCCTTTCGGTTTTGATGGCATGAAAGAAAAGAATTTTGAACGACAACTACGAAGACACCGTCTAGGTTTTCTTATGACAAAAATGATGGCGTTAGTAGCGGCAGGAGTCTTTGCGGCTAGCACCATGTTCGCGGGCGAACATGGCAGCTGCACAAAGCAGGTCGGGAACAACGAGAAGATGGCGTGTCAGGTTTCGCTGGCCAGTCTCAATCTGACACCGGAGCAGAAGACAAAGATGGATACGGTGATGGCCGAACATGAGAAGGCCGGTTGCTCCGAAGCGAGCGAGGCTAAATACATGCAGGAAGCCAAGGGCATTCTGAACAAAGACCAGTACGCGAAGTTCAAGGCCGAGTGCAAACACGGAGACAAAGATAAGACACAGACCTAATCGCGGATTTCCAATCTCACGAAAGCTTCGCGCCGAGAGCAATCTCGGCGCGTTTCGTGTACAGAAATCATTCTGTTACGCCCGGCCATCGAGAAAAATTAAGGCGCAAACAGCCAGCGCCCGATGTCGCCAAGTTTGGTGCAGCCGCAAAGCAACATCGCTTCGTCCAGCTCTCGCCGGAGCAGTTCCAGGACGTGCGTTGCGCCCTCCTCGCCGGCCACGCACAATCCCCACAGAATCGGACGGCCAATCAGCACCGCGCGCGCGCCGAGCCCGATCGCTTTGAGCACATCGCTGCCGCGCCGAATTCCGCCATCGACATAAATTTCGCAAACATCGGCTGCGGCATCGACCACGTGCGGTAGCATTTCGCAAGTGGCCGGCGCGGTATCGAGTTGCCGGCCACCGTGATTCGATACCACCACCGCTTTGGCGCCGTGCTCAGCCGCGCGGCGCGCATCGTCGCCGCGACAGAGACCTTTCACCACCACCGGCAATCGCGTTGAACTGCACAACCAATCGAGATCGGCGAAATCGAGATCGGATTTGAAATTCGCTCGCACGTAAGCGGCCAGTCCCGATCCCTGCACCTGAGGAATATCTCCCTTGCCCAGCGGCGCCAGGTTTTCCACGGTCAGACCGGCCGGCAGACGAAAGCTATTGCGCGTGTCGCGTTCGCGCGTGCCGAGGCCGGGCGCGTCCACGGTAAGAACGATCGCTTCTGCTCCGGCTTTCTCCGCCCGTTGCACCAATTCGCGCGTGATGGCGCGGTCCTGGTAGACGTAAAGTTGAAACCAGCGGGGACTCGCGGCCTGGGCAAAGACCGACTCCATGGCTGTATTCGAGAGCGAACTCAAAATAAACAAAGTGCCAGCCGCTTTCGCCGCCCGGGCGGTGGCGATCTCTCCCGCTTGGCAAGCCAGCTTATGAAACGCCGTCGGCGCAATCACGATCGGCATCGCGATCGGCCGGCCCAGGACCGTCGTCGTCAGCTCGCGCGATCCCACACCGGCAAGAACGCGGTAGTAGAGCTTCAATCGCTCCCAGCCCGCACTGTTTTCCCGCAGAGTGATTTCATCCAAAGCGCCGCCCTCGTAGTAGTCAAGAACCTCCTGCCCAAGCGTGCGGCTCGCCGCTCGCGCGTAGTCAGCGACGTTTATGAGCAAATCGGGTTCACGTTCTGTCATCGAAAGACAACACAATGGTATTCGAGGTCGTTGCAGTTTCACAGGTGTGCATTAGGGGAACGTCATGTTGACTGCCATCACACGCGAAGTCAGCCCCAACATCGGCGACTGCGAGCTATCATTTCATCCGCGGCAGCCGATCGACCTGGGGCGCGCAATCGGTCAGCATAAGGCGTATGAAGATTGCCTCGCTGACCTCGGCGTAAACATCATTTCTCTTCCGGCCAAGCCACAATTGCCGGACGCCGTATTTGTCGAGGACGCGGCGGTGGTGGTTGATGAGATCGCCATCATCACGAATATGGGAGCGCCGAGCAGACGTCCCGAAACCAAATGTGTCGCCGAAGCGTTAAGGCCTTATCGCCCGTTCCGATTTCTCACTGAACCGGCAACTCTCGATGGCGGAGACGTCGTCCGCATCGGTCATTCGGTTTTCGTCGGCTTATCGCGACGCACGAATCGGGAAGGCTTCGCGCAGCTGCATGATCTGCTGCGCCCGTTCGCATACGATGTTCAATCGGTCCACCTGGATGGCTGTCTGCATTTGAAAAGCGCGTGCTCGTATATCGGTCGCGAGACGATTCTCGTAAACCGGTTCTGGATTGATGGCGAACGGCTCGGCGAATACGAATTACTCGATGTCCCCGAGGACGAGCCAGCGGCGGCGAACGCACTCCTGCTCGGTGATGTCGTAATCATACCCGCCTCTTTCCCGAAGACCGCGGCTTTGCTCGAAGAACGAAATTTCTCTGTGCGCATCCTCGATGTTTCCGAGTTACAAAAAGCTGAAGCCGGCCTGACTTGTTGCAGTTTGATCTTCGACGACTTGCCCCGAAACTAAATTCGACCGTTGCGCACGCCAGTTGACCGCCGGACGTTTGTTCCTTGAATCCGGACAGACTATTTAATTACCTCGACGGCAAGTTGCCTGAACATGAGCGAAACGCGCTCGAGGAAGAACTGATGTATGACGCGGAGGCGCGGCGGGAGTTTGAAGTGGCGCGAAGGATTCACTCGGCTACGCGCGGGTCGCGCGAAAATTTAGAGGTCCTGGATGAGAGAGTCGAAGAGGTGCCGCGCGGGAAAACGAAGGCGAAACAAGTCCTGTTCGCGGCGCTGGTGCTGGTGGCGATGAATGTGTCGCTCGGGCTGCTTTACATCGCCCATCACGAGGCGAAGAATCCAAATCGCGCGTTACTGGAGAAACAGAGTCGCGATCAATTGCAGCAAGCTCTTGAGAAAGCTGCTGCCGCCGGCGCGTTAACGCCGCCGCCGCTTGGCGTAGAGGAGATGAGGGTGAGAGCACAGCCGGGTCACGCGGGCACAGTAGCGGATGAAATCGGGAAGCTCGCGACGCGATTGGGAGGCACACCGACAAAAGGCATTCCGGAGGACGGTCGAGTGAAAGTGCTGGTGGAGATTGCCGTTAAGCGAGTCGATGAATTTCGAGCCGCGCTCGTAAATTTGGGCGGGTTGACAGACGGAAGTGCAAACTTCGCCATCCCGTCCGGTGGGAGCGAGGAAAAGATTTCGCTTATTGTGCAGGTAACGGAAGAGAAATGATCGGGGTGACGTTCGCGTTGCCGGCGGAGAGCAGCGAGTTCGTGCGCAGATTGAAGAACGTCAGGCGCGACGGCGCGATTGTGCGCGGCATCTTCGAGAGCCGGGCCTCGAACTTCGTGGAGATTTGCGTGCTACATACAGGAGTCGGCGCGCGCGAATGCGAGAAACGGCTTGGCCCCTTTCTTGATCGGCAAACGTTGCGCATCCTCATCGGCAGCGGGTTCTGCGGGGGAACGAACGATGAAGTGGCGCCCGGCGATCTGGTAATCGCACAGAATTACTCCGACCCGAACTTGGCGCAGCAGGCGAAAGAATCGTTGCCGGCCACGATCGTGGGCAGGCTGTTTTCCGCCGATAGCGTGGTCGATCCGGCGATCGATCGCTACGCCATCGGGCTCGAACAAAGAGCCGTTGCGATCGACATGGAGACGGATGTGATCGCGCGAATGTGTGCCTCGAAAAACGTACCGATGTTATCGCTGCGCGTGGTGAGCGATTCGCCCGCGGCGCCATTTCCTGCTCCGCCTCATGTATTGTTCGATCTGGAAACGCAGCGAACAAAGTTCTCGCGTTTGCTCGCGCAGCTCGCGCGCGAGCCCTCGGCGGCGATTCGATTCGTTAGATTTTCAAAGCAGATAGCAGTGGCGCGGCACAAATTGGCGGAAGCGCTTTGCGCGGTTATTCCCGCCATGTAACTGCCGCTGGATCGGAGGAGCGCTGCGTCTGCACGTTCCCTGCCACCCTCACGCAGGCTCGACGTGCACGAGGACGTCGACGATGCGTCCATCGGTGGAACGAATGGCATCTTTCACGCGATGGGCAACGTCGTGCCCTTCGCGCACGGACATCGCGCCACTTACCTGCACGTGCAGGTCCACATAATAATTCAGCCCCATTTTGCGCACGTAGCACTTGTCGAGATCGGCCACGCCCTGAACTGCCCGCGCCGCCTTCTGAATGTCTGCGATAATTTCCCCGCGCGGCGCAGTGTCGAGAATTTCAGCCAGCGCCGGTCCAAGCAGACGCGCACCGGTGGTGGCGATAACGGCACAGGCGAAAAGCGCGGCGTAGACATCGGCGCGTTGCCATTTTGCACCGCCAAGCAGCGCGATGGAGATACCGAGGAACGCAGCGATCGACGTAATGGCATCGGCGCGATGGTGCCAGGCATCGGTGGTAATGGCAGTGCTTTGAAGGGACCGGCCGATGCGATTGACGAAACGGAAGAGTATTGCTTTGACGATAATGACACCGACGAGGACCACCAATGTGAATGGGGCCGGTGCGTGATGGGGCAGGAAAATTTCGCGGGCGCTTTGCAAAGCGAGAGCAGCGCCCGCGGCGAGAACGCCGAAAGCGACGATGATGGCAGCGAGCGGTTCGGCCTTGCCATGGCCGTAGGGATGAGTCGCATCGGGCGGACGCGCGGCGAAGCGCAAGCCGCCCCAAATGACGATGGACCCAGCGACATCGAGCGAAGATTCGATGCCATCGGCGATGAGGGCGTAAGCGTGACCAAAGATGCCGGCGGCGATTTTCACGACGGCGAAAATGACATTGACGGTTAAGCCGAGAAGCGCGTAGCGGGCGCCGGTCCGCCAGCTCGCCGGTTGGACGAATCCGTCCGCTGGCGGATCGGAAGGGTTCGTCCCCTCGCGAGTTTGAAGATTGCTCGCGGCGAGGTCACCGCTAGGATGGCGACTCATGGCGACTAAGACGATTAGCGCAGCCGTCTACTCGATGCACGGAAATCCGGCAGAGGTTTTGCGGGTGGAATCGCAACCGTGGCCGCAGCCGGCACGGGGCGAAGTCATCGTGGCAATGCGCGCTGCGCCGATCAATCCGGCCGACTTGAATCAGATTGAGGGCAAATATCCGGTGCGGCCGGCCCTGCCGGCGACACCGGGATTCGAAGGCGCCGGGGTGGTGATGGAGCTCGGGGAGAACGTTAGCAATCTAACCATCGGTGCGCTTGTGATTTTACCGCACAATCTGGGCACGTGGCGCGCGGCCGTGGCAGTGGAGGCGGGTGAGCTGGTCGTCGTTCCGCCGGAAATCGACCCGGTGCAGGCGGCGATGTTAAAGATCAACCCGCTGACCGCGTGGCGGCTCCTGCACGGATACGTGAAACTGGAGCACGACGAATGGGTGATCCAGAACGCGGCAAATTCGGCCGCCGGCCGGGCGGTGATTCAGGTCGCGCGCGATCTCGGTTTGAAAACGATCAATGTCGTGCGACGCGAGGAGTTGATCGAAGAATTGAAGGCGGAAGGCGGCGACGTCGTGCTGGTGGACGGGGAAAGGTTGCGCGATGAAGTGCGCGAGCAAGTCGCCGCCGCGAAAATCCGGCTGGGACTCAACGCTGTGGGCGGGGAAAGCGCGCTGCGGCTGGCCAATTGTCTCGCGCCGGGAGGGACGCTGGTGACGTACGGGGCCATGAGTTTGCAACCGCTGAAAATCCCGAATGGCCTCTTTATTTTCAAAGATCTGCGCTTCCGCGGCATCTGGATCAACAAATGGTACGACAACGCCACGCAGGCAGAGCGCATGGCCGCCTTCGGTCCGATTTTTGAAATGGCGAAGCGCGGGCTTCTCAAGACACAGGTGGAATCAGTTCACCCGCTCTCCGATATCAAAGAAGCCGTCGCCCGAGCGGCCGAAGGAAAACGACGCGGGAAGATCGTTCTGCAATTGACGGCAAGCTGAAGGCGAGCGTGCCCGCGATTCTTCTCGCCAAACGATCTCTTAACTCGGACTCGCCGCCGCCGTGGTGGGGGCCGCTACGTTGAAGACGAGTTTGCCGGCGTCGGCAATGACGTGGACAACGTCACCTGCTTTAACGTTGCCACGCAGCAACTCCTCCGCGAAAGGATCCTCCAGATAACGTTCGACCGCTCGCCGCATCGGGCGGGCTCCGTATTGCGGATCGTAGCCCTTCTCGATGAGAAATTCCTTGGCCGATGGCTCCAGCTCGATGTGCACGTCTTTCGCCTTCACCCGACGCAACACTTTCGCCACTTCGAGCTCGACGATCTGCATCAGATCCCCCTTCGTCAGCTGATGGAAGACAATGATGTCGTCGAGTCGATTTATGAACTCTGGCTTGAAGACCTTCTTCGCTTCCTCCAGCAAACGATCGCGCATCTCTTCAAACTCGTGCTCGCCCAGCGGTTTGGTCGCGGCAAAACCCATTGTCGTCTGCCGGCGCAGAATCTCCGCGCCGACGTTTGAGGTCATGATGATAATGGTGTTGCGAAAATCGATTTTGCGACCGAGCGAGTCGGTTACCTTGCCGTCCTCGAGAATTTGCAGAAGCAGGTGCATCACGTCCGGGTGCGCCTTTTCAATTTCATCGAAAAGCACCACCGAATAAGGACGGCGCCGCACCGCTTCGGAAAGCTGGCCGCCTTCCTCATAGCCCACGTAACCCGGCGGCGATCCGATCAAGCGCGAAGCAGTGAACTTCTCCATGTATTCCGACATGTCGATCTGGATGAGCGCATCGCGGTCGCCAAACATGAACTCAGCCAAAGTCTGCGCGAGGAAGGTTTTACCGACTCCGGTTGGGCCAAGGAAAATGAAAGAACCGATCGGCCGCCGCGGGTCCTTTAGATCGGCCCGAGACCGGCGCAGCGCTTTCGAAATCGCGATAACGGCTTCATCCTGACCGACGACTTTACCTCTCAGCTCGTTTTCCATCTGCAGAAGTTTCTCTGTTTCCTTCTGCTCCATGCGCTGAAGCGGAACACCGGTCACTTTCGAGACTACCGACATCATGTCGTCGGCGGTCACGAGCACTTCCTTTTCTTCCCGCTCTTCGCGCCAGCGCGCTAAAATCGCGTCCAGTTTTTCTTTCGTCTGCTTCTCGTTGTCGCGCAGCGCCGCCGCCTTTTCGAAATCCTGCGCCTTGATCGCGCCTTCCTTTTCCCCACGAATGACCTCGATGGCTTTTTCGATCTCCTTCACGTCGGGGGGGCGGGTCATGGCATTGATCCGGGCGCGCGCGCCCGCTTCGTCCATCACGTCGATGGCTTTGTCCGGCAAAAACCGGCCGGTGATGTAGCGCTCGGAAAGTTTCACTGCGACCTCGAGCGCTTCGTCACTCAACTTCGCCTTGTGATGCGCCTCATATTTCGGTCGCAATCCTTTCAAAATCTGGAGCGCTTCCTCCACCGTCGGAGCTTCCACCTTTACCGTTTGGAAGCGGCGCTCCAGGGCGGCGTCCTTCTCAATATACTTACGATATTCGTTCAGCGTCGTCGCGCCCACGCATTGTAGTTCGCCACGACTTAGCGCCGGCTTAATAATGTTGCTCGCGTCCATTGCGCCCTCGGCTGAGCCGGCGCCGACAATGGTATGAAGCTCGTCGATGAAGAGAATGACATTTTTGCTGCGGCGAATTTCGTCCATCACGGCCTTGATCCGCTCTTCAAATTGGCCGCGGTACTTCGTGCCTGCGACCATCAGCGCGAGGTCGAGCGTGATCACTTTTCTATCACGCAAAAGCTCTGGCACATCTCCGCTCGAGATTTCCTGGGCCAGACCTTCCACAATCGCAGTCTTGCCTACGCCCGCTTCACCCAGCAGCACCGGGTTGTTCTTGGTGCGGCGGCAGAGCACTTGAATGACCCGCTCGATTTCATTGCGCCGTCCGATCACAGGATCGAGGTCGCCCTTCTTTGCCAGATCGGTCAGGTCGCGCCCAAAGGCACGGAGCGCCGGCGTTTTTACATCCTTCTTGCCAGTGCTGGCAGCGCCCGGCTGCTCCTCCGCTTCGCCTTCTGGCGGCGTGAAATTCGGATCGAGCTCCTTCAAAATTTCGTTTCGCGTGCGCTCGATATCGATTTCCAGACTTTTCAAAACACGCGCCGCCACACCTTCCCCTTCGCGCAGCAAGCCGAGTAAAATGTGTTCCGTGCCTACGTAAGAATGATTGAGCGCTTTCGCTTCTTTGCCCGCCAATGCCAGGACTTTTTTCACCCGCGGTGTGTAAGGAATGTTACCCACCATTTTTGTCTCCGGCCCGGAACCGACCTGTTTCTCGACCTCCATCCTTACCGTCTCCAGGTCGAGACCCATCTTCTGTAAAACGTTGACCGCCACTCCCTGCCCAAGCTTGATCAGCCCGAGCAAAAGATGCTCTGTGCCCACGTAGTTGTGATTGAAGCGATCCGCTTCTTTGCGCGCCAACTGGAGCACCTGCTGCGCGCGCGGAGTGAAATTATTCATGGTCTTTGGGCGCGTTCCCGTCCGTAGTCTCCGGCTCCCGCGCCACTTTACTGATATCAGGTTTAGGAAACGATTTCAAACGCTCGCGGATAATCTGCGCGCGCAGATGATCGCGCTCTTCCGCATTGAGCTTCTGCTGCGTGCTCTTTTGTAAATGGGCCGGCTGCGTCGTGATGAAGAGCTCGTCAATGGGCAGGCGCTTGTCTTCGGGGAACGCACCCAGATCGATCCCGAGCTTCACCACCGATAGCAGGTTGAGCGCCTCTTTTGACGTCATGGCATGCGCATAAGTGAGCAAGCCGTATGCGCGCCCGATCTGATCCCACAAGGTATTTGGCTTTTTTTGAATCAGGACCTGTCGCGCGTCATGCTCCTTCTCGATGATGGTTTCGATCACCTTGCTCAAACGCGCGATAATTTCGTCTTCCTTTTCCCCGAGTGTCGTCTGATTGGAAATCTGGAAGAGATTTCCCATCGCTTCCGTGCCTTCTCCGTAAAGTCCGCGCACGGCCAGGCCGATTTTGTTCACCGCCTGGATCACTTGATTGATGAGCTCGCTCAATACCAGCCCGGGCAAATGCAGCATGGCACTGGCGCGCATGCCGGTGCCGACGTTGGTGGGACAGGCCGTTAAATATCCCAGCTTCGCATCGTAGGCAAAATCGAGCTTGCTCTCGAGAGCGGAGTCGATTTTATCAGCCAGTTTAAATGCCTGCCGCAGTTGCAAGCCCGAGCGGATCGCCTGCATGCGCAAATGATCTTCTTCATTCACCATGATGCTGAGCGTCTGCTTGCGGTTCATCACCACCGCGCTGCCCGCGGTCTTTTGCGCGTGCTCGCGGCTAATGAGATGACGTTCCACCAGCACCTGCTTTTCCAGGGCTGACAAATCCTGGAGCAACTCCGAAAACGATTCCTGCATCTCCGGCAGTTCTTCCACGCGCGGTTTTATCAATTCGAGAATAGCAGTGCGTTCTGCTTTTTTTGCCCAGCCGGGGAAGGCGCGGTCGCGCAAATTACGCGCCAATCGCACCCGGCTGCTTACTACTACCTGATGATGCGGCCCTTCGCCGCGCAGCCATTCACCCGTGTTCGCGATGATGCCCTGGATTTTCATTCCGAAAGCTGGTGTTCCAATTGTTTGATCTGATCGCGCAAGGTTGCCGCCGTCTCATAGTTCTCCTGCTCGACCGCCTTCTTCAAATCGTCCGTCAAATTTTTCATGCGGTCGCTCAGCGCGAGCGTGCGCTGGGCGCGGACTGGAAGTTTACCGACATGCTCCGTACCTTTGTGCATCGCTTTCAAAAGGGAGTTCAATCCTTCCCCGAACGCCAGATAGCACGCGCTGCAACCGAGTCGTCCCGTCTTTTTGAAATCCGATTGCGTGAACCCACACACTGGGCATCGCGCCGAGGGCGCGCCTTTCTCAATCTCCTCCGCCGCGCCGATTCCCAGAAGCAAGTCTGCCAGCGCGAACCCAGTCGGATCCTGTACCCCTTTTTCTTTGGAGCAGCCTTCACACAGATTCACCTTCTGCATTTTGCCCTCCACAATCTGGGTTAGAAACACGGTCGCATCATTGCATTTGCAAACATCGCACAACATGTCGCTTAAATGGATTCTTCGGTTTCGGATTATTTCAACCCCGCTCATTGCCAAGCATTCCGCGCGCCGGGCAGCGTCTCAGGGAAAGATCGGGGTGCCGCTCTCCCGGGTGATTTCGCGGAAACGCGCGATCATGCGCGTGCTAATCGGACCGGGCTTCCCTGTGCCGATGACGCGGTTGTCGGCTTTGATCACGGGAATGACCTCCGCGGCGGTGCCGGTAAGGAAACACTCGTCCGCGATGAAGACATCGTGCCGCGTAATATTAGTTTCGGAAATCTTAAGTCCAAGTTCCGCTGCGATTTCAAATACAACCGCGCGTGTGATTCCACGCAGCGCCCCCGCACTGATGGGCGGAGTGAAAATTTCACCGCGCTTAATGATGAAGACATTGTCGGCCGTGCATTCGGCCACGCAACCGTCGTCGTTCAACATCAGCGCTTCATCCGCGCCCGCAAGGTTCGCTTCGATTCGCGCCATCACGTTATTCAGATAATTTAACGACTTCACGGCCGGGTTCAGCGCCGCCGGTCCCGTCCGGCGGGTGGCGCACGTCACCACAGACAATCCCTCGCGATACATTTTCTCCGGATAAAGCGCGATCGTCGCCGCGATGATGATGATGCTGGGCCGCTTACATTGTACCGGGTTCAGCCCGAGATTGCCCACGCCGCGCGTGACCAGCAGCCGGATGTAACCGTCCCGCAGGTTATTTTGCCTGATTGTCTCGAGTAGCGCTTCCGTGATGGCACGTCGCGACAGCGGAATCTCCAGACAAATGGAGCGCGCCGAATCCCACAGCCGCTCGATATGCTCCTCCAAACGAAAAACGCGGCCGTTATAAAAACGGATGCCTTCGAAAATTCCATCACCGTAAAGCAGGCCATGATCGAACACAGAGATTTTCGCTTCTGCTTCGGGCAGAAACTCCCCGTCGATGTAAATCGTCATCGACTTCGGCGCCGCCTTGGTGCTGCGCGATTCGTTCGCCGGTTTTACCGCTGGCTCTTCCGTTAATGTGTCCGCAACTTCGACGTCTGCAGTTTTAGTAAGCACAAAAAAATTTCCGCTGTTCAGGCAGCAATGCAAGCGGCAACCGCGCGCAGTTCATCCCGAGCGCAGCAAAGCGACGTCGAGGGATATTCCGCATGGCACCTTTAGGGCAAGCCAGCGGATTGCTCCGCTCCGCTCGAATGACTGTCCTTTGTTTCTCTACAACAACACGCCATCCGCAATCGTGAGCTGCCGGTCGCCGCGCCCGGCCAGTCGCCCGTCGTGCGTCACTACGAGCAGTGTTTTGTTGCGCTCCCGCGCCAGCCCAAGCAGCAGGTCCATGATCGCATCGCCCGTTCTGGAATCGAGATTTCCCGTCGGTTCATCGGCAAATACGATCGCCGGATCGTGCACCAGGGCGCGCGCGATCGCGACGCGCTGTTGCTCGCCACCGGAAAGTTCCGCCGGCAAATGTTGCACGCGCTCGCCCAGTCCGACAGCCTTCAAACTCGCCTCCGCCGCCGCAGCGTTCGTCGCGCCTCCGATCATTCCTGGCAGCATCACGTTTTCCAGCGCCGTCAATTCCGGCAGCAGGAAATAACCCTGGAAAACGAAACCCATCTCCTGGTTTCGAGTCCGCGCCTGCATGCGCGAACTGCCCGAGTAAAGTCGCTTCCCCGCAAACTCCACCGTTCCTTCTTCCGGCCGCTCCAGCCCCGCCAGGGTGTAGAGCAACGTTGTCTTTCCCGCCCCGGACGCGCCCACCAGAAACACGGCTTCTCCCCGGTGCACGTCCATTGAGATGCCGCGCAATACCTCAAGCCGCCGCGAACCGATGCGAAACGACCGTCGCAAATCGCGCGCAACAAGCTGGGGCTCTGGGTTATTCATGGCGCGCGAAAAGTAGTGTGCGATCGCGCACAAGCAAAGATGGCTGAGCGCTAAATCCCAATCATCAAACGCCAGAGAAATCTCCAAGCATCAAATACGATGCGGGATGACTCGGCGGTTTGAATTTTGGCGCTTCTTTGGAAATTTGCCGCCTAGGCCTGGCAACTGCGGGAGGGCGGAAGCTCTACCGTTTTAGCAGTTCCAGCTGAACCAGATTGGTTCAGGTTAGCCCCAGCGTATCGAGCGTCGGTTCATCAATCGCCGCCGTCGCTGCCAGCCCGTGATCGGCTTGAAAGCGCAAGAGAGCGTCGCGCGTTTCCGGTCCGAGGACGCCGTCGAGCGGCCCATAGTAATAACCCTGTTCCGCCAAAACCTCCTGCACCTGCGCGGTGACGTCGCCGGGCGAGAGCTGACCAAACCCATATATTGGCCCATCGTAAACGTAGTTGTTGTAAAACGGATCGTAGCCCCATGCCGGGAACCACCAGCCCGCGTTCCAGAACCAATAACCGCCGCCATAGAAGCAAACCCGTCCATGGTGATGCCGCCACCAATCGCGATTGTGGTGGTCGCGTTTGCATTGCGCTTGCGCCTGCGAAAAAGAAAACTCGTTACCGCTGCGTGCCGGTATTCGTCCGTTTCGCTGCCCTCCCGACTTCGTTACCGGCGACCGATTATTATTGCCGTCAGCATTGGAACCGCGGGAGCGGTCCCGACCAGCGAGTGCGTTCGAGGGATTGCTAGGAGTCACCACTCGGTTTGGATTGGTTGGCGAAAGCCTTGGATTCCGATTCGATGCCGCGATCGGATTTACCCCACGTGCGTTAGGATTCGCCGGGTTACCGACTTGGCGCCGCGCGACTGTTTGCACTGGCCGCGGAGCATCTGCCGCATCGGCCGGCGCGGCTGTTGCGACGTGTGGATGTGATCGCGCCGTCGAGGATTTCGTCTGGTCATCGGCGGTAGTAAATTGCGCGCCAGCAAGCAACATCAAGCTTGTAACCAAATAGGATTTCATGGGGTGCCTTTCTGCTTAGACAATCGTGCTTATTTAAACCCGCAAAAGCGCGCTTGTTCCACCGATCTGCCGCACAGCTTCGAACAAAACGATCGCCACGGCCGTGGCCAGGTTGAGACTGCGGGTTCCCTGCATCGGAATGGTCAAACAAAGCTCCGCATTGGCATTTAAAACCTCTTCCGGCAGACCCTTTGTTTCACGGCCAAAGACAAGAAAGTCGCCGCGCTCGAAATTCATATCGAAGTAAGGCCGACGAACTTTAGTCGTCAGGAAGAAAAACCGCGCGGCTTTATTTGTAGAGCGCAGCTCGTTCAAGCTCGACCACTCCCTGACCTTGACCTCATTCCAATAATCAAGCCCGGCCCGCTTCAACTGCCGATCATCGATCGAGAAACCGAGAGGCGCCACCAGATGCAGGGTCGAACCCGTTGCCAAACAAAGACGACCGACATTCCCGGTATTCGGCGGAATCTCGGGTTCAACTAGTACGACATTGAACACAGCGAACGGAGTTGGAGCCTCGGAGCAAGGACTTCCCCCACAACATCACTCCACTACTCCACGCCTCTACAGCTTCCCTGCCACGAACTTCTCCAGCTTCACGATGTCCGCCGCGAACTTGCGGATCCCTTCCGCCGTCTTCTCCGTCGCCATGGCGTCATCATTGAGCAAATATTTAAACCTCTTTTCGTCCAGCTCCAGCCGTTGCACTTCCACCGCCTGCGCCTTTTCCGGGCTCAATTTGCGCTCAACCGGCTCCGCCGATCGGGATAGTTCGCCCATAAGCTCCGGGCTGATCGTTAATAGATCGCAACCGGCCAGCTCAAGTATTTCGCCGGTATTGCGGAAGCTCGCGCCCATCACCTCAGTCGGATACCCGAACTTCTTGTAATAAGTGTAAATTTCCTGCACCGACTGCACGCCCGGATCCTCCGCGCCTCTGTAGTCACGGTTATTGGCTTTCTTATACCAGTCGTAGATGCGACCGACGAAAGGGGAAATAAGTTGCGCCTTGACCTCCGCCGCGCGCGCTGCCTGCGGCAGCGAGAAAAGCAGCGTCATATTGCAGCGAATACCTTCCTTTTGTAACTGCCCCGCCGCCAGCAGCCCCTCCCAGGTCGACGCGATCTTGATCAACACCCGCTCTCGCCCCACTCCACGCTTTTCGTACAGCTCGATGAGATGCCGCGCTTTCGCGATCGAGCCTTCCACATCGAACGAGAGTCGCGCATCGGTCTCCGTCGAGACCCGCCCCGGCACAATCTCCAAAATGTCGGAGCCAAACTGAACCAGGAGATGGTCGATAATGTCCTCGACCTGTGCTTTTCCATTTAGCCCCGAACTCTTGCGATCACGCAACACTTCATCCAGTAAGCGCCCGTATTGTTCTTTCTGCGTCGCCGCATAAATTAAACTCGGATTTGTCGTCGCATCCTGCGGCTTGAAATCCTTGATCGATTCAAAATCTCCCGTATCGGCGACGACCTTGGTAAACTTCTTCAGTTGTTCCAGCTGGTTCAATTTCACGCCCGTTTGTCTGGGCTCCTCGGTAAGTGTGCTCATAATGGATTCCTTCAAGACGAACCTAGCCCGTTCTGCAGAGACGCTCAAATGTTAGTCAGCAATAAGTTTAGGTTTGCGCCGTGACCGCGCGAGGTTCGGCCGAGCGTCTCGAGCTCAGAGCGGCACGGACGAAATTATTGCCCAGCTCCCACATGGGACCGGGGAACCTGCGACATTCGGTCAGGACGCTATCGAGCGCATCGGCGAACTGGCCTACTTCGCGTTCCCCGATAATGAGTGGGGGAAGAATTTTAATCACATCCATGGCGTGACCGGCCACCTGTGTGAGGATGCGATGTTGGCTAAGCATCTGGGTAACAACCATCTGGGCGAAAAGAACCTTGTCTACTTTGTGAAGTAGCTTCCAAGCCATCTTGAGCTTGAACTCACGCGGCTCGTGGAACTCGACGCCGATGATCAAGCCTTTGCCGCGAACTTCCTTGATGAATGAATGTTTGCTGCGCAAAGCATCGAGTCGTTCCATGAGCAGTCCGCCCATTTTGGCCGCCCGATCGACCAGTTTTTCCTGGTCGATGACTTCCAGGGCAGCCAGGCCGCAAGCCATGGCGAGGTTGTTGCGGCCGAAAGTCGTCGAGTGAACGACGCAGCGATCCATTCTACTAAAGGTCTTCTGATAGATGGAGCGACGAGCAACGATGGCGCCGCAGGGCACATAACCGCCGCTCAACGTCTTGGCTAAAGTAATAATATCCGGCTCGAGGTTCCAGTGCTCGAAGCCAAACATTTTGCCGGTGCGACCAAGCCCACACTGGACTTCATCGCTAACGAGAAGTGTTCCGTGTTGACGACACAGTTGCTGAGCGCGCTGGAAGAAGTCGGTTGCCGGGAACTTGCAGCCCTTGCCTTGAACGGGCTCGATGACGAAAGCGGCGACGTCGCCTTTACTGAGCTCGCGCTCGAGCGCCGCAATATCATCGAGCGGGATGCGTGTGTCCCACTCATCCATGAGCGGCCCAAAACCCTCAGTGAAGCTTTCGCAACCCATGAGCGAAAGAGAACCAATACTCAAGCCATGGAAGGCGCTTTCCAACGACAGCACGCGTTTCTTTCCGGTAGCGGCGCGGGCGAACTTGAGTGTGCCTTCCATGGCTTCGGTGCCGGAGTTACAGAAGAAGACGGAGTCGAGGTGGGGCGGCGTGCGTTTAACTATGGCTTCAGCCAGCAGGCCGCTCAGAAGCGAGCAATCCATCTGCACCATGTTAGGTAGGTCAAGGTCGAGCACGTCGCGGATGGCCTGTTTCACCACCGGGTGGTTACGGCCAATGTTGAAAACAGAGTAGCCGCTGAGGAAATCAAGGTAGGCGCTGTTATCCATGTCGTAGAGATAAGCGCCTTCCGCTCGCGCATAAACCTTGTCGAAACCGATGACACGCTGTGCCGCCACGAGCGTGCGGTTAAGGTGACGGTGATGCAGCTCGTAGTTCTCCCCCAGCCGCGCGGCCACGATTTCCTTTACGTCAAACGACATTGTTAATGCTCTGCGATTTACCGACTCAACGCAAATTTCCGCTACGGCTTCCAGTCGCGGTGGGCAATCGGCGCGCCCACTTTCAAGCTGGTTTTACTTTTGCTATGACGGTCGAGTTGCTCCGCCAGCCACTGAAACCATTCCCAGCTATTTTGTGTGCCGGTGCGCTCGCGCTCCATTTCCACGAAGGGCCGGAATTTCCGCCACCCCAGTCGCGCCATTCCGCCGATCAAATCGTCTGCCACCGAGAGTGGGACGATGCGCGCGAAAACCGAGTAGCCGATTCCTTCCATGATGGTCGCAATCTTCAAAGCCGCTTCAAGAATGCGTGGATTGTCTTCGATGTCGGTGCCGCTGGTGCCATCGGGAATTGCCGCCACGATCATCGACGAGCTCATCCATTCTGGCGTCATCAACGCCTGTACCGCTGCGAAGGCGGCGCGCTCCTCGCGATCGCGGCGGGAGCGGCGCATTTCGATCAAACCAAAAGCGACACCGGTGAGGACAGTGAGAGCGGTGGCGACGTTCGCGAGAGTGGAAAGATCCACAGGGTCATTGTGGCCGGTCACTTCGGAAGTTCAAGGTAACGCAACGGGATCGGTCGACTCCGCTTTTGGCTGCGCTCGGGCTGGCAGCGGTGCAGGCGCGACCACGGCTAATCGCGCGCGTTGTGTAAAGGAATGCTGTCGGCTAGCGTGCGCTTTTGATGAGCTCCGCAGATCCGCAAGTTACTTTAGAAATGGTGGCGAAGCATGGGCTGACGCCTGAGGAGTTCGAGCGCATCAAAGGCATTCTCGGACGCGCGCCGAACTTTACGGAGCTGGGCATCTTCTCCGTGATGTGGAGCGAGCATTGTTCCTACAAGAACTCGCGCAAGGAGCTGCGGAAATTTCCGACGAATGGCGCGAATATTCTCGTGAAAGCGGGCGAGGAAAATGCCGGCGTGGTGGACATCGGAGATGGGTGGGCGGTCGCGTTCAAGATTGAATCCCACAATCACCCAAGCGCGATCGAACCATTCCAAGGCGCAGCGACGGGGGTGGGCGGCATCATTCGCGACATTTTCACCATGGGAGCGCGCCCGGAGTTTTGCCTGAATTCGCTGCGCTTCGGACCGATCACGCAAATGCGGATTGCGGATTGCGGAACGCGGAATGGGGAGTCGCGGAGCGCCGAGCAAATGGCGCGAAACCGCCGCCTCTTCACAGGCGTCGTCTCCGGTATTGCGCATTACGGTAATTGCATCGGCGTGCCGACGATCGGTGGGGAAATTTATTTTGACGAAGGTTTTGAGGAAAACCCGCTGGTCAACGTTTTTTGCCTGGGAGTATTGCGGCACGAACAGCTGGCGCGGGGCGCCGCGCGCGGCGTGGGCAATCCGGTTTTTTACGTGGGCGCGGAAACCGGCCGCGATGGTCTGGCCGGCGCGGCCTTCGCCTCGCGCGAGCTGACGAAAGAATCGCGCGAGGATCGCCCCGCGGTGCAGGTGGGCGATCCATTCAAAGAGAAGCTTCTGCTCGAGGCGTGTTTGGAATTACTCGCGACCGATGCGGTGGCGGGAATTCAGGACATGGGCGCGGCGGGATTGACCTGCTCGACCTGTGAAACGGCGAGTCGCGGTGGTAGTGGGATCGAAATCGATCTGGCGAAAGTTCCCAAACGCGAACTGGGCATGACACCGTACGAAATTCTGCTGAGCGAATCGCAGGAACGAATGTTGATCATCGCGAAGCGCGGCCAGGAACAGACGGTGCGCGATGTTTTTGCGAAATGGGATGTGCCGTGCGCTGAAATCGGCCGTGTGACCGACGATGGCATGATGCGCGTACGCAACGACGGGAGCGTGGCGGCGGAAATTCCGGCGAAACCGCTGGCGGAAGAAGCGCCGCTTTATTCGCGGGAAGCAAAGGAACTCACCACAAAGAACAAAGAGGACACAGAGTTCTTAGAGACGATCTCTGTGAGCCCTGTGCCCTCTGTGGTTGATTCACTGCGACAATTGCTGGCGGACCCAACCATCGCCTCGAAGAACTGGGTTTACCGGCAATACGATCACACGGTACGCACGGGCACGGTGGTAAAGCCCGGCTCGGATGCGGCTGTATTCTATATTAGAGAAGCGGACAAATTTATCGCCGCCACCACCGATTGTAACTCGCTTTATTGTGCGCTCGACCCGCGCGAAGGCGGGCGCATCGCCGTGGCGGAAGCGGCCCGCAACCTCACCTGCTCCGGCGCGCGTCCGCTGGCCGTGACCGACAACTTAAACTTCGGAAATCCCTACAAGCCGGAGAATTTCTGGCAGTTGCGCGAGGCAGTGGAAGGCGTGGCCGAGGCGTGTCGAGCCTTTGGGACGCCCGTCACAGGTGGCAACGTCTCCTTATATAATGAAAGCCCGGCGGGCGCAGTCGATCCCACGCCGACAGTGGCGATGGTCGGCTTGATCGAGAGCGAGCGGCACATTACGACGCAGTGGTTTAAGGACATTGGTGACGTAATTATTTTGATTGGGGACGACACTCGCCGCGGCGAGCAGGCTGCGGTCATCCCTCCAAGCCGATTGGGAGCATCTCGTTTTCTAAAAGTTTGTTACGGCAAGAAAATTGGACCCGTGCCCAGGCTCGACCTCGAGCTGGAGATGGCGGTGCAGAGCGTCGTTCACGATCTGATCCGCGCCGGCTTAATACGCAGCGCGCACGATTGCAGCGAGGGCGGTCTGGCAGTTGCGCTGGCCGAATGCTGTTTCAATCCGGATGAATTGTTGGGCGGCGGCATCAAGCTACCTTTTCACAAATCGTTAGCCAGCGCGCTATTCAACGAAGCACAGTCGCGTATTATCATCTCATGTGCCGCGACGAAATCCGAGCAGGTCTTCTCTCAGCTGCGATCGAAAGGGATTGCACATGCGCATCTCGGCACCGTCACGGCGGACGCATTGATCATCGAAGCAGGAGACGAAGAGCTAAAGTGGCCGACGGCGGAGCTGCACGATCTGTGGTGGAACGCGATCCGCCGCGCCGTGGAAAGTGATTCCGAGCCGTTGCCGAGTTTGTGAGAGTGCGGGTCGCTTTGTGAGCTTACAACAGCGGAATTGAACGCTGCTCTAAATCAACGATGTTCTGGCGCAATGCCAACTGAGCTTTCAGCGCATGAGGAATTGCCCGATCGCGCCGCCCTGCCGCAGCACGAGTGCGGCATCTTCGCCGTTTTCGGTCATCCCAATGCGGCGGTGCTCACATACTATGGACTGTTCGCGCTCCAGCACCGTGGGCAGGAAAGCGCAGGGATTGTCACGAGCAACGGAGCCGGTTCGACATTCAATCTGCATCGTGACATGGGATTGGTCTCGCAGGTGTTCGGCGCGCAAGAACTGGAACAAATAAAGGGGACGCGGGCGGTGGGCCACACGCGCTACTCCACCACCGGATCGAGCACGCTGAAGAATGCGCAACCCTTCGTGGTCGATTGTTACCGCGGCCAGATCGCGGTCTCGCATAATGGCAATCTGATAAACGCGGGTTTGTTGCGCGACGAACTGGAACGCAAAGGCTCCATTTTCCAAACTACGGCTGACAGCGAGATCATTCCTCACCTGCTGGCGCAGCCGCTGAAAAACGGCGGCAGCGCACTGAGCGTTTTGCGCCGGTTGGAAGGCGCTTTCTCGCTCGTTATCATGAGCGAGCGCGAGATTATTGGCGTGCGTGATCCGTTCGGTTTTCGCCCGCTCGTGTTGGGCAAGCTCGATGGTGCTTACATACTGGCGAGCGAAACGTGCGCGCTCGATTTGATTCACGCTGAAGTTATTCGCGAGGTCGAGCCGGGCGAAGTGTTAATCATCGACGATAGCGGCCTGCGCTCGGAGTGGCCCTTCCGGGATGAACAACGCGCGTTTTGTATGTTCGAGTACGTCTACTTTGCGCGGCCGGACTCGATCATTCGCAACGTCAATGTAGCGAAGGTGCGGACCGAAATGGGTCGGGAACTGGCCCGTCGTTTTCCGGCGAAAGCGGACATCGTGGTGCCTGTCCCTGACTCCGGCAATTACGCCGCGCTCGGCTTCGCGCAGGAGCTGAACATTCCTTACGAGCATGCTTTTGTGCGCAACCACTACATTGGCCGAACCTTCCTGCAGCCGAGCCAGCTCATTCGCGATTTCGATGTGCGCGTGAAATTGAATCTCATCAAGGAAGCGGTGGCGGGGAAACGTGTCGTCGTGGTGGACGATTCGATCGTGCGCGGAACGACGGCGCGCGCGCGCGTAGTGAATCTACGCGAAGCGGGTGCGACCGAGGTGCACATGCGGGTGAGCTGCCCGCCGCACCGATTCGCCTGCCACTACGGCATCGATTTTCCCGACCCGGAAAAACTGATCGCGAATCGGATGTCGCATCAACAAATTTGCGAATACCTCAACGTCGACAGCCTCGGTTACCTGGATGTCGATGGCATGATCAAAGCAACAGGGCAGCCGGCGAATTCATTTTGTCTGGCGTGTTTCACGGGCAATTATCCGCTCCCGGTCGATCCGCAGCTGGACAAGTTCATCATGGAAAAGCGGGAGCAGCGGGCGCGGGCACTGGCGGAAGAGGAAGGTCAGCCGACATTGTTCGCGGAACTGAAATAAACCGCGGACGACGCGGTGCCTTTGTCATGTCGAGCGAAGCCCATTCGACTCACTACGCTCGCTCAGGGTAAACTCCGAGGAGTCGGGAAATCTCTGACTTTCTGTGCCAAGCCAATAGTTAGAGATGTCTCGACTACGCTCGACATGACAAACAGCAAAGCTTACGCACGTGCCGGCGTCGACGTTGATCTCGGCAACAAGCTGAAGCGGGGAATCCACTCGCTCGTGCGTCGAACGCATGGCCCGGAGGTGCTCGGAAAAATCGGCGGGTTCGGAGGCTTGTTCGCTCCAAACTTTGCTGGAATGCGCGAGCCGGTTTTGGTGGCAAGCGTTGATGGCGTCGGGACAAAGTTGAAAATCGCGTTCGCGGCCGACAAGCATGAAACCGTCGGCGCTGATCTGGTGAACCACTGCGTCAACGACATCGCCGTGTTCGGGGCGCGGCCGCTCTTCTTTCTCGATTACATCGGCGCTGAAAAACTGGAGTCGCGCGTGTTTTCGCAATTGCTTGGCGGATTCACCGCGGCATGTCGCACGGCCAAGTGTGCGCTCATTGGCGGGGAAACGGCGCAAATGCCGGGGATGTATCGGCGTGGCGAGTACGATCTCGCTGGTTGCATTGTCGGCGTCGTCGCCCGCAAAGATTTGATCGATGGGAGCCGGATCACGCCAGGTGATGCGATCCTCGGGCTACCGTCGCATGGCCTGCACACGAACGGTTACTCGCTCGCACGGAAAATCCTGTTCGAGAAACTCCGTTTGAAACTTTCCGCGCGAATTCCGGGGATCCGGGGCAGCCTCGGCCAGGAGTTGCTGCGCGTGCACAAGAATTATCAGCCGCTGCTGGCGAAAGTCCGGCGCGGAAAGATCCACGGTCTCGCCCACATTACCGGCGGCGGGTTAATTGATAATCTGCCGCGCGTGCTGCCGAAAAATTGTGATGCGGTGATCGACGCACGTAGCTGGCGGGTTCCCGCGATTTTCGAATTCCTGCGCGAGAAAGGGAATATTGACCGCGGAGAAATGTACCAGGTTTTCAACATGGGAATTGGCATGGTGGCGATTGTCAGCGCGCGCGATGTGAAGGAAGTGCAAAGAGCTCTGCGCGCTAAAGTCATCGGCCGGATCGAGCGAGGCAGCGGGAAAACAAGTCTGTCGTTCTGAGCGGGGCGCAGCGGAGTCGAAGAATCTCGTGGCCTCAGCTTAAGGTTTACGCTTCGGGATCCCCCGACTTCGCTCGGGATGACACGGGCGTCGATGCGCTTTAGATAGGTTCACGGAAGAACTATGAAACAACGAAAAATTGGACGCGGCGGTCCGCTCGTTTCCGCCATCGGGCTCGGCTGCATGGGCATGTCGGAATTTTATGGCGGACGCGACGACGAGGAATCGATCGCGACCATTCAGCGCGCGCTGGAATCGGGCATTACTTTTTTCGACACCGCCGATATCTACGGCCCGCATACGAACGAACAACTGCTTGGGCGCGCCCTTCGCGGCAAACGCGAGAGCGTCGTCATCGCGACGAAGTTTGGGATCGTACGCGATGAGGGCGATCCACGGTTTCGCGGGATTAACGGCAAACCCGACTATGTGAAGAACGCATGCGAGGGAAGTCTGCGCCGACTCGGTGTCGGATGCATTGATCTGTATTATCAACATCGCGTCGATCCTGAAACGCCGATCGAGGAAACTGTCGGCGCCATGGCTGAGCTCGTCCGCGCGGGCAAGGTGCGCTACCTCGGTTTATCGGAAGCCGGGCCGGAAACGATCCGCCGCGCGCACGCGGTGCATCCCATTACGGCAGTGCAATCGGAGTATTCCCTTTGGACGCGTGACCCCGAAGACGGAGTGCTCAACGTCTGTCGCGAACTGGGAATTGGCTTCGTTCCTTACTCTCCGCTAGGTCGCGGATTCCTTACCGGCCAGATTAAAAGCTTCGAAGATTTGCCGGCGGATGATTACCGCAGAACGGCGCCGCGATTTCAGGGTGAGAATTTCCAGCAAAACCTCGATCTGGTCGAACGCGTGAGTGAGATCGCACGCGAGAAACGCTGCACGCCGGCACAGCTCGCACTCGCCTGGGTGATGGCGCAAGGGGAAAACATGGTGCCCATTCCTGGCACGAAACGACGGAAGTATTTGCGCGAGAACATTGGCGCGTTGGACGTGACGCTGAGCATCGGCGAGCTGGAAAGGATCGATGAGATCGTGCCCAAAGATTCCGCGGCCGGTTCGCGTTATCCCGAGGCTATGATGAAGCTGCTCGGAAAATAGCAACCTCCCCAGCCACCGTATGTCATTCCGAGCGAAGTCGAGGAATCCCGTGACGTGAGCTTAAAGGTTCCGCAGCGGGATCCCTCCACTTCGCTCCGCTTCGTTCGGGATGACGGCAGTTAACTCTTGTTCGATGCGATCTCGCGCAGCGCCGCCTGCAAGCGGTCGACGTTGACCGGTTTAATAAGATGGTCGATGAAGCCGACGGCGCGACTCTTTTCCAAATCGTCTTCCATACCGAAACCGCTCAGGGCAATTCCCGGCATCGGCTGTTGGGCTCGAATATCGCGCATGAGATCATGGCCACTGGCGTCGGGCAAACCGATGTCGGTGACAAGAAGATCGAACTTCGATTGTCCGACGAGACGGCGCGCTTGCTCTGCCGTTTCGGCACAGACGACTTCGTAACCGAGACGCCGCAGAAGAGCGGCCAAAGTGGTGATGGTGTCGGTGTGATCGTCAACCAACAGGATGCGCAGAGAAACGCGCGTCTCAGAGGAAGAGGCGGCGACGTTTGGCGTGCTCGGTTGAGCTTCGACAACGGCCAACGCCGGCACGGTTTCTAACGAGATCCGGACAATCGTTCCGCGGTTTCGTCCCGGGCTTTTCGCATCCATCTCGCCGTGATGGGCAGCGACGATCGCGCGCGAAATAGCCAGGCCCAGACCGAGACCGCCATGACCCGCCTGGACGCGACGAACGCCCTGTTCGAAGGAATCAAAAATCCGCGGCATGAACTCAGGCTCGATGCCGATTCCGTTGTCGCTGAGCTCCATGACCAGCCGCAGCCCTTCGTTGAACGAACGAATGTGAATGGCGCCGCCTTCGGGCGTGAACTTGATCGCGTTTTTGATCACGTTCCAGAAGACCTGCATGAGCCGCGAATTATCGCCGCGAACAAAGTGCTCCGCGGCGCTCAGATCGAGATGGAGACGCAGTCGTTTGGTGGCAATTTCGGGACGGAAGATCTCCAGCGCGCTGCTCAAGGCGGCGTGCACGTCCACCGTAGCGAAGGCGAGATTGATTTTGCCTTTGCTGATGGCGGAGAGATCGAGAATGTCATCGATGAGCCGCGCTTCGAGCTCGACGTTGCGGCGGATGATTTCCAGCGTGCCTCTCAGTTCTCCTTTGCCATTGACCTGCTGCTCGAGCAATTCCACCCCGGCGAGCACGGGCGTAAGCGGCGTGCGCAACTCATGGCCGAGCATGGCGAGGAACTTGTCCTTGGCGCTATTAGCCGCCTCGGCTTCAGCGCGGGCGGCCCGTTCGCGCACCAGTTTTTGCTGCTGCTCCTCGGCCCGCTTGTGACCGGTGATATCGCGGAAGACCGCGACGGCTCCGTGAATGGTGCCGTGCTCATCACGCAACGGGCGTGCCGTCACGTCTGCCCACATCCCTTCGGTATTGTCGCCGTTGCGAATGAAAATCACTTCTTCATCAACCGTTTGTCCGGCCACGGCACGGGTGGTAGGTGCCTCCGCGGCCGGAATGCGACTGCTCTTGTCGCCGCGAAAGAATCCGCAGTCCTTGGCACAATTCTGCGGCACATCTTCATTTTCGCCCAGACCGAGCATTCGTCGCGTGGCGGGGTTAGAAAGAAGAGAATGGCCGTCGCGATCGACTACGAGCAAACCGTCCCCCATATTGGTTACGATCAGGTTGAGCAGTTTGGTTTGCTCAATGAGTGCTTCATTGGCCGCGCGCAACACCGCCGGTCCCGGGATCGTCACCACCGCGGGAATCAATCGCACGAGCAGAATGGCCGTCGGCACGGACGCGATGGCGGTGATAGCCTTGATGACTCCGGCGAGCCAGTAATACGGCTTCCACAGGGTAATGACCTCCATTACGTGGGTCATCGCGCACGCGACGAGGAAGACACCGAAGCAAACAAACATCCAATCGAAAGGAAGATCGCGCCGTTTCCGGACGAAGTGAACGAGCGTGAACGGAATGGTAAAGTATGCCGCCGCGATGAGGAGATCGGAGACAAGATGAAGGCGGATCAATCCCGGATTCCACAGGTAACAATGCCCGTGAGGCATGAAGCCGTCAGCGCTAAAGAGGGTAAAGTTCATGCGCGGGTCAGCGTCCTTCCCCGAAAGCGCGTAGGTTGCCAGCTCAACCAATCACCTCGGCGCGATTGTAACACAGCACCCTTGTTACGCAAATTCCGCGCCGGTGGACAGGGTGCGGCACGGCGCCTGCGGTTGAAAAAGCCATGTATCTCTATTACTTACTCGCGATGAAGCTCTCTCGTTTGGTTCTACCCATGGCGCTGGTGGGCGCGTCCTTGCTCGCCGGCTGCCAGACTGCGTCCGTCAGCAGCGGTGGCCCTTATCACGTGACCGCACACAAGCCGGCCGATCCTTCCAAGGTGCGGGTGAAGGTTTCCCTCTCGAAACAAAATGTCTACGTGATGGAAGGTGATAATTGTCTGATGGCGGTCGCGTGCACCGTGGGAATTCCCTCGAAGCCAACGCCGAAGGGCAACTTCACCATTTATCGCAAGGAAGAGGACAAGCGTTCCGGCTCTTACGGCTTTCGTGTACAGGGTAGCAATGTAGTGCCGGCCGAATCCGGCTCGAGTGTTCCTGGTCGTTACGTGGGCTATCCGATGGGTTTCTGGTGTGAGTTCGCGCCGGCGTATGGATTCCACCAGGGCTTTGTCCACCCCGTGCCGCGCTCGCATGGATGCATTCGCCTGAAGGGAGAAGCCGCACCGAAATTTTACGCGCTGGTGCATAACGGCACGCCGGTCAACATTGCCAATACTCAACCGGAAGACGCAACCATCGGACCCAAGGTGAAACGCGTGGACGATTCGCGCGCGCCCGATCCCGATCCGCACATCTCCATCAGCTCGGCCGCGTTCCAGAAGCCAGTCGGCCCTCTTTTAGAATAGCGTTGCGGGCGGCTGTGGCCGCCTGAATTGTGAGCACGAACCTTATCTCCAGCGGCACAAGCGCCCGCGAAAAAGTGAATTTGCGCCGGCCCGATGTGATGGCCGCGGTGCAGGAGCAGGTCGAGTTGCATTATCGCAGCGACATCGTGGACAAGGTGCGGCGCAACGGAGGCATCATTTCTGTCGGCGATGTGACGGTGCGACTGGCGAAGCAATTCGGCTTTTGTTACGGCGTCGAGCGCGCCATCGATCTCGCTTATGCCGCGCGCAAGGTTTTTGCCGATCGCCGGCTTTTCATCGTGGGGGAGATCATTCACAACCCGGAAGTGAACGAGCAGATTTCGTCGCTCGGGATCAAGAACCTGACCGGACGAAACAAACAGGCGGACCTTTCCGAACTGCAGCCGGACGATGTCGTGATTGTGCCCGCGTTCGGGACGGAGGTTTCCATTCTCGAGCAAATCAAGAATCGCGGCTGCCAGATAGTGGACACCACTTGCGGCGATGTCATGAGCGTTTGGAAGCGCGTGCGCAAATACGCGAGCGAGAGCGTGACTTCCATCATCCATGGCAAGGCCGAGCACGAGGAAACTAAAGCGACGAGCTCGCGCGCGCTGGGAGACGGCAAGGGCCATTACCTCGTCGTGCTCACTCTGGCAGACACGGATTATGTTTGCGATTACATCCGGCACGGCGGCGATAAGCAGATATTCCTCGATAAGTTTCGCGGCGCCTACTCGGAAGGTTTTGATCCCGATATGCACCTCAACACCATCGGAGTAGCTAACCAGACGACGATGCTGCGGGGCGAAACAGAGGAAGTGCAGCGGCGAATCCGGCAAGCTATTGCCGATCGCGACGGAGCCCTGGAAGCGGCCAAAAACTTTCGCTTCTTCGATACGATCTGCGGCGCGACCCAGGAACGTCAGGACGCGTTGCGTGAGTTACTCAACGTGCCGATGAACTTGCTGCTCGTAGTCGGCGGCTACAATAGCTCGAATACGTCGCATCTTGCCGAAATGGGCGAAGAGAAATTGCCGACTTATTTCGTCCTGAATTCTTCACGGCTCCTCTCGCAGAACGAGATTAAGCACTACGATCTGCACGAGAAACGCGAAGTGATCGCGCGCGACTGGCTGCCAGGCGGGCGCGCCGTCATCGGCATAACCGCCGGCGCATCGTGCCCAAATAATCTCATCGAAGAAACGTTAATTCGGCTCTTTGAGCTGCGTGACATTTCCCGTGAGCAACTGGAAGCAGCGGCGTAATTCTCCCCACGTTAGGCGATGCGGTTTATTGAGAGTCGGCGGTCATTGGCCGCCACTACAGGGCGGAGTTGCGATGATAGGTTGAGGTATGCGAGCGATTTGGAAAGGCAGCATCAGCTTCGGCCTGGTTAACATTCCCATCGCGCTCTATCCGGCGACGCGGAAAGAGGAGATGAAGTTCCGGCTTTTGCGCGGGTCGGATTTGAGCCCGGTGAACTACAAGCGCGTGGCGGAAAAGGATGGCAAGGAAGTGCCGTGGGGCCAGATCGTGAAAGGCTACGAATACGAGAAGGGGAAATATGTTGTCCTGAAGGACGAGGATTTTCAGCGCGTGGACCTGGAGGCGACACAGACGGTCGACATCCAGGATTTTGTCGATCAGGAAGAGATCGACCCGATGTTTTTCTATAAGCCCTACTATCTCGAACCGCAGAAAGGTGGAGATAAGGCTTACGTATTGCTGCGCGATACATTGAGGAAAACGGGCAAGGTCGGAATTGCCAAAGTGGTGATCAAGACGCGGCAATATCTGGCGGGGGTGAAAGCGGAAAACGCTGTCCTTGTTCTGGAACTGATGCATTTCGCCGAGGAATTGGCGGAAAGCGACAAGCTCAACCTGCCGAAGAAGCTTGAGCCGCGAAAACAGGAGATCGACATGGCGACGGCCCTGGTGAAGAGCATGTCGTCGAAATGGGATCCGACAAAGTATCGTGATGATTACCGCGATGCTTTGATGGAGGTTATTGAAGAAAAGGTCGAAGCGGGAGGGAAAGAAATAGAGGAGAAACCAAAGAAGAAAGCTCCTCCTTCAACCAAAGTGATCGATCTGGTGGCGGTCTTGCAGGAAAGCTTGAAGAAGGCGCACGGCGAGAAGAAGACCACGCGCAAGGCGAAGTCGCGGCAGAGGAAAGCGGCCTAGCTCTGTTAGCTTCCTATCCAGAAAGCTGTCACGGCGCAGGACAGAACGATGGTCGTTAGCCAGTCGAGCACCTGACCGAGCACGACCATCGAGTGCAAGCGCACGTAAATGGCGGCTTCGATAATGATTGGAGCGGCGAGGGCGATCCAGATAACGGCGGCGAAGCGCAGAGCACCCGCGATTCCTCCGGAAAAGAAGGCGACATGGAACCGCGCGATCAAAACGTAGACAACGGCGATGGCGACAGCGGAGAGCAGGCGAACGATGCTGGAGAGAACGTAATTCCGCGCGCCTTCGGGTCGCCATATTTGCGGCGTGGCCTGTTGATAACGATGAAAAACGACAGCCATCCAAAACCAGCTGGCGAAAATAGAAACGATGCCGGCGATGAATCCCGGTGGCAGAGCGGCGCGTAACGTATGCACGGGTCAGGAGAGTACAGAGAGGAAATGGTATGGCGAGTATCTTTGCAGGTCATTCCGAGCGCGCACGAGTTTACTGCGTGCCGCAGCAGGGTAAATTGACGACCTAATGCCGGAGTTCGCTTACAAAGCACGCAACGCCCAGGGCGGTTTGGTGGAGGGCGTTTTGAATTGCTCCGATCGAAGCGTCGCGATTCGCCAAATCGAACAACAAAATTGTATTCCCATTCGTATCGAGGCGGTGGCGACGTCGAGCACGGCAGCCAACGGCGCTGGCACTCCAGCTCCTGCACGCGGGTTCATGCCGAAGGTCTTTAGTCGCGCCCCGGCGGAAAAGGCGGAGGCGCCGGCGAAGAATCTTAAGGTTCCGCACAGTCAATTGCTCGTCCTCACCGAACAACTCGCCAATCTGCTCCAGGCCGGAATGACGCTCGACGAAGGCCTCGGTGTTCTCGAAAAACGGCTAAAGCATCCCCGCGTGCAACAGCTCACACGTGCGCTCCATCAGGCGCTGGTCGATGGCCGCAGTTTCTCCCAGGCGCTGCGGGAGTTTCCCCGCATCTTCTCGCCGCTTTATGTGAATCTCGTCGCGGCGGGCGAAGCGAGCGGCGCGCTCTCGGATATCCTTATGCGCCTGGTCAAACATTTGATGCAGGCGAAGAGCCTCCGTGACCGCGTGCAGCAGGCGCTGATTTACCCGGCATTCCTGGCGGTGGCAGGCGCGGGACTCATCACCGTCTTCATCACATTCATGGTGCCGCAGCTGACGCAATTTATGTCGCAAAACGGCGGAGCGCTGCCGTTGCCCACACGCGTGCTCATGAGCGTACACCATATCATCACCACCTACTGGTGGCTTGCCCTCCTCCTCATTATCGGCGCGATTGCAGCATGGCGTGCTTACGTGCGGACAGATGAAGGACGGACAACATGGGACCGTTTTCGCCTCACCATTCCCGGCTACGGGCGCGTCGTCCGACACCAGTATTACGCCCAATTTTCCCGCACCCTCGGCACGCTGGCCGAGAACGGCATTCCGCTCCTGCGCTCACTCGATCTGGTGACGGAGATTGCCGATAACCGCTATGTCGAGAAAAACCTGGTGGAGGTGCGCCGCTCGGTCGTCGATGGCGCGCATCTCTCCGCCGCACTCGCCGCGCAAAAACTTTTTCCCGATTTGCTCACCGACATGATGGCGGTGGGCGAGCAGACCGGCCATTTCGCGCAGACGATGATGACCATTGCCGACATCTACGAACGCGAATTGGACCGCACCGTCACCATCACTTCATCGCTCATCGCGCCGGTCATCATTGTTCTCATCGCCATTGTCGTCGGCTTCGTCGTTTACAGCATTTTGTCGGCAGTTTTTGAGATGACACATAGCTTGCAGTTACGCGCGCGGTGAAATAGCATCGACATTGATGCGTCGAAAACTCCTCTTCCTGGGATTGATCGGCGCGGCCCCTCTCTTTGGAGCACCGCAGAGCATGGCACCCTCGCCTGCGGCGGCCACGAGCGCGTGGCTCGATTTGCGGCAAAATGCCAAGGACGGCGCAGTGCAGACAGCGCCTCCGTGGATCGAATCGATCACTCTTCTACCCGGGGAAAGGCGGCCGAAAACTGATGCCGTCACCCTCATCACGGCGGCAAAAACGAGGCCAACCGTTTTTCGTATTCGGATCAAAAAACCCGATGCGGCTTATAATATTTTATTTCTCCGCCTCTTTTTTAACGACCAGCCGGATGCGCGTCCTGCCATCGCGGCCTGGGACGCTTCGCGCGAGCAACTCCTTCGCTTCGGCCCCTTCGGCATCGGCATCGATCTGGAAAGCTCGGATTCGTGCATGATCCCGATGGACGGCGTGAAAAATATTGATGTCGAAGTGCCGGGCGACGGCACCAACGTGCGCAGCGCCTTCCTGCAATGGATGACCACGAGCGAGCTGGTTCATGCCGTCGGCGTCCAGTCGGACAACGCCATCCCGCAGCCATTTTCCCCCACCCTCGCCTTGCACGCGCCGGCGGAGGATTCGGAACAATTCGGCGCGGTCACGGCCACGCTCTCACCCGATCCCATTCGCATCGGTTCTGCTGCGAACGAAGCAGCCGTCTACGAGTTCGGCGTGGAAACGCAACCTTTGCTGGCCCTCGTGACTTTCGAGGTCGCCAACCCGCGCATCGGTTCGCCGCCGCAGCTGATCGTTAATGGCGCCAACCTCGGACCAGCGAATGTATCTTTGCCTGAGCTGGCCGATCCCGGCTACCGCGGTGAGATGCGCGCGCTCATGCACGAGATGCAGTTCGACTACACCGGCTGGGTGCGTGCGCAGAAAATCGTTCCCGCCTCTGCCCTCCAGACCGGCACTAATCGCGTCAGCATCACTAATCCCGCCGACGCCGGCAGCTCAGCCGTGCGCGCGACGCAGATCCAGCTGAAGTATCTTTGGGATAAATCCGATTATATTTTGCAACCGGCACGGTAATGCGTTGTCTAAAGTTTAATGCGCAAGAGAGAACAAGCTTTCACGTTGCTGGAGATCATGTTGGTGGTGACAATCATCGCGCTGCTTATGGGCGCGGCGATTTACAAGCTCGCGGGCAACGTCGAAGTGAGCCGGCGGGTTCGGGTGCAGGGCGATATTCAGGCCTACAACACGCAACTTAAGCTCTACCAAAGTCTCAACGGGTTTTTCCCGACGACCGAGCAAGGTTTGCAGGCTCTTGTTTCTCCCCCCGGGAGTGATCCGAAGCCGTCACGCTGGACTCAATTAATGAGCGATCCCCTGCCGAAGGATCCGTGGAACTCGCCTTATATTTATTTTAGTCCGGGGAAGAAAAATCCAAACGGCTTCGATCTTTATTCCGCTGGACCCGATCGCACCGCCGACACTGGCGACGACGATTGGGGGCAGTGACCCTCATTATTTGTACTCTTGTCGAAACCAACAAGGCCTCGCACAACCAGGCTACTTTGTATTGACCGCCCATCTGCTCGATACAGGCATACCGCTCAGCGGCACTTCGGAGAGGATGCCCAGAGACTTTTTTTAAACTTCCCGTTGCTCCAGGAGCTTGGCGTTCTCCGCTCGTAAGCGAACGATCGCTCGCGGCGGATTGCTGCCTCCTCCTCCTCCTTCCGGCACAGCCAACATCGCGGGTTGATGACGCCGGTCGGCATCGTCCATATCATTCTGAGGCATATACGTGCCGTGGGGAGTTGCCCAATGCTTGAGAAGCTGGGGATCCCCATCGTCGCATGGTGGATAGTCTTTGTCTGGAATTGAATAGGTATCTGCGCGCGCCAAGTCGGATTCATTACTTCCGGTTCCCTGAGGTGGCCGGCCGCTGTGTCCCGGGGCGGGTCCTGTATAGTAGAATGGCTTCGAGTCACCGCACGTCTTTTTGCACACCCATCCGCCGAATTCTATGCTCCCTCGCCAAGCGGCCCGCAGATCGGCTCTCGAATCGCGCTCTTGCTCGGAATGTCTGCGGCGCCGGGAGCAGGAGTTTGATCAGTTGTCGTCGTCGTCGGGCTGCGTCGGCACGAACGGCGTCGGCGCCGGTGTGATGAGGCCGCGCTGGATCATGCCGCGGGACCGAAACCGATTTTGCGGGTCAATTGGTTGCTGCGGCACCATTGGCACCTGAGCGGGCGGCAAGGAAGGTATCGGCGCCGGCTTGATATAAGGCGGCGGCGCCACAATCGGCGGCTGCTGCATGGGAAGACCAGCCATCAGGGGTTGCCCGGGATTTGCCATCGGCTGCGAGAGCAACGCCTGATTGAAACCGAGCGTGGCGTACTTGCCATCTTTCGTGATCGTCACTTTCGTCTCGCCCACGCGGTCCGACCATTTGATTTCGGTGACAGCAAAGCCGTGCTCGTTCGACTCTTTCGTGCTGAGGTATTCTTTGAAGTTTCGGTCCGTGGTGGAAGCGATGGTAACGAGATCGCCATCCTGCGAACGCGCGGCATTTGCCACATACCAGTCACGGGCGAAATCGGGCGCGGCCACGGGAGCGGTGTCCACTGTGGCCACGGCGAAAGGCGAGCGGTCGAGCATGCCTTGGTAAAGTCCGAAGGCGGGCCTTTTTGGCAGAACATCATCGGCGCTTACTGAAGTAACTGCCGCAAGAAAGCATAGCAGCGCCAACCCGGGCGAAGCGCAGCGAAGTCGAGGAACGATACCGCCGTTGAATTGATTAGTGATCATCTTATTTTCGCCGCGCCGGTCGGGGCATACCAGCGCGCAATTTTCAACCTGCCACGCATTTGCGTCGCGTCACCGGGATCAATTGCGAGGTTCACCGTTTCGAAAACGACGAACGATTCCGGCGTTTGCACATCATAGAGAAAATGCACCAACGGCGGCCACGGGCTTTTCGTCTCGATGGAGGCAAAAACTGATTGATACGCCGCTGTGCTGTCGCCCGAACCGATGGCCGGATTCTCAATCAGCACATTACTTTTGCCTGCGACCTGCTTGACCTGATCGAGCAGGGCCGACGCATCGGAGGCGCCTTTGTAAACCGGCTGATGCTCGCGCAGCCATTGCTCACGCTTCGTCCAGAGCTCGCCTTCGCGCAAAAAAACGGTTTGCTCGGTGCGGGTAAGTTTGCGCTTCGCCACATCCGCCCGCGCGCTGCGAATCGCACCCAGCAGCCAGCTCCAAACGAGCAAATTCAGCAGCGCGATCACGACGACCGCGACCATGCCGGCGAGGACACGCTCGCGCGTACTCATTTTCTGGATGAAGGGCGGTAAGGTCATCGCGGTTTTCCTCGCATGCGAAATTGCGCGTGATCGTTCGGCAGAATTCTTGGCGCCGTCATGTCGAAGACGAACGAGTGCAAATCTGGGTGCTTCTTTACTTTCTCGGCGAACTGGTAAGCGAGCGCGGCGGTGTTGGCTTCGCCGTCGATGGAAATTTCCCGGGCCGATTGCGTGTATTGCGTGATGCGCACGTCCGGCGAGGGCAGGCTATCGAAGAGATGCCGCAAAATTTCGATTGGGTAAAATTGCGGATCGATGGCGGGCGCGAGCGTCTTCCATTTTTCCGAAGTGGCGCGAACGAACGCCGTGCGCGGGGCATCGCGCTTGATTTGAGAATCGAGCTGCGACGCTCTGAATTTCAGATAGCCGAGATGAAGCAAGAAGAGGAGCACGAGCGCGCCGTAGGCAGCCAGCGCTAGTCCAATCCGTTTCTGCCATTGCCCACGTCTCTCCTGTCGGGCGCGGCGCTCGCGCCATTGTGAAGGCAGGAGGTTTAGCGCGGTCGCGGCTGGCGGCGTTTCAATGCCGACGATTTCCGCCGACGTTTCAAGCGCCTGCTGCACAGTGTCGCGCAGTTCAAAACATTTCTCATCCAGCAGCACGTTCTGGAAGGAAGCGTTGATGCCTTGCAATTCTGCGCTGAGGGCAAGCTGCGGCAGCTCGACCGAGAGCGACGCGTGCTCTCCACCGTCGATCGTGCGCGCAAAACTCAGCTTACGGTTCTCCGAGATGGCCGAAACGAGGCCGCCGGCTTCCGGATAAATGAAAAGCGCGCAGCCTTCGCCGGCGTGACTGGCCAGCCGCTGCGCCGCGTAAACCGTCACCACGCGCGGGATGACGTTGCGAGCAAGCAGCGGAGCGGCGATCTCGCTCAGCCGTTGGTTCTGCACTGCGATGGCGGAGATGACGCATTCGCCGTTCACCTGCTCGATCACTTCGAAATCGCTTGTCACTTCCTCCGTCGCGTAAGGCAGGGCTTTCTCCAATTGAATGCGCACCATCTCGCGCAACTCTTCTCCTTCCACGCTGGGCAAACGGAGCCGTTGCGCCAGCACCGCCGACACCGGCAGAGCCAGCACGACGTCCGACTCAGCGTTCAGCGTTTGCGCCGCTTCCTCCATGGTCGGAAACGCGCGCACTCGCCAAACGCCTTCGTCGCCGCTGATCAGGTTCCAACCTTGCGCGGCCGGGACCAGAAAAACTTTGCCGTCACTCGGATTCAAAATTCCTTCCATGTAATCATCTGCGGCGTGGCGCCAGCGCGCCGGAAAACCATCTGCACCACGCGCGTGACTTCGCCGGAACGTCCGGTGCTCACGGCGCGCATGACCGAGTCCTTGAACGAGACGTAGGGCGCAAGCGATTGAAATTGCTGCGCGGAAAGGCCAAGTGTGCTGCGCACTTCGTCCATGCTTTTAAATTGCGCGTCATCGGCCGTGCCATCCACGCCGTCGGGACCGGCGCGCAACTGCATGAAGCGGTCCACCGTCGCATCGGTCAGGCCCGGAATGCAGCGCAGGACATCGCGCGAGGCCCACATCAAATCGATGGGGCCGGAACTGTTGAGCGTAAAATCGTCATCCCAGTCCGGGGCCGCCGTCGCCTTTTCCCAGCCTTTAATCTTTTTCATTTCGTCGATGCGGGTAAGCAAAGTGTTCGCCGGCACATAGCCGCTCCCCGCTTCCGCGCCATTGAGCCGCGCCAGATTATCAGGATCAACCCAATCCAGCAGACAATCGATCATGTGATCGCGTTCGTTTAAATCGACGCCCTTCAATTCCAAATAGTGCCGTAACATTTCCACCCGCACCGGATTTTCCCCTGCCACCAGCCAGTTGATATTCAAACGGCCGCCTTCACCCGTCACCCGCACTCGATACCCTTCCCGCGCCGTGAAGTTGCGCGCGAGATTAGGCGAGCCGGGGCGGATGGCCGGATTCAAAGCCACCTCCGCGCCCGATGCCGCCATCGCTTCGGCTTCCAGAATTCGATTTTCGCTGCCGGAAATACTCAGGCGCGAATCAATGTCCAATGCCCACGACATCACCATCGCTCCCAGCAGAAAGAGCGCCCAAAGCGCAAGGAGCAAAGCAGCACCGCGTTTTTGCGCTCTTCTCATGAGGCGGTTCGTGCCAGCGGCACTACGATTTCCTCCGGCACGCGCGTGTCGTGTCGCGCGATGACGAGGCGCACCAGTCGCGGCAGTGTGATCGTGTCGGTCCAGCGCGGCACCCACGCGTTCAGGCGCGGGTCGAAATAGCGAATCTGCAAGCTGCTCACGTTATCGATCAGACGCACCCAGCTCTCGTGTTCGTTGCCGACGCTGGTATCGTTTTTAGGTTTACGCAGGATGCCGAGATCGAGTTGCGCGCTTTTTCCATCGTGCGGACGCAACCTCAGCTCGACGCGAAAATCGCCGGGCGCATACCGGGTCAGCACGCCCGGACCAGCGGAACAAATCCACGTCATGTTATCGCGATCGTGATCGCTAACCTTGACCGCGTCACCCAGCAGCGCGCCCGCGCCCGAGGGCAAACTTTGCAACTGCTGCGAAAGCATTTGGCGCAATCCCGTGTAACGCGCGTCCACCGCGTCCGCCGCGGCGGAGACACGCATGGCCACGATGTTCGTCAGCACGAACCGGTAAATCGCCACCGACATCATCGCCAGGATCATGACCGCCAGCGTCACCTCAAGTAACGTGAATGCGCGCTGTCGGCGCGGCGCGGCTCGCGAAACGTTTCGGAGTCGCTCGCCGCCCCGGCCATTCCTGCTACGGACGAAATACATAAAACGCGATTGCCTTTTTTTGTTCTCTGCCGCCGCGTACCCAGTCGGCCGTTAACGTGACACGAAGAATTCCCCGCACGGCGGCGTTGTTCTCGGTCATCGGTTCTGCCTGCACGTTTTGGATCAGTTTGACCCAGCCGTAGCCAGTGTCGACCTTTGTCACTTTCACCTTGTCCGGCTGCCCCGGCGTCGTCTGGATTTCAGCCATGCGATTGCCAATAATCTCACGCACCCGGGCATCATCGGCGCTGAGCGCACCGGCGTTGATGCAATTGCTTACGGCGCGGCCCAAAGAGATGATGCCGATGGCAAAAATAGCGAGGCCGAGCAGCACCTCGTAAAGCGCGAAGCCCGGTGACTTACCGCGGCACATAAGCGGTGATTTCTGCCAGCGCGCTCAAGGGCGAATACTCCGCCGTCCATTTGCCGTCGGCGCCGGCGAAATCAATCCGCGCCGGCTCACACACACCCGATTCCCAGAAAATCCATTCTGCGGGAGTCTTCTTGGCCAGCGCCACCGGAAATCGGATTTTCCACTTATTGCCGCGTCCGATCGCCACAGTATCGATCGGTTTGCGCTCTTCCGTTTTCAGATAAGCAGCTGGCTGCAACGTCACGGCGTCGTCGCCCAGGATAATCAAATAGGCGCGCCGCTCCGCCACGCTGCGCTCGTGCGCCTGGCGCACAAGATCATTCATGCGGTCGAGCGAACGGTGCAAGCGCTTGTCCGCTAAAACGCCGCTCACACTTGGTACGGCCAAACCCATAAGCAACAAGAGTATAAACACCGCAATAACGATTTCGATGAGCGTGAAGCCAGCCCGCCGTTGCATCGCTTGAAGTTACGCCGCGTCAGGAAAATCACAACGGCACCCGCGGCGTGACAACCTTCCGCTAAAAAATGGCAATCCACCGGCAGCCGCGACGCGAGCGCTATGTTAGGTTTGCTCGTCACCGATGAGCCGTTCCCAACCATCCTCTCCGCGCTGGACTCGCGCCGCTCTCGCGCTGGCCGCGCTGGCCATCCTCGCGCTATTCATCTGGCAAGGCATCGCGACACACGGCGCGCCTGACCCGCTGCGTCCACACACCAGCGCCACGGTTGCCGCACTCGATATCGCCGTCCTTGTTTTTCGCGAAGGATTGGAGTGCATCCTCGTTCTCGCCGCCATCACCGCCAGCATGACCGGCGCAAAGCGTCTCTACCGCCGACCGGTCGCAGCCGGCGCAGGTTTAGCATTCCTGGCCACCCTTCTCACTTGGTTCATCGCGGTCGGAATCATGGGACAGCTTACCGAAAGCGTTCCCGCGCTGGACTTGCAAGCCGCGACCGGACTTCTCGCCGTCGTCGTCCTCCTCGTCATCATGAACTGGTTTTTCCATAAGGTGTATTGGGGCGGCTGGATTCGCGCGCACAATCGCCGCCGCAAATCGCTTTTGGAAAACGGCGGCGGTGCCAACGGCTGGAATGCACGCTTACGCTGGGGCCTCATCCTGCTTGGGTTCACTTCGCTCTATCGTGAAGGATTTGAAGTCGTTCTTTTCCTGCAGAGCTACAACCTGCGCCTCGGCGGTGATGTCGTTCTCAAAGGTACTCTGCTCGGCCTCGCCTTTTCTGCCATGGTCGCGGTCGTTACTTTTGTTCTTCAGCAGCGCTTGCCCTACCGTAAAATGCTCATCACTACCGGCGTCCTGCTGGGAATCGTCCTGCTCGTGATGGTCGGCGAACAAGCGCAGGAAATGCAGCTCGCGCACTGGATTTCGTCCACTCCCATTCCGGCGCTGGCCGATGTTATTCCCGCCTGGATGAGTCTTTGGTTCGCCGTCTTCCCCACTTACGAGGCGATCACGGCCCAGTTCATCGCCGCGCTCCTCGTCATCGGTTCCTATTACGCCGCTCGACACATTGGCGCTGTTCCTCTCGCCGGCGCCGATCCTGTTGAAGAGAGAGCGCGGATGACGGTCGAGGCGCGCATCCTCAAACCGGTGCCCGCTGCCCGTTAAACGGCGGCGATATCAAGGCATCGTGAAGCGGATTCTTTTACTCCTCGTTCTCGCTACCCAGACCTGCTTTGCCGGCGCTCGTCATTTCACTTTCCTTTACGAAGCGCCCACGGCCGCACCAGGATCATTCGAGTGGGAGAACTACGCTACGAGCCTGTTTCGCAATTCGCAATTTACCGGTCTCGATTTTCGCCACGAACTCGAAATCGGGGTTACTCCACACTTTCAGGCGAGCATCTACTTCGCTAACTGGAGCTATGATAATAAGGAACGCGCCGCTCATTACGACAGCACTTCAGTCGAAGGTATTTACAATTTCACTAATCCTGCCGCTGATCCGATTGGAATTTCTCTCTACCAAGAGATTGGCGGAGGCCGGCGTAATTTTGAATCGGAAACAAAATTAATCGCCCAGAAAAACTTCGGGCCGCTCATTCTTCTCTATAACTTTACGGTTGAAGCTGGGTGGAAAGGCGAAGGATTGCGCGAACGCACGGGAGAACTTCAGCAGGCCCTCGGCGCAAGCTACGAAATCAACCCACGCGTTTCTTTCGGCGTCGAAATGCTGCACGAAATCGTTTTGCCCGACTGGCGGAGCGATGACGCCGACACCAACTTTTTTATCGGTCCCAACGTCTCCTACCGCGGCGACCGCTGGTTCGCCACCGTCACCGCTCTCAAGCAGTTGACGAACACGGCCGATGAACCGGATTACCAGGTTCGGTTAATCGTTGGCGTTCCATTGTGAAAAACCACATCTTGTTAGCCGTGGCGGCCCTGCTCGTTGCTAGCTGCGCCACGAGCAACTTGCCTTCTCTTTCTCCCGACCTGGTCGCGCGCGGTCGCGCTGATCACAGTTCGGCCGAACAGTTGGCCAGCGGCCGGGAACTTTTCGTTACCCGCTGTCTCGAATGTCATACCTTGCCTTCGGTTACGAAATACACACGCGAGGAGTGGTCGCGTCTCGTTAGGGAAATGGCCGGTCGCGCCAACCTCACCGCCGGGGAGGAACAATCCGTCGTCGCCTATCTCCGCGCCGCCGCCAGCGACACATCTCCTTCTCCCTGAGATTATGCTCAAAATTAGCCTGATGAGTTTGTCATGCCTTGAACCATTTTTAGTAGCAAGTATCAGTAGCAACCTAAGGATAAAACATGATGACAACGTTTATCGGAGGATGCCTCTGCGGCGCCGTGCGCTACGAATGCACCGCCGAACCCATTGCCATGCTCAACTGTCATTGCCGCGATTGCCAACATGTCACCGGCGGACCTTACGCCGCCGCCATTCTGCTCCCGGCAAAGGCGTTTACTCTCACCAAGGGAAAGTTGCGCCACCATCTCCAGCCCAGGGCTAAAGGCGGCCAGCACAAGCGTGGGTTTTGCGCCGACTGTGGCTCGCGTGTCACCGGGGGAGAATCCGAGGGGCCGTCCGATATGATTGGTATTTGCCGGAACGCTGGACGATCCGCGCTTGTTCCAGCCAACCATGGACATTTTTACGGAAGACGCTCAGCCGTGGGATTCCATGGACTCACAGAGTGCCAAGTACACTCAATACCCGCCAGCGTAGAAGCCGTCCTGCTGCAACATCGTGTTTTCACTCCGCCGCGTTCTCGGCCACGCCAAGTTGTTCAGTTGCTCGGTGCCGGCAGCGTCGTATTTTTCCAGGAGCGAACTAGTCAATGTCATCGCGCAGAAGACCGGGATCAGTTCAGCACAACGCGCAGAGAGCGGCGCAAGCGGCCATCGATTTCATCAGAGGCAAGTTGCCAGCTCCCATCGCCAGTCAGGTGGATGCTATCCTCGCCGGCGATATGGGCCTCTTGGCCGGACAAGCTGGCCACATCGGTGGCACTTTCGGGAGTTAAACGTAGATCTCGCGCCTCACGCAAAAACGACGTAGCTAGCCGTTCATCGTTGCGTGTTTGGCGCTGATGCGTTCTTTTCCTCTCAGGCCGTAAGAGACGGAGAAGATGGCTCTTGTGCAAAGCCGACTCGTGAGATTGGTAGGGCGGGCGCTGCACCTGCTAATCTAGCCCTGCACCGTCTGATTTGGGCAGCCGGAGCGGCGCCCTACAACTGCGCGGGCTAGAACTCGCGACGCACGCTCGGACAGCTACACCAAAGGAGGGCGCGACGAGCTCCTGAGAGCCCGCCGCGCTAAACCAACTACCTAACGAGAATATTATTTCTCGAAAACTTTCTTTACGTCTCCGACCTTATCCTGAACTTTGCCTTCCACCTTTTCGGCGGTGCCTTTATCCCGCATATCGGGATTACCGATGGCCTCGCCTACCTTCTCCTTTACCGTCCCCATCGCTTTCTTGGCTGTTCCCTCTGCTTTATCTTCGTTGCCTGAGTTCATACTCTTAATTCGTATTTGCTCGACCCCGAGGACGCCCGACCTAGCATTCTCCCAGACGAGTTTTCCACCTTGCGATCTTCCGGAACAAATGGTCGCCATCTTGAGTTTCCAAAGTGCACGCAATTTTTTAAAACCGGCGCAGGAAGGTTGGGCTGGCCCCATCCTGAGTTGACATCCTGCGCTGGCAATTGCGCGATGTTCGTGCACGATGCTCCAATGAAGGCCGATAAAACCGACATCCAGCTCAACGCTGTAGAAGATCATGATGGATTACTTACGATCCGTGGCGGCGGCGCGCGTCGCGATTGGAACGGCATTCATTATAAACAAGGCATGTCAGCCAGGAATGTCGGCACAACCAGGCTATCGGCCAACATCGCAACCATCCCTCCCGGCGGCGTGGCCTACGCCCACATCCACGTCGATTTCGAGGTCATCCTTTATATCGTGGAAGGCAGAGTGCGCCATGAGTTCGGCCCCGGGCTGAGGGAGGTTGTCGAGAACGAAGCCGGTGACTTCATCTACATCAAGCCCGGCGTTCCCCACGAGGTCTTCAACATGAGCAACACCGACCCCGTCGTCGCCTTTGTCGCCCGCTCATCCGCCGACGAATGGGACAACATTATTCCCTACGATCGCAACGAACGGACCCGACGCGTTCATGAGGCGCCGTGAGCAAACTCCAGAATTCCTATGCCCCGCTTGCTGATGATGGCGGGATCCTAACGACGCTCCGCTATCTTGTCGGCACACCTCTGATTGCCTTCTATTTTCTTAGCTTCAACTTTCTAACTTCAATGATGCGATGGCTGCGGACAGAACGATATTAGGAAATATTAGGGATGACGTTGAAGTCGTTTCTCCCGTTAAATCCAACGAACCATTCGCCGTCCCCGCATTGACGTCGACGGAAGAAATACGGCGATGTTTTCCGGCGCTCGCCCGCGTTCATAACGGTTATCCGGTCGCTTATTTCGATGGGCCCGGAGGCACTCAGGTGCCGCAGATGGTAGTCGAGGCGATGAGTGATTACCTTTACCACCACAACGCCAATACGCACTGGGACTACCCGACGAGCGAGGAAACCGACGCGATCATTGATTCTGCTCGAAGCGTGCTGGCCGATTTTCTCAACGCAAACCCGGCTGAAATCGTCTTTGGCGCCAACATGACGACGCTAACCTTTCACCTCGCGCGCGCTCTCGGCCGCGACTACGAACGCGACGACGAGATCGTGATAACTGAGTTGGATCATCATGCCAACATCGCGCCCTGGCGGGCGCTGGAGAAAGAATGCGGCGTGAAGGTGCGGATGGCGAAAATGATTCCGGAGACGGGCGAGTTGGATTGGGACGATTTTTCGCGACAATTATCTCGACACACGAAACTGGTTGCGATCGGCGCGGCATCGAACGCGCTCGGCACAATCACCGACGTCCAACGCGCCGGGGAACTGGCGCACTCGCGCGGGGCGAAAATCTTCGTCGACGCCGTCCATTACGCTCCGCACGGCTCCATCGATGTGCGGGAATGGAATTGCGACTTCCTTGCCTGCTCCGCCTATAAGTTTTACGGCCCGCACATCGGAATTCTCTACGGCCGGCACGACTTGCTCTGCTCGCTCGATTTTCCGAAGCTGATCCCAGCGCCAGATTCAGCGCCGGAGCGTGCTGAGACCGGCACGCAAAACCATGAAGGCATCGCAGGCGCGGCTGCCGCGGTGAATTTTCTCGCTTCGCTCCGCCCGGGTCGGACGCGACGCGAAAGCCTGCGCGCTGCCTTCGGACAGTTACACGAGTGCGGCGGCGCGTTGATCACCCAACTCTGGAATGGCTTGAGAGAAACAGGACGTGTCCGCCTCTACGGCCCGCCACCCGGCACCGCGCGCACGCCAACTATTGCATTTACGGTAAACGACGTGCCATCGACGGAAGTAGCGAGGAAACTGGCGGAAGGCGGAGTCTTCCTGTCCCACGGAGACTTCTACGCCATGACAGTGGTCGAACGATTGGGCCAAGCTCGACACGGACTTGTCCGCGCGGGCTGTGCCTGCTACACGACTCGGGGAGAAATCGATCGATTGCTGGCGGGCGTCCGCGAATTGTAATCAGTGCGGATAGTTCTTGAGGGCTGAGAGTTTCCCGTCCTCGAGCAACAAAGTCTTTACGTCAGCCAGGACGAGGCGCGGATCGAGTGTGCCGGAACTGTAGATGTTCCGGATGCGACCTTTGCGATCGACGAGGAAGACGCGCACGGTGTGGTAAAGAGGGCCTTGTGGATCTGACTCGTTGGTCCGCTTATCTACGGCCTGATCGTAGCCGGCCAGGATAGGTTCTAACTGGATCCGGGACTTGGCGGTGAGGAAGCGCCATTCGCAACCGGCTTTTTCTTCGCGAACATTTTCGGAGTAAGAGGCGAGACGCTGTGGCGTGTCGTACTCAGGGTCGAAGCTGATGCTAACGAGACGTATATTCCTGGCCAGCATCGTATCTTTCGCGCTTAGATCGTGAATTTGCCCTAAGACACCAGTCGCATAGGGACATGCTTTCGGCGCGGCGCAACGGGTGTAGATGAAACTCAATATCGTCATGCGGCCATGGGTGAGGTCGCGGAGACTTACGGCTTTGTTACTGGAATCGATTAACTCGCCACCGGCGGCAGGTTTTACGACCGGTAGCGCGTAACTGCCGGGCACGGGGGGATCGTAATCGTAGTCGCCGTCCCGAGCATGATCGTCAGCCAGGGTTAAGGCGGTGACGGCGCAGAAAACCAGGAAGGTGAAAAATATTTGGGACGACATCGAAGTCACCGCTGCAGTAAAAGACCTTATCGGTGGCGGCACTCAGGCCTTTCCCACGGTTAGTTGCTCGCTACGGTCGCCCGATTCGCACCGATCTTGGTCGATCCAAAAAGCATGTGATGCGGCCGGCCTAGTTTCAGCGCGGTGAAATCGAGATCGAAGCCTGACTTGAGCTCCTTGCCATTCCATGTAAAACCGCGCAGAAATTGCTCGTTATCGGCGCCTTGTTTGTCCCAGCGGGCGAGCAGTGAGCTGGTAAAGTAGAGGCGCTTCCCATCCCAACTCTGCGAGACCATGTTTACCTGCTTCCCGATCTGTTTCTCGTAAACCTGTTTTGGTTTGTGCGGATCGGACACGTCGAACACGCGACACTTACCATCGCCAAAACAGTCGACAAACAACGTATTGTCATCAGCGCTGAGGCTGATGTCGACTGGAAGCACGCCGCCTTTCACCTCGCTGATGGGCGCGACCTCCTTTGCCTGCCATTCGCCACGATCATCGGCGTAGACGAGCCAGATCTTCGAGCCCAGCGCGGTGGCAGTGAAAGCATACGAATGCTTGTCACCCCAGGCCCATCGGATTTCGAGCGGAACGCCCGGAACCTGGAAAATTTTCTTCGGCTGACGCGTATGGAAATCCCACATCACCATCGTGTTTCCGAAATGCTTCATCGCTTCGGGGTCGGCGGTCAGTTTGCCGAAGTCCATCGTGTAATTATTCCAACCGGTAAAGGATGAAGTAAGGAGGGCGTTCTTGCGCGGTAACACGCGCGCGTCATAGCCGTAGCCGTCGGCGAATTGTGCGGCGGCGGCGCCACGTGCATCATCCTTTGTCGGGAGCCAGTGGGTCGCAATGTAGTTGCCGTCGTTGCCATATTCGACCAACGCGGTGCGACCGCCTTTGTCTTTTGCGTTGGAGAGACACGGAATCAATACGCGCCCGGGCAGAGCATACGCACCGTGCGGTCCAGCCGCACCGCCGGTGGTCTCGGCGAAATTGTCGATCGTCTTCGTCAGCTTCGGCTTCGCCGGATCAGTGTGGACGTCGAAAATGAACACCTTGCTGTTTTCGAGACCGGCGAGCCAGAGTTGACGCCGATCATCTGTAAATCCGCCGTGATGCGCTTCGTTGCGACCATCAACGGAAACGCTGTTGATGACTTTGCCGTAGCTTGGCGAGCCGGGCTTTACGTCGACGGTGACAAGTTTGTCGTTACCATCTCCCAGACCTTCCACTCCAAGCGTCCAGACATAGACAAATTCTTCCTGTCCATCGATGCGGGCGAGGTAGGGCGACGAACAGGTTTCATCAGCATGCGCGGCAAAGCCGTAGATCAAAATGAGCGCGAGCGGGAGAAGGAATACGCCCGGTGAGGTTGCAGCAGTGCGGAACAAACGGATGTGCGCTGTTTTCATAGGATTAGTTGATTAATTGGGCAGTGGTCGCTCGTCTTGCCCTTGGAGGCGGTTTCGCCTCGTGTCCCAGTATGGCCAGCCGCTGCTCATGGGATTACGTGAATCGATTCTGTTTTTATAAGCCTCGATGCGGCTTGCGACAAACCCTTTTCGATGCCTCCGGTAAGAGAAAAGCGCTCCAGCCGAGCAGGACTCTAACTCCTGTCGTACGCTCCCGTTGTCATCAGCAGGGCAGCCGTATAGTCTTGCGACGAGATGAGAAATATCGTGCAAATCCTCCTGGCATTAATTGCGGTGGTGATCGCTCTTACCATGAAGGCGCAGCCAGTGATTGGACAGTCCCACTTTGCTCAGTTGGATGGAGCGAAAGTTCATTACACCGTCACCGGCAATGCGGAGCCCACGCTCGTTTTCGTTCATGGGTGGGCTTGCGACGAGACGGTCTGGAATGAGCAGACGGCCGAGTTTGGACGAGAGATCCGTTGCATCACAGTCGATCTTCCTGGTCATGGACGGAGCGATAAACCCGAGATGCCATACACAATGCATCTTTACGCGCGCGCGATCGATGCGGTCCTGCGCGATGCGAAGGTCAGCTCGGCTATTCTCGTGGGCCATAGCAATGGTGTGCCGGTGATCCGACAGTTCTACCGCGAGTTTCCGGGTAGTGTGCGCGCGCTGGTTATCGTGGATGGAGCGCTGCGGCCGCTGGCCGATGCGGCCACGATCAAAAAATTCCTCGAGCCATTTCACGGACCCGATTACCCACAGCTCGCGAGCAAGTTCGTCGAAGGGCTGACCAGGTCGATAAAAGACGAGGCGCTGCGCGAGAGGATTGGTGCGACGATCTTGCGCACGCCGCAGAACGTTTCCGTCAGCGAACTTGAAAGCACGACCGACCCTGAGCTATGGAAGCCGGACAAAATTGACGTGCCGGTGCTGATGATTATGGCAAAGCAACCGGCTTGGACGTCCGAGTATGAGAAGTTCGTGCGCGATCTCGTGCCGCATCTCGACTATCAAATGTGGGAGAACGTCTCCCATTTCATCATGATGGAAAGGCCGCATGAATTTAACGATGCGCTACGTACATGGCTTAAGAAGAACGGTTATCTGGAAGGATAGTGGCTCCTCATTCCAGTCTTAAGCCACAACGCGACTACTGACGTGCTGGTCCACCGAGGCGGCCGCGATGCGGTAGGGTTCCAGGTAAGTTTGCTCTCCCGTGATGAGATAGCTGCGCTGACTACTTTCCGCATTAGCCAGCGTCGCCAGTACTTCGCGAATCTCGTCCAACACCTCGTGCGTGTGCACGACCCAACCCTCATTCCGCGAAATCCGCCGGATATTCGAATAAGAGAGCGCGCCGATGGCGATGAGAATCAGTATTGCCAGGATAAATCCCGCCGTCGAGCCGGGCCCAACCCACCATTTGCTGGTTACCTTTCGCGCGATTCTCTCCGACCATCGGCCATCCATCGGTAGCACCATTCAAGAGGACCCTTCACGCGCAAGAGAAAAGGACGCTGATTAAGCACAGCGAAGCCAATTCTCGCCAGACATCCTGCCTTTAGCGCGCCGCACCCCGCTGCACCGAGTCCCCCGTCGGAACTACTAAGAACGAATTTCAGCAAACGTCGTTGTCGCCTGCAAGTTAGTGCAATATTGAACCAGAGTGAATCGCACGCGCACTTTCATTCTTACGCTTCTGGCCATGCTCGCTTTCGCAAGTAACTCCTTGCTTTGTCGCGTGGCGCTGAAGGCAAATCACATCGATCCTGCCAGCTTTACTTTTGTCCGCATAGCCTCGGGCGCAGTCGCGCTTTGGGGTATAACAATGGCGCGTCGTGGTGTAGTTAAGCTCAATAACCACTCCTCGCCAAGAGTCGCGTGGGTATCACCGATCGCGCTTTTCGCTTACGCTGCTGCCTTCTCCTTTGCCTACCGCGATCTTCCCGCTGGCACGGGCGCATTACTTCTATTCGGCGCTGTCCAAGCAACGATGATCCTGTGGGGTCTGCACAAAGGGGAACGCCTCTACCCTGCACAGATTGTTGGGCTCGTCGCCGCTGCGGGCGGACTTGTCGCCCTGGTTTTTCCGGGCCTTTCCGCTCCGCCTCTTGTTGCGTCAATTCTTATGCTAATCTCAGGGTCAGCATGGGGGATTTACTCGCTGCGCGGCAGGGGATCGACCGATCCCATTAGCGCGACCACCAGTAATTTTCTTCGCGCCGCCCCTTTTGCCGCCGCACTTGCCCTGGCTATGGCGGTAAGGATTCACGGAGATTCATCAGGTTTGTGGAACGCGATCTTGTCCGGCGCGGTCACTTCCGGCGTCGGCTACATCATCTGGTACATTGCCCTTCCTGGGCTGAAAGCGACCACTGCCGCGACGGTGCAACTTAGTGTTCCGGTCCTGGCCGCGACCGGCGGCATTCTCCTGCTGGGTGAGCCAATCACATTGCGCTTCGCCCTTGCTTCCCTCGCCGTCCTGGGCGGAATTGCGCTGGTCGTGCTAGAACGTCCGCGCGAGGTCGGTGCGTCGGTTTCTCGATAAGTGAACCGATTTACAATCTTGCCGGCGGATTTCGACTTATCCACTCTTTGCTCATGAAGCTTTTCCTTTTCTCTTTACTTTTTCTTCCGATAACGCTCCTGGCCGAAGGCGGCCTGCCTGATCAGCCCTATATTTACGTCGAGGGCAAAGCGGAGATTGAAAAACCCGCCGACATGGTGACGCTGCGTTTCAATCTCGTGGCGCGGAATGCCGATCAGGCAAAAGCGAATCAGGAGGTCCAAGCTAAAGCGACCAGGATTCTCGCGATGCTGGATCAAAGGAAGGTCACTCAGAATGACGTGATCGCGGCCGATTTGAAATCTGAGCCGCAGTACCAGGATGAGGAAACCTCATCGCGCAATCGCGGCAAGGTTATCGGTTACATCGTGACGCGGCCGTTCACAGCCAGGCTTCGAGAGGTGCCGGCGCTTCCAAAACTAATCGATGAACTCATCGCCATCGGGGGCGTGGAATTTTCTGGCATCGACGCCGGGCTCGCTAAGGAGAAGGAGATGCAAGACGAAGTTTGGGATAAAGCACTGACCAATGCACATGAGCGGGTCGAGAAAACGCTCAAGCCCGTAGGAATGAAAATTGATTCCGTCTTTGCCTTATCACCGGTGCCTTTCCCTGAGATTTCCCGACGAATTTTCCAGTCCGGATACGCAGGTAGTCGCTTTACCGCGGAAGAGGTAGGTCCTGAGCCAGATCCGACACAATATCGACTCCCCCCCGTGACCATTAGCCAGAGCATCCACGTCATCTATTTAATCTCGCCGGCGAAGTAGACGCACAGTAAATCTTTGCTCGCCTCAGCGCGGCGTGATCCACTTCGCATACCAGTCGAGATAACGCCTACAGCGATCGATGACGTAGCTGGGCTTCTTCAAACTGTGGAACTGACCGGGATAAATGACCAGCTCACTCGGCACGCCCAGACTGCGCAGCGCCTGATACATTTGCTCGCTATTGAGTAGCGGCACATTGAAATCGTTTTGTCCGCAAAGAAAAAGCGTCGGCGTTTTGATCCGATCCGCATGCAGGAAAGGATAAGAGATGCGCGTCCAGATCTCGACATTCTTCCACGGCACCCCAAGCTCAGCCTCGTAGTCGCGAATATACTGGTCGGTGCCGTAGCCGGCGAAAACATTTGAGATCGAAGCACCGCTGGTCGCTGCTTTAAAACGTGTCGTGGTCGCGATGATGTAGTTGGTGGAAATTCCACCATAACTCCAGCCGCCCACACCCAGGCGATCGGGATCAGCCATGCCCCGCGCGACAGCATCATCGACCGCCGCCAGGTCGTCTTCCACATCGCGATGTCCCCAATCCGCGTAGATGCCCATGGCAAACTTCTCCCCCCGTCCCGTTGAGCCACGAGGGTTCGGCATGATGACGGTATAGCCATTGGCGGCAAAGAGCTGCTTCTCGAAATCGAACTCGTTCGCGTATTGCGATTGTGGCCCGCCGTGCGGGCGCAATAACGCGGGCGCCTTGCCGTACTGAGCGTTCGCCGGCTTGATCACAAATCCATGCACGTCCGTCCCATCCGCGCTTTTAAATTTCGTTTCTTCAGTCGTCGCGACCTGCACCTGTGCGAGCCAGGAATCGTTCTGCTTGGTCAGGCAACGCAGATTGTCGCCTTCAGCCGCGAAGATCTCGTAGGGCCGCTCCGGCGTGCTAGTTCGGACAATCACGTTTCCATTCTTCGCGATATCGTAAGCCGTGAGCTTGCGTCGCCCACCGACCACTGGCTGCGGCGCGCCACCATCGGCTGAGACGCGCGTAAGAGTTTCCGTGCCGTCATCTTCCAGAACAACGAGAATAGATTTGCCATCGGGCGACCAATGCGGCTGGACGACGTTGCGGTCTAGATTTGAGGTCAGAATTTTGGCCGCGCCGCCGCCCGACGGAATAACGGCAAGCGTGTGCACTGCATATTCGATCTTCTTCGGATCGCCGCCGTGAATGTAAGCGATCGAATTCCCGTCGGGACTCCAGGCTGGCGCGCTATCCCAGTTCGGATCGGGATCGGCCTCCGGTGAAGTTGTGAGCTGACGTTCCTTGGTGCCGGGTTGCGCGCCGATCAGATAAACGTCCCAGTTCTCGTTACGATCGGGGTCGTCCGCGCGCTTTGTCACAAAAGCAATATCGTTTCCGTCTGGCGACCACGCTGGCAGAACATCATTGTGCCGACCCGAAGTCAGCGGTTCGCATTTACGACTCGTTAGGTCGAGCAATTGCAGGTGCGAATGGCGATCGGTGAGATATCCTTCGATATCCTGCTTGAACTGAAATCGGTCGATAACAATGGGCGCGACCGTCTTCTTTTCCTTCTCCTTCTTCTCCGGCTCACGCGGATCGGGATCCTTTACCACCAGCACGATGCGCTTCGCATCCGGCGCCCAGGCGAAATCTTCCACGCCGCCTTTCGTGTCGGTAAATTTTTCCGCCTCACCGCCGTCACGCGGCAAGAGCCAGAGCTGATCGACCTCGTTCTCGTCTTCGCGACCCGAAAGAAATGCGATCCACTTTCCATCTGGGCTCCAGCGCGGATGCGATTCTCCTTTGTTGCCAAAGGTCAGCGCGCGATTTTCCGAGCCATCCCACTTCGCCAGCCAGAGATTCCCAACGAGCTTGTCCTTCTCCATGTCCGCCTTTTTCACCACATAAACCACGGCGCTGCCATCCGGAGCGATGTTTGGCTCATCCACATCGCGCAACGCCGCGAAGTCTTCTGGCTTCAACAGCCGCTTGCCAGGACTGGAAGATGGCAATGGGGAACCGGTTTCGGCATGAACTAACGCGAATGAAAGGAAGACGAGAATTGCATGTTTCATAGACGACAGCGGGCGATGGAAAATGCGGATGTTGTTGTTTATTCCGCGCCGTAGCAAGAACCGAGGCAATCCGTGATCGTCGCAGGCCAAACCTTTCAAGCGAACACTTGCGAAGTGATTATGCGGGCTCGATTAAATGAACTCAGCCTGAAACAAATCAAGTTGACCCGCGATCAACAAAAAAATCGCCGAGTTACTCATTCCGCACGCAGGGCCACAACAGAATCCACATTCGTTGCGGCGGGCCCGGCAGCCATGCCGCCAAAAACGCAACTAACGAGACTAAGATCACAAGCGTGGAAAAAGTGATCGGTCCCAGGCCGTGACGCCGAACAGCAAACTGTTGAGCAAACGTGTAGCGGCGAAGGCGCCAGCCAGCCCGGCCGTAACACTGATTCCGACCAGTATCATCGCCTGCCCGACGATGAGCCGAAAAATAGAAGATTTAGCCGCGCCAAGCACAGAGCGACATAAAACTAAATGGCATTTGCGTCCCCGGCAGATACATCTCGGGTGAATCATCGCTTCGCAGCGAAAGATGTTTCACGTTCCCGACCACGCCGATGATCTCGCTACCGGCCCAGCCAGCCCGGCGCGCTTCGCCCTCAAACTAGGTCGACTGTCTAACATAGCCATTTTCGCAGGCCTAAGACCCGAAATATCGGGTCGCTGACGCGGTCGTAAAAGCTACGCTACTTGCCGATAAGAATAAGGAGACCGGCGACCAGCGCGATGAGGTCGACCAGAAAGACGGCCGGCCCGAGCGGCAAGCCGAATCCAAGAAGGCCGTGAAGGATCAAATAAATGGCGAGCAAAATCAGGCCGATGCTTCTGTTGAGTTTCATAGCCTCGATCTTTTACATCGTCTGCGCCGGTGACAATTCGAATCGGCAGGCCGCGACGCTCGCCTTTTATCTCTGCCATTCCCAGCGTGCCTTGCAATTGCTCGAGAAATCGAGTGCGATGGCCAAGATCGAATTTGAGCCGGCGCTCGACATCGGCGGCTATCTGCGGCGTCGGGCCGATCCGTGCGAAATCCCACGCGTCCTCCTTCTCCGCTTCACGCACACTTTTCGTTAGCGCTCGCAGAGAACGACGCAGGTTCCCCTGGACGAGAATGAGTTCTCCTAAACTGGTTTCAGCTCAAGGGCGTCTGATTGAAGCTGGCTCAGCGCGAGTAATAGCTCCATTCGCGCCACGTCGCTCGCCGCGTAAGCCTCCTGCACGTCATGCCAAAGCATCGATGCTTCGACCGTCCCATCCCCGCGTGCATCGGGGTGCAGTTGTCGCGCCAGCCGCCGGTAGAGCCTTTTGACCCGCTCATCGACCGCGGCATCGTCTTCTTCCTCCGCGGCCTCCTTCGCAAATGACGGCGGTCGATTCGGCCGTTCCCTTCCAGTGTCGGGGGACGGCTGCGAGCTTCGGGTGAACATGTGAGCTTTGAAGACTTCGAAGCTAGTGCTGTAAGCATCGTCATCCATCTTATCGGGATTCGTTCCCAAATACTTTTGCACCCAATCTCGAAAGAGCACTTCCTGCTCGTATTCCGTTAGCGCCCGTGTTGTTCCGCCTCCCATTTCGACGTCCGGCTCGGCTAATCCCGGATTCTCCCGCCGGAACATTACTCGCGCATAAGCGCTCTGCGGTGTCTGAAAAAAACGTCGCAGTTCCTGCTCTACTTCATGGATCACCTGTCGCGCCTCCTGAATCTTGTCTTCGATTTCGCGCGCTCGACTGAGTAACGCTCCGAACTCACGTGCTCTCCAGCGAACGAAGGCCGGCTTGTCCTTGCGCTCGAAATGGTGCCATTTCCTTCGCACCTGATCCAGCTCCGCCATGGCGGCGTTGCAGTCTGTCACCAGATCATTACGCAAGGGGACTTGATCGATCCAAACCATCCTCCACTCGGCGGCACGCATCGGCACATTCTCCCTTCCCTCATTACGAGCATTGGGCAAGCGGCAGGATAAAGATAGGATCGCTGGGAATATCAGGAACACCAGTTGCCAGCCGCGTGTGCCTTCAACAACTTCGTCCGATAACGCAATCAGCCGATCTGAAGTGAGAGGGTTATCCTAATTTGGCCTCCTACGCGCGTTTAATGCTTGGCGACCGTCTCACGCCGGAACTTTTCCGTTACGTGCGCGAGCGCGATCCCAAACTTCCTGATCGTAGTGTGATTAATTAGCGTCCGCCCGTCCGGCTGAAGATACATCCATTGCGTCAGGCGCACGTTGGCCAGCGGGTTGCCGGGCGAGAGCGCCAGGGTAAAGCTCCAGTGAAAGGTGTTGCCATCAGCTTCTCCGGACGCGGTGCCGACCATATCGTTGGCCGTTGCTTCGTAGTGATGCGCGTTCAGTCGCCGAATCCGCCACGAACGGTGCTGCGTTACGCCGTCGCTGAAGGCAAGGTCCTGCTCCAGCCGCAGCGTCTCGCCTTCCCATTTACCGAAAGTCCTGGTCGTCACCCGCCGTGACGACCCGATGCGGCTTTCAATCACACCAGAAGAAAAAGTCCGACCGGTGAAGAATGTTGCCGGGTCGAGTTGCGGCTTGGCGGCTCTTAACTCTGAAGACTTGACGCTGACACAACTCGTCAACGCCATAGCGCAAAGACCGGCAAAGAGATAATAAGAATCCATTAACGACGGGGATAAATTCCGCTGGCGAATATGTGCACAAGGTTCCTCGTTCTCATTAATCCGTCTCGCCGACTACAGGCTTGAAGCAAGTTCTCCACTCACTCGTTCGCCGTTCTCATCAGATACATTTGTGCGGCCATCGCCTGCGGCTACGTTCCCGCATGAGTGAAAAGCTGGACCACGCCCCGGATCTTACTCGCCGTCCCCCGCGCAGCCCACGCGTGCGACTGGGTGGTTACGTTGTTTTGCCGCGCATTCTTGATAAGGGCCGCGCTGAAATCGCCGGCACCGCTGGGGAATTCAAATACAACAACCCGGGCGACTATCATTGGTTCCGCTTTACTGGCATTACTCCCGAAGCCCTAAAAGCCGAACTTGCCACCGGCAAAGGCGACGGCGAGATGCTGGCGTGGATTCAAGAAAACGCGCCTAATAAACGCACACCCTGGGAAATCCAGCAATGGAGCGCCTACTTCTCTGAACGCGGCCCCGACAGTGATGTGGAGACGCTGGAGATGTTCGCCGAGCGAATGAATAAATTTAATCGCAACCGCGAAGACGTGAAGACCTGGTTCGACCTGCTCGATCTCGACGATCACATCACTTTCGGCGGCAAAGCGTGAGTGGGTAGGTGCAGAGGCACGCTAAGCGGACGGTCGCAGCGTTCCAATTTTCATTTCGTAGTTCTGGATCAACTCCGCAATCTTTGTGTGAAAACCATCTTGCGCCGAGTAGACGTCGCCGATCGGGACCGAGAACTCCTTCTGCTTTAGCTCGTCCTCGATCGTCAGAGTCAGCTGCGCGAGCGTCTCGATATTAGCGCGCGAATGAAACTCCATTTCTTTAAGCTTGGAGAGAACGGCTTGAGACTTCTCATACTCACCTGGCGCCTGCTCCACCGAAGCTTTCTCAAGTGTCGCTTCTGGCTTGGGTGCGAGCTCAGCGGTCGCCGCCTCGGTCTTAGGCGCGCGCTTTTTCCTCGTCCCCGCGCCGGACGCCCCTTCGTGCGCCTTTTCTTGCTTGACCTTTTTATCGTGCGCGACGTTTCGTGGATCGGACATTCCCGATTCTACACCCACTTTACTCAGCTCGCTTGCGACGATTGCGCAATGAAACGTGTCCGCAATTACAGTCGTCGGAGGGTTTGGCCAGATGAGTTGAGCCATACTAAGGGTTCGCGATAGGTTCTGCTGTGAGCGCGCAACCCGAGATTTGGACCCGCTGTCTCGTGGTCGGCGGCGGGCCGGCCGGAATGATGACCGGCTACTTGCTCGCGCGCGCCGGTGTCGAGGTGGCAGTGCTGGAAAAGCACGCCGATTTCTTCCGCGATTTTCGCGGCGATACCATTCATCCATCCACGCTCGAGATCATGCACGAGCTGGGTCTGCTCGATGAATTTCTGAGGCTGCCGCACCAGGAGATGCCGCGGTTAAACGGAGTCTTCAACGGCCACGAAGTGCCGATGGTCGATTTCACCCGTCTGCCGACACACTGCAAATTTATCGCTTTCATGCCGCAGTGGGATTTCCTCAACTTTTTTGCGGCCAAGGCGAAAGGGTTCCCCTCCTTTGCTCTTCACATGGAGCACGAAGTAACCGATCTGATTTTCGAGAACCATCGCGTCGCCGGCGTACGTGCGAAGACTCCAGAGGGCGAGCGTATTTTTCGTGCGGATCTCGTCATTGGCGCGGATGGCCGCCATGCCATCACGCATTCCCGGGCCGGCTTCGAGCTGCAGGAACTCGGCGTGGCCATCGATGTCCTTTGGATGCATATCTCCAGGCACGCGGATGATCCCGAGCAGCTGTTTGGATTCTTCCGCCACGGCGTCCTCCTTGTCCTGATCGCGCGCGACGATTACTACCAGGCCGGTTTCGTCATCCCGAAGGGCGGCATTGAAGAGATCAAACGACGCGGCCTGCCCGCCTTGCATGACGACATCGTCGCGCTCGCCCCTTTTCTGCGGGACCGCATCGCCGAGCTGGACGACTGGTCGAAAATCAACCTGCTCACCGTGCAGATCAATCGCCTGCGCAAATGGTATCGCGAGGGGCTTCTTTGCATCGGGGACAGTGCCCACGCCATGTCGCCCGCGGGCGGCGTCGGGATCAACCTCGCCTTACAGGATGCGGTCGCGACTGCGAACCTGCTCGCCGCCAAACTCAGGCTCGGGCCGATCACAGTCGCTGACCTGGAACAAGTGCAAATGCGGCGGGAATTGCCCACGCGCGTGATCCAGGGGATGCAGTCGTTTATTCACCGCTACGTCGTCACCGGGCGCGAATCGAAGAGCGGAGATTCACTTCCGCTTTTCGTCAGGCTCCTGCGCTGGTTCCCGGCCTTGCGCTCATTGCCGGCCCGCCTCATCGGTCTCGGCCCGCGCCCCGAGCATATCCATTCGCCGATTGTTCGTGAGGGGTTGGCGTAAAAACATCATCGGGCCTATCGGAATTCTTGTACCCACAGATTGACGAACGCACTGAATAATGTTTACATTTATGTCTGATGGGTCAGACAATTACTTTCCGTCCGACAAAAAATCTGGCGGGCTGGATCGAGCAAACCGCCCTGCAGATGGGCGTTTCGCAGGGACAGCTTATCCGGGCACATTTGGAACGGGCGCGCACCGCTGATCGCAGCTCGAAAAAGTTCATGCGGTTAGCCGGCATTGTCCGGAACGGGCCGCGCGACCTGTCACTGCGCAAAGGATTCGCCAAAAGTCCGAGCCGGACTGGCAGTCCGAGCCGGACCGGCAAGTAAGTCTTTGTGACCGGGATCGCTGATACCGGGTTCCTGGTGGCGTTCGCCAACGCGCGTGATGTTCATCATGGCTGGGCATTGCATGTTGCAGAACAAATCAGTGAGCCGCTATTGACTTGTGAGGCGGTCATGGCCGAGACCGCGTTTCATCTGCGCAACAGCGAGCTGGCTCTCGAAATGTTAGTAGAAGAGCTGGTTACCCTCGCCTTTAATTGTAACGATCACCTGTCTCAGCTGGCAATATTGGCGAAACGATACAAAACTCGCCAGCCCGACCTGGCCGATCTCTGCCTAATCCGGATGAGTGAGCTTTATCCGAAGCTGACTGTAATCACCACTGACGAACGCGATTTCCGAGTTTATCGGCGAAACAAACGGGAGGTCATTCCATTGATTTGCCCGCCGAAAAGGTGACTTCGGCGGAGTAACTCCCGCGCCTTCGCTGGAGGCTTTGATTCATGTTGACTGTTGAAGCCGGCCACTGAAACAAACCGCCATGCAAAAGATCACTCCATTCTTATGGTTCGACACTCAGGCGGAAGAGGCGGCGAACTTCTACGTCTCTGTGTTCAAGAATTCGAAGCTGAAAGAGATTTCGCGTTACACCGGCGAGGAACCTTTTGGAGAAAAGGGCTCGGTTTTGACGGTGGCGTTCGAGCTGAACGGACAGGAGTTCGTGGGCTTGAATGGCGGCCCGAAATTCAAGTTCACCGAAGCGGTCTCGTTCGTGGTCAACTGCGACACGCAGGAGGAGATCGACTATTACTGGGAGAAACTCAGGGCCGGCGGAGAGGAAGGGCCGTGCGGCTGGTTGGCGGACAAGTTTGGTCTCTCCTGGCAAGTGGAGCCGACAAAGATCCGCGAATGGGCCAACGATCCCACCGGCTTCAAACGGGTGATGCATGAAATGATGGAAATGAAGAAACCCGATCTGGCGACGTTGCAGCGAGCTTTCGACGGGAAGTAATCGCGAGGATGGGATCTACAATTGGAAGGTAAGCTCGCGCTCGTCTCGGGATCGACGGCGGGAATCGGTTTCGCGATCTCGAGTGGTCTCGCGGCCGAGGGCGCTCGCGTAATTGTCAACGGTCGTACGGTGGAGCGGGTGAACGACGCGATCGAACGGATTCGGTCGCGGCATGCCAACGCTAAGCTTGAATCGTTACCCGCGGACCTCGGCAGCGCGGCGGGTGCGCAGGAAGCAGTGGGGCGGTTCCCCGACGTGGAAGTGCTGGTCAATAATCTCGGGATTTTCGACCCGAAACCATTCGAGGAGATTTCCGATGAGGAATGGCTCCGCTTCTTCCAGGTGAACGTGATGAGTGGGGTGCGGCTAAGCCGCGCCTATTTGCCGCGCATGAAGGAGCGGAACTGGGGCCGGATCGTGTTCATCTCCAGCGAGTCTGGTATACAGATACCGGCCGAGATGATTCATTACGGGGTGACGAAGACGGCGCAGATCGCGGTGGCGCGAGGGATCGCAGAGACGTGCGCCGGGACAGGCGTGACCTGCAACGCGGTGCTGCCGGGGCCGACCGCGTCCGAAGGTGTGAAGGAATTCGTCGGCTCGCTTGCGACTCAGGGCAGCCAAACACGCGAACAGGTGGAGAAAGAGTTCTTCGAGAAGGCGCGGCCAAGCTCGCTCCTGAAGCGGTTCGCCACGCCGGATGAGGTGGCGACGATGGTGGTGTTCGTCTGCAGTACGCTCAGCTCGGCGACAAATGGCGCTGCGCTCCGGGTAGATGGCGGTGTCGTGCGGTCACCGTTTTAGGGTTGCGCTCATAAAGTCAATTTCTCGGTCCCGGTACTACGGGAGCGAACTGCATGCTTCCTCACAGGTCGCGCCGCTTTCTGGAAATTTCCTTAGCGTTGATCTTGTTCCTGAGAACTTCATGCGGGAGTTTCGGAAGCTTTTTCGTAGATTTCCGCCATGAGCTTCATCAATCTCGAGCAACTACCCTTTGTCGGAATGTCGCATGAGTTCGTCGGCGAAACTCAAGGCGCGCCCTTCTCGGCCTACATCGTCACGGCCGAACCAGGGCAGGGCCCGCCATTGCATAAGCACCCGTACGTCGAAGTCGCATTCACTGTCGAAGGCTTGGCCACCATCACGGTGGGAGAAGAAACGCGCGAGGTGAAAGCGGGCGGTATCGTCGTCATTCCCGCCAATACGCCGCACCGATTCGTTAACTCCAGCGAAACTACGCTGCGTCAGATCGACATCCACGCCAGTCCGCGATTTATCCAGACGAACCTTGCATAGACGCGCTTGTTAGTGGTCGCGGTGATTCCAGGAAACGCTCCCCAGCTTACATTAAGAGGGCGACTGCTTCGCCTTCGACAAACGCGTCGCGGTCGGGAGAGAGCTGCCGTCCTGCCTATGGATCGCTGGCGTTAGTGACTTTGAGTAGAGCCTGGAGGTCGAGCGGTTCTGTTACCATGGCCAGTTTGCCAGCGGAAGTGCGAGGCCAGTCCTCCTTCGATCGATCCCAGTATAACTCTACTCCGTTTCCATCAGGATCACGCAAATAGAGGGCTTCGCTTACGCCATGATCGGACGCGCCTTCCAGCGGAATCCCGGCTTCGATCAGACGCCGCAGCGCGTCCGCCAGTTCCGCCAGCGTCGGATAAAGAATCGCCAGGTGGTAGAGGCCGGTCGCCCCCGCCAGTGGCGGCGTCCCGCCGGCACTTTCCCACGTGTTCAGCCCAATGTGGTGATGGTAACCGCCGGCGGAAAGGAACGCGGCCTCTCGTCCGTAACGTTGCATCAGTTCAAAGCCGAGCACGTCCCGGTAAAACGTCAGCGCGCGATCCAAGTCCGCTACCTTCAAATGCACATGGCCGATCCCCACCTTTGGGTGAATCGGGCGTGAGCGTGAAGATATTTCTTCTTTCATTCTATATCTCAACTTGAGGTGAGCCGCCGATCATCCGTGCTATGGTTATCCGATGAAAGCAACATGGAACGGCGCCACCCTGGCGGAGAGCAACGACATGATCGTCGTGGAAGGTAATCAGTACTTTCCGGCCGAGGCGCTTCGGCGCGAATTTTTCAGTGAAAGCCCAACGCATTCTAGCTGCCCGTGGAAAGGTGAAGCCAGCTATTACAACGTGAAGGTGAATAGCGACACCAACCCCGACGCCGCCTGGTATTATCCCGATCCGAAACCGGCTGCGGACAATATAAAAGATCGGGTGGCTTTCTGGAAGGGCGTAAAGGTCGAGTAACGGCCAGTCTTACATTTAGAGGCTGGCGCGACAACCCGTTTCTAACATAGAAACTTTCGTGAGCCGGACTTCTGCAACGCAGTCTGGTTACTTCGGCTCCGATGCGACCTTGATTGCAATCTTGCCGCGGGTGTGATGAGTCTCTACCTGCCGATGCGCCTCAGCCATCTCCTTCAAGGGAAATGTCTGCGACACAATTGGCGTGACCTTGTTTGCCTCGATCAGCTTCGTCAGTTCCTCGAGCGCTTTGGCGTCGGGATGCGCCGTCAATCCCGCGCCCCGAATGCCATGCCTGGCACACTCGGCTGCATCCGGCTCGTCGGTAATTGAAACGATGATGCCACCCTTCTTCACCACACCGTAGGAAGCCCCCAGCGTATCTCCTCGAACAGCGTTTAGGACGACATCAACGTCCTTCACCACATCCTGGAACTTGGTTGTCGTGTAGTCGATTGGCTGATCGACCCCAAGTTGTTTCAGCAAATCCTGGTTTGCCGTCGACGCCGTGGCGATGACTTTCGCGCCGCGGGCCTTAGCGATTTGCACCGCGAAACAGCCCACGCCGCCGGTACCGCCATGGATCAGCACGGTCTGTCCCTCCGCGATCTTCGCCGTATCGATCAGCGCCTGCCACGCTGTCGTCGCGGCCAACGGCACCGCCGCCGTTTTTTCAAAGTCAATCTTCCGGGGCTTGAGTGAGAGCTCTTCCTCTTTCGCGATCGCGTATTCGGCATAAGCGCCGCCGCGCATCACTGGCAGATAGGCATAAACAGCATCGCCGGATTTGAACTTTAATCCTCCAGTCTTTTCCACGACGCCCGCGATGTCATAGCCGAGGATCATCGGCAGTTTCTCGAGTCGCAGCTTTCCCTGCCGCGCATAGGTATCCACCGGGTTCACCGAGGCCGCCATCACACGCACCAGCACTTCATCATCCTTCGGCTCCGGCCGGGGAACGTCTTCGTATTTGAAAACTTCGGGACCGCCGTATTCGTGCACCACCGCCGCTTTCATCATCGGTTGCGCCGATTCAGCGCTTGCACACACCGAACTAACGACGGTAAAAGCAATGACCGTGGGAATAATGAGTCTCGTATTCATACGCTGGCTTTAAGATCACGAACGACGATGAAATCAATTTGAATTCTGTCGGAGCGCTGCCATCCGAGAGATCGCAATTTAGCAGTGATCGTGGCCGATCATCCTGCCTTGTCCGTTACGAATGGGAAAGCATCATCCCAGAAAATGCCAATGCAGGACCTGACCGCGTGGGCGCCCGCAGTGAGTTTCTCACGTGCTTGCCGCTGCGGGTGCTTTTTGTCAGGATCGAACGCAATGATGAAGCATTTCCTTCTCGTCTGTCTTTTCCCGGCGATGTTAACGGCGCAGAGCATGGAACTAACACAACAGCTGGGTAAAACCCTCCTCTATGGCGACGTCGCTTTGTCGCCCGACGGCGCACATGTGGCGTGGGTGCAATCTACCGCCGCCACCGCCAGACCGAAGCAAACTTATGTTTGCCCCGCATCGGGAAATGGCCCGGCGACACCGGTAAACATTGCTCCTGCCGACGGCGAAAGAATCGACGCCGATCCGGCCTGGGCTCCCGATTCAAAAACGCTCGCGTTCTTTTCCACCGCTGGAGAGAAAGAGGAGCAACGCCAGCTCTGGAGCACCAATGCTGACGGCTCCCATCCGCAGAAGCTCACGCATCTTAAGGGCTACGCGGCACGGCCGCACTGGTCGCACAATGGGAAGCAGATCGCCTTCCTCTATATAGAAAACGCGGGCGGCGGCGGACCGTTAGTGGCCGCGCCCACCACGACGGGTCTCATCGACACTGCAATCCACAACCAGCGCATCGCCGTTCTCGATCTGGCTACACAGCAAGTGCGGCAGGTTTCGTCGCCAGATCTTCACATATACGATTTCGATAGGTCGCGGGACGAGAAGATGTTCGTCGCCACGGCTGCCCCCGGTCCCGGCGATAACAATTGGTGGATCGCGCAGATTTACACGGTCGATGTCGCCAAGGGCAACGCGACTTCCATCCATAAACCTTCTCTCCAGGTCGCCGTTCCTCGCTGGGCTCCTGATGGCAAGTCGGTCGCCTTTATCGAAGGCATCATGAGCGATGAAGGCTTTCATGGTGGCGACCTCTTCACCATCTCAGCCACCGGCCAAAGCCTAACGAATCGTACACAAGGACGGAAAAGCTCCATCAGCTCCGTTTTCTGGCAAACACCGGATCGCATTGTTCTGACCGAGTACGTTGGCGGCGGCACCGCCATCTCCGAATTGACGCTCGCGAACAATTCTGTGCGGATGATCTGGAAAGGCGCGGAAGGTCTTCACGCCTTCGGCAATTTTCCTGACTTTGCGCTGTCGAAAGACGGCAAGGTCGCGGCCGCAGTCCGGAGCACTTACGACACTCCGCCGGAGGTCTGGACCGGCCCGGTCAGCGAATGGCGCCAGCTCAGTACCGGCAATGCCTCCTTGTCGCCGAGCTGGGGCAAAGCGGAGAACCTCGAGTGGACGAACGAAGATTTGAACATCCAGGGCTGGCTGCTTCCGCCGGCGAAAGTTGAGGCTAACAAGAAATATCCGCTCGTCGTTCTCATCCACGGCGGACCATCGAGCGTGACCACACCCGAGTGGCCCGCGGGCTTTGGAATGTCGCGCGCGATCATCGCCGCGCTCTCATCACGCGGCTATTACGTTCTCATGCCAAACCCGCGCGGCAGCTACGGACAGGGCGAGGATTTTACCCGCGCGAACGTGAAGGATTTCGGCGGTGGCGATCTGCGCGATACTCTCGCCGGCATCGACGCCGCGATTAAGAAGTATCCTATCGATCCGGCGCATCTGGGCGTCACCGGCTGGAGTTACGGCGGATTCATGACGATGTGGACGGTCACGCAAACGAACCGTTTCCGCGCTGCCGTGGCCGGCGCGGGCATCGCGAATTGGCAGAGTTACTATGGTCAAAACCTGATCGATCAATGGATGATCCCGTTCTTCGGTTCATCCGTTTACGAGGACCCGGCCGTGTACGAGAAAAGTTCCCCGATCCATTTCATCAAAAACGTTAAGACGCCCACCCTGGTCATCGTGGGCGAGCGCGACGCCGAATGCCCCGCGCCGCAATCCTACGAATTCTGGCATGCACTCAAGACGCTAGGCGTGCCGACCCAACTCATCGTCTATCCTGCCGAAGGCCACCTCTTCGTTAAGCCTGAAAACCAGGCCGATCGACTCGATCAAACCGTTGCCTGGTTCGACAAGTATCTAAAGTAACCGGAGCGACCGTGCGGGCGGTATACCGTTAGATCCTTGTAAACACCGATACTCCGAATTGGCCGTCATCTTGTTCAGCATTATTTTCTATCCAACAAATCTACCTAACGAAACGCAAGTTCGATTCCTACCTTTGGGGTACATCGCGACGGCTCAAGGTTGATTCTGTTCGCCCGACCGTCACTCGCAGTGACGCGGCAGTCGTTTCGCTATGGCCCACGATTAGGCGACGGCGCCGAGTAACTGCTCCGGCTGCGCAATTGGAGTAATCGCAGCCGGCGCATTCGCGGAGTCTGACACGCGCGCAGCACGGCCGACACGCGGCTGCTTTAACCCGAACACGAGCCAGCGCGCATCAGCCGCTTTGATTGTTGCGCTGAGAATGCACACGATTCCTCGCATCTTCCGTCGCAGCTTCCGCTCGGCCGCGTCACGAACAATTTTTGCGTGGCTACATTCGCTCATCACCTGTCGCCGGACCCGCTGGGCGCTAACAATGTCGTCGTACAGCTTTCGTCCGTCAGTTGCGGTAACGTTCGCGTGCGCGACTCCGAACTGAGGATTGCGGGCCAGGAAGTCCACCACACGACGTGCGAGCTCGATTCGTGGGCCGGTCGCTTTAGGCACACTGGTGCAGCGATGCGTGAACCCCGCCTCCAGCCAGGTCTCCGACCATTGCACGCCGCGCGCCAGCATCACCGCCAGCCGCGCTTTTGTCAGCCAGTCGGTCAACGCTTCATCTGCGGCATTCATCCATCTTCCAGCCACCGCCTTCTCGCTCCGCAGCCTGGCAAACTCTCCTTCCGTCTGGCGCAAAGCGTCAATCGTATCGCGAAACTCCGGCGCCGGGAACTGCGTCATCCGCAGCCACGGGCCGTGCGTTTCGAGGCCGTGCGCCATGTTTTCGGCCAATTGCATGAGGTCATGAATCCCCGATGGAAGAGTATTTTGCGCCATAAAGTGAAACCGGAACGTTCTGTTGGTCCCCGGCGCTCCACGAGTGTTAATCCAGAACCGAAACGAGCGATTCTGGCGCACTGCAGAGCAAACGGAATGCCGCGGGCGTGTCTGGCTCAAATCAGATCCCGCGCTAGTAGAGGACGCGCTGATTTACCAGAAAATTATTTCCTATCCGCAAAACAGCGCAAATCGCGCAATACGCCGTGCGGGGAGGTTCGGCATGACGCTTCAAGACGCAGGAAATGAAACGGCTCGTTCCTGAGGCTCATCTTTTCGAAGAGGACTTCCTTGCATAAGCAGCAGGGCGAAGGAAGCTCGTGCCAATGAGTTCCCTCAAAACCCAGAGCGCGGTGGTTTATACCGCAGTCGACGACAGCCGCGCGGCAGGGCGCGACCTCGGCGAACAAATTTCGGCGGCGATGAACGGCGGGCGGCCGGACGCGGTGATTCTGTTTGTGTCGCCGAAGTATGATGCAGCGGCATTAGTGGAATGCGTCACGGTAGGATGCGGCGCGGAACTGGTCGTGGGGTGTTCGTCGGCCGGCGAGTTTACTAACGAGACGAACGGAGTCGGGAAGGCGTGCGCGGTCGCGATCCGATCGTCGCAATTGCAATTCGCCGCTGGAATGGGGCGCGGCATCAGCGCGGACCGAAAGAAAGCGGCGCAAGAAATGGTGCGTGATTTCCGGTGCGGCCAGGAAGGAGCGAATGAGTATTGCACGGCGCTTATCCTGACGGATGCGCTCGCCGGACACGCCGATGAGATCATCGAAGAGCTGACATTGACTACGGCCGGAAGCCATCAATTCTTCGGCGGTGGCGCGGGTGACGATGCGAATTTTCGGCGGACGCAAGTGTTTCTGGGTAACGAGATCGCCACCGATGCAGCAGTCGCGCTGGAGATCATCTCGGAGAAACCGATCGGCATCGGAGTACGGCATGGTTGGTCGCCAGCCACCAAACCGATGCGCGTGACGGAATCGAAAGGCGCAGTACTCGTGAGCTTGAATGCTTCGCCAATCCTGGAGATTTTTCGCGAGCACGCGAAGACGACGAACCAGAGCTTCGATGAGAAGGATCCGGTGCCGTTTTTCCTGCATAATATTCTCGGAATCGAGACCGGCGATGGCTATAAACTACGCGTCCCGCTCGCGATCAATGCGGACGGATCGGTGCTATGTGCAGCGGAAATTCCGCAGGGCGCGGCGTTATGCGTGATGACGACGGACTCGGCGTCGGCGCGCGACGCGGCGGCGAATGCAACGCGCGCGGCGGTACAGCAATTGAATGGGCATCAACCGGGCGTTGCTCTGTTTTTCGACTGCGTGGCCACGCGACTGCGGATGGGCAAGGAGTTCGGGAACGAGCTGGAAGCCTTGAAGGAAGTGCTCGGGGAAACGCAATTCGCGGGATGCAACACCTATGGACAAGTCGCCAGAACGACCGGGCAATTCAACGGCTTCCATAATTGCACGGCCGTCGTTTGTGTCCTCCCGGCGTAAGCGGGCTGCCGATCCGGAGGGGCGGTTGCTGGCGCTGATCGCCGGGTTGACCGAGCCCGCGAATCGGCGCCCGGCGGCGCGAGCCCTGGCCGCGTATGCGGGCGCGGAGGATCTGCTCATGTTCGTTCCCGATCGCGAACTCGGAATCCTTCTCCCGGCGCCAGGATTTCCGCAGACGCTGCCAAACTCGAAACGCTGGCAGGCGTTCCTGCTTGATTGCACCAGGGATTCTTTCCAGCAGGCGCAGCTCCCGTTTCCTGAAGCGGTGCTATCGAACGCCACCGGGCTGGCCGCGGAGGATGGCTCGGTGATGGTCCTTCTCGGAGGTGATCATAATCTCGGGATCGCGATCGACATCAGTCTGCTCCTCCCGCTGATCGCCGCCGCATTTGAAGGTGAAAGGACGGCAGCGGTCGCCGAAGGAAACACCGCGGTCGCCAAACAAGCAGTTACCCAGGCGAAGCTATTGGCGGTTTCCCTTGAGAAAGCGCGGGAGGAGCTGAGGCACACGCTGGCCGATACGCAGCGCGCAAATGCGGCGAAAGACCGTTTTCTTGCGGTCTTAAGTCACGAACTGCGCACGCCGTTAAATCCGGTGCTGATGGCGGCGAGCGCGATGGAGACCGATCCGAACATTCCGTTGGAAATTCGCGCCGACATCTCGATGATCCGGCGCAACGTCGAGCTGGAGGCGAGGTTGATCGACGACTTGCTCGACCTGACGCGCATCTCCAATGGAAAGATACAACTGCATCGCACCGACATTGATGCGCACGAATTGCTCGAACAGGCGACCATTGTCGTCCGCGGCGATCCGTCGGAATCGCAGCCGGAAATTTTGTTGAAGCTCGAAGCAACCAACCTCTGCATCAACGGCGATCCCGCGCGTATTCAGCAGGTCTTTTGGAATCTGATCCGGAACGGAGTGAAGTTCACGCCGTCCGACGGCAAGGTGACCGTGCGAACGGAAAACGCAGAGGACGGCAGCCGGTTACGCATCGTCGTCGAGGACACAGGAATCGGAATCGAGGCGGACGCCCTGCCGAAGATATTCAATGCCTTCGAGCAAGGCGATACGGACGTCAATCGTGTCTATGGCGGGCTCGGTCTTGGCCTCGCGATTTCGAAGGTTCTCGTAGAACTGCACGGTGGATCGCTGGGGGCGGAAAGTGAAGGCGTCGGCAAGGGCGCCACTTTCGTTCTCGAGTTCGACACCGTATCATGCAATGAGGCGGTGGATCGCAAACCTTCCGGGTCGATTCCAGCGGCCGGTAGTGCCCGTCGCATTCTCCTGGTGGAAGATCACGCGCCGACCGCGACGTTGATGGCGCGGCTGTTGCAGAAGCGCGGGCACCGCGTGCACTTGGCGGAGACAAAGGCGCGCGCGCTGGCGCTCGCGCAGGAGGAAGACTTTGACCTCGTGATCAGCGACCTCGGGTTACCCGACGGGAACGGCTACGAGGTAATGGAAGCACTGCGCGCCAAGTCTTCCGTTATAGGGATTGCGCTAACTGGCTATGGAATGGAATCGGACATCGAACGGAGTGTCGCCGCAGGTTTTCGTTTTCACCTGACTAAGCCGGTCGACGCGCAAAAACTCTTCAGCACCATCGAGCAGATTTAGCCACGGTGCGGCGAGAAAAGGCCCGGCGCAAGACTGCGGCCGGTGCGCTCAACGTCTCATTCAGATTCGCACCGACGCAGCCTCGCTGCCCCCTTACAAGTCTTTGAATTACATTGACTTGCTGGGAGACTGCCCTCAATCCTTTTGCGCGACTAATCCGCTTCGCGGATTCGGTTGCCTCAACAACGTGTAAATCGAAACAGAAGGACCCATCCCAAATGAAAATTACTACCAGACTATTCGCCACAACCGCCCTCTTAATAGGCGGAAGCGCCCTTTGTCCTGCGCAGAGCAGCAGCCCGTCTAGCTCGGGCAGCACGGCCACAACCGGCAGCAGCACCGCACCGTATACCGAGGGCAGTGTCTGGGAAATCACCATGGTCCATGTCAAACCGGGCATGGATGACGATTACCTCAAAGGTCTCGCTAAGAATCTAAAGACCACCCTGGAAGAAGAGAAGAAGCAGGGCTTAATTGTGAGCTATAAAGTGTTACTCGGCGATGCTTCAACGCCCGGCGATTATAACATCATGAACATGGTGGAATTTAAGAACATGGCGGCGCTGGATAACCTCAGGGAAAAGACCGATCCAATCGCAGCGAAAACCATCGGCAACGAAGATCAGATGCGCCAGGGTGCGATGAAGCGTGCCGAATTGCGTGAGATCATCGGCAATAAAACCATGCGCGAGATTACGCTGAAGTAGTCAGCGACCGAACGCAGAGCGCGAAGTCAGCCACGGCGTCGCCATCCTTGTAGCGAATTGGTGATTGACGGAGCAGCCTTTTTTTGTCCAAGCTCCGCTTTCACAAAGGGCTGTCGCTTCGAGGAGCACGAAGAATCGTGAGGGGCGCTTCAGTTTCTGGACCAAAGCAAACCGGTCACAATCCTATGAACACTAAAAAAAACTCCCAACGCTTTCTTCTGCGAAAGAGAAACAACAACTACGGGAAATCGATGGCAATGAAGATCAATCGCAAGGCAATTCTTTTAGCCCTCCTTGCTTTCATCCTTTCTAACGTTGCACCTGCGCGGGCGACTACGATTTATGTGACTGCTGATAACGGCAGGAGGAACCTCTTCGGCACGCTCGACCTCGCTACCGGCCAATTCAGCCAGATCGCCACCACGACTCCACTCTTTTTTGGCCTAACGACCGGACCAGGCGGCAAAATCTACGGCGCTGATCTCAACTCTGGCCATCTTTATACCATCAGCCCCTCTGGCGTGACAGCGCAGTACGGCAGCAGTACCGCTCCTTCCGCCTTCTTTGGCCTGGCCTATTCGCGCTCTACCGGCAACTTTTTCGCTGACAACCTCGATCCAATGAACGTCAGCTTGTATTCGGTCGCTGGAGATGGAAATAGCAACTCGCTCGTGGGAGAACTTGCCGGTCCCAACTCAGGATTCTTTCCCACAGGCAATCTCGCCTTCGGCCCCGGCGGCAACTTGTATTTCGACTTCTTGCCGGCTGATGGAACCAGCTCGGTGCTATACACAGTTAATACTTCTACTGGCGCACTGACCCCGGTGGGGATCGGCCTTGGCACTGACATTCTTAACTTGTTCTCCGATGGAAAATCACTCTACGGAATCGATACTGACGCGACCTCGCATATTGGTATTTTCACCATTAACACGACCACGGGCGTTGCCACGCAGTTCTCCACCGTGACCGGGCTTCCGAAGCACGGTGGCTACTTTGTCGATACGGCAACCTCAGTACCAGACACAGGCTCCACCCTCGGGTTACTCTTTCTTGCCCTGACCGCCCTACTGGCCGGAAGCCGCCTCCGCCGTCGCGTTAGCTAACGCCCGCTATAACACAGGCCGCAGCCACTCAAGCCGCGCCGGTGTAAAGATCGCGCATCCAAACTTGCGCGGCAGCCTCGTCACGCGCTGACTTCAGGAATCGCTCCGCGGCCGCGGCGGACCAGGCGGGCGCGAGTTCCCATACGCAAAAAAAGCCGGCTTAGGCGCTCCCCTCGCGCGTCCAGAGCGCGAAGTCAGTCATCGCGGCCCCCCGGAGCTAAAAGGCGCCCAGCACTTTCAGCACAATAATAATAACAACGATGACCCCGATGATATAAAAAATATTCCTATTCATTCAGTCGTGGTGATTATCAGAGGAAAAGGGCTATGGCGAGAACCTTTCGCAATATGGAGCGCGCTGCCTCGCACTGTCCATCGTTGATATTCGACTCAAGCCGCGCCTGCGTAGAGATCGCGCAGCCAACCTGCCCGGCGATTTCGTGGCGCGCTGACTTCAGGAATCGCTCCTCCGCCGCGGCGGACTAGACGGGCGCGAGTTCCCACACGCAAAAGGCCGGCTTAGGCATGTCTTCGCGCGGCCTGAGCGCGAAGTCAGTCACGGGTCGCGAAGGTCGTCGGTTGAACTTCAAGCCCATTATTCGTCGGCGCGTGTCGAGGCTGATTTGATGTCGACCACCGGGGTGCCGTCGAAATGTCTACACGAAGAATCCGTGGAAGTGTTACGCGCCACCGGACGCAGGTGTTTCACGCGCAGCAATCGCCAGTCCGGCTCGGACAGTTGGCACCGCTTGTGTCATGACAATGCAGAAGCCGTGACAATCGCCTAATCAGGCCGATCTTCACGCGTGTACCGTCAATCGCACGCACGGTCACAGAATGCACGCCCGAGGGGGTTTGTCGTGCCTCCAATTCGCAATCCGCAATTGTTTCTCCTTCCCCTCGTTTAACTTTGCGAACTCAGGATTGCCAAGGCCAAGGTCACTGCGATCGCGACAATAATGACGATGAGAATACCCGCTAATTTTGGCTCCCGCTGATGCGTGGCGACATACTCTTCGGCCTTCTTCTTAGTGAATACTTTTCTCTGAAACCTTATTTGTTCGATCAATGAGATAGCTTGAGCTTTGGTGAGGCTCTGCAGCTTGTTTTCGTCGATATGCTGAACGAGCGATCGTATATAGACAATTTGCTTCGGTGAGGCCCTCTCGTCCCCCGGGATCGGGTCGGGCAAAGAGACCGTCATCGTCTCCGACTGATCATTCATCCAGTCTAAAGCCTCGCCCCATTGATCTGAGTTCATCCCTGCAGGCGGATGCGTGCGCATATACTGCGCTTTCCACAGTTGATAGCCGTATTCTGCGTCCGGGTGAGCAGCGATGTAATCGTCGATTAATTCCGTCGCCTGCTCTTTGCTCACGCCGATGGAATCGATGCCATAGTATAGCAAGCGGCGTTTTTGACCCTCAGTCGGGCCGTTCAGGAGAGCGTCAATCAAGTCATGCGCTTCGCCTTTGGTCATACCATCGTGAATAGCGACATCATTCGATCGCAAAAGTCGCAGTTGCGGCTCTGTCGCCAAATCGTCGCGCCACGTGTGGATTGGATGGGTTTCGTTAAGTAGCGCCACAAATTCCTCCGGGGTGGTAGTGAAAAAGGAATCTGGATTTGCGATCTGCGAGTGCTCAAGAACCTCTTCTAAGAAGAAGGTCGAAATCGGCAAGGGCGGATTCCGCGAAGCGCAAAAGGCGATTACTTGATTCTTCTTCTGACGCCTAGCTGACCAATCGTTCCAAAGAGCTGCTTTCTCAGGGTCCGCCGAAGTAACTGCTGCAAGCTCGCTTTCTGCATCCTCAACTGTCAGTCCACGCCGAACGGAAAGACCCAGCGCGCGTAATCCATCCTTTTGATCCTTGGTTGCTAATCGAGGAAGCACCGAATTCGCGGGTTGCCAGTCGGCCATTCCCTCCTTCCAAACAAAACAATCCGAAGCAAGTTCCCCGTCACGGATCATCCGCTGGACTCTTGAGTCGACAACGGGCCCGCACTGAACGCCATCGCGAATAAAAAAGACTTTAGGCGAGGCCTGTTTCACTCAATGCACACACAGCCGACACGCGCTCGGGTGTTAACCAATCTGGGTATCTCAAGATGAAACCTAGTTGGCAAGAATTTTCCTTTGCTACCCGTCGTCACTATCCAGTATTCCACGGGTCCGCCTTCCAACTTTGAATCTTAGCCGAGCACGTTTTCGTACAACCGCCGCGCCGCCTTCGGATCATGCGTGTAGATCTCAAAATGACAGCGACCTCTTACTCTTTCGCCACGTGGGTCTATGATCTCCAGTCCCGGCTGGAGTTCCTCGCTCAGGTCAATGAACATGTTCGTCGCGCGTTCGATTTTGTGGGCGTTGTTGTCACCGCCGTGAGAAGCGCTTTCGCATTCCCAGAGCTGCGAAAGTGATCAAACGTGGCAAGAAACTGTTCAGTCGCTTCATCGAGAGCCTGCACGCAGTAGTAAAGTTTAGTGAGAGCTCGACAGGCCTTCTTTTTACTATCCAGCGCTAAAGAGGCTACTTTTACGGCACTCTTCTGGACGATGAACTTTACGATTTTCGCAACGACAGCTTCAGTCGTGATCATGTTCCTCAGGATCGACTTATCGTATATCTGCAGTCTTACTAATTCATCTTCTTTTGCTGTCGCTTAACACCAGACTGCTAGCTACGAAAAGGGCGCGGAATCGAGCAATCGTCTGCTCGTCAAGCGCGTTCTCTGCAAACGGTAACCAGAAGCATGCCGACATTTTTTTCGTGAAGCTCATGCCCTCGATTTTTTGAATCGCCTTCCCGGTTGATGATCCAAATCTCGGCGAGTAGCTTTTATCGGCTTGGAGCTGCGCGGACGCGTCCCGAACCATCGGTGCAGGCGGGCCAGCCGGACCAGATCGACGTGGCAAAGATACAAAGCCAGGATCAACAGATAGGTCAACGTCGTGCGCAACGCTCCGAGACGCTCATAGCGTCGCGGGCTCGTTTGAAGTTCCAGGCGAGCTTGACGCATTCGTCCGAACTTCTTGAGCGCGCGACAGAATTCCGCGTCCCTCCATTAACGGCACATCGGGAAATCCTCCCACGGCGTCGAAATGTTCACGCCGGCAAAAAATCCCATGGTCGCCAAAGGCGAATCCGAAAAGATCGACCGCGAAATTCCCCCAGCTATCGCTGATGCGGTAAATCCAATTGCCGCGTGGAAAACGGAGCCGAAAGCAGCCGGTAACGACACCGGGCTCGGCCAGCATTTGCGCAACGGCCGCTTCGCCTCGGGCGATCCGCTCCCGTATCACGAATCGCAGCGGAGACAACCACCATCGCTTGCTCGATGGGGGGCTTTGCGGCAAGATGCATTCGTGAGCTGGTTAGTGGAAGCGAAGCCTGTGAAGCAATGAGCCTGAACGAAATCCTGGAGGCAATCCCGAAACTGTCGTTCGCGGAGCGGCAGCAGCTCGTAAGGCGAGCGATAGAAGCTGACGAGGAACTAACGCCTCAAGAGGAAGCTGTCCTCGACCGACGTCTGAGGAACTTCCGAGCTGACCCGAAAGGTGGAGTTCCGGCGGAATCGCTCAAGGGCGCAGTTCTGCAGCGGCTGAAGCCGCAATGATCCATCAGGTCATCTTTCGATCAGACTCGATCGACGATGTGGTCAAGGCTGCGGCTTGGTACGACGAGCGATCACCCGGTCTCGCTGGCGACCTGATCGACGAGATCCTCCTTGCGACAGATCGCGCCGCTCGCAATCCCGATCTGTTCGGAATCGTTCGTGCCAAAGGCGAGGTCCGCCGCGTTCTGACAGAGCGTTTTCCATATCGGATCTTCTTTTCCGCAGTAGACCAAACGCTCTACGTGCACGCCGTTTTACACGGCGCGCAGCATGACCGCCGCTGGCGCGAACGACTGTGAGCTGCAGGTCATATCGGCCTTCTCACGATGCGCCGTAGAACTCTGTCGACATCACGCCAACCATACGGCGGAAGACTTGACCGGAATGGCTCGCGCTCGTGTGGCCGACTTCAACCGCCACCGCCAGGCCGAACGTGATCGAGGTTCTCGCATTGAGCGCTGCGGTCCTTTACGGCAGCGCGGATTTTTTCGGCGGTTTGACCGCGCGTCGCGCGAACACGATTGCCACAGTGGTTGTCTCGCAATTCGTGGGACTCCTGCTTCTGCTCGGGACGCTTCCGTTCTTGCCCGCCGCGGTGGTTTCGCCGCGCGACTGGTTTTGGGGCGTGTGCGCCGGGCTCTCAGGCGGCGGAGGTGTCGCGTTGCTCTACCGCGCACTCGCGGTCGGAACGATGGCGGTAGTCGCGCCGATTACGGCAGTGATTTCCGCGATCATCCCGGTCCTGTTCGGCTTTGCCATGGGCGAGCGAGTCGGGATCCCGACCGCAGCCGGTATTGTCCTCGCACTCATAGCAATCGTGATGGTGAGCCAGCAACCGAGTGCCACCGAAAACGACGAAAGGCGAACCGGCCGCCTACCGCCGGGCGTGTTACTTGCGTTGTTTGCCGGAGTCGCAGTTGGCATTTTCCTTCTCTCGCTCGCGCGAACGACGAGCGCCTCCGGCATGTGGCCGCTCATCGTGGCGCGGCTCACATCGGTCGCGTTGTTTGCGCTGGCGGCACTGGTTACCGGCAAGACCTTGCGAATGCGGCGGCCGGCCAGCGTCACGGCATCCGCCGGTGGCGCGCTCGATATGCTGGCCAACGTTCTGATGATGCTCGCGGCCCGCATCGGCCCGTTGAGCATTGTCGTTACGCTCGTGTCGCTGTATCCAGCGGGCACCGTCATCCTCGCCCATTTCGTTTTGGGCGAGCGTCTTAGCTTCGTGCAAAATGCGGGCATCGCCTGCGCGCTGGTCGCGGTCATTCTGATTGTCGGCACGGCGCAGTGAGCGGTTTACGCAGGCTCTCTGAGAACTGCAGGAAAACAGGAGTTAATCTGGAATCCAGGAAATCAGGAAACAGAAAATCAAATTCCGTGTTCGTTAGCGTTTTTCTTCGGACCGCGCCGTTGCCGCCGGCGATAAGATAGATGGTTGGGCGCTAGGCCGTCATTCGATCAAAGTTCGCGACACGCGAGGCGCGTACCGCTCCCCGGAGCTGATGCCTTCGCGTAACGCTCGCCGCTTTGTTGTGCGAATTCTTTCCTTTTTTCCTGCATTCCTGATTTAACAGCTGATCGTCGGGACGCCCGCCAAGCGATCGTTATCCGCCGGATTCTGCTCGGAGTCTTTGCCTCGAAAGCGATGAATGCCGCGGGCGCGAACGGACTATTGGCCGGTGGCACTCATTTCTTCGCCGTGCAATGCCTCGCGGTCCTGGGCGCGTCGCTCTACGCTTTCGTCTTTACCTACGTGATGCTGGCGTTGATCAACCTGTTCGCGACGGTGAAAGTTTCAGAAGCGGACGAAGACCTGGGCCTGGACGCGTCGCTGCACGGCGAACGGGCCTACGATTCTGGGACGCTGTAGAGGCTGCCGTCTGCACGCAACCTGCTTGAGCGCAGGTATGCGACCCTGTCTCGCGGGAGTCAAAACCATTGCCGTCATCCTTCTTGGGCTGCTCGCCGCCTCCTGGCCCGCGACAGCTCAAACCATTTTGTTAGGCGGCGCACAGGACACAGCGGTTTTAGGCGCGAGCGCGGTGACCAACACGGGCCCAAGCATCATCTCGGGCGATGTTGACGTCAGTCCGGGAAGCGCAATCACCGGTTTCCCGCCGGGCACGGTTGTCAACGGTTCAATCCACAGCAACGACGCGGTTGCCATCGCGGCCCATGCGGGAGCACTGTCGGCCTACAACCAGTTACTCGGGGAGACGCCGACGAGCAACCTAACCGGGATTAATTTGGGAGGTCTAACTCTCCTTCCCGGGATCTACCGCTTTGACACTTTCGCGCAACTCAGCGGTACACTCACTCTCAATACCCAGGGAAACCAAAACGCAGCGTTTCATTTCCAGATCGGCACCACCTTAGGCGCAGATCCGGCGTCTCAGATTACGCTCCTGAACGGGAACTCAGTAAACATCTTCTGGCAGGTCGGCAGCTCGGCCACACTGGGGGCCGGAAGCAGTTTTGTCGGCACGATTATCGCCGATCAAAGCATTACTTTGAATACCGGAGCCACACTCGAAGGCCGGGCGCTTGCCCTCAACGGGGCGGTAACGCTCGACAGTAATACGATCACGGCGCCGACACCGACACCGACACCAACCGCAACGCCGACGCCAACTGCAACACCAATTCCAACAGCCACTCCGACACCAACGCCGCGACCAAGTCCGACACCAACGCCGCGCCCGAGTCCCACTGCGAGTCCGACCGCGACGCCGACTCCGCAGCCGAGTCCCACGGCGCCTCTTCCACGCCAGGTCACTCCGAACGAACTCGCGATTGCGGGTGCGCTGCATCGACTGGCGGCGGACCATCCGGGGAGCGAGCTCATCCGAATACTGGGGACTTTACCACCTTCGCAGGTTCTCGGTGCGATTGATCTTCTCTCACCGGAAGATCTGGCGTCGATCTTCACGACAGGTCTGGCCGTTTTGGACGTGCAAGTGAACAATATCGAGCACCGCTTGTGGGACGTGCGCCAAGGAGCAACCGGCTTTAGCGATTCCGGCTTCGCCATCAGCGACACCCGCACCAGGCCAATCAGCGACGGCAAAGAGATGCGGAGCGATAGCAAAGAGATGTTAAGCGACGGCAAAGAAGTCGTGTCTTCAGCACAGTTGGCCGCACCGGACAAACGCTGGGGGCTCTTCATCTCCGGCAGCGGGGAATTCGTGGATGTGGAAAGCACCAGCGCTGCGCGGGGTTCATCTTTTAACACCGGTGGCGTCACAGTGGGCGCCGACTACCGCGTCACCGATCATTTCGTGCTCGGAGGGGCGTTCGGTTATGCCAACACCTCAGCCGACCTGAATCTCGGCGGCAGCCTGGAAGGTAACAGCGGGAAAGGCAGCTTTTACGGGACCTACTATAATGAAGGGTTCTATGTGAATGGCATTGTCGGCGGTGGTTACGGCTCGATCGATACCCGACGCCTGACCGCAGGGGGATTCGCGCGCGGCAATACTAATGGAACCGACTTCGATGCCTTAATTGGAACCGGCTACGACGTCCATATCGGCCGGTTCAGCTTCGGTCCGCTCGCCTCTCTCCGCTACGGCCGGTTCGGAATCGATGGCTTCACGGAGGAGGGCGCGCTGGGCTCGTTGTCGATCGATTCGCAGAGCCAGGATTCACTAAAATCGGCGGTCGGCCTGCAAGCTTCCTACACGGCAAAGGTCGGCCGCATCGCGCTCACACCCATGGTGCGCGCGCAATGGGACCATGAATATCTCACCAGCACATCGAGCATCGATGCCGGCTTTATCTCGGCGAACTCGTTCACCGTGCAAGGCCCTCACATCGGTCGCGATGGTCTGCTCCTGGATGTGGGCGTCTCGGCGCAGCTAACGCCGCGTGTGGGCGTCTTCGCCTATTACACGGGCGAGCTGGGTCGCGAAAACTACAGCGTGCATAACATCAGCGGTGGGTTGCGCGTGAGCTTCTGATTTCGCGCCGCCTTGCTGGAGTGAGGCGGGAATTGCAGTCCCCAGAATCGCTGGCGGCGTATGGCGCAGGTGTGCCAGCGCGCACAGCAGAAGTCCAATTCGTGGTTCAACCATCTATTTGCCAACGTCTTCGTAATCTTCATAGAACAAAAATGCGGGCCGCACGTGGGACATCCTCCTTCGCCAAGGCTATGGCGCAGTGAAGAAGCGCGGTGATAATCGCGTAATCATTTCTTTGGGGGCGAACTCGCCATACCAGAGGGGCGCTTCATCCGCCGGTTCGGAACTGATCGTCCTTGTTTTTGAACAAGATGTTGAAGGTCGTGAGCGATCCGTAACAGCGGGTGATGTACTGTTGCATGTCGAACTTGTCGGCATCGCTTAGTTTGTCGCTTGCGTTCACTTTCTGCTCGAGAACTCGCAGGTTGTTCCGAATCATGACGATTTTGTGGAAGAATGTCTCGAGCGGGACTTCTTTCGGGTGGAGCGAACTGTCCGCTGATCGCATAACCAGCGTTCCGCGCTGCCATCGAGTCGCCAGACCTTCTACGACCACATCATTTTGTTCCAGCCCGAGCGCCTCGACCACGGCGTGAGCGGTATCGCGGATCAGATTCGCCAGCGGCATCTCTAACTCGCGCAAAGTTGCGCTCGCCTCCGCCGGTTGGAGATCGCTGGAGGCGGGCGCGACTGTCCGCGGGGCGTCCTCGAATGCGATCTCGGCTGTCTGCTCGGTCAGGGATCTCACGGTCCCGACGCCATACTGCGGATGGCGAACCTTCATCCCGATATGGAGCGTTTCGATGTTCATGTTTAAAAACGAGGGAGCTAATCTGAATCCAGGAAACCAGGAGGATAGTTGAGGAGGTCAGGAATTTCTTTGTTTCTATTCCCGGGTTCCTGGCTTCCTGATTTAACTCCTGCTTTCCTTAGCGAATTCCTCCTGCTTTGTCATGTCGCGCCGTCACCCTGAGCGGAGTCGAATGGGCGAGACGTCTCAGATCAACTGCCGGCCGATAACAGCTAGAGGTCCTCGACTCCGCTTCGCTCGGAATGATAAGACGTGGACGCGAGCATTGGCGTCAGGGACAAAAGATCAGAAGCAGGAATACGCCGAAGAGCAGAAGGTGTATGCAGCCTTGTAAGACGCTGGTTCTGCCGCTGCCGAAAGTCACGATGCTCACGGCAAGGGTAAGCAGGAGCAGCGGGAGATTGCCGCCTTCAATCCCAAGCGTGACCGGGCGCTTTGTCGACATGCCAATAACGAGGACGGCTGGGATGGTTAATCCGATGGTAGCCAGGACCGACCCGTGCAGGATGTTTACGGAGCGCTGCAGTTGATTCCTCATCGCTGCCTTGATGCCAGTTAGAGCCTCCGGCGCCAGGACCAAAGCGGCCACGATGGCTCCGCCAAAAGCCTGCGGCATTCGGAAGCGCTCGATGGAGTTGTCTAACGGGATGGCAAACTTCTCGGCCAGGATGACGACGGCGATAAGGTAAAGAAACAGCATCACCGTGTGAAACCCGATTGAGCGGACTTGGATATCGTGAGTGTCACCTGTGCTCACCGCGGCGCCTTCAGCCTCGACAAAATAGGCGCGGTGCCGTCGTGTCTGCGTCATGAGAAAGACCGCGTAAAGACTGAGACAAGTGACGACGAGGAATATTTCCTGCACCGTTGAAAAGCGCGGACCTGAGAACGAAGTGGTGTAGTTCGGCAGCACCAAACCCAGCACGGACAGCGCCATGATGGTATTAAGATAGGCACTGGTTCCCTGGAGATTGTAGTGTTGCTCGTGGTGGCGAAGTCCGCCAAGGAGGAGGGACAATCCGACTAATCCATTGAGCGCGATCATGACCACGCCGAACATCATATCGCGGGCGAGGGTCGGGTTATTCGCTCCATGCAAGACGGCCGCGGAAATCATGATCACTTCAATCGTGATCGCGGAGAGCGTCAGGATAAGCGTCCCGTAGGGTTCACCGGTCTTGAGCGCGAGGCAGTCGGCATGACGCACTACCGAGATGGCCGACCAAAGCACGACGATAAGAAGCCAGGCAAAAACTCCGCTCAGGACTAACGGATCCGCGAGATGGTCCAACGCTCCGCTACCAAGCCACAGAAAAAACGCCGCGCTGGCCAACCCGATGAAAAGGGGAAATTCAGTTCGCAAGAACGCACTCCTCGCTGATCTCGGCGCGATAGTGGAGGACTCCATTGGGTGCGAGCTTAGGCAGAGGGATCGGCATCGCGCAACCTCATGCCGAGTCAGAAAACCGTCGCCGCCCCTGGTAGGACTTCTGAGGAACGCAAGAAAGTAGGAATTTATTTGTCCTGTTCCCCGGGTTTTCCCAGATTGCAGATCGATTCCTGCGTTCCTGCTTCTCTCAGCGATCCTCTTTTTTTAAACGGCCACTTCCTTTCCCTGCTGGCGATTGGGATCGGCGTTGGTTTGCGTTCGCGATCGGTATTCCCGTTTGTGCTTTCAAAGGGCGTTGCGGTAACATCCCCGACATCGCGATGGATCCCGCAAAACCCGCCTGGTGCTGATCGTGGCAGCCCGCGTGCGGACGATGACTATTCCGAAGTAGGTGGCCGCTGCGTCCGCGGCCGCTACCTCATGAATTCCCGGACTAGCGCCGCAATTTTATTCTGTAGTATCACGCGCGAAGTGCTCCTGCGCTAAGTAAGTAGATCGAAAAATTCGCGAAGATACTTGAACAGGATTCACAAGATTAAACTGGATTAACAGCAGAGACGCGGAGCACTAACTTGGCTTTGTCTCTGCGCTTTCTGCGACCTCTGTGGTCAAGACCCTCTTCGGGGTCTCGTTAGAATTGGATTAATCGCAGAGCACACGAAGACCACAAAGTTAATGTGGGCTTCGTCTCTCCGCCGATGCAGTCTCGCAGTGAGGATTCTTTAGGGTTTCGTTAAAATCGGGGTAATCCTGTCTAGGAACTTTTATACTGTTCCTCGCTCACCTTTTCCATCCAGTCGACTGGTTTCCCGTTCAGCGCCTCTTGAATGGCGATATGAGTCATCGCGGTAGTCGGCGTGGCGCCGTGCCAATGCTTCTCGTTAGGCGGAATCCAAACCACATCGCCGGGCCGGATTTCCTCGATCGGGCCGCTCCAACGCTGCGCCCACCCAAGACCGGAAGTGACGATCAACGTCTGACCGAGTGGATGTGTATGCCAGGCGGTTCGGGCGCCCGGCTCGAAGGTGACGCTTGCGCCACGAACACGTGCCGGTTCGGGCGCCTCGAACAGCGGATCAATTCGAACTGCGCCGGTAAAATACTCAGCCGGTCCTTTGCCGGAATTTTGCGAACCAGATCTTTTTATCTCCATCTTCTGAACGTCGTTGTTTCGAGCTTTCCTCTCAACTGTCAACCAGGTCGGTCGCGCCAAGTAGTGGCTTTCAGCGTTTTAGTCTGTCTTCTACGGCGCATTCGACGGCAACCGTGTTTAACGTGCCGGGACTTTGCCCTCCCCCGCGGGCGCGAGAGTCCGCAATCGCTTGAGAAAAGCTTTTGGCACTGGGCGGTTTCGAGGTTCTGGCGCGTTCCGGATAAAAACAATTGACGCTGCGATACAGAGTCTGCCATTATAGTATTTCTAATATTTACAACTGACCAGTCATGAAAACACTCTTGCTACTCACCCTGCTGGCAGCTGCGATCTACTATCACCAGGGCTCTCCCAAGCCAGTTTCGACAGCGTCAAATGCCGTCGTCGCGCAACCCACGTCAGACCGCGTCGTGGCCAAGGAAATTGTGGTAGCGCCAGCGCCTTCCTATAGTGACCGATGGAAAACCGGCCCGAACGCGTTTACCGACCTTAAAACGGGCCCGAACGCTCAGGTGACCTTCGAGCCCTTTGCGCCGAGCGAACAGGCCACTTGGAACCAGACTCCAGGGTACACGATCATATCCGGCTCGGGGATTAGGGTACACTAGACACGATAGTCGATTCGACCGCTGGAACTAAGCCGGCGCACGTTTGGCGGCAGTAATGTACCTTTGTGTTGCTGCGGCATCACCTGCCGCAAGTTGCGCGACCCGCCGCAACGGTTGCGAAGGCGCTTTCCGCGACCCGCGGAGCGCATTTTGAACAACGGCTTTGCCCTCTAAACACATCGGTCGATGAGGAAGCGTGGATGCTTTTTTGAGCAAGCGAGAAAGCAACCTGAGCCGACGAATCAGAACTGCCATCACGCGATATGGAGTTGTGCCGGCGCAAACCAGAACGCGCCCGAGCGCAAGTTGCGGCCTCGGACAGCGACGTTGAATCGTCAGCAAGCGTATTAGCTTTGCCAGAGACGGTCATGGCTCTGGCACAGACCGACTACGGTTAGCGGCAATCACCAATACGCCTTTCTGCGAAGTGTATACGGTTGGTGACAAACCCAAGTCGCTCTCCCACGAATCAAATAAGCATCGTGGCACTGCGAACAAGATCGCTGGCAAAGCGAATAGGCCCCGCCCTCGTCCGCAAAAAGAACTCTGACGGCGCTAACAAGCATTGCGATGAAGCGACAAAGAAAACCGTCGCTCCGGCAGTTCGCGGAATTCAGCGTTTTGCACGATTTCTCCCGCAGATAATTGCTTGCTGCCGCCTCGGGACCAGGCGGGCCTGCATCACGATTACGAGGTTTGGCTGGAGAAACTGGCGCCGTTGTTGCGAATGGAATTGGCTAATGGGAGCGGTATAATCATTCTCAGTCTCAACATGTTTTCCCGTCGCTCTTCGCCGTTAGCGCCTGGTATGTTCGCAATGGTACCGCTGCTGCTACTCGCCCTTTATCCGCGCCCGGGTAGAGAACTGTTGGTTGCGAGCTCTGCAGAGGAGCCTGCCTTGATAATGTCCATCAAGGCACTCTCGCCTAGCGTTAGCCAGGGTGACGCCCGGCGCGTTACCTATTGCGCGGTGACGACCGGCTTGGAATTGGCTCGCGAGTGGCGTGTGGTCCCGGGCGCGTCGTGGGTGCCCGGCCTCCAAAACCTGTACGTCATGATGGGAGCGCGAAAAGGAGGATATTGTTTCCAGTACTCCACGGAGCTTCTCGTTCGATTGGATGCGCTTAAGCTGCAAACCCTCGAGCTCCACTGGGCCGAATCGCAGCCGGATACTCCGAGCGAGAATAACGCCGTCGTAGTTACGGCCCGAGGCCAACCGTTCGAGAAAGGTGTTTTGCTCGACAACTGGCGCTGCCAGCCCCACGTCGCCTGGACACAGGTAACCCGGGACCCGGAGTATCACTGGAAAGAAAACAAGTCCTTTGCCGCCGGCGTCTTGGGAAGAGCAAATCACTAATTACTGGAAAACCATCGCTAGCAAGCTCACTGGCGCGGGCCCGGGACATGGGGCTATTTGCGCCGTCGTCGCCCAGCACGGCTGGCGATGGGTTGTTGATGCTGTTGCGGCTCGCAAGCGCTACATCGTCGAGTCAAACGAACTGCACTGCGTTTCTGAAATTTAGAGTCCGGAAAATCTCACTCGATTACAACCCCGCGAATAACATTGCGCGGCGTTGTTCGCCCACTTACATAGCTCACCAGCAACTAGCTACGAAAAGGGGTGAAACACAGAATGAAACTTTTAAAAGCAGTAATGATCCTAGCCGTTTTGGGAGGCGCCTTGACCTTGGGGGCGTGTCAGAACAAAAGCGCGTCGGCGACGACCAACACATCGACGGCCCCGGCGTACCACAAGTAAGCTCGACTTTCGCGAGTCCCAGCGCGAGCGCTTTAAGCTGAAGGCCAGGTCGGCAGTCCGGCCTGGCCCTTCATGTTACCTCTAAAGGAAAGTGTCCGAATATGCGGGATAAATCGTGTACGCCGCGCTGATTTACCTGCGAGAAGCAGCCGCGACCCGAACACGATTCGAACCTATTCCAAGTCAATAGGTTTTTAGATCAAATTGTCGCGATAATAGAGCTGCGGAGTCCTAAATCGGTTAGTTCCGCGAGCTAAAAGAAGAAGGCCGGGCAACCAGCTCCGGCCTTCAGCTGCTTTACTTAACAGCCGTCGCAAGGCGTCGACGGCGGCGCGAAGATTGTGAAATGCCACGCCGCCCGGTCAAGCACAATCGATTCGGCCCGATCTTCAGGCGTATGCCGTCAATCTCACGCATCGTCACAGGATGCAGTCCGAGCGGGTTCGGTCGTGCAGGTGAGCGCGTGTAAAACACGCCGGTGAGCGGACGGCTCTCATCGCGGCGCGGATGTCCTTTCAGCACGTCACGCTTCGCCTTGACGGGCAAAGTAAAAAGGAAAATGCAGAAGGAAGAAGATTTGCGGAATCGAACGATGGATTTCGCTGTTTGCGTGATCCGGATGTTCACTCAGTTGCCAAAAACAACAGAAGCACAGGTCTTGGGAAAACAAGTATTGCGATCGGGCAAATCGATCGGAGCAAATTACCGCGAGGCATATCGCGGACGCAGCAAGGCCGAGTTTATTGGTAAGTGTGGTGACTGCCTGCGGGAAATCGAAGAGACCGCGTATTGGCTGGAACTGCTCGTCGTCGCCGCCATTGTGCCCACTGCAAAGCTTCAGCCTTTGAGAAATGAATGCAGCGAGCTCATCGCAATCTTCGTAACGATCGTCAAACGCTCGCGCGGCAATAATTCTTAATTTTTCCTTCTTCCTTTTGATTTCGCTTCCAGTCCCTGCCGCGGCGCGTCTTCACGGCCCTTCACTCGCGAAAGCTTTCGGAGTTCACTGCCGATCGGATGAAGCCAACCGGCTCGAGCGTGTAAGAGTTCATCCTAGTTCTCTGACTTGTTCTGCATCTTATTTTCGTCCTCTGTCTAGTGATTGTTTTCTACTTTTTAATTCCTACTTTTAACTTCTTCACCGCTAACGTTGTTCACGCTTTCTACGACGCAACTCTCCGCTAGACGTTCCGCATCTCTCGCGAGCGACTACGGCAGCGCGACAAAGTGTCGATAGTTAAGATCTAACCCCTTCGCCTTTGACCCACCGAGCTTGAGCCCGGACCGTCAACCCAGTATCCTCGCCATATATGCATCGTGACTATCAGCGTTGGTACTCTCACCGTCTCAATCGCGACATGGGCGTCGCCGTTTACGGCCATTTCGGTCTGCCCATCCTCGCGTTCCCGACCAGTTGCGGCGACGAACAGGAGCAGGAAGGCCAGGGCATGATCCGCACCCTCGGCCCTTACCTCGACGAGGGGCGAATCAGGATTTTCTGCATCAACGGCGTCCAGAGCGATTCATTTAATAACAAAGGCGCGCACCCTTTCCATCGCAGCTGGCTGCAGGCGCAATACGACGACTACGTGGCCAGCGAAGTCTTCCCCTTCATCGACTCCCAATGCCAGACGCCGGGGATCCCGATCACCACCTACGGCGCATCGCTTGGCGCCTATCACGCGGCTAACACCCTCTTCAAGCATCCCGACCGGGTGAAGCGCTGCTACGCCCTCTCCGGCGTCTACGACCTGCGCGATTCCATGGACGGGATGTATGACGACAACTTCTACTTCAATAACCCGGTCGACTACATGGCCAACCAGAACGATCCCTGGTTTCTCCATCAGTTCGCGAGCTGCGACATCCACCTTGCGACCGGCTGTGGCCCGTGGGAGAACAGCGGGCCAACCTACCGCATGTCCGAGGTGCTCAGGAACCGCGGAATAGCTCATCATCTGGACGACTGGGGCCCGAAGGGCGGGCACGAATGGCCTTATTGGCACAATCAGATGTGGGAGTACGTGGGCGCGCACTTCTAGGAACCGTTCGCTTCGCCTCCTTGGGGTTACACCGTGGCGGCCGCATGAAATCGCTTACCGAAGTTCTGTGGTTCGATTGCCGGCGCACCGCGGTTTCACCAACTTCGTAAAGGAGCGGCTGCTTTTACGCCGTCTTCATCAACGAATACGAGTCACGGCTCCGCCACGTGTGTAAAGGTACCCATGAGAGGTGGAAAATCGGTAGGCTGTTGTCCTTCGTCTTGTGCTTTAAGGCTTCTCCGGCCGAAGCGGATCCGGCCCCGGGAGGAAGTCCATGCCGTAACGGTGGAACTGCTCCGGCGTCATCATCGACGGCGGCATCAACCCTTTGGGCGGAATGGCGCGCTCGCGTGCCGGCATCGCCAACTCGACAACCGCCGCCTCCAGGCTCGCGGGCGTATAACCGTTAAGAAAGCGCGCGGTCCCACTGTCCACGCGGAAGGCATGGCGAGTGTTGCGCGGGACCAGCACGAGGTCGCCACCACGCGCAGTCTTGATTTCTTCGCCAATGAGGAAAGTGATTTCGCCCGCTAGCAGATAAAAGGTCTCGTCAGACCAGGTGTGCTTGTGTGGCGGCGGACCCGAGTCCTTTGGGAGCAGTTCCTCCATGAGGGAGAAGCGCCCGCCGGTCTCCTCGCCGTTTGCGAGGATGATCCAGAGGATGTCCTGCCACCAATAGGCGGCTGCGGTGTCAACGTTGTGGACGAAGGCTTCGGCACCCGGGATTGGCGGCAGATCGGAGGGATTATTGTTCATGATTTGTGGTGAAGTTGCCAAAGCGCCGAAGCGATTTCAGAAGGTTAGGCATTTTGATTTTCTCGGATCGCCAGTAAGTCACTGACTCGCGTCCAAGTGAGATCGGGATACCGGTCATTGTTTATGTTCTCGAGCTTCGCCCGGCCGCTTAACATGTTGTGCACGTATTGCAGGCCTTGAAACGGCGGGAACACCTGCTTTTCGCTCTCCGGATCAGCCGCTCGGACGCTGCGAATCTTTTCCGCAAGGTCATCGATGCTGCCCAATCGGACCAATTCAAAAGTTTTGCACGAAGCTGCGGTGGCCGCCTCCGCCATTCTACGCGCGCTGATTTGGTCGCCCGCGATTCGTAGAAACTTCGGGGTGGACGAGTCGATGGCTGCGGCGGCGGTGAACGCGGCGGTATCGTCCATCGTCGTGAAATCCAGAAGCTGGTCTGCCGATCCCCAGAACTGGACACGACGCGCTTCGAAATCGAAAAACGGCGATTGCGGCGAGGTCAGCATATCGGCAAATGCTCCGTTGAAGATAGAGGTCGAGCGAATGGCGGCGCGATCCAGCCGCCCGTGAAACTCGCGGCGGAGATCGAGGTTGCGATTTTCTCCCGGCGACAGCTTGGTGAAGTCACAGGCAAAATCGGAAGGGATAAAGCGCGGAACCCCCGCTGCCACCGCCGCCTCCAACAAGCGCGATTGCGCGTCCACGATGACATCGTGCAGCCCGGACAGTGTCGATACCACGCACGAAACGTCTTTTAGAGCCTCAGCGACTGCCTGCGTGTCTTCCAGATCCAACTGGATGATCTCAGCGCCCAGATCGCGCAGAGTCGCGACTTTCTTATCATCGGGCGTCTGACGCACGAATGCGCGGACCGTCGCTCTCCGATCGATCAATGAACGGACGACCTTGGTGCCGAGTCCTCCCGTCGCTCCTGCAACTGCGATCAAGCCAGCTCCTGTCGATTTTATTTCTTGTGCCATAGAAGCCACGATAGCAGGCTGTTTTCCTGAATGCTGACCCGAGCTAGGAACACATCGTTCCAATTCTGAAACGCCGCTTCATGATGGAACTTGCCGATCTGCGTTTGTTTTCACAGGTGGCCAAAACCAAGAGCCTCTCAGCCGCGGCGCGCTCCCTGAAGCTGCCGAAATCTTCCGTGAGCCGCGCGCTCACCCGCTTGGAAGGGACGGTCGGCGCGGTTTTGATTGAGCGTTCCACCCGGTACCTGCGCCTCACCGACGCCGGGGCGATGCTCCTGCCTAATGCTCTGCGCATGCTGGGTGCTGCCGAGGAAGCTCAAGCTGCCTTGGATGGGCTGGTAGAGATTCCGCGCGGCACCTTAAAGATCGGCGTCACCCATTCATTCGCTGTCGGGGTGCTCACCCCAATGCTGTCTTCCTTTCTGAGAAGGTACCCCGAAGTAAGGGTCGTGCTAGACATCGGTAATCGGTCGGTGGATTGGGTGGCGGAGGGGACTGATCTGGCCATCTCCATCGGTCCGCCCGCGGATTCCGCATTGATTGCGCGCAGGCTCGCGGTCGTTGAGTTATGGATCTGCGCCAGCCCCGCTTATCTTCGCGAACGGGGAACGCCCCAGTCGACCCGCGACCTCATCGAACACAGACTTATAACCCGCGCCGATCACGTGCTTACCTGGCAGTTTTATTCCGCGACCGGAGAGGCATTAGAAGTACAAGTCTTGCCGGGAACTGTCATTCCAGAACCAGCAGCCGCTTTGGAAGTGCTCCTCGGCGGCAGTGGCATTGGCCGCCTCCCCGACTATCTGGCCGCGCAACCGATCGCGGATGGCAAACTGGTGCGCGTGCTCCCCGATTTGCGACCGGAGACGGTCGAGGTGCACGCCCTCTATCCACGCACTCTGACGGCGAAAACGCGGGTCTTCATAGAGGCTTTGTCTGAGCACTTAAAAACCAGTTCAAAGCCATGGCGACACGGTTAGACAAGCCCAATGCCAATTGCCTGGGCGCCAAACTGACTGTTTAGCCGATCGACTACTAGTCCCGATGGCAAAGAAACTCGGCGGCGGTGCCTGCGGATCCTTCCGATCTCGCAGTAGGTGCGATGCCATGTAGGAGTCGATCAGGACTTCCGGTGATAACAATACGTCTTAGATTCTACCTTTCCCTGGATCGACACTTAACTGCCGAAAAACCTCCCTAGGCTGTCGAGGCATCCCGTCCAGCCTTGCTCGTGACGATTCCGGCTTTCGATCGAGGCGAGTTTCTCCTGGGTAAAAACCAACTCCGTTTGTTGATCGCGCGCATGAAACTCCAGAGTGATCAGCATCTCAGTGGGCTCGACTTCGCCGAAATCCGGTTCGCTGCCGTCCTTCTCCCACGCAAAGGTGAAGACTAACCGCTCGGGCGGTTTCACTTCGCGATAGGTCCCGGCAGAGGTATGAAATTCACCATCCGGGTTCTTCATCTGGATGCGATACTTCCCGCCGACCCGCAAATCTGATTTCACCTGCGGAACAACCGTGTCTTCGCCTGGTCGGAACCACTCCTTGAGTTGCTCAGGATTAGTCCACGCCTCGAACACGCGCTCGCGCGGCGCCTTGATCAGGCGCGTCATCTTCAAGGTGATGTTTTCCGTCGTTTTCGTGATCATAATATTCCTCGTTTCTAAGTTGTGATCTTACCCTGCTCCGCGCCTTTACTTGGCAACTGCCGTCTTGTTCGAGCTATGGTCGTAGTCATCGTGACGGCGCACCCAATCCATCGTTGCGTCGGAGTTCTCGTCGCGACCCTTGGGCACGAGATCGAGGAGGTTGTAGGTGCCGACTAAGATGTCGAGCCCGCGCGCATAGGTCGAGTAGGTGTGAAAGACATCCTCGTTCTCGTCCTTGTAGAACACACTCAAGCCCGGGAGTTCGTCGCTCATGAATTCTCCCGTTTCGTAGTTGTAGTAGACCTCTCCCTTCGCCTCCTCCTCCTCGGTGAAGGAGACGTGATAGTCGAAGTTGAAATCGTTGCCGTGCGACGACAACCATTTGAAACGCCAGCCCATGCGCTTCTGGTAGGGTTCGAACTCCGACCGGGGTGCGCGCGAGATGACTGCGAAGGTCACATCGCGATGCGGGAGATGCCAGTTAGCGCCGTCAAAATGATCGGCCAGGTATGAGCAACTCTTGCAACCTTCCTCCCAACCCGGGCCGAACATGAAGTGATAGACGATGAGTTGACTGCGTCCGTCGAAAAGATCGGCCAGCGATTCTTTCCCGCTAGGTCCTTCGAAGACATATTCCTTGTCGACCTTGACCCACGGTAGATCGCGACGCCGCCGACTCAGTTCGTCGCGCGAGCGCGTAAACTCCTTTTCGCGCGCGAGCAGATCCTTACGCGCGATCAGCCACTCAGCCTCCGCTACGACTGGCCGACGATTGGTTTGCTTCGTTTCCTTTTTCATTTCTTCTATTTTCATCATTGGTTCCTCTGGATTGTCTTAGTTTATTTCCTCTCAAAAACTTGCTCAGCGCGAACGCGGTCAGACCGCCACTCGAGGTCGCCCCCGTTACGACCAGCGCAATGTTCGCGACACAGACGGGGCACATGGATTTACGCCTTCCCTTTCCCGGCCGCTTTGCCGGTCTTCTCCAGGTAGTCGGCCAGGCGATCGAACGATCCCTCCCAGAACTTGCGATATTCTTCGACCCACTGGGCGGCTTCCTGAAGCGGCCTGGCTTCCAGGCGCAACTCATGCACGCGTCCATAACGCCGGCGACGCAGCAGACCCGCCTTCTCCAGCACACGCAGGTGTTTCGAGACCGCGGGCAGGGACATCGCGTGCGGCGGCGCCAGATCGGTCACGCACCGGTTGCCCTCCGCGAGACGGGCGAGAATCATCCGCCGCGTCGGATCGGCCAGAGCAGAGAAAATGCGATCAAGTTTCTTCGAAGAACGTTTAACCATCTGGTTAATTATTAAATCATAAAATAATCCAACGCAAATAAAATTTTCTACTGCATATGCCACGAAGGTAATGCCTTCCTTTAGCCAATGCTCCGCCGGATCCTATCTTCGTGGTGATACCGATCACCGGGGTACCGTCGAATGCCTACACGAAGAATTACGGGGAAGTGGCACGCGCCACCGGACGGGGGTGTCTCACGCGCAGCAATCGCCAGTCCGGTAGCAGACTCGCCGTGGAGAGCTCGGAAAGTTGGCGAGGATTGTGTCGTGACAATGCAGAAGCCGTGACAATCGCCC